>PLGG01000014.1 GCA_003138515.1 Acidobacteriaceae bacterium | reverse complement strand
TCATCCTTCAATTGGAAAAGACTAAGCCGCGCTTGCGCCGCCGGCCGGACGATGTCCCCATTCTGGAACCGCGACCAAAAAGGGGCAGGAACGGTACCATGAGGAAGAACCGAAAGGAAGCGCAATGTCCCGGATTTCCCGCCTTGACCGCAGCGAAGTGGCGCCCGATATCGCCGCCCTCTTTGACAAGGCTTTTGCCCTGCGGGGCAACGTGCCTAACATGTTCCGCGTGATGGCCCATCGGCCCGAGATCTTCGCCACCATGCAGGCGCATTTCGCCGCGGTGCTGAATACCGGCACGGTTCCAACCAAACTGAAAGAGCTGATCATCGTCCGCACCAGCCAGGTGAACGAGACGCCCTACTGCCTGGCCAGCCACACCATCCTCGCCCGCAACCTGGGCTGGACCGACGATCAGCTTTCGCACCTCGCCGACTGGTCCCGCCGCGACGACTTCACTGCCGCCGAAAAGGCCGCTCTGCGCCTCGCCGAGACCGTCACCCGCAATGCCAACGCCGTTACCGGCGAGCAGTTTGCCGAGCTGCGCAGCTTCTACTCCGAGGGCGAGATTGTCGAGCTGCTCTGCGCCATCGGCCTCTTCAACTACTTCAACCGCTTTAACAACGCGCTCCAGATGGAGCCGACCAAGCCCGGCGAAGGCGGCGCACCGCAACAAACGCCTGTTGCGGAGCCCGCCGCCGCGCGTTGACGCCGATCCCGCACTCGATCTCGCACCCGCACCCAAGGAGCTCGCTCGACGAATGAAGCTTCAATTGCCGCCCGGCGCATTCCGCGCCTATCTCTTCGACTGCGACGGCACCATCGTCGACTCCATGCCGCTCCACTACATCGCCTGGAAGCAGGCGCTCGGCGAGTGGGGCTGCACCCTCGACGAAGACCTCTTCTACTCCTGGGGCGGCAAGCCACCCGTCGAAATCATCGCGGCCCTGAATAAGATGCGGGACCTTAAAATGTCCGTCGAAGCCGTGGCAGAGCGCAAGGAGAGCCTCTACTACGCGCTTCTCCCCGAGCTCAAGCCAGTTCCTGAAGTGCTGGAGCACATCGACGCCCAGCAAGGCAGCATTCCATTTGCAGTCGTCTCCGGCAGCAGCCGTGAATCGATCGTCAAATCGCTCACGACTGTCGGTCTTCTTGACCGCTTTCCGATCCTTGTCGGCTCGGAAGACTACGCGCGCTCGAAGCCCGCCCCCGATGCCTTCCTCACCGCCGCCGCCCGCCTCAACATCGCGCCCAAAGACTGCCTCGTTTTTGAAGACACCGACATGGGTATACAGGGCGCAACAGCCGCCGGCATGGCTTCCGTCCGCGTTCCGCAGCCAAACGAGCGCCGGAACGGAATCGGCACTGTCACGCCTGCGTAGTCAGTCAGGGGAATCCGCGAGAAGGCAGCTCTGTCGGGGAAAGAGTGCAACAGAACCCTGATTCGCTCCTTCACTCCTTCATTCTTTGACTTCTTCACTCTTTCACCCCTCAATACAGCAACACCGCCACGCGGTACGCCGAGAACGCGCCTTGCGCCACCTGCGCTGGGCAACTGCCCACTGCGGCCTGGCGATAATTGCCGCTCGCCAGCCGGTCCGCCAGCGCCTGCGGCAACTGCGTCAAATCCGCGGCCTGCCAGCGCATCACAAAGCGCGGCATCTCGCCGCCAGCCGCGCGCGGCATCCCCTCGTCGGTTGCGCACGCCTGTCGCGCCAAACTCGGGTCGCGCAAAATCGCCACGCCGCTCACGCGAATCAGCGCAGCCACCCGCGCCTCCACCTGTGTGGCGCTCAATTGCTCCACGGCCCGCGAATAGTCGGCGACCGCGTACAAGACTCCGCGAGCCGCCACCACGGCTATCCCCACCCGGTCCACATCCGGGCTTAGCAGGTTGGCGCGATGCCCCGGCGACTGCATCCACTCTTCGTGGATCCGATCAGCCGACGGCCCAATGGCCACATTCTCCTCAATCACGCTGAAATGCGCGCCAGCCTGCGCCGCGCGTGCGCTCAAGTCCGGCTCGCCGCGGTACTGGTGCGAAATCGGTCCCTCCGCAGCCATGCGCTCGCAGTGCGCCAGGGCCGCGGTCGCCAGCGACTGATCCCACTCCAGGCGACCCACTCCTGCCTGCGCCCGCGCCTGGTTGGCCATCGCGCGAATCTCTTCCGCCTCCGCCGCCAGGTTGCCGCGTGCGTCCGGCGAACTCTGGGCCGCGATTTGTGCCGCAACCAGCGCAGCAAGCGCGGCGAGAAGAAACGTGCGCAAAAAGATCTTCATACTTCCTTAAACCCGGCGCTCGCGCGCATGTCGCTCTATTCTTTTCCGGAAGGCTGGCCTGTAGACCCCGCCCTCCGCACGTTTTTGTTTTCTGCGGGGACAACGGCCGCGAAATCCCGCGTGGAAATGCGCCGGCCGGTCGCATTTCTAAGACGGGACCGGATCTTCCGGCTCGGCCTCCGCGCTATCGAGAGCGGGCTTTCCCTCGTTCAAATCGTTACGCCGTGCGATCCAGGGGAAAAGAAGAAGTGCCGGCAGTCCCACGACGCTCGTCATCACGAAGAACCATGCCCAGCCCATCTTCTCTGACAACCATCCCCCTGATGAGGCCACGACGGTGCGGCCAAGCAATGTAATCGAGGAAAGCAATGCGTACTGAGTCGCTGTCGCCGTGAAACCGGGCGAGCATAGGCTCGAAATATACGTGATCAGCGCGGTCCCGGCCATGCCGCCCGTGAGGTTCTCGGCGGTGACACATAAAGCTAGGTAGCCGATGTGATGTCCACCCACGGCCTGCAGGACAAAAAATAGGTTTCCCGCCGACTGCAATATCCCACAAAGGATCAGCGAGCGGACGATTCCATACCGCGTCGTCACAACTCCGCCCAGCATCACTCCGGCCGTTATCGAGAAAAATCCGAACACTTTCGATGCGGCGGCGATCTCAGGGAGAGAGAATCCCAACGATATATAGAGAGGCGACGACATCACTCCCGCCATCGCCTCGCCCAGCTTGTATCCGAAGATGGCGATGAGGATGACGGGCCAAAGCGGCCGGCGCATGAAATCGCGAAACGGAACAATCACCGCCCTTGAAATCGCGCGGCGAACGGCATGCCAGCCCGAATCCGCCGCCTGCGGAGCTTCAGCCGGCACCTTCGGTTCCGGAGCCAGCCAAAACACCACGACTCCTGCTCCCACGAGCGCAGCCATAGTGGCATAGGCGGCAAACCATCCGGCGTAGGCCGCGATCAACAGGCCGCCGGCGCCGGAAACCAGCATGCCAATCCGGTAGCCTGCTTGGATCATGGCTGCTCCGGGAGCCAGCTGATCGCCCGTCGTGCTCTCCACGCGCCATGCGTCGATCACAATGTCCTGGCTCGCCGAAAGAAATGCAACAAGCACTGCGAAGGCCGCCATCAGACGCAGGTTATGCTTCGGATCCGAAGATCCCAGAGCAAGAATTGCGCCGATGAGAAGGATCTGGATCGTGATTCCCCAGCCGCGCCGCCGCCCCAAAGGCAGCGGTGGGGGGACCCGATCCAAGATGGGTGCCCATACAAACTTGAATGCATAGGATGTGCCCACCAGGGCTATCGCGCCGACGGTTGCGCGCCGCACTCCGGCAGTCGACATCCACACTTGGAGAGTTGAATACGTCAACAACAGCGGCAAGCCGCTCGAAAGGCCGAGCGCAAGCACCTGGAGCACGCGGGGCTCGGTATAGGCAGCCAGCGCGCGCCGCCAGTTGGTTCGGGTTCGTGCGTGCTTGGTTGCCGGGTTTTCGTTCATCTCAATTTGCGTGCGCACCTTCTCTCAGCCTACCTCCGCCGGCGCAGCTTATTCTGAAAACGTGAAACTCGGAATCATCTCCGACACCCACGGACTGCTCCGGCCCGAAGTCCTTTCCGCACTTCGCGGCCCCGCCTTCTCAGGCATCGACCGCATCCTGCACTGCGGCGACGTCGGCAAAGCCTCCATCCTCGACGATCTCGCCAAAATCGCTCCGGTCACCGCCGTTCGCGGAAACGTCGACATAGATGGTCCTTGCGCCCGCCTCCCCGAGACCGACGTCGCCCTCATCGAGAACCCTCCCCGCGCCAGTCTCTACATCTATATGCTGCACGACCTCAAGACTCTCCATCTCGACCCGGCGGCCGCCAAATTCGCCGCCGTCCTCCACGGCCACACCCATGTCCCGAATTTCCATACGAGGAAAGGCGTGCTCTACTTCAACCCCGGTTCATGCGGCCCGCGCCGCTTCGAGCTGCCGGTCACAATCGGCTTACTAACCATCGGCTCGCAGGGAAAATTGAAACCCGAAATCATCCACCTGCCCGTCGCCTGAATGGAAGTGGTCCGCTCTTAGTCCCTGTTCACTCTTTCACCCTTTCGCTCTTTCACCGGTCCCCTCTTCCCTACTCTCTACTGTCTATTCCCTACTCGCTACTCCCTCGCCCCATCCCGCATGTCGGTAGCGCGTCTCCTTTCTTCATGCGTCGTTTACATCCGCAATGCTGGAATGCACTCAGGACGCGCCGCTTCGGCGCGCGTTACGCAGACGGCCGATCGATCCTCAATCGCATCGACCGCCTCGATCCAGGAGCCTACAAAATGGCCTTCCTCGCAGTCCTCTGTTGCGGATTGCGGCTTTGCTCGATCCTCCTTTTCCTCACCACAAGCACAGCCGGACAAACCACAGCCCCAGCCACAACCACTACACAACCTCCCGCGCAGCCCCCTGCGGACGCGGGCAGTTCCACCACAACTCCACCTTCCGCGCCCCCAACCGACGCGGGCACATCCACCGATTTCTTCATCATGCCCGGCTCGGACTTCGATCGTCCCGGCCTCGTTCCCCGCGCCAACCTGAACATCGGCATTGGCCACACCTTCAAATTCCTTCACAAAGACCCCATCGGCGACGAGCTCACCTTCGCCTACACCTATGAGAACGCCGGCTCTCACGGGTTCTTCCACACCAACTTCGGCTCGCACACTGAGGCGCTGGGCGTGATGAAAAACTTCAACCTGCCCAAGACCAAAGTCCTCACCGGTTACACCTGGATTCAGGCAGGCCTCACCAGCTTCACCGGAAACGCGCACGTCGAAAACCGCTTCTACGACGGCGAGGCGCTCGGCCTTGCCATTCACTTGAACGACCACAACGGAATCTGGATTCAGGAGAGCTACAACAAAATCCCGATGGTCCCCTGGTACACAACAACCGGCATCGGCTACACCTGGAGCTGGTAACGCAAGCAGCCCCGCCGTTTCGAGTCGCCCGTAACGGCGGGGCCGCTGACCGTGGACGCGCACCAAGAGTTGAAGCCTGAAATTGTGCGCTCACCGTTTATCTCTCTTGCCCTTGGTTCGCGGAGATCGCTTTTTGGGCACGTACTTCTCAAGCGTAGGCATTTGGCGTTTCATGAACTCATCGAACAGTGGCACGGTAAAGGCAGTTTCTCCATGACGCTGGCTCCAGACCATGCCTTTATTGATCAATTGCTGGCGTACAGTGGCCACGGAGGCAGGTTCAACACCCAGCTTGGCGGCAATTTCACCGGTTTGGAATGGACCGGCCCCTAATTCAGCCATTCCACGGAGATATTTTTGCTGAAGTGGAGTTAGACGATCGAAACGCACTCGGAAGAAATTGGCATCCAGGTGTGCGATGATCCCCGGCGTGGCTTCGTTAACATCGATTCGCTTGATCGGGCTCGCTGGCGCAGAGTTCCAAACATGGAAGCCCCATTCTTGTATGAAATAAGGATAGCGCTCAGTCAGATGCAGAATCTGTTGGACAGCGCCGTCCTCCAATTCGACACCCTCACGCTTCGCGGGATGGAGGAGCGCTGCGCTTGCGGCCGAAGGGTCGAGCTGGCCGACTTCCGGGTAATTGAATAATCGTTCCGCGTAGGATTTGGCGTTACCGGCGAGCGCTGCAATCTGAGGTAGGCCGGCGCCCGCAAAGAACATGGGAAGATTTCGTTGCGCCACCTCGTGACAAGCGACAATCAGCGATGCCAGTTCGCCAGACGAAAGGTACTGCACTTCGTCGAGGAATATGGCCAGCGCAACGTTGCGTTCCTTCGCAGCTTCGCATACAGCGATCAGTAGGTCGGGCAGATCTTGCTCGAGATTCCCTGTGTCAGCTTTGCCCGCTGCCTCGCCGACGCCGATCTCAATGTCTCCGACCTTTACCTTGAATACTGCCGCAAAATTGCGCAGAATGGATGCCGCACGGCGAACCATCTGCCCGGTAGAGGCTTTGAGATCAAGGGAATAAAGAACCTGACGGAGTTCGGGGACCAGAAGTTGAGGAAGCATTCCGCCTTCCGGCGCCTCTACGTTGGCCGTTCGGAAGCCCTTTTCCTCGGCGATTCCATGGAGTCGGTTCAGCAGAACCGTTTTTCCTACTCCGCGCAGGCCCAACATCATCATCCCCTTTGTCGGGCGCGCGTCCAGCACGCGGTCCATGTCGATCATGGCTTCCTCGAGGAGTTTGTTGCGTCCGGCCAACTCAGGCGGCTGCAAACCGGCCCCGGGGGCATAGGGGTTCTTCCGTCGATCCATGGGGGTCATTATAGCAAAGTTAATGATATTAACGACATTCTTGTTAATTTAACTAATTTATTTATCCTACCTGCAATCAGTAATATAACTCGTCTTGTTTCCGCACCCTACCCCCGCATCCTCGGAATCATCCACCGGTACACCACATCCGTAAAAAAATTCACCAACACATACGTCAGCCCAATCTACAACAAACACCCCTGCACCAGCGCATAATCGCGATTCGAAATCGCGCTCACCGTCAGCAGTCCCAGCGTCCGGTCGAACCCGTACTGGTGCCTGAGCGCCGCGACGTCCACAGGCGACGCCCCCTCGCCAAGCATCATCTGAATGGGGTCGCCTGGAACCAAATGAATCAGCAGAAAAACCAGCGACACCACCAGCCAGACAACGGGCAGCGTGAGCGCGAGGCGTGTAAGCGTCTGCTTCATGGGCTCCAAACCACAATAAACCAGCCCGCTCCCTCGTTCCCTCGGCCCTGTCTTCTTGGTTCCCTGTTCCCTGTTCCCTGTCCTACACGTACACCGCCGGGATAAAGTTCTGCTCGTGAATCGGCGGCCGCACGTACTTCGACTTCACAATCCGCGGCAGCTTCAATGGCTCCGGCGTCATGTCGCGGTAAGGAATCATCGACAGCAAATGCCGGATCACGTTCAGCCGCGCCGATTTCTTGTTCTCGGCGTTCACCACGAACCACGGAACCTGCTTGGTGTCGGTCACCGCGAACATCTCGTCCTTCGCCCGCGAATAATCCGCCCAGTGCTTGCGCGACTCCAGGTCCATCGGGCTCAGCTTCCATCGCTTCGTGGGCTTGCCCATGCGGTCCTGGAACCGCCGCTCCTGCTCCTCGTCGCTCACGCTGAACCAATACTTGATCAGCACGATCCCCGATCGCACCAGCATGCGCTCGAACTCCGGGCAGCTCTGCATGAATTCCAGGTACTCTCTCTCCGTGCAGAACCCCATCACGTGCTCCACGCCTGCGCGGTTGTACCAGCTCCGGTCGAACAGAACCATCTCGCCCGCCGCCGGCAAATGGGCCACGTAGCGCTGAAAGTACCATTGCGACTTCTCGCGTTCCGTTGGCGTGGCCAGCGCCGCAATCCGGCAGGCACGCGGGTTCAGCGACTCGGTGATGCGCTTGATGGCGCCGCCCTTGCCGGCCGCGTCGCGGCCCTCAAACAGAACCACCACGCGCAGCCCCTCGTGCCGGATCCACTCCTGCAGCTTCACCAGCTCCACTTGCAGCCGCCGCAGCTCGCGCTCGTAGTCGCATTCCTTGCCGAGCCGCCGCGGCGCCACGCCGCCATTGGCCTTACCACTCCCGTTCGCCCACCCATTCCCGCTCCCGTTTGCCTTCCCATTCGCGCACATTGTCCCATTCGGCCTGAGCGCCCCGTTTCCCTCGCCGTACTTGTGCTTCTTATCTTTCTTCGCCATGGTTCCCTCGCGCAGCTGCCTGCCTCAGCACATCCCTCCTATCGGCAAAATTCCCCTCCTCCATTACCTCGGCTGCCCACGCTCTCTTTCCTCCATTGCCACATTGGTCAGGTCATCCCGATTGCCCAAAACTAAAAGCCTGTGCTTCAGTAACGTGACGAACAAGGTTCGGCAGGCCGTCCGCCTGCCCATGCGCTCCTTCGGCGCGCCCATAATTGAATCTGTGAACGCTCGAAACAATCTCGCTCTCTTAAACGATTTTGCCGCGTATCTTCGCGTGGAAAAAGGACTTCGCCCGCTCACCTGCGAGGCCTACCTCAGCGATTTGCGCATCTTTGCCGAGTTGCTTGAAGACCGCAACGCCGTCCTCGTTTCCGCCGTCGAGGCCGACGTCTCCGCGTTTCTCGATCATCTCCGCAAACACAACATCGATTCCCGCTCCTCGGCGCGCAAACTGAGCTGTCTGCGCGGCTTTTATAAATGGCTTCTTCTCGATCACCGCATTCATCACGACCCGACCGTCAACATCGAATCGCCCAAGGCCTGGAAGGTACTGCCCAAATCCCTCGCCGAGCCCGAAGTCACGGAGATGCTCGAACGCGCTGCAATGGCTGCTTCGCATCCGCAGGCCAAGGCCACCGCCCTGCGCGACCGCGCCATTCTCGAGCTTCTCTACGCCGGCGGCCTGCGCGTCTCCGAGGTCACGTCACTTTCCGTCAGCGATCTCGGCCTCGATGCCGGCCGCGTACAGGTTCGCGGCAAAGGCGACAAGGAACGCATTGTGCCCCTTGGCCGCTCGGCCGTGCAGGCGATTGAGCAGTATCTCCGCGAAGGGCGCCCGCACCTCGACCGCATCAGCACGGTTCGCAAGAAAAGGCCCACTGCGCAGGATCGTTCGCGCCTCTTCCTCTCTCTGCGCGGCATGCCGCTCACCCGGCAATGGATCTGGAGCCTCGTCAAGCGATACAACCGCTCCACAAGCCCCCATGGATTGCGTCACAGTTGCGCCACGCACATGGTCGAGCACGGCGCCGACCTGCGCAGCGTACAAATGATGCTCGGCCACGCCGACATCTCCACCACGCAGGTCTATACGCACCTTGCGCTCGGCCGCCTTAAGGCCGTGCATCGCATGCATCATCCGCGCGGAGCGCGGCGAATCGTCGACTCCGCTCCCGATGCCGCGCCCGCACTCTCCGGCCCGCGTCTGGTCGAGCCTGGAATCGCGCAGCCGGCCTCCGGCGAGAAAACCCCATGACCGCCGCCGCTGCTCCACCTGTCGCTTCATCCCGCGTCTCCGCCTCGCCAGTCTCTACCTCTCCGTCCGTTTCCTCTCCTGCCGCCCCCTCACCTGCCGCCTCCAAAATCGACGCCCCTAAAATCGCGGCCCAAAAAATCCTCGACTTAGTCGACGCTTACCTGCACGTCCTCTTCGCCGAGCGCGGCGCATCGGCTCACACTCTCCGTGCCTACCGGCGCGAGCTGCACGGTTTCGCTGCCTGGCTCGTCCGCCACCATCCGCGCCTGATCGTCGCCCGCATTGAGCACACGCACATCCGTTCTTACCTCGGCACTCTCTACGACCGCGGCCTCTCCAAGGCTTCCGCGGCCCGCGCGCTCGCCTCCATCCGCAGTTGGTTCAAATGGCTGGCCCGCAACCACCACATCGAGCAGAACGCCGCCTCGCTCGTGTCCACGCCTCGCCTGCCCAAGCATCTGCCCCGCGTGCCGTCCATCGAGCAGTTGAATCGCGTGGTCGATTCCGCGCTTGACGACGCCGCAAGCTGGCCCGCTCGCGACCGTGCAATTCTGGAAATGCTCTACGGCTGCGGCATCCGCAACGCCGAGCTCACGGCCCTCGATCTCGACGACATTCACTGGGCCAACGAGGCCATCCTCGTGCGCGGCAAAGGGCAAAAGCAGCGCTACGTCCCGTTGGGCGACACTGCCGCCGAAGCGCTTCGAGGCTACATCGCCGAGCGCTCCACACTCCTTGCAGCGGACGATGGACAACAATCCCTTAAGGCGGACGATAGACAAAAGCCGTTCAACACGCCGGCGCTCTTTCTGAATCTGCAACTGCGCGGCCTCAAGAAAGGCGGCCAGGCTCGCCTCACGACGCGCAGCGTGGGCCGCATCGTCAAGCACATCGCCATTCTGCGCGGCCTGCCGTCTGATGTTCACCCGCACACCCTGCGCCACGCCTTCGGAACCCACCTCCTCGAAGAGGGCGCCGACCTGCGCGCCATTCAGGAACTGCTCGGCCACGAGCGCCTCTCCACCACGCAGCGCTACACCCAGCTCACAACCGCGCAATTGACCGCGGTCTACGACCGCACCCATCCCCGCGCAAAGTAGCACGTCCCTCGAGAATTGCGATCCCGAATCCAAACCCATCTCTGGATGCGGGAGCACACTCCTTGTCGATCGAGATCCTCTGGGCGGCATCAAAAGCGACTAAACAATGCTCGCCTCATGACATCTCCCTCCTTATTTGCTTTCTTTTCAGTTTGGAATGAATTCGTCCTGGTGCTTCAAATCAGGATGCTTCATCAACGGTCCACGCGGCGGCCAAGTCGGTGCAACTGATCGAAAATGCGGTTCTGGCCGATGAAGGCTCCGACTGCGGCTGTGACCGGGCGGCTTGGTGTCTCTGTTTCGAGATCTTCCCGATCTCGCGTTTCTTCGCCAGGTCCAGCCTGCAATCGAGAGGTTGCGGGGATGACCGACGATCGCTCCAATCGCCACGTTCGAAGCGCGAATGTGCATCGCAAGCGGTCCACCCGGCCGCAAGCTGAGCTGAACCCCGACCAACAAATCATCAAGGTCGGGCGCGCCGGCGATTGGTTGCCCGCCGAAGAACTGCGTGAAGCCGCAATCGCTGCCATGTCGCAACAGAAGAACGTGACCCTCAATCTCGATCGGGTCGATCATCTTGATGCCGGCTCGCTGCAGTTTCTCCTAGCGCTCCACGCGGCGCTGAAAACCCGCGGGCACAATCTCCTGCTTGTGAAGGCTTCGCCGCGGCTACAGCAGTGGTTTGAATTTGCCGGAGTGGATGGCCGTTTCTTCCATGGATGAATGGAAGAGCGGGAAGTCCCGCGATTCGTCGCCTCTGGCCGCCGAAACGATCCAGCCGTTGGAGCGATTCGGCAAATGATTAGGATTCACAAACAATTCGTGGCGCACTGCAACAAATGAAGCAAATCGCAGAAGTGAACCCGATCCTGGCCTGAAAGCGCACATCGAAGCGGGGCGCGCCGGCGGTTTTCGCGCAAGAATCTCTTCCCCGGTCTGACTCTTTTTGAGATCGCTGCCGATAGAAAATGGAGCGGCTCCACCGTGCGTGAACTGCGGGACACCGCTGGGATCCAACAAGCGGAATCCGCAGATGGAGACGTTGGCCTGAATTTGGTCGCAAAGGAAAGACCATTGCGCGAGATCTTCCAAAGGGGTAGCAATTTGCGAAAGGTATTGATTGTCGACGATTCGGTTTCCATCCGGCAGATGATCGGCTTCGCTTTGCGGCGCGGTGGCTATGAGGTCATTGAAGCCGAGAACGGATGCGACGCGCTGGACAAGCTCGCGACGGCGACGGTCGACTTGGTTCTTACCGACCTGAATATGCCGGAGATGGACGGCGTCGCCTTGATCCGAGCCCTGCGCAAACAGACGGCCATGAAGAGCAAGCCGATTCTGATGCTGACCACGGAAGCGCTCGGGACAAAACAGGAAAAGGAGGGGAGGGCGGCCGGCGCTACGGGTTGGATTGTCAAGCCGGTCGATTCCAGGAAGCTCCTGCAGACCCTGGCCAAAGTGCTGCCATAACGCCATGAAGACCGGCCTGATCCAATTTCGCCAAACATTTGTCCAGGAAAGTGCGGATCATATCGATTCGATGGAAACCGGCCTTCTTCGCCTCCGGTCGGCTCCCGATGACGCTGAATTGCTCAACAGCATCTTCCGCTCCGCGCATTCCATTAAGGGCGGAGCCGGCTCGTTCGGAATGGGGAGCCTCGTCCAGATTGCGCACTCGCTCGAGAATCTTCTCGACCGGCTTCGGTCCATGGAGATTCGGGCTACGGACGAGGTGATCGGCGTTCTGCTTCAGTCCGTGGACGTACTGCGGGATTTGCTCTACACCGGTGCTGATGCGGCCATGCCCGCCGCCGCGCTGGAGCTAGATGCGCGCATCAGGGCGTTGATGCCCGGGCACGCGGTCCAAACAGAGCCCGATCCCGATGATTCACCGCCGCCAAAGCATCGCACAGCCCCCAAAAAACAGAACGTCAGCCTGTACAAAGTGGAATTTCGCCCGGACAGGGAGATGTTTTCGAGCGGCACAAATCCCATCGTGCTTTTGCGAAACCTTGCCGCGATGGGAACCGTAAGTTGTTGCCATTTGCACGACGATGAATTGCCTCCCCTGGCTGACCTGGATCCATCGAAGTGCTACCTGAGTTGGACGGTCGAGTTGGCGAGCGTATCCGAGCAGATAGAGTTGCGGGAAGTCTTCGAATTTGTCGAGCATCTGGCCGAGGTCCGCATCCACGGCCTCGATGGAGCACCCCAGACTGTCGATGCGCGGGAGCCGGAGCCGGCAAAGACCACGGCTGCCCCCTCGAGCCCTGGGAGCGCACAGGCTGCGGACGGCGAATCAGCCGGCGTTCTCTCGCAACCGCCTTCAAAGAAGCCTGTCCCCGGTCCAGAGTCGAGTTCCATCCGCGTAGCCACTGGCAAGGTCGACCGTCTGATCGATCTCGTCGGCGAATTGGTGATCGCGCACGTGATGACGGCGCAGATGGTCGCGAACTTCGAACCGGCTTGCCTGCCCAAGCTGCGCGAGGCGGTAGAGGCAATGGAGCGCAACACCCGTGAGTTGCAGGAACAGGTGATGGGAATTCGCATGTTGCCGATCGGAACGCTCTTCCAAAGGTACACGCGCACCGTCTACGACCTCGCTCGGGCTACCGGCAAGCGTATTCGCCTGGAGATGAACGGAGAAGAGACGGAGATCGACAAAAGTATGCTCGAAATGCTCGGCGATCCGCTGACTCACCTGATTCGCAATGCCGCCGACCATGGCATCGAATCCGCGGATGTGCGCAAGGCGGCGGGTAAGCCCGAAGAGGGCGTGATTGCGCTCAGCGCCTTCCACCGCTCGGGCAGAATTGTGATCGAAATATCCGATGATGGAGCCGGAATCGATACGGATTCCGTGCGCCGCAATGCCGTCGAGCGCGGCCTGATCGGTCCCGATTCCCAGTTGAGCGCCGAACAACTGCGGATGTTGATCTTCACGCCCGGCTTTTCAACCAGGGAAGAAATCAGCGATCTCTCCGGGCGCGGCGTGGGAATGGACGTGGTCGGACGGAGCGTCCAGCAATTGAATGGCACGGTCATGTTGGCCACTGAACAAGGGCGCGGTTCCACGGTGTCGATTGAGCTGCCGCTGACGCTAGCTATTCTGGATGGGTTGCTGGTGCGCGTCGGTGACCGCACGCTTGTACTGCCGCTCCTGTCGGTGATCGAGACCGTGCCTTTGCGCGACCAACAAGTTGTGCGCGTCGCCGAACTGGGCGACGTGGTGCTTGTCCGCGAAGAGCCGGTTCCTCTGCTGCGCTTGTCCAGGTTCCTGGGGTTGACGCAGGAGTCTGCTGGCGCGAAACAAACCGGGGTGCAGGACGGCAATCGCAGACTGGCGGTTATCGTTGGAACCAGCCGCCGCAAGGTTGGCCTTGTGATCGATGAGCTTCTGGGGCAGCAGCAGGTCGTCATTAAGAGCCTGGAACGGCATTTGCGCAAGGTGGATGGCTTGATGGGCGCAACCATCCTGGGCGATGGCCGTGTCGCTCCCATCGTCGATGTCACCGGGATTGGCGCGCTGGATCTGTTCTCGCTTCAGGTTCCCTGCAAGTTCTCACAACAGGTTGTGGCTCCGGCCCATTCTGTCAGGGCAAATTCGTCCGTAAACCGGGAAACAGGAGGATCGGCACATGAACTGGTTTAAGAATCTCAATGCCATGCCTCGCCTGATGAGCGCCTTCGGTCTCGGGTTGCTTGTCACCCTTGGCATCAGCTATCTGGCAATCGGTAATCTGAGCGACGCTAACAGCCGTGTCGATTCTCTCTACCACGTGGACATGGTCGGCGCGGCCCACGCGGACGCGATCACAATCGATGTCACCACGATCAGGGGCGACGATCTCAACGCGTGGGCGCGTGTCTCCGACCCTGCCGCCGTCGCGGCTTCGGAAAAGGACGAGCAGGCAAGTATGGCCAAACTCCACGCCGATCTCGATGCCGCCGGCAAACTCTTTGTCACCGATAAGGGGCTGGAACAGCTTTCCATTATTCGCAATGCACTGCCGGACTATGAGCGTGCGCAGGCTGACCTGTTTCGCGCGCTCAAGGCCAAAGAACTGGCGGCGGTGGATGCGGCGGCGGCGACCTGTGTTCGATACCGCGCCGTCATTCTCGATGCCAGTAACGTGGCCAGAACTCTCAAGACCGATCATGCGGAGTCGCAATTCGAGTCGAACGAAAAGGCCTATCGCGCTGCGCGATTCCTGATGCTCAGCGCGTCGATCGTCTCCTTGCTGCTGGGATTGATCCTGAGCATTGTCATCGCCCGTGGGTTCTCCTCGCCCATGGGGCGGGCCGTAGCAGTGCTCGAGAGAGTTGCCGACGGCGACCTCACCGTCTCGCTCGATGCGGACAGCAAAGATGAAGTCGGAAGGATGGCTCAGGCGCTGAACCGGGCCGTGGAAAAGCTGAATGCCGCCATGCAGGAGGTTGCCGACAGCGCCGCCCATGTGAGCTGCTCTTCGCAGCAGCTTGCGGCCGCGGCAGAATCGATCGCCGCCGGCGCCCAGGAACAGGCGGCCAGCCTAGAGCAGACTGCGGCCAGCCTAGAGCAGATTACCGTCGCGGTGCGGCATAGCGCCGACAACGCCACCCAGGCCAGCCATCTTGCGGATTGCTCCAAGGACTCCGCCTTGCAAGGACAGGACGTCGTCTCCATCGCTATCACCGCAATGTCGGAGATCAATGCGGCTTCGGCCAGAATTTCCGACATCATATCTACGATTGATGAAATCGCCTTCCAGACCAACCTCCTGGCAGTGAATGCCACGGTAGAGGCGGCACGCGCGGGAGATGAAGGCCGCGGCTTTGCCGTGGTGGCGTCCGAGGTCCGGAGCCTGGCGCAGCGGAGCGCCGTTGCGGCCAAGGAGATCAAGGGCCTCATTCAGGATTCCTTGCGCAAGGTGGAAGCCGGCTCGGGGCTGGTGAACCGTTCGGGCGAGACGCTGCAGGGCATCGTCGGATCGGTGAGACGGGTGACCGATATCGTGGGCGAAATCGCGGCGGCCAGTGGAGAGCAAAGCGCCGGCATCGAGCAGGTGAATGGTGCGATGACGCAAATGGACCAGGTTACGCAAGCCAACTCCGCGCAAACCGAAGAGCTCTCTGCAACGGCGCAATCGCTCTCCGAGCAGGCTTCGCATCTCATGCAGTTGGTACACATCTTCACACTCGGCCAAGGCAGAAGAAATGCGCGGGAAAGGGAGGTCCCCCAGACACACGACGAGAATCCTCTTCCTTCCGTGGGCGCAACGCTGGTGCATTCCACCAGGGCGAGTCTCATGCATTCCGCGCCGCACGCCGACACAACACCGCAGGCGGGCCTAACGGCGCGGCGTTCTGCCCATCCAGCTGGAAGCGCCGCATCGGTAAAACCGGCGCCGCAAGCCTGGGGTGGCGGCAGCTCAGCCGGGAGGCAACCGGCGTTAGCGGCAGCGGGTCGCGACAGAACCAGAGATAACGACGCCAGTTTCGAGGAGTTCTAGCACGGCGACGCGCAGTCGAAGGAGAAGTTCGCATCCGCTGCGATCGAGTCCCGGACCGCGGCAAAGCGAATTCGGAAAGGAACGGCAATGAGAGCATTGGCCGAAAACAGCGTTCAGGAATCGCGGCAGTTTCTCACCTTCCTGCTCAACGACCAGGAATATGGGCTGGAGATTTGCAAAATCAGGGAGATTCGCGGCTATGCGCCAATTACACCGATTCCCAACGTTCCCCCGCATGTTCGCGGCGTGATGAACCTGCGGGGAACCATTCTGCCGGTCATCGATCTGCGCATGAGATTCCACCTTCCGGCGGTCGAATACAACAAGTTCACCGTCATCGTGATCGCTGCGATAGGCGGCAAAACCGTAGGACTGCTGGTGGATTCCGTCTGCGACGTCTTGATGGTCGCGCACGACGCCATGCGCCAAGCGCCCGACTTCGGCGCGACTGCCGATACGCGATTCATGAATGGCGTCTTCGAGTCGCGGGAACACCTCACCGTGGCATTGGACCTCGAAGAGCTGCTTTCCGACTGTGCGGAAGCGCTGCCGCAATCCATCGCTGCGTAGCACCTCACGCATAAAGCGAGCCATTGAAGAGGAGGACCGATTTGCCGGCGTCCGCAGTCCATAACTCGTTCTTCCCGATGGAGCTGAATGAATTCACGCTGTTCCGCTCCCTGATTCACAAGCGCACGGGAATCTGGTTGCGTGACGGCAAGCAGGTGATGCTGGCTTCACGCCTCCTGCGCAGGCTGCGTCACCACGGCCTGACGAGTTTTGCCGACTATTATTCGTTCGTCCAGAATGTCCAGGACAACGGCGAGGAAATCCGCGAACTGATCAATTGCGTGACGACAAACAAAACATCGTTCTTTCGCGAGCGGCATCACTTCGATTTTCTGGCCAACACCGTCGTACCGGCGATTCGGTCCGCGCGTCAACGCGGGGGCTCCGGGACGATCCGGGTCTGGAGCGCTGCTTCGTCCACCGGCGAGGAAGCTTATTCGATCGTCATTACACTGCTTGAGGCGCTGCACCCGCATGGCAGCGCCAATCGCCCCGCGCCTGTACGCACGCCTGTATGCAATAGACCCGCGCCCGCCGACCTTTCAGCTTTCCCCCCTCCCCCCGTCCCTTGGAAGATTGAAGTCGTCGCATCCGACATCGACACCAAGGTCCTGGAAACCGCCCAGCGCGCAATCTATAGCGTGGATTCGCTGGCTGGCGCTGCAACGCCACTCATAAGGAAATACTTCCTCCGCGGCAAAGATGGCATGTTGGGGCAAGTGAAAGTAAAGCCGGTTGTCACCGGGCTCGTGGAATTCAGACGCATTAATCTGAACGACGTCCAATGGCCGCTCCAGGGCCTCTTCGATGTCATCTTTTTCCGCAATGCCCTCATCTACTTCAATCACGATACCCAGGATCGTTTCCTCCGCAGAATAGTGGGCTATCTCAAGCCGCGGGGCTATCTCTTTCTCGGCAATGCAGAACATATCTCCTGGTTGCATGGCATCCTGGAACCTTTGCATCGCACTATGTATCGATTGCGGGATGCGGAACGATGAACCTACTGGCTAACTCGAACCCTCGCCCGGTGCTTCATTGCGCAGTTGTCCGTAATCTGCGGGTCCAGAACGATCTACCTGGAGCCGAGACGCCGCGGACGCCGGCTGCGGGCAGAGCTCACCCGCGACGCAGGAATCGGATAAGCCTCTACATCGGTGAAGTCGCGGCGAGCCGGTCGCCTGTCGTTCTGGACACCTTGCTGGGTTCCTGCGTTGCCGTCTGCCTGTACGATCCGGTACTGCGCGCCGGCGGCATGAATCATATCCTCTTGCCCAAGTGCAACGCCGGCGACAGAAACTCGAGATGCGGCATCCATGCGATGGAGCTGCTCATCAATGAGCTCATGAAGCTCGGAGCAGATCGAAGAAGATTCATTGCCAAGGCGTTCGGCGGCGCCAATGTGCTCCATCGGATTAAGATGCTCTCCATCGGAGATGAGAATGCAAGATGGGTGCGCCAGTTTCTCGTTACCGAGAGAATACCTCTTGTCGCCGAGCGGCTCGGAGGGAATCACGCAGTCCACCTGTACTTTCGAACGGATACGGGCAAGGCTACGGTGCATACAGTCGATGGATCGACCCTGCCCAGGATCATCGGCGCCGAACGCTCCCAGTGGAAGCCGCCTGCGGCCGATGGAGCCTTCGCCGGTGAGATTAGGCTGTATTAACAGTGTTCAAACGGACTGGATAGGCAGGCCTCCAAGTGGGCGCGCTCCGTCCGCTCGGCTCGAATGAGGCAGCAAGAGTATGGCGACTCGGTCGAAGGTGCTCATCGTAGACGACTCGGCGCTGATGCGCCAACTGCTCACGCAAATCCTTGCTTCCGACCCCGAAATTGAAGTCGTGGGAACGGCCTCCGACCCTTATGTTGCCAGAGAAAAGATCAAGTCGCTGAATCCGGACGTGCTCACCCTGGACATCGAGATGCCGCGCATGGATGGGCTGACGTTTCTGGAGAAGCTCATGCGTGGCCATCCCATGCCGGTCGTCATGATTTCGTCATTTACCTCAAGCGGCGCGACCACAACGTTGCGCGCCCTTAGCTTGGGCGCTATTGACTATGTTTCCAAGCCCAAAGTGGACATTACGAGCGGCACCATCGAGCAAGCTGAAGAGATCGTCGCAATGGTCAAGGCGGCGGCCAAAGCCGGGGTGCGACGTGCCGCCGTTTCCGAAAAGACGCACGCTCCGTTGATGGAAAAGACCTGCCGATTCACGGGGACGGGCAAAGTTGTCGCCATCGGCGCTTCAACCGGCGGAACCGAGGCCCTCAAAGAACTGTTGACACCGCTCCCAGCCGACTTTCCGGGAATCGTCATCGTGCAGCACATGCCCGAGGCTTTTACGGGCCAGTTTGCCGCGCGCCTCGACTCCCTCTGCAGGATTCGCGTCAAAGAGGCAAAGGACGGCGACCGCGTTCTCGCCGGACGCGCGCTGCTGGCCCCGGGGGGACACCACATGGCCGTAGTTCGCAGAAGAAGTGAATATGCCGTTCACGTCTACAGGGGCGAACCCGTGAATCTCCATCTGCCCTCCGTCGATGTCCTGTTTTCCTCTTGCGCCCGAACCTTGGAAAAGAACGCTCTCGGCGTATTGCTCACCGGGATGGGTGCAGATGGGGCAAAGGGCATGCTCGAAATGAGGCAGGCCGCTGCTTTCACCATCGCGCAGGACGAGTCGACATCTGTCGTTTTCGGAATGCCGCGAGAAGCCATTCTGCTCAATGCCGTCGACCGGGTACTCCCGCTCGATCAGATCCCCAACGCGCTTTTGGAACGGCTGGCATGTCGCTCGCCCAAATTCCATCCGCCGCAAAACTGAGCGTGCGCTTCACCGTTAAGAACGCAAAATGTGCCGATGCCTTCGCGCGAGAGTAGCTCACTCCGAAAACCGGATCGTGCCCCGAACCCGGGCACAAACGCCACACCCGCCTCAGCTGTATTGTCATTCCGAACGGAGGTCGCCGTGGCGGCCGCAGTCGAGGGATCTTTTGCTCCCGGCGCTACGTCGAGTAATCGGCGTTGATATGTATATATTGCGCGGTCAGGTCCGTCGTCCAGAACACGCACGAACCCTGGCCTTGGTGCAGCTCGATCGAGATCGAGAACTCGCGCTGGCTGATGTAGGCGTGTGCCGCGGCCTCGTCGAACTCCGCCGCTCTTCCGCCGTCGCGGCAAATCTGCAGCTCACCGAAGCGAATGTCGATGCGAGCCGGATCGATCTGTGCGCCGGAGTAGCCGATCGCTGCCGCCAGCCGGCCCCAGTTCGGATCGCAACCCGCCCACGCCGTCTTCACCAGCGGCGAGTGAGCGATGGCTTTGGCCACGCGCAGAGCGTCGGCATCGCTGGCGGCGCCGTTGACGAGCAACTCCACCACATGCGTCGCGCCTTCTCCGTCGGCGACCACCTGCCGCGCAAGCGAAGTGCACACCTCAGTGAGGGCGGCCGCAAAGGCTGCGTGGCCCGCGCCGATCTCCACGCCGCTGGCGCCGGACGCGAGCAGCAGCACCGTGTCGTTCGTCGATGTATCGCCGTCGACCGAGATGCGGTTGAAGCTGACCTCGACCGCCGCGCGAAGGTAGCCGTCAAGAACGGCAGGCTCGATCGCCGCGTCGGTCAGCACGTACACCAGCATTGTTGCGTGTTTTGCCGCGCGTTTTGCCGCGTGTATTGCCGCGTGCGGCACAAGCTGCGGATGGATCATGCCCGAGCCTTTGCCGAAGGCCCCAATGCGCACCTCGCGCGCGGCTCCGTCGCTGCCCTTCAATTCGAGACGCGCGAAAGCCATCTTCTCGACCAGGTCCGTGGTCAGAATCGCATGAGCCGCTTCGGAAAAGTCACTTACCTCGCTGCCGAGATTCGCCGCCAGCTCCGGCAGCGCAGCGATCAGCTTCTCTGCCGGCAGCGGCACGCCGATGATCCCCGTCGACGACGGAAAAACCTCTTCCGCGCGGCACCCGAAAGTTCGCGCAACAGCAGCGCACGTCGCACGGGCGGCGCGCAGTCCGGCCTCGCCCGCTGCGCAGTTGGCATTGCCCGCGTTGATAGCTACCGCGCGAACCAGTCCGCCGGTGGCGCTCAAATGTTCCTTGTCGACAATCAGCGGCGCGGCGATCACACGGTTCGATGTGAATGCGGCAGCCGCGCTGGCCGGCGCATCCGCCACAATGAGGGCGAAGTCAGGCCGTCCGCTGGCCTTCAGACCGGCCTTCACCGCGCCAAATCGGAATCCTCTTGGAATTGCGCTGCTCGAGAGATCGCTCATGCGGCCAGCCCCATTTAATCCAGCCCATTTAATCTAGCAGGTGAGGGGCGCACAGGCGTCGGCACATGGGTAAAGACGAAATCAATTCTCAAACCTTTCTTGAAATGCATGCGGTCAACGTTGCCCGCGGCGACCGCGTGGTCCTGCACGACGTCAACCTCAGCATTCGTGCGGGCGAGCACGTGGCAATCCTCGGACCGAACGGCTGCGGCAAATCTACGCTGATTCTGGCGATGACCTGCCAGCTCTATCCAATTTTTCAACCAGGGATGCTCGTCCGCATCTTCGGCCGCGAGCGCTGGGATCTGACCGAGCTGCGCCGCCACTTCGGCGTAGTCACAGCAGCGCCCATGGGGGCCGACCTGCCGGGCGGGCGAACGGCCGTCACGTCCGGCCTCGACGCGGTAATCGCGGGTTTCTTTTCGGCTTCTACGCTGTGGCCCAATCTGCACGTGACCGATGAAATGCGCGAGCGGGCGCGTGAGGCTCTCGAACGCATGGAGGCAACGCATCTATCCGCGCAACTCGTCGGCGCCATGTCAGCCGGGGAGAAGCGCCGCATCCTCATTGCTCGCGCGCTTGTGCACCGCCCGCAACAATTGTTGCTCGACGAGCCCTCCAACGCGCTCGACCTGGCCGCCCAGCGTGAGCTGCGCGAGACGCTGCGCCAACTCGCTCGCGAAGGTACGGGCCTGGTGATGGTCACTCACCATCTGGGCGATATCCTGCCGGAGATCGAGCGCATCATTCTCATGCGCGGTGGCCGCATCGTGGCTGACGGCCCGCGCGAGGAGCTGCTGACCGAACCGCGCTTGAGCGAACTGTTTCGTGTGCCGGTCCGCATCGGCCGCGACGAAGAGTGGCTGCACAGCTGGTGATGAAGAGGGAACGAGTCCGAGGAAATCACGAACCTTGCAAAGGTAGAGGCGATGGAAATCGCGATAAAACCCGCTCGATGGAAAGTTTTCCTCGCTTTCTCGATCATTTATCTCGTTTGGGGATCAACCTTCTACGCCATCCGCGTTGGGGTGAGCGAGCTCCCGCCGTTCCTCTTCTGCGCAATGCGATTTCTGGCGGCAGGTTTGCTCGTTTATCTCTGGGCTGTCGCACACGGTGATCGCGGACCAACTGCGCGCCAGTGGCTTTCCGTATTCCTCCTGGCGTTTCTCATCTTCGTCGTCGATTACGGACTCCTTTTCTGGGCGGAGCAGCGCGTTCCATCCGGCATCGCCGCAGTCATTCTTGCCACCATTCCGGGATTCATGGCATTGTCCGAGATTCTGATTCTGCGCACGCAGCGCCTTACGCTGCGCCTCGGTCTCGCGCTCCTATCAGGAATTGCGGGCGTCGTAGTCCTCATGAGCCCGTCTCATCTGCTCGGCAACCTCGGTGGCGGCGCCATCGATAAAGCTGGCGCCATCGCGCTCATAATCGGAGCAATCGGCTGGTCGATAGCGTCAGCGCTCTCGCGCAAACTCATGCTTCCATCCTCCAAAGTGATGAGCTCCGGCGCGCAGATGCTCGCCGGCGGAATCATGCTGGCTGCAGTCGCCGCCTTGCGAGGCGAAGGCCGCGGGCTTCATCTATCTTCCATGTCCAGCTCCGCTTGGATCGCGTTGCTCTATCTTGTCTTCGCCGGCTCTATCGCGGGATTCACGGCATACGTCTGGCTGCTGCACCACGAATCGCCTACCAAAGTGGGAACCTATGCATACGTCAATCCCGTGGTCGCCGTCATATTGGGCTATTGGCTGGGCGGCGAGCCGCTCGGACTCCGCACAATCGCCGGCGGGCTATTTGTTCTGGCCAGCGTTGCCGCGATCGCGAGTATGCGCCCAAAGACCAAGCCTGTCGCCACAGAAGAATCTGAATAGATGGACTACGGCGGACACATGAGGTGCGAGTTCACTTGCATTGGCCGCGCCCTTCAGGCTTGTGTTACCATTCGGCCAACTGGTCAACCCCCTTTCTTTAAGGGGCGGAGGGCAAAATCATCATGCCGATTTCCAGACGAGAATTCCTCAAGACAAGCGTTGCTGCCGGTGCCTTAGCCAGCATGGGCAGCTTGCCTTTGCATGCCGACCGTGCGACCGCATCGAGTTTAGTCACGCTCGGAAAATCGGGCGTGAAAGTCACGCGCCTCGCTTTTGGAACTGGCAGCAACAACGGCCACGTGCAGTCTGCGCTTGGGCAAAAGGAGTTTAGCAGGCTCGTTGCGTATGCCTATGAGCGCGGAATCCGTTTCTTCGAAACCTCGGAATCCTATACGACACCGGCGATGCTCGGCGAAGCGCTCAAACCGTTTCCTCGCGAGAGCTATCAATTGATGTCCAAAGTGACGACAGAAGACGAAGGCGATCCGCTGAAAAAACTTGACGAGCTGCGCCGCACTTCGCAGACCGATTACTTCGACATCATGCTGCTTCATTGCCAGGAAACTGGCACCTGGCTGGCCGACACCAAGCGTTGGCAGGACGCAATTCTCGAGGCACAACACCGCCAGACGATCCGGACCCACGGCGCCTCGGTCCACGGACTGACCGCGTTGCGCAAGGTGCCCGCCACCAAATGGCTCGAAATCGCCATGATCCGCGTGAATCATAAGGGCACAAAGATGGACAACGAGAAC
Organism: Acidobacteriaceae bacterium; assembly: GCA_003138515.1. Classification (GTDB taxonomy): domain Bacteria; phylum Acidobacteriota; class Terriglobia; order Terriglobales; family Acidobacteriaceae; genus Telmatobacter. Next base: position 724 of record PLGG01000014.1, on the reverse strand, counting down.
GACGATTGGAACGCCCCTGGCAACGTCCCCGAAGTCGTCACGCACGTCCAGCAAGCCCGCGCCGGAGGAATGGGCGTAGTCAGCATGAAGCTCATCGGAGAAGGCGCCTTCACCAATCGGGGCGACCGCCAGCAGGCCATGCGATTCGCTTTCCGGAACGCAGGCGTTGACTGCGTGACAGTTGGCTACAAAAACACCGCGGAGATCGACGAGGCCATCGACAACGTGAACCTGGCCTTTGCGTAACCAACCCGCCGTGTCGGGCGAAGGCTGGTGGGCCCGGAGGGATTTGAACCCCCAACCAAGGGATTATGAGTCCCCTGCTCTAACCGTTGAGCTACAGGCCCGTTCCAGCCAATCATAAAGCAATCACTAACCTCACTTGTGGCGTTCACTCTCCTTTAGAGCGCTGTGCGGAGGTCGTTCTGTAAATACACCGCTCAGGAGCGTCGAGCTCGCACAAGTGACGAAATGGGAAGACGGTCAAACTCGATCAAGCAGCGACGATTTCGCCGCTGAAGAGCCACTGCGGATTTTCGCGTGCAGTGAGTTGGCGCGAGAGCTCAAAAAAGAGCGGCAAAAAGCGAAACTGCAACAGAGAGGGACAAAAACAAAACTGTGAGACTGTGAAACTGTGAAACTGTGAAACTGTGGACGCAAGCTATTGATTCTAAAGGCTCCACGGTTTCACATTTTCACAGTTTCACAAAACAGGTAGGGGGGG
>PLGG01000087.1 GCA_003138515.1 Acidobacteriaceae bacterium | reverse complement strand
GAAATGGACGAGACCATGGCAACTGGAAGGCTCTGGGGCGGTTGACTCTAACCTAACCACTCTTGCATCTGGATCTCGCGCGATTGATTCGGATAACCGCCGCCCCATAGGGATTTTGTATTCAAACCATGGCGTGGGAAGGGGGGCGGGGGTATAGCAGATTCAGAGTTGCTGTCAGGAGAACCGATATGTACAGGGAATGTCGCTTTATCAAGGCCAATGGGCTCAAGTGCCAGTCCCCTGCTCTTCGGGGCGCGCAATTCTGCTACCTCCACGCTCGCACGCGCGTCGTCGTGCCGCGCCGCAGATGCTTCGCTGACCGGCCGTTGGAGCTCCCTCAACTGGAGAATGCCGACGCCATCCACGCCGCGCTCGGCGAGATTCTCAACGCGCTCGCCTCCTCAGGCATCAGTCCCAAACGCGCCGGCACCCTCCTCAACGGCCTTCAGCTCGCCCAGACAAGCATTGAATGTCAACCCGTTGCTCAGGACGACAGGTCGTTTTGATGCGAATCTCAGAGACAGGAAACTACGGCCTCACGATCATCTTTCCAACGCCGTCGCGGTATTGGCTGGCGATCTGGAACGCCTCATCAATGCGTTCGATCTGTCGCGTGTGCGTAAGCAACGGCGCAAACCACGCGGCGTGCGCGCCCAGCAGCTCCAGAGCCTCTTCCGTCTCGTGGTTCGACCGGCGCACGTTGAAGAGCGTCAGCTCCCTGCGCCTCATCGCCGACGCATCCACCTGCACGATCGTTCTGGTAGGAATTCCGGTCAGCACCACGCGGCCTGCATTGCGCGTGATTTGCGCTGCCTGGCTGGTGGTTTCTTCTCCGGCGGCGCAGTCAATCGCGCAATCCACGCCGCGCTGCCCCGTCGCACGGAGAATCTCGCCGATGGCTTCGCCCGGCTCGAGTACGACGTCGGCGCCAATTCCGCGAGCCAGCTCGCGGCGATGCGCCAGTGGCTCCACGGCCCAGATGTGTCCTGCCTCTGTGGCTCGCAGCGCGGCAATCGTCAACAGCCCAATCGGTCCCGCGCCGATCACCGCAACCGTTTCGTCCGGGCCGATCGACGCCAGGTGCAGCGAATGGATCGCAACCCCCAGAGGCTCGGCCAGAGCCGCTTCGCCGTACGACATCGCGCCGGGGATGGGTTGAAAGTTGGCCACCGGCAGGTTCACCAGCTCGCGGAAAAATCCCGGATGGTTGGGGTTGCTGAGGAAGCGAATGTTCGCGCACACGTTGTGGCGCCCGCTCAAACAGAACTCGCAGTGGTAGCAATAGAGCGCGGGCTCCAGCGCCCCACGGTCGCCCGCGGCGAGGCCCGTCACGCCGGCGCCCGTCTTCACGATCCTTCCCGCCGGCTCATGCCCGAGCAGCATTGGGTACGCGTTGGGAGTGCCGCCGACAGCGCCCTCTGTGTAGGCATGAATGTCCGACCCGCACACGCCCACGGCCTCAATCCGAACCTGCACTTCACCCGGTCCAGGATCGTCGATGTCCATGTCGGTCAACCGGAATGTCAGGGGAGCAATCAGTTCCGCAGCGCGCATCGTAACCTCTTACCCAAAAACAATACTTCATCCGCGAGCGGTGCCGAAGACGAAAGTGGCGAAGCCGGTATGCTCCGCCGCTTGTTGTACAAACTGCCGCCTCGTTCTGCAACTAAGAATTTGCGCCGTCCACCGCCGCCGCATATGTATCAAATTGAACAGTCTTTTCTGGCGCTACGTAGAAAACTACGAGTGTAAGGCTTGCGGGCCCCCGCCGAAAACAGGAGAAGACGATGACGCTGAATTCGGACTCGCATCTAACAGAACTCCACACCCAGGCGGCTTACGCACATGAAGCCGCTGCCCATGTACATAGCACCGGCGATCACCAGTCCGCCCAGGAGCTTGCCCGGAAGGCCTTGGGGTACTCCGTCGAAGCCTTGAAGCACACGGAAGAGATCGCGCAGACCGCGCCCAAAACCATCCAGACTTAGTCCGCACGCCTACGGCGAATCGTCGAGCGAGCGGCGCTTGGCGTAACCGAACGAATGTCACAACCCGGGGAGATACCCGGAGCAAAGGGAGATGCAAAATGCTGATCATTCTCATTATTGTTCTGTTGCTTGTTTTCGGCGGCGGCGGAGGGTACTTCGGCTACAGCAGATGGGGCGCCGGCGGAGGCGCAGGCATAGGGCTTGGCACAATTCTTGTGATCTTGCTGGTGTGCTACCTGTTGGGCGCGTTCCGCTAGACCGATTAGACCGATCCTCTCGAAGTTTGGCTTGCTGCCCTGCGATGGGCGGCGGGGCGGAATCGATTTTCAGGCGCGCGATGGTAGCAATGAGACGCGTGCGCGGAGGAAAGCCATGCATATCGCGATGAGCAATGCGCTGGCCCTGATGAGTTGGCGCGATCTTCGGCTATTCCTTGGCGATTTCGCGGACGGTGGCTTTGTTTTGTTGCTGATCGGGTTTTCATTGGCCATCGTAGCGCTCTCCGCATTTGCTGCGGAGGCGGCGCTGGTTATGCATACCGCGCATCGACGCTGGTCTAGCGCCAGATGGCCCTTAGACCACCCCGAATCTACGATCCCAAAGGCGCCAGTTGAGGCCATGATGAAATGAACGTCGCAGGCGCGCAGGTCCAGATGGGCTTATTCCTGGGCTAGCAGCGCTTTTTTCGCTTCCCGCCTTCCTGCCCCCCACTTGCCCACCAAACCGGGTTCCGCGAAATCTTTCAAAAGTGAGCAAAAGAGAACATACTATGCCTGTGATCGACGGTGAAACTGGTGAAGGCGTTGGTGTAGCAGGCTTGGAGTGCGGGAGATCCGCCCCGAAAGCTGCGGCCTCTACCCATGTCAGCGACTCGGTCCTGTGTTGCCGGCCACGCTGTGCGGCATGTACCGCTTTTCCATTCTGAAGCACTTCCTCCTTGGCCTTTGATCCGCCTGTCGCAGTTCGCTGCGCGTTTCCGGGCCGCCCCAAAAGGAGGCTCCATGCCGATCACCAATCAAGACAACTACCCATTCGACCCTGCCGAATTTCTTGCGCACGCCGGCCTTGGCCGAAAAATCGTCGACGTGAAGCCGGACCAGACTTTTTTTGCCCAGGGAAATCCGGCAGACTCCGTTTTCTATCTTCAGAGCGGCCGGGCAAGACTTAGCGTCGTTGCGCACAACGGCAAAGAGGCTATCATCACGATTCTCTCCGCGAGGGATTTTGTCGGAGAGGAGTCGCTCGCGGCGGTACCTGGCCTGCGATTATCCTCGGCCACCGCCATTACCGCTTGCATAGCGCTCAAGATTGGACGGGATGAGATGATCCGCGTGATGCATGACGAACCTGCATTCGCTGAGATATTCCTCAAATTCCTGCTGACCCGCAGCATGCGCACCCAGGCCGATCTTGTCGATCANNTCGATCAGCTCTTCAACTCCAGCGAAAAGCGCCTGGCGCGGATTCTCCTGTTGATGGCGGAGTTTGCCAAGCCGGGGGAACCGGAAACCTTCATTCCCCCCGTTACGCAGGAGGCCCTCGCGGAGATGATCGGCACCACGCGATCCCGTGTCAGCTTCTTTATGAACCGCTTTCGCAAGCTCGGTTTTATCAGCTACAACGGCCGCATCCAGGTACACAAGTCGTTGCTCAATGTAGTCCTGCTCGATCAATTGCCCGAGCACAACTCCGAGAAGCCGCCTGTCTTCCCCAGCGCAGAAAGTTTGCCTGATCGGTCAATATTGGACAGTCCGCGTGCCCCGGATAGCGCGAAACTAACTCCAGCCCGCTGGCAAGGCTATCGGACGCAAGAGTCTGCATGATGGCGAGGTGATTGAGATGGAAGATCCCCGGTGCAGGATCGCGGCGATTGCGATGGAAGACCCTCGGTGCAACGGAATGCTCAGGGGCGTGGTGATTGAGATGGAAGACCCTCGGTGCAAGGGCCTGCTCCAAGGCGTACTGCTTAAGCGCGTGGCAATCGAGATGGACGATCCTCGGTGCAAGCATGTGGGGATTGAGATGGAAGACCCTCGGTGCGGGAACCTCGGCATTTGGTGATTCAGGCTTCAAGTGAGCCACCGGTATCGAAAGCCATCCAGGGGTTCCGCCTCGATCGGCGTTTCAATGAATCTGGGAATCTGGCACGTTTGGGCTTTCCGGAAAATAAGCGAAAGGAGATGCTTCATCATGGATGAGGATACTAAGGGACAGGGTTTGGCGTGGTTGCTGGCTGGACTCGGCATCGGTGCACTGCTGGGGGTTCTTTATGCCCCAAAGAGTGGTCGCGAAACCAGAGAGGACATTGCTCGTGGTGCTCGAGAGGGAACGGAGTACTTGAGCACTCGTACAAAGCGGGCTGCCGAGCATGTGGGCACGCTGGTGGACAAGGGCAAAGAGCAGGTCGGTGAGTATGTGGAGCGTGGCCGGAGCTTCGCGGGTGACCAATCGAAGCGGGTTGTCGCGGCAGTCGCGGCCGGCCGCGAGGCGTATCGGACCACCGAGTCAAGTGGGGAATAAAAGCGTCGTCGCAGATTCAACTGGGGCGATCCCACAGCACCATTGAGAGCCCGCGGTTACAGACTGGAGACGCGATGTTGCACAGGGAACTTGGGAGAAAACGAGGCGCTGATTCGGCCGCAATGCACATAGCGGCGCAGAGCCACCCGCGCGCTCCAACTCCTTGCGCTGCTTTCATGTGTGCACTTTTGACCACAACGAAAAGCAACTCACGGCACGCGTACTCTTCTAAGCGTATCCTTGGATTAGCAGGCTGTTTTCCCCTTCTCGCCTCTGGCATTCCAGGCTTCGCTCCAGACGAGCATCTTTCAGGCACGCAACAGAACGATCGGAGCCGCCATGAGCCTCATCAGGCAAAGTGATGTGAAGAACCACCTGTCTCCGCGCTTCCGCACGGGAATACACCTGAGCCAGCCCGAAAGCCAGCCCGATGCAACCGGTTTTTCCGCGGCCGAGCTGGACGCAATCAACGCAACGGCATCGAGTTTTACCGAGGATTTTGTTGCGGAACACTCGGCTCCTGACGCAGCGGCCGCGCCCGGCGGTCATTTGCCCGGTTCTTTCCGGCAAGAGTCAGAGACGCCCAAAGTAGCGAAAAGCGCGCGAGCGTGAAGCCGCATTCTATTTTCCTTCGCAAGGATTGCGTTCTTCCGGAACCTCTGGATCCACTCACCGAGCCGGTTGGCGAAAACTGGATGCGCGTAGAAGAGATCGCGGCAGCGGTTTTCGACACGATGATTCGCCAGAAGGGCTGGCACTTCATGCAGGTCGACGGCCCGTGCAAGCGAAAAGGCCTGGGGCTGACGGAGAAAGGCGCCGCGAAGCGCGCATTGGCCCGAGCCCTGAACGGAGTGGAGAGGCGATTCAATGCCGCCGAGCTGACTGACGTTCAGGCCACGAAATTTCTGGGCTTTTACGTCGCCAGCGTTACCGTGCAACCGCGCCAGATCCAGCAATATACGTGGCTGGAAATCGCAGGAGACTGGCATCAACTCGCGGTGCCCGTTCGATAAGGCGAGCGGACCGGAGTACGAGGTAGAAGCACTGAACCATCTGGTTGTTATCCGCGTTGAAGTCGTGCAGCGGATTTCAAGCGAGGATCGAATCACGACAGAAAAGAGGTTAGGATGACTTTCTCCGAGATCATAGATTCTGAAACCAAAGCAGAAAGAAACGGCGCATCACATTCTTTGCCAGTCGCGCCTTCTTTGCCAGTCGCGCCTTCTTTGCCAGTCGCGCCTTCTTTGCCAGTCGCTTCTTCTTTGCCAGTCGCGTCGAAAGCCAGCCACCTGCCATTGCCCACGCGCATCGCATTTGTGGGGAACTATCTGCCGCGCGAGTGCGGCATCGCCACTTTCACCACCGACCTGTGCACCGCGCTCGCAGGAGAATACGGCAAAGAGCGCCTGTTTGCCATTCCCGTCAACGATCCCGATTCGAGCTACGACTATCCGGAACAGGTGCGCCTGGAGCTGACGCAGGAGGACATTGCCTCCTATGAGCGGGCCGCCGATTTCCTCAACTTCAACAGCAACGATCTGGTCTGCCTGCAACATGAATACGGAATCTACGGCGGCGCCGCCGGCCGCTACATTCTGGCCTTGCTGCGCCGGTTGAAGATGCCGCTGGTCACTACCCTGCACACGGTCCTGCGCGAGCCGGACCCGAATCAACGCATCGTGCTCGAAGAGATCGCGCAGCTCTCCGATCGCCTGATTGTGATGAGCGAGCTTGCGGCCCAACTGTTGCGCGAAGTGTATGGGGTCCCCGGCGGAAAGATCGATGTCATCCCGCACGGCGTGCCCGACATGCCCTTCATGGACCCCAACTATTTCAAGGACAAATTCGGCACGGAAGGCAAGTCGGTCCTGCTTACCTTCGGCTTGCTCTCCCCAAACAAGGGAATTGAAAACGTGATTCGCGCGCTGCCGGCGATTCTGGCGCGGCAACCGAACGTGGTGTATATCGTCTCCGGAGTGACGCATCCTCATATCCGGAAGCGCGATGGCGAGCGCTATCGCGAAGAGTTGCAGGCTCTGGCCGCCGAGCTTGGTGTTTCTTCCCATTTGATTCTGAATAATCGCTTCGTAAGCACCGAAGAACTGATTGAGCACGTCGGAGCCGCGGATATCTACATCACGCCCTACCGGCAGGAGGCGCAGATTGTCTCCGGCACGCTGGCCATTGCGCTTGGAGCCGGCAAGGCGATCATTTCCACGCCGTACCTGCACGCCAAGGAACTGCTCGCCGACAAAAGAGGCGTGATTGTCCCGTTCGACAATCCGGACGCCATCGCGGAATCGGTTATCGCATTGCTCGAGAACGACGCGGAGCGCCACGCGATGCGCAAGCGAGCCTATCTGCATTCGCGTGGAACCACCTGGCCGACGACCGCGCGCGCCTACATGGCGACTTTCCAGCGGGCGCGCTTCGAGCGCTCGTTGAAGCCGCGCGCCGCCCAACCGGACGAAATCGCGGCGGCCCTGATCGACCAGACGGAACACCTGCCGGCCCTGAACACCAATCATCTGTTCACCATGACCGACGACACGGGCATGTTGCAGCACTCCATCTTCTCCGTGCCCAACACGCGCGAAGGCTATACCACCGACGACAACGCACGGGCGCTGATCGTGTCCACTCTTCTGAATGAGAGCGTCGGGTTCCCGCACGGTGAGGACCATCTCAACCTCTCTCGCCGCTACTTGGCTTTTCTCTGGCTTGCATTTCATTCCGATACCGGGCGTTTCAGGAATTTTCTCGGCTACAACCGCAAATGGCTTGAGGACGTTGGCTCGGAAGACAGCCATGGACGCGCATTGTGGGCTTTGGGTTCGGTGCTCGGCCAATCGCAGAATGCGGGAATGCGCGGAGCGGCAGGAAGGCTTTTTGAAGCTGCCGTGCCCGCCGTTTTGAAGTTCTCGAGCCCCCGCGCGTGGGCCTTCAGCGTTCTCGGTTTGCAGGCCTATCTCGACTGGTTTCCCGACGACCGGGCCATGCAAAACATTCGCAACGCGCTCGCCAATCGCCTGCTCGATATTTACGAGCGCAGCCGTTCCGATCAATGGCATTGGTTTGAGAAGAGTCTTGCGTACTCCAATGCGCGGCTGCCGCAGGCGCTCATCCTGGCCGGCGGGCGCAGCAAGAACAAGAAAATGCTCGCCGCGGGAATCGAGTCCCTGGAATGGCTCGTCGCCGCGCAGCATTGCGGTGACCCGGAGATCTTTGTGCCCATTGGCTCCAGCACATGCTTCACCGAGGGCGGCGAGAAGCCGCGATTCGATCAGCAGCCCGTCGAAGCCTGCGCCACCATCTCTGCTTGTCTTGAGGCATACCGGCTCACGCGCGAAGAGCGCTGGTCCGAGGAAGCCCATTGCGTCTTCAATTGGTTCCTGGGCAAGAACGACCTGCAGGCGCCCCTCTACGACGCAACCACGGGCGGATGCAAAGATGGACTTCATCCCGACCGCGTGAATGAAAATCAGGGAGCGGAATCAACGCTCTCCTTCCTGATGGCGCTCCTGGAAATGCAGCGAGCGAAGGTGTCCCACGCTGAAACCACGTACCAGGAAATGAGCATTTCCCTTTGACTCCACTTATTCATCCGCCGGACTTGCCGGAGGCCCCTGCTGTGGAAGAGCCGCAACCGGGAGCATGTACAGACCTTCCATTGCTCACGCGCTACTCCGACAATCCGATTCTGAGCGGGCACGATTGGCCCTATGCCGTGAACAGCGTCTTCAACGCGGGAGCAGTGCGATTGCCCGACGGAGACACGCTCTTGCTTTGCCGCGTGGAAGACCGCAGCGGCCTGTCGCACTTGTGCGCGGCACGTTCTCAGAATGGAATCAATGGATGGCGCATCGATGCCCAACCGACGCTGATGGCGAATCCACGCGACTACCCTGAAGAAATCTGGGGCATCGAAGATCCGCGCATCACCTACGTCCCCGAGCTCGAGCAATTTGCGGTGGCGTACACGTCATTTGCCCGCGGCGGCCCGGGAGTTTCCCTCGCGCTCACCAAAGACTTCCGCAGCTTTGAGCGATTCGGCGTAATCATGTCGCCTGAGGATAAGGACGCCGCTCTGCTGCCGCGAAGATTCAACGGCTACTGGGCCTTGATCCACCGGCCGATGACGACGACCGGCGCGCATATGTGGATCTCCTACTCTCCCGATCTGCGCCATTGGGGCAGCCACAAAGTCATTCTGGTTGCGCGGCGCGGCGGATGGTGGGATGCGAACAAGATTGGCCTGTGCTCTCCGCCCATCGAAACGCCGAAAGGCTGGCTGGTGATTTACCACGGCGTGCGGGTGACCGCCTCGGGAAGCATCTATCGTCTGGGCCTCGCGCTCTTTGACATCGACCAGCCGGAGATCTGCCTGCAGCGCGGGGACAAATGGATCTTCGGCGCCGAAGCCCCCTACGAGCGCGTCGGAGACGTGCACGACGTAGTGTTTCCCTGTGGCCAGACCATCGGCACGGATGGCGACACCATCAACCTCTATTACGGAGCCGCCGATTCGAGCATCGCTTTAGCCACAACGAGCATTCGTTGTCTTCTCACATGGCTGGATGCAAATTCCGGCGCGGGAGACGGAAGCGAGCAGTGATCGATGCCATCCTCACGCTGAAAGTCCGATCGCGACGAAGATCGCGCGGAATGTAGTTCTGAACCAAGGTCACATGAAGGGAAGTTTTCCATGAGTGTCGCAACGCTGACCTGGCCGGATTGGCTGCCCAAAGTGCTTTTCTTTCGGCGCAGGTGCCCTCGCTGCAAATCCGTTCAATTCAAGCCAGGCGAGTTGCGCCCTTACGATGGCCTGCTTGCCCTATTCTTTCTCCGCCCGGTTCGCTGCAAGTTTTGCTGGCGCCGGTTTTACTGGATTACCCTGAAGGGCGCTGAATGAGCATCGAGCAACACGATTCCGGTCCCACGTCGAACGATCTTCTCGAAAGCCTGATCGCGGAACGCGCCCCTGCGGCCCTGTCCGATCTGGCAGCCTCGCCCGATCGCATCGTTGCCGAAAGCGCCGAGTTCGCACAGAACGGCGTCGAGAACATCGAAATTGCGCCGGTCGCCGAAGGCAGCAGCGACCTGCCAGAGCGGCTCTCCTGATTCCCGCTCACTGAATCTCCATAAATACGATTGCTTTTCGAAACCCCAGATGACCTATCTTTCCTCTCCGTTTGGGCGTACTGTTGGTCTCACAGACAATTGAACACACAATTGAGTGGGTCGGATCGCAGGTTTTCGCCTGCAAACGACGCCTTCTCACCGGGTTCCGCAGGACTGAGCCGCCATGTCTTATGTAGGCATCAACATCGGCGCACTGACGGTCAAGGTGGTTACGGTCCGGCTCAACGACAAAAATTCTGACCCAAAAAATGCAGACGACAAAAATGCAAAGGTAATCGCCCATCAGGGACGTCCGCTGGACGTGCTCGAACAGTTGCTGGCTGCGCCGGAGTTTGAGGACGCCGAATATTTCGGCGTATCCGGTCATCTCGGCCACATCTCCGAGTTTGCCGCAATCCAACGCGCTCTGGGCGAGGCGCGCAAGTGCGGCGAGGGCGAGTTTGACGCCGTGGCATCGCTGGGCGGCGAATCTTTTCTGGTCTATACGCTCGCCGGCGGAAGAGTCACCAATGTCTTGTCGCACAACAAATGCGCGGCGGGCAGCGGCGAATTCTTCGTGCAATTGATCGGCAGGATGGGACTGGACATCGATACCGCGATCGGCCTCTCGTCTTCCGGAAGCGTCGTGCCGCTGGCCTCGCGCTGCACCGTGCATTGCAAGTCCGACGTAACGCATAAGCTGAATCGCCACGAGGCCACGCCCGCCGACATTCTGAAGACGCTGCACGAAAGCATGGCCGGCAAGGTTGTCGCGCTCCTCGAGAAAGGACAAACCACGCTCGGGCGCGTGCTGCTGATCGGAGGCGTGACGCGCAACGCGGCCTTCCTTGAAGCGCTCGGCGAGAAACTTCCAGCCACCGAGCTTGTGGTGCTGTCGGAGAGCGAGTGGTTCGAAGCGTGGGGCAGCGCATTGCTCACTCGCGAGAATCCCCAGTACAAATCCCCGCACCTCTCACATCCGCCGGTCTTCGATACGCTTCCGCCGCTCGATCGATTTGAGGACCAGGTGCACGTGATGGCCGCGCCACCGCTGCAGTTGCCGCCCAACGGTCCCATGGTGCTGGGTGTGGATGCGGGCTCGACGACGACCAAGGCGGTGCTGCTCGATCCCGCGACGCGAGCCATCGTGGCTTCGCATTACGCGCGCACGCACGACGATCCCGTGGCCGCGGTTCGTGAGTGCATCCTGGCCCTCGTTGCCTTGGTTGGCAATCGCCCAGTGGGCCTGGTGGGCGCAACGGGCTCGGCGCGGGAACTGGTTGGCGCGTTCCTGGGATCCGAGCGAGTGTACAACGAGATTTCCGCCCACGCCGCCGGAGCTACACACTTTGCCGCGGACGTGGACACCATCTTTGAGATCGGCGGCCAGGACGCCAAGTACATCTACCTGCGCAACGGCGTGCCCATTGGCTATGCCATGAACAACGCCTGCTCCGCGGGCACGGGGTCGTTCCTCGAGGAAAGCGCGCAGAGCGACCTGGGGGCCGGCGTCACCGAAATTGCGGACATCGCGATTGCCGCGCCCTCGCCGGTGAAATTCAAGGCCACCTGCGCTGCGTTCATCAACTCCGACATCCGCATCGCGCAGCAACAGGGCCAGAAGCGCGACAACATTCTAGCCGGGCTGGTTTATGCCATCGCCGACAACTACCTGACCAAAGTGAAAGGGCAGCGGCCGGTCGGCGAGAAGGTGCTGCTGCAAGGCGGAGTGGCGCTGAACCGCGCGGTTGGATATGCATTCGCCCAGCGCGTGGGTCGGCCGATCGTGATCCCCGCCAATCCGGAGTTGCTCGGCGCCCTGGGCGTGGCGCTGCTGGCGCTTGACCGCGCGGGATGCGAGGCAGGCACGGCCATCGATCTCGAGTCTCTTGCCGCGGCAGAGATGAAACTGATGGGCCGATTCACTTGCCGGGCGTGCAAGATGTATTGCGGCATCGAGCGCTTCGAAGTGGCTGGGCGAAAATTTCCCTTTGGCGGCCGCTGCAGCCTCTACGAAAACGTGTGGAAGAGAAAGACCCGCATTGCGCCTGCCCCGGACCTGGTGGAGCAGCGCGCCGCAATCGTCTACGGTGTTCAAAAACATTCCGGCGCGGAACCGGTTCTGGAACCGAAAGCGCGCGATTACTGGGATGTCGGCCCCGCATTTGAAGCCGCGCGGTCGTTTCTTGAGGAGTCGTTCGGCCAGCCGAGCGCAAAGCCGCGCATCACGGAGACACGCATTGGCATTCCTCGCGCGCTGACCACGCATTCCTTGTTCCCGCTCTATTCTTCATTCTTCTCCGCCCTGGGGATGGAAGTCGTGTTGTCGGGATTGGACCTGCGGGGCGATCTAAAGTCGAATTCCGGCTTCTGCCTGCCGGCGGAGATTGCGCACGGCGCGGTTTTCGATCTGGCGCGGAAGGACGTGCGCGTGGTCTTCCTTCCGCAATTAGCGCGCATGACTCAAAACGGCTCTCCCAAGGATTCGTACCTCTGCCCGATCACGCAAGCCGGCCCCTATTTCCTGGCCAAGGCATTTCCCGATACGCAATTTCTGGCGCCCATTCTGGACTTCTCCCTGGGATACGCGAACAACACGGCGATGACGGAGATGGCCGTGCGCGAGATGGGAATCTCACGGGAGCGGGCCTTCGATGCCTGGGCCGCCGCAGTGCGCGATCAGACGGATGCCGAGCGCGCTCTGATGCGAATGGGCCGCGAGGCTCTCGACCAGGCATTGGCAACCGGTAGCCCGGCGATCTTATTGGCCGGCCACAGTTATAACGCCTACACGCCGGAGGCCTCGCAATCGGTGGGCAAGAAGCTTTCCAGCATGGGAGTTCCCGTGATTCCCGCCGACTGCCTTGAGCCGGTCGGGGCAGGGCCAACGGCCTGGCACTTCGCAAATCAGATATTGAACGCGGCATCGCTCGCGAAACAGCATCCCAACCTCTTTCTTCTGGTTGTCAGCAACTTCAGTTGCACCATCGATGCATTCACGCACTCGGTGCTCGCGTCGCAATTGGGATCGAAGCCCTATCTGATTTTGGAAATCGATGCTCACACTGCCGACGCAGGCGTGCAAACGCGCCTCGAAGCTTTTCTCGACGTGGTGCAGAATTACCGCGCGTCTCAACGCGCGCCTGCCCGGGCGTTTACTCCTTGCACGCTGCTCACGGGCGGGGTCGTTCTCGCTTCCAGCGGCGAGCGCGTGCCGCTCACTGACCCGCGCGTCAAATTGCATATGCTTAACTTCTCGCAGTACCACGAGCAGTCCGCGGCCATGGCCCTCGGTTGGCTTGGTTTGCACGCCGGCCAGGAGGTCCCCATCGATCGCGGCCAGCTCGACCTGGGCCTGCAATTCACCTCCGGCCGCGAGTGTCTTCCGCTGCCTCTGGCCGTCGGACAACTGCTCAAAATCCATCGCGATCGCAAGCCCGGCGAGATCGCCGGCTTCTTCATGATGCGCGGTGGCGCTCCCTGCGCGTCTGAAGCTTACATGGAATATTTCGAAAGGTTCATCGTCGAGCATCGGTTGGCCGACGTCTTCATGGTGAGCCCCGGATCGGAAGACGGCTATCTCGGCTTCGGCCCCGGCATTCTCATGGACCATGTGTCCCCCGCTATTTTGCTCGCCGACATTCTCGTCGAGATCGACAATGTTCTGCGCGTAGCGGGCGCTCCCGGATGCACCGAGCAGCTTCAGCGCGAGTGGAATCGATTCCGGCTGAAGGCAAGAACGCTCGATGAGTTTTCGTCCCAACTGCCCGCATTTGTTGAGCGGTTGACCGAGCTGCCGCTGACGCGGGATCCCGCGGCCTGTCCCAAGGTGGTCGTCACAGGCGACTTCTTCGCACGCTTCAGTCCGTTCTTCATGGATGGGGTTCGCGACCTTTATGCCGCGCGCGGAATCATCCTCAAGCCCGTCGATCTCACCGAGTTATTCCTCTATGTCACTTATGACGGCATGAGGGAAATGGCCAATAACTGGGGACTCAAGCCGGGAGGTTTCGCACTGGCCAAAGCCTGCACAAGGATGCTGGAACCCGATGGACAGGAGTATCTGCAGCGCTGGTGGGGCTATCAGTCCGGAAGAAAAGCCGAGCAACGCTACCGCGAGATATTCTCGAAGACCCAACTTCTCATTTCCAGGTCCAACGACGTTGAAGCCTTAATTGATAAGAGCTCCGAACACATCTCGCCGCGAATCTTCGGCGAGGTCACGCCCACAGTCGGCAGGAGCTTGAACGCGGAGTTCGAGGGTTACGACGGCATCATTTTGATCGGGCCGTTCAACTGCCTTCCCTTCAGAATCTCCGAGGCGATTCTCAAGCCTGTCAGCATTCAACACAGCATGCCGCTTCTCTGCTACGAGACCGACGGTTGCGCCGTCTCGCCTGCCGTGCTCAGGCAAGTGGACGTGCACATCCAGCAGGTCCTCGAACACTCGGCCAGAATCCATTTCGAGCAGCCCGAGCCGCTGGTTCGCTGATTTGCTGATTCGAAGGAAGGTCCGCAGCCTGCAAGGCTGAGCATTTCGCCTGATCGGCACATGTGCCGCGGCAAGCGCTCGCGGGGATCAGCCTCCCGCCTCATCCTCACGGCTCCAATCCTGAAAACAGCCGAATGGAGACCTGCTGTTGCCCCTTCGCTCTGCCCGCCCTTGCTCTAACTCTCGAAAGAACTCTACAACAGCGAGGATGCCCTATCTTCTTCGATCGCATCGATCCAGAGTTGTAGGGTCAGGTCTTCGCGTTGCGGGTTACCCAGGTACGGACGGAGTTCTGTCGTATAACGCCCGCGCAGGAGTTTCAGGTCAAACGGAATGGTTTTCGCTAGGTAGCGAACGTCGTTGCGGTCGCGCTCGATATTTCGTTCGAGTTTCGTAAGAGCCAGGTCGTACGGGTCCAACGCCATGAGACGAAGATGCTGAAAGGTCCCCGGAAACATTTCCTGGAGGCGGCTTTCGTATTCATACGGCGGCTGCGTAACCGTCACGCGGTCCAGATAAATCCCTTATTTCCGATACAACGCTCCGCCAAGAAGGGCCACTTCGGCAAACGCATCGGCCGCCGAACGCGGCGCAATTTCCAGTACATCGATATCGCCTGTGGGACGGTCCAGACCATAGAGCATCGTGACAACAAAACCACCGATGCAATCCAGCCTCGCGGTCGAGATCGCAATGTTGTCCAGTTCAGTTAGAAAGGAGAACCATGGCTCGGGAATCACGTCACGAGGTGGCATGGGTCAAGTGTTTCACTTCCAGGTCCGTGAGCAGATTCCAGTGACGGGCTTCGGGAGGGCGATTCTTCTGGAGCCACTTACGCTCGGCCTGGGTCATCGAGTCATGGCACAGCGTGTCCTCCTGCACCAGGCGCGAGCGGTCCAGCGAGCCTCGATGTTTGGCCAACGATTGGGAACGCTGTCGGTCGCCCGCCTTGTTTGCCAGTTCTCCGGCCAGCGCCACAACAAATCCAAGCCGGTTCTGCCGGTCGTTGAGCTTGGCTTGGCGCGTCAGCCACTCCCAATCCATGTTTGGGTAGGCCGAAGCCAGCCACGGCAGTGCTTCTACAACGCGGGGTTCCAGGTCAGGCTGGTCGAGCGCATGAAAGAGGAGTTGCGCCGGATTGCGAGTTGGCTTCTTGGCGAGATAGGCAAAGCCGGGATATCCGAGGGCGCCCAGATCTGACTTCAGTTCGCGCTCGTTCCATTGCAAAGAATTGTCAGACTCAAGCGGCAGTGCTGTCGGGGGAAGATCGAACACCTTCATCGCCCGCGCGGCCAGCCTTGGGGTTACCGGACGACGGCCCTGTTCAACCATGGAGAGATACGCCTGCGTCAGGCCGAATCTGGACGCGGCTTTCTGTTGCGTCCAAAGCGCGCTCAGCCGTCCGGTTTTTAGATCGCTCCCCGTCATGCCAATTTCCTATCGGATTGAATATAACATAGTTTGTTATACTCTTCAAGCTGTCTATGACAATCTTCCTCCTTGTCACCGTCCGCGCGGCGCCGCTCCCGATACACGCCATCTTAGCGAAGAGTCACTTGCTCCGAGGTTCCTTCAGGCACAAAGCAAGGCTGCTTGCCGGCCGGGCTGGGATTGGCGATGGTCCCCTGAGCAGTGCGACGGGATCCGGGGTGGGCCGCCCCAGCAGGTAACCTTGCGCTTCATCTCCGCCTATGTCTTTCGCCAGTTTCAATTGCTCCGGTGTCTCGATTCCCTCGGCGATCACTCTCAGCCCTGGGTATAGTCCATGCCGTCCAGGTCGGCGATCAGGCCCGGGCCGATTGGCTTCCAGTTCAGCTTCTTTTGCGTGATGGCGCTGGACGACGGCATGTCGTGCGGCGCAAAGGCAGCGAGCCATCCGAAGTGTCCTGCGGTCTCCTCGGGCGTAATGCTGACCACCGCCACCTTCAACCCGCGGCCGAGAGCTTCGGCGATGGCCTTCATTGAAACGCCTTCTTCGCCAACCGCGTGATAGATGGCGCCCGGCTCCGCCTTTTCAAGCGCCAGACGGTACAGCCGCGCAGCGTCGGATACGTGCGCCGCGGGCCAGCGATTGGCGCCATCGCCAATGTAGGCCGAGACACGCTTCTCGCGCGCTACTGCTGTGATGTAAGGCACCAGCCCCTGCTTGTGCGTGTCGTGAATCTGCGCCAAACGAACGATGGAAGTTTTCACTCCGCGTTCTGTAAACTCCTTCACCACCGTCTCCAAACCTGCGCGAGGATTCCAGGACGCGGTCGGGCCGTCCTCAGTTGATGGCTTGCCGTCGACATTGGCTGCCATTGCCGTACCTGAGGTGACCACCATCGGCCGGTCGGAACCCTCAAGCACCTCTCCCAGCGCAGTGATTGCCCTGCGTTCATCTGCGGCGTTCTTCTCAAACTGCGAGAAGTCATGGCTGAAGGCCAGATGAATCACGCCTTCCGAATCGGCTGCTCCCTTGCGCAGGCTGTCGAGGTCTTCGAGGTTGCCATGAAGCACCTCGGCTCCCGCTGCTCGTAGCTTCTCGGCGCCTGCCTCTGAACGCGTCATCCCGAGCACCTGATGCCCTGCCTTGATTAAGTCCGGAACGAGCGCCGAACCGATGAATCCTGTTGATCCGGTCACGAAGATACGCATGATGACACCCCCTTGTGGTTTTGAAGATATGCGGCCAATTTGCACCGTCGACTACTAGATGGGATTCAGCCCCCGGACGATCTATACTAAGAGTCCGTATGATTGGTTCATTCGTCCTGCAAAAACAAAAATCCGGCACTCGGAGCCTTGAAACGCCGTTCGTGCCTCTCGTAGTCGGATCGAGTCGGCGTATGGATCCGCTTTCTGAGGTTCTTGCTCTGCTCAAGCCCCAGAGCTTGTCCTCCGGCGGCTTTATGGTGCCCGACGATATGGCCATCTACTTCCCCAGGCACCAGGGCATCAAGTGCTATGCCATGCTCGCCGGACAGTGCTGGCTGGTCGTCGAAGGCGTGCCCGAGCCCGTCCGGCTGGAAGCTGGGGACTGTTTTGTCTTGCCGCGCGGGCTGCCGTTTCGGCTCGCCACCGATCTTTCGCTCGAACCGGTCCATTACACGCTCGCGTGGGATCGCCTCAGCAAGACCGCCGGGTTACCGGAGATTCCCGAAGGTGTTCGGCACATGGCCGGCGGTTTTTTTGGGTTCTCGGGTGGCCATGCCGAGTTGCTGCTGAACTCGCTTCCGCCGATCGTCCATATCCGGCGCGAGTCAGACAGGGCCGCTATGCGCTGGTCGCTCGAGCGCCTGCGCGAGGAGCTTCGCGATCCACAACCAGGTGGCTCGCTGATTGCGCAGCAGCTCGCCTACATGATGCTCATTCAAGCGCTTCGTTTGCACTTGGCTGACGCCACTGCCGCTGGTCGCGGCTGGCTTTCTGCGCTGTCGGATAAGCATATGAGTCTCGCCATCACAAGTATGCACAGCGACCCGGGATATCGCTGGACGCTGCAGTCGCTGGCCGGACGTGTCGGCATGTCGCGCTCCGTTTTCGCTCTTCGCTTCCGCGAAACTGTTGGCGCCACGCCTATGGAGTACCTCACCCGCTGGCGCATGCTTCTGGCTGCCGACCGCCTGAAGAACTCAGGCGATGGCCTCTCGGCCATCGCGCAGTCGTTGGGCTACAAGTCCGAAAGCGCCTTCGGTAAGGCCTTCCGTCGCGTGATAGGCCACTCTCCGAGGCAGTACACGCGCTCTACCGTGCCGTTTGCCATGTCTGTAGCGCACACCGCTGAAGGCCGCGAGCGCGACCAAGAGCTAGTTGTAGCCGGGTAAAAAGATGTGTAGGTTGCGCAGGCTGATAAACGCCGATGTCGCCGGAAAAGGCCCCGGCCAACCCCGCAAGCCCCTCCCAGTCAACTTTCCCCGCAAACCGCTGAAAACACGCCGCAAAAACAGGTAATAATATACTTGACAGACTACGCCGTTTGTTCTAATATCTCTTCATGGATGCCTCAATCAAGACCTTACAGCAAGCGATTCAACACTTTACGGACTCTGAGAATTGCCGTAAATTCATGGTTTTCGTGCGCTGGCCGGACGGGACGCCAAAATGCCCGTATTGCGGCGCAACCAAGCTAACTTGGCTGGCAAAGGCGAACGTGTATCGCTGCTATGGGGATCACAAGAAACAGAAGTTCTCGCTCAAGGTCGGTACCGTCTTTGAGGATTCACCCATCGGCCTAGACAAGTGGCTCCCTGCGCTCTGGCTGCTCTGTAACGCGAAGAATGGCATCTCCAGCTATGAGCTACACCGTGCGCTTGGAGTGACCCAGAAAACGGCATGGTTCATGCTGCATCGGATCAGGCTTGCGATGGAGACTAAGAGCTTCGTCAAGTTCGGCGGACCTGATAGCGCCCCCGTAGAGGCCGATGAAACCTTCGTTGGGGGCAAGGTGGGCAATATGCACCGCGCCGTAGTTCGCAAGAGGTTCAAGGGGATGGCATCTCAGGCCCACAACCAGACCAAAGCAATCGTGATGGGAATACGGGACCGCGAGACTCGCCAAGTTCGCGCAAGGGTGATTCCCGATGTGAACCGCGAGACTTTGCAAAACGAGATTCTTGCGAATGTAGAGAAGAAGTCCACGGTCTACACCGATGCGGCGCAAGGCTACTACAATCTGGCGCGGCGCGATTTCATCCATGACACCGTGAACCACTTGGAAGAGTATGTGCGCGGACAGGTTCACACTCAGGGAATCGAGAATTTCTGGTCTTTGCTCAAGAGGGGATTGAAGGGAACCTACGTTGCGGTAGAACCGTTCCACTTGGACCGCTACGTTACAGAGCAAGTGTTCCGCTACAATAACCGTGCAACGAAAGACAATCCGTTGACAGACGGGGATAGGTTTACGCTGGCAGCATCGCAGATTTCAGGGAAGAGACTGACCTATGCAGAACTGACCGGCAAGGTGGGAGGGGCGCAAGTATTCTAGGTGGCCCTCTTGGATGAGACGCCAGAAACGCGGGAAGAGGTCTTAGACACTTGCTTCGCCGCTTTCTCTGCGTCCAGTTTCGCTTTGATTTCGGAGTGCGGCACACTCGTAATGCGCCGTACAAAATCTGTAAAATTCGCGTTCGGTTTCGCGCTAGAGTTCCCGCTCATGACGCCACAAACCTCCGCCTAGGCGGAGTGTAGCATATCCGCCGGAAAGGCGGATGTGACATTAACGAAATGCCTCTTCAAACTTCGTGATGACGTACTTGACGACACCCAAGAGCATTTGCAACTGTTCTCCCGTGTTCACCCCCTCAAAAGGCTCAATGTCTTCGAGAAGTATCTCGAAGGTAAGATCAGTCTTGAGTCTCGCCTTTTCGGGATTTATCCCCTCCCTGGTTTCGATTCGGAACCTCAGGAACTCATACTGACCGCCCAGAAGGTCACAGGAGTCGATTCTTTCTCGGGCAACGACTTTACATGGCGGATCGGTGATAACCCCAAATTTCAATCCAGTGGGAACAACAGCAATGACACGCAACCTCCTGTGCCTGTCGAATCGAGCCAAGTCATGAATGTCTCCCAAGCAGGTGCTCAGGCCTCTATCAGGATCGTCGAGCGGTTTCATAGCTTTGTAAGGCTGTATAGTCTCAAGCCAATCCTTAAGCTTTTTAGGGAATGGGAACTTGAGGAAACCGCAGTCTTGGAATTTTGCGACTTTCCCGTTAAGAATGGGAAACTCCAATCTATTTGCATCGGGGGAGGCTCGGTTCCCTGAGTGAGAGTAATTGCATCCCAAATCAATCCATCGAGAGCCGCACGAAGTTGATAAGCGTACTCGCCCAATTCGAGCGACAATCTGTTATCACCGATACGCTTGATGGTAGAATCGGAAAGCGCAATGGCAGCAATGTCCCACCCGCTGTCTTTGTCGTATCGAGTGACCGTAGTGAAGGCATTATCTGCAAAAATAGCGTCCAGTTCAGCCTTGAATGCGACGAGGTGATCTGCCGCCCTATTTAATCGAATCCAACTGTTTTTAAACTTAGTCACAGGCACGATATCTAGATCATATCTGGCCTTTACGGAACTATAATTTCGGCCATCATGACATCCGACAATGAAGCGTACCTGAAGTCAAAAATTGATCTTTTGCGTTTGCTATTAAAACAGAGCCACAAGGAACTTAATGCCTTTCGATATTTGGTCCTTCTTCTCTCGCGGCAGCGGCCCCAGCTTGACATTGAGAAGTTGCTGCAAGGGTGTCGGGAGAACAAGGCTCTTCAAGAGGATTCCGACAAGCAATTTGCCCGTCTGGAAAGTCTGCTAGATAAATACGATTCAACACCTCTGGACGAGGTGTTAGAAGCTTTCGATAAATGGAATCCGCCAGACGCTCCACCAAACTAGCTTCTTCTGGATTTTGCTGCCCTGTCACGGCCATTTCATCCTCCTCTTTCCCTGTTAGTCAGTCAAGTATGTTATTGCCCAAAAACATTCCCCAAGTTTGCCGATCATTTCCACCGTTTGGCGCACAATGGTTCCATGATTTGCGAACAGATGCTCGACGAGCAGACCGGCGAAGCAGCTACCGGCTACTGGCTGTGCATTGTCCCTGCTTTCTCGGTCCTTACGTCCCTATGTCCCTACGTCCCTGCTTTTCCGATCCCTGCCTTTCTACTCCCCGCTCCCAAGTCCCGGATTCAATTCTTCACTCATTCACTCGCTCACCTCGTCACTCGTTCACCTCATCACTTCTTCACCCGCTCCCTTGCTC
>PLGG01000015.1 GCA_003138515.1 Acidobacteriaceae bacterium | reverse complement strand
CACAGTTTCACAGTTTCACAGAACATGTATGGGGGGGTGGGGTAAAAACAGGGACCAGGGAATTGGGAATAGAAAGACAGGGAACCAGGGAGCAAGGGAACGAGAGAATGAGTGAAGAAGTGAATGGGGGAAGAGGTGAATCGGGGAGCAGTTGATCGTGGAGCTTGATTCGCGATTCATGGGCGCGAAGCCAGGGAGCGGAAGAAGCAGGGACGTGGAGATCCTTCGATCTCGCTCAGGACAGGCTTCGGGACCAAGCGAACAGGGGCTCGAGGGAACGATTCTGGGCTGCACGTCAATCATGGGACTATTGTGCGCCGAAAGGGGGAAATGATCGGCAAACTTGGTGAGACAGGGACCAAGGGACCTAGGGAACAAGGGATGAACGACTTAAGGCGAAGACGGCGGGGTTGTTTGGGCGGCTGGGGGCTTGACATCTCCGGCGGCAAGATCCGGTGGGTTCTGCCGTGCCGCTAAACTTTCGCGACTTCCACGAGCGTCGAGTAAAAAGTCGCACCGTCGCCAATGTCGGTAAGCCGTTCGCTGGTCAGCGCGTTGATGTTCGTCCCGTCCGCGTGCAGCTTGGCCCAGTCCAGCCGCGCGGCAACCACGCCTGCGGGCAAACTCGCGTTCAGCATTGCCGTCAGCTCGAGCGACCCGCGGTCGTTGAAGACACGCACGCGCTCGCCATCGGCCACGCCGCGCGACTGCGCGTCAGCAGGGTGCATTTCGATTCGCTGGCTGGTCCGCGCTTCCATCTTGCGGTGCCCGGGCAAATTCGCGAAGGTCGAGTTCATGTAGTTGTCGCTCTTGCGGCTCAATAGCTCCAGCGGAAACTCTTTCGCTGCGCCACTCCAACGCGACTCGATGGGCGGAACAAAATTCGGAAGGCCGTCAGCGCCTGCGGCAACCAGTGTCTCCGAAAAGAATTCAATCTTGCCTGAGGGCGTTGGCAGCGCGCCGGAAGTGTATGGCAGAAACGGCCGCTTCTCAGGATCGGAATAGAAGGCCAGCGGAACGTGACCTTCGCGGTCCAGATCTTCGAAGGTGATGTGCTCCATGTTCGCGTTCTTCGAGTGGCCGTCGGCGCCAATCGCGAGCGCCTGCCGGATCATTTCTTCCGGCGTGTCGCGGAAGCAAGCTTCAGTGAATCCCATGCGCTGCGCGAGCTGGCCGAAGAGCCACACGTTCGGGCGCGCCTGGCCGGGCGGGTCGATGGCTTGTTTGGAAAGCTGCACAAAGTAGTGGCCGTATGCGCCCTGCACGTCCGTCTGCTCGAGAAACGTCGTGGCCGGAAGAATGTAGTCGGCGTAGTCGGTGGTGTCGGTGAAGAACTGCTCATGAACGACCGTGAAGAGATCATCGCGCGCCATGCCGCGACAAACCGCGTTGTGATTAGGCGCAATAGCGCCCGGGTTCGAGTTGTAGACAAACAGCGCGTGAACCGGCGGACCGTCTTGCTCCTTCGCTCCGTTGTTCCCTTGTTCGCTGCGTTGTCCGAGTTCGGTGAGAACGTGGCCCAACTGGCTCATATTGACGACGCGCGCAAGCCTGCCGATCGGCGAAGCCAGCGCCAGATCGGGCCGCTCGAGGGCCTTTTTGTCCCACTGAAAGGCGCCGGAAGTCGAAAGCTGTCCACCGCCTCCGCGTTGCTTCCATGCGCCGATGAGCGCCGGCAGCATGGCGATGGCGCGCACCGCCGTACCGCCATTCTCGCTTCGTTGAACGCCGTAGTTCAGACGCAGCATCGCGGGGCGCGTTGTCGCGTATTCGCGCGCGAGCTGCTCGATCTCCGCCGCGGTCATGCCGGTCCACGCGGCCACGCGCTCCGGCGTGTACTCGCGCACGCGCTCGGCCAGCGCCTCGAAGCCATGGGTCATTTCCGCAATGTAGGCGCGGTCTTCGAGGCCCTCGTTCAGAATCACGCGCATCATGCCCAGCGCCAGCGCCGCGTCTGTGCCGGGACGAATGGCGATGTGCCAGTCGGCTACGGCCGCGGTACGCGTGCGGTAGGGATCGATCACGATCAGCCGCGCTCCGTTGTGCCGCGCCTCCTCGACGAATGGCCACAGGTGAATGTTATTGCCGTGGATGTTCGCGCCCCACGCAAGGACGAGCTTGGCGAAGCGCACATCTTCGGTCGGCGTGCCGTACTTCTTGCCGTAGACCAGGTTCCACGCCTGGCCGCCGGCCTCGGAACAGATCGTGCGGTCGAGTTGGCTCGCGCCGAGGCGATGAAAGAAGCGCCGATCCATCGATCCGTAGCCGAGCACGCCAATTGTGCCGGCGTAACTATAGGGCAGGATGGATTCTGGCCCGTGCCGGTCGCCGATCTCTTTAAGCCGCGCGGCGATCGCGTCGAGGGCCTCGTCCCAACTCACGCGCTCGAAGAATTCGTGCTCGCACCCGCGCTGCAACGGCCCTTTCGCCACGCCGGCTTTGCGGCGCAGCGGATAGAGAATCCGATCCGGCGCGTAGACGCGGTCAAGGTACTTCGCCACCTTGCCGCAAAGAAAACCCCGCGTGACCGGCTGCGAGGGGTCGCCTTCCACTTTCACAGCTCGACCTTCCTCGTTCACTGTCACCAGGACTGCGCACGAGTCAGGGCAATCGTGCGAGCAGACCGTGTGAACGATGCGGAAGGATGGGGAAGCAGCCATGGCGTCATTGTAAGCTGAACGCGGCTGTCGATCGCACAAAGTCGATGTACACTGGACACGCTATGGATTGCGTCTTTTGCAAAATTGCCGCCGGGGAGATTCCTTCGACCGCCGTGTACCAGGATGAGCTTGCGTACGCGTTCGGGGATATCAATCCGAAAGCGCCGGTGCACATCCTCGTCATTCCGCGCGAACACATTGGCTCGCTCGATGAGGCTGGCGTCGGACATCGAACCCTCCTCGGTCATCTGATGCGGGCCGCGGCGGAGATAGCTCGCAAGAAGGGCCTCGCGAAGGGCTACCGCGTGGTCGTGAACACGGGCGATGAGGGCGGCCGGACCGTGGATCATCTCCACTTGCACCTGATGGGCGGCCGGCAGATGACTTGGCCGCCGGGATAAAAGTAGGTTTCAGGGATCAGGGTTCAGGTTTCAGTTCATCCTGGTGCGGGTTCGTCGTTGTGCAATGACCTAACCACGCGGCATGTCGTGATTTGAACTGCATTTGCGCACAAGCGCAAAGAAAAAGGGCACGCCAAAGCGGCGCACCCTTCGGATTTTCAGAGACTAAGTCAGTCCGTTACATCGGCTGCTGCGAGACTTCCTCTTCTTCTTCCACCCCATAGCGGCGGAGAAGAACGGGCAGGCTCTGCGAGAAGGCGGAGCGCGGCATTACCGAGTCGCATCCCGCCTCGACGGCCTTCATCTTCAGGTCACCCTGCAGATGATTCAAGAAGCCGATGATGGAAACGGCCTTCTTGAACTTGGACTTGAATTTTGGAATCAGAGTCATGGGCTTGGCGTTGAGGTTATTCAGGTCGAAGACCAGAAGCGCAGGCTTCTCGTTTTCAGGCGCCTCGTAGATGCGCGCGATCGCATCTTTGTTCTCGCCCTTTACAAACTCGACTTTCACGCCAAGTTTTCGCGCCGTCTCTTGAATCTTGGCCAGGAAGAAGAGATCCTCAATGAAGCAGAAGATGCGGGTGGGTGCGTCTTCGCGGATGGGCGCCGGAGGCTGCGCCGCATAAACGTCGGGATAGTACCCGCTGCTATGACCGTTGCCCGCCGTGGGGATGGTGGAGGGCGGACCGTCGGCAACGTTGCCGTTGGCCACGCGATAGCTGTGGTCCATGGGACCGACAAAAGCGCGCGGACCCTTCTGCCGTCCTCTGCGTTTGCCCTGCGGCGGCCCGCCGATGCTGTTCCCAGGCTGCAATGGGGGAGCCGAGCTCTTCTGGAAGAATTTCTTCTTCTTGCGGCTCTGGTGCTGGTGGACAAGCTTGTGCTGCACGGGTTGCGGCGGATGCGGCGCCTGGGTATGCGGCTGCTCCTGCATCGACCCCTGCGGCTGCTGCGGTTGCATCCCGGCCTGTTGGCTGGACTTGTTCTTGCGGCGCCGGCGGCGGCGCCGATGCCCATGCGACTGCACCTGACCGTTGTCAGGAGGTGGCCCCTGTTCAGGCTGGGGCTGGGTTGGTTCTGTTGTCATGATGCGTATACTTCCTGGTGCTTTGCTTTCTGGTTTATTGAAATGCGCGTTTAACCCCGGATTGAGCCGTTCACGACTCTGCACAAGTGCTCTCTGGATTCCTCCGGAAAGCAGTGCTGATCAATCAACGAACTGCTCAATGCTTAAACTGGTGCAGACCGTTTCCTTCCCTGCGAGGTTTTTCCCTCGATGAGGAACAAGAAGCCCGACTGCAGAGCGACGAAATGCTGCGCGAATGGTCCTCAAACCAACTCCGCGCTTCAGATTCTGTGGTTCCAACCCATGAGCCTACTAGAGAATGCGATTGCCTTCTTATCCGCGGGAGCCGTCAATCAACTCCATCCGACCGCCGGAGTTTTCCCGGCGCAGGTTCTGCTTTTCTCGGAGAATGCCCTTTCCTATGTGAGCCTTCGCCGCGCACAGCTTGATCGCAATCAGACTGCCTGACGATGATTTCTTTGCTCTGCGGCGAGCTTGCTCTACCCCATACCCGGGTGGCCCGCGTCAGCCGCTTGATAGGCAACTCCGATAGTACAGGGAAGGTCCCCCTCTGGCAAGTGCGGGATCGGGGAGGAACCGCCTTAAGTAATAAGCCTGGCGCACTTCAGGTTCGGCTACGGGATGACCCCTACGCCAATTGGAAATGAGCCCTGACGCACGAAACGCCACTCTCAGGAGTGGCGTTTCAAGAGCGGCGTCGGGATCCTGCGCTGGTCACTGGCCTCCCAGCGAGTTGAGGAGCGGGCTGTCTGCTCTGCTCCGATTGCAGGCTCCCCGGTTGGCTTATCCCTTTTTCAGGGCCGCTCGTTGGCGGTTGCTCTGCCGGGTGCCCGGTGCTGATCAGGGTCGCTCGACGTTGCTTTGAGCGGCCACACATCACTGGCGCAAATAATCTAGCAATCTGTGTTCCGTTCACAACATTGTTTAGTTGCAGCCACTTATGACACGTGGGACGCCCGATTGTCTGGATTCTGGAAGTAAAAGGGCGAAAATTCTTCAAAAAAACATAGGGTAGCGTGCGCGTACACCCTCCGAATGACGATCAGCGCTGGCATTTGGGACAGTAGTGGGTTCCGCGCCCGGCGAGGACAACCCTGCGAATCGGTGTTTGGCAGCGGCGGCAGGGCTCTCCGGTGCGGAGGTAGACGCAGTGCTCAAGTTGAAAAAAGCCACGCTCGCCATCGGCGTCAACATAATCGGACACCGACGAGCCGCCAAGTCGAATTGCGCGCGTAAGAACCTCGCGCAGCGCAAGTCGTAACCTGTCGAGCTCGGCGCGGGTGACGCGGTTGGCACGCCGCCGCGGGCGAATGCCGGCCTGAAAGAGGCTTTCGTCGGCGTAGATATTGCCCACGCCAGCCAGCAGAGTCTGGTTCAGCAGAGCTGCCTTGATGTATAAACGCCGCCCGCGGAAGAGTGCGGCGAATTCGCGCTCGCCGATGGTGAGCGGTTCGTCGCCCGGCGCGCCGAATGCAGCGCCGCGACGAAGATCGCGAAATTCAAGCCGGCCAAACCGCCGCGGATCGACGAAACGCAACTCGCGGCCGCTCGCCAGGGTGAGCCGCGCATGGGTGTGAAGAGCAACAGGGCTTTCGGGCGTGGTGACCAACAGCCGACCGGTCATTCCGAGATGAACGATCCACTGAGCGAAAGACCTGAGCGCTTCGCGCTCGTGAGCGGAGGGCCTGAGCGCTTCGCGCTCGTGTGCAGCTGGCGTGTGTGCGCCGGGCTTGTGAGCATCGAGGGTAGTCCCTGACGAACTCAATTCAAAGACGATGTGTTTACCGCTGCGGTGAACCGCGACGATGGTGCGGCCTGCAAGCTCCCTGACCTGGCGCGAACGCGGCGTCTTGAAGGGTTGAGGATGGCGGTCAAACCAGACCTGGACGATGCGATCGCCTCGGATGCGTTTGTCGACGCCGCGAGCGATCGTCTCTACCTCGGGCAGTTCCGGCATCGGCTTATTGTAGATGATCGCAAAAAGGAATGGCTGTAAGGCGTCTCTCTTCCGACGACGGTAATGCGATGTGGCTTACGGGGACGAGACACTACACTGAGTGCAAACGATGACCGCGCCAAATCTCGAATCTGGCACTGCAACTGACACCATCGCTGCTATCTCCACGCCACCTGGGCGGGGCGGAATCGGGATTGTGCGCCTGAGCGGGCCGCAAGCCGCGTCGATTGCCTCACAGCTCGTGAGGCCTCATCAGCCCCTCGAGCACGCCCATGCGCGTTTGGCCGACGTGCTCGATACGCGGGAGGCTGCGGGCGCCACGCAAGAGGCCGCAGGCGGCGCGCAAGAGGCTGCGGGCGCCGAAGGTGCCCGGATCGACGAGGCGCTCGTGACTTTGTTTGGCGCTCCAAACTCGTACACATCGGAAGATCTTGTCGAGATTGCCGCGCATGGATCGCCGGTGGTGCTCGACCTTCTGTTGCGGCGCGCGCTCGAGCTCGGCGCGCGCTTGGCCGAGCCGGGAGAGTTCACGCAGCGCGCTTTTCTGGCCGGGCGGCTCGATCTGACGCAAGCTGAAGCCGTTCGCGACTTGATCGATGCGCAGACACTGACGCAGGCGCGCCAGGCCGCCAGCCAGATGGGCGGCGCGCTTAGCCGCCGCGCAGCGCCCGCGAAGCAATCGCTCTTGGAGCTGATCGCACTGCTTGAGGCCGGCATCGACTTTGCGGAAGACGACATCGACGTGACGCCGCAGGCCGAGATTGCTCGCCACATCGACGAGATCACCCCGACGCTCGCCGCTCTCGAGGCCACGTTCGCGCGCGGCCGCATCGTCCACGACGGCTTGACGCTGGCCATTGTGGGGCGGCCCAACGTTGGCAAAAGCTCGCTCTTCAATAGGTTGGTTGAACGCGACCGTGCCATCGTGACCGCATCGCCCGGCACCACGCGCGATCTGGTCACTGAACGCATCTCAATCGGCGGCATTCCGATTGAATTGGTGGACACGGCGGGTTTCCGCGAGGGCGCCCGCGAACTTCTCGAGGAGGCCGAGCAGCTCGGCATCCGCCGCAGCGACGAAGCGCTGGCCGACGCGGCGCTGGTGCTCATCGTTCTCGATGCCACACAGTCGCTTACCGACGAGGACCACCGACTGCTTGCTGCGGTCGAACGAAGGCCAGCGATTGTTGCGCTCAATAAAAGCGACTTGCTTGCGGGCGAGTCTGAGTCGGCTTCCCAAGCGCAACCCGCAATCGCCGCGCTCCCTGCGCTCCCGACTTCAGCGCTCACCGGCGACGGCATCGCCGCGCTGCGCGAACGAATACTATCGCTCGCCACGGGTGGAGCGGCAGCCGAACCCGGAATGCTGACGAATCTACGTCAACACCAGGCTGTCACGACTGCACTCGCCGCGCTAGTCGACGCCGCGAAAGCAAACGCCGGGAACATTCCCCACGAGATGATTCTGATTGACCTCTACCGCGCGCTGTGGGCCCTCGACTCGCTCACCGGCCAGACTACGTCCGACGACATTCTGAATCTGATCTTCTCAACTTTCTGCATCGGGAAGTAGATCGGTCCTCGGATCATTCGCCGTAGGGAACCCAGATGTTTTTCACCTGCGTGGCGTGCTGCAGGAACCAGCGGCCTTCGGCTTGCGCGGGATTGAACCAGTCGTATTCATGGCCGTCGTTGGTCCAGACTTGCTTCATATTGCCGATGGAGGCGGCGCGGACCGCGTCGGCTTCCTCGTTGCTGCGGAAGCACCAGATGGCCTCAATGCCGTCGTGCTCGGCGAGGGTTTTGGCCAGCTCCGCGGGACGGCCGGCGACAAGATTCACAACACCGGCGGGCACGTCGCTTGTGTCGAGCAATTGATAGAGGTCGCCGATGATGAGCGGATAGCGGTCAGAAGGCACCGCGACCACGGTGTTGCCGACGGCGATGGCCGACAGCACCAACGAAAGCAAACCCAGCAGCGGCGCTTCAGACGGCGCAAGAATTCCGATAGCGCCGACGGCTTCAGGCATGGCGATGGTGATGTTGCGGCCCGGCGGATGATGGACGAAGCCTTCGTATTTATCGGCCCAGGCGGCATAGGTGAAGATGCGCTCAATGGAAAGATCGACTTCGACGCCCGCCTGGATTTCGCTCTGATCATTTCTCGGGTGTGGGCCGACGGCGCGAGAG
Source organism: Acidobacteriaceae bacterium (assembly GCA_003138515.1). Lineage (GTDB taxonomy): Bacteria > Acidobacteriota > Terriglobia > Terriglobales > Acidobacteriaceae > Telmatobacter. Next base: position 293,922 of record PLGG01000015.1, on the reverse strand, counting down.
AGTCGATGTGCGATTTCGTCGCGGCGCTGGATCATGTTTTCGGCGAGGAAGTAGAGGACCTGCGCGCGATTGTGGGCTGAAGTTTTGGCCCAGCCTGAGGCGTTGCGCGCGGCTTCGACCGCGTTGCGAACGTCTTTGCGATTGCCGAGAGGCGCTTCACCCAGCAGTTCACCGTCGCGGCCATAGACCGGGAACGAGTAGCCGGAGTCGGGTCGCGCCTGCTTGCCGCCGATGTACTGCTTGACGGTGCGGTCGATATTGGAAGTGATAAGCGGGCTTGTGGTTTCCTCTGGGGCGTCGATTTCGGGAGCGCTGGGGCGAGCGGCCTTCTCGGGAGCAGCCGGAAGCGTGTGCAGCCACTCCGGCGTCAGATACTCGAGCATGCCCTCGCGCCCGCCTTCGCGTCCGTAGCCGGATTCGCGATAGCCGCCGAATCCGCAGGCTGCGTCAAATTGGTTGGTGCAGTTGACCCAGACAACACCGGCTTTCACCTGAGAAGCAAGGTCGAGAGCGACGTTGATGTTCTCGCTCCAGATGCTCGCGGCGAGTCCGTAGATGGTGTTGTTGGCGAGTTCCGCAGCTTCGGCCGGCGTGCGGAAGGTCATAGCAACGAGGACCGGTCCGAAGATCTCTTCCTGGACGACGGTTGCCGCGGGATGAACGTCGGTGAGCAGCGTGGGCGGGAAGAAGCAGCCCTTCTCCGGCAGCGGATTGCTTGGCTGCCAGCAGCGCGCGCCCTCGGCCACGCCGGCGTCAACCATTTTGCGGATGGATTCGAGCTGCACCGGCGACACGATCGCGCCGATGTCGATGGCCTTGTCGAGCGGCGGGCCGACGCGCAGCGATTCCATGCGGGCACGAACCTTGGTGTAAAGCGTTTCGGCCACGCGCTCCTGCACCAGCAGGCGCGAGCCTGCGCAGCACACCTGGCCCTGGTTGAACCAGATGGCGTCGACCAGACCCTCGACTGCGGAGTCAAGATCGGCGTCGTCGAATACGACGAACGGAGATTTGCCGCCGAGCTCGAGCGAGAGCTTCTTCGTGGAGTTGGCGGTGGCCAGGCGAATCGTACGGCCGACTTCAGTCGAGCCAGTGAAGGCAACTTTGTCGATGCCCGGGTGCTCGATGAGCGCCTGGCCAGTCTTTGCGTCGCAGGTGAGCACGTTGAGAACGCCGGGAGGCAGACCGACTTCCATGGCGAGCTCAGCAAATGCGAGCGCGGTGAGTGGAGTATATTTTGCCGGCTTGATGACCACCGTGTTGCCCGCGGCCAGAGCCGGAGCTACTTTCCAGGCAAACATCAGCAGCGGAAAGTTCCACGGAATGATCTGGCCGACGACGCCGCAGGCCTGGTAGTTGGGAAATTCGGATTCAAGAAGCTGAGCCCAGCCGGCATGGTGATAAAAATGGCGCGCGACGAGAGGAATGTCGATGTCGCGGCTCTCACGAATGGGCTTGCCGTTGTCCATGGTTTCGAGAACTGCGAGACGGCGCGAGTGTTTCTGCACCTGACGGGCAAGAGCATAGAGATAGCGAGCGCGCTCATGGCAGCTCAACGCCTGCCAGGCGGGAAGAGCCTTGCGCGCGGCGAAGACGGCGGCTTCGACGTCGGCGGTGTTGCCCTTGGCGACTTCGGCGAGGGTTTCGCCGGTTGAGGGATCGCTGGTGGTCTGATACTCGCCGCTTGCAGGCTGTACCCACGCACCGCCGATGAATTCGTCGAAGCGGCGGTGATGGCGGTCGAGCCATTGCACGGCTTCTTTGGGATCTTCCGGCGCGGCTCCGTACTCCATGGTATAGAACTTTTCCGCAATGCTCACAGCGTCTCCTTCTGATCCTCAGCAAGCCTTCATGCAATGGGATGACGGTACGTGGCCGAGTAGCGCCCAGTTAAATGATGCTCCAGTTGGCGCTCGATATCGCCTAACATTCCACTGGCGCCGAACCGAAAGAGTGACGGCTCGAGCCATGGTCGGCCCAGCTCGTCCTTCATCATCGCGAGCCAGTCTGTTGCTTGCTTTGCCGTGCGAATGCCGCCTGCAGGCTTGAACCCGACCGCACTGCCCGAGCGCTCCGCGTAGTCGCGAATGCAGCGAACCATGACCAGCGAAACTGGCAGCGTGGCGTTGATGCTTTCTTTGCCCGTCGAGGTCTTGATGAAGTCCGCGCCGGCCATCATCGCCACCCAACTGGCGCGTGCTACGTTGCGCAGGGTCATCAGGTCGCCGGTGCCCAGGATGGCTTTCATGTGAGCCGTGCCCGCGGCCTGTTTGAACGCCGCAACCTCGTCGTAGAGCGCCTGCCACTCGCCGTTGAAAACGTGCGCGCGTGTGATGACAATGTCGATCTCCTGCGCGCCGGCTTCGACGCTGCGGTGAATCTCTTCCACGCGCTCGGCCAGCGGCGAAAGGCCTGCTGGGAATCCGGCCGAGACCGCCGCGACGGGAATGCCCGAGCCTTCGAGCGCTTTTACCGCCGTCTCGACAAACGCGTGATAGACGCACACTGCGCCGACTGTGAGATGCAGATCCTCAATGCCGAGGCCTTCAACGATGTGGCGCTGGAGCGGGTTGCGCGCCTTGGCGCATAGACGTCGCACGCGGTCGGCCGAGTCGTCGCCGCTCAGGGTGGTCAGGTCCATGCACGCGATGGCGCGCAGCAGCCATGCTGCCTGCGTCTCCTTCTTCACGGTGCGCCGCGCAAGATGGGTCGCCGCGCGCCGCTCCACTGCGCTGGTGTTCACGCGCACGCCTTCAACCCAATCAAGGTTGAGCGGAATGCGCCGGTTAGCTTCGAGGGTGCGTCCATTCAGGACGACGGGGATGGATTGAACAGTATGCGGCTTGGGGTGGGACGCGCTGTTATTTGAGGTGACCGGTTGGAGGGCCATGGAAGTGACTCCGGAAATGGACTGAAGAGCTGAATCCCGAGAAAAAAGACGGGCTCCTCCGCATCATTTGGAGGAGCCGCGATTAGAAGTGAAGGATAAATCTCTCGCAGCCGCAAAGCAACCGGCGAATCGCCTTCTTGACACTTCGGTTATCGGGTCGCAGGCCGGTCACCACTTGAGGCGCAGCAGCGAGACCGCTTGGCGACGGAGAGACGTTTCGATGGTCACGGTTCCCTGGTCGACGTCGAGCCAAGCCGGAGAGGCGAGGAGCTGCAATTGACCGGCCTGCTTGAGCTGGGCGTACTGTTCAGGAGTCGGTGACTGCGGAGATCCCATGCTCTTCCACGCGGTGTAGGAGTTGCTGTGCGTGTCGTCGATCCGGTAGTGCTCGAGCAATACTCTTTTGACGCCGGCCGGAATTCCAGCGACGGTGATGCGCACCGCCGCTTCTGGCGCGGGGACATCGTCATCGTGATAATTCCAGACCATGACGGCCGCTTCACGATCGGCTTTCGTCGCGAAGGCGTCCAGGTCGGGGGCCTGGCGCAGACTCGATGCGACAAGGTCGGCGAGCGGAACTGCGCCGGTGCTGGTAGTCCCAACGCGCTCGCCGGACATGAGACCCGCCATGCGAAAGAGATTGAGGATGGGCTTGTCGATGCCGTTGCTTGCGAGCGTTCGAAATCCTTCGAAGTAGTTTTTGTTCTCGAACTCGAAGGACCAGGACAGCATGGCGATCAGGTTCACCTTCGCTTCGTCCTGCAGCTCGAACAACGCCTTCATGGCTGTCGCGGTATAGCTCGCATAGAGCGGCCCATTGCGGTAGGCGTTGGCTGGATTGTCCTTCATGGAGCAGGCTGCACAGCCCTCAGGATCAGCTTCGCTCAGGATGATTAGTAGGCGGCGAAACTGAGGGTATTTCGCGACGATCTGGAATCCCGTTTGCGCCGCCTGCAGCTCGTTGGAGAGGCCCATCCGCACATGTCCGTCGACCAGGGTGGTGTGGCCCTTGGGATGAAACGAGATGAAGTCGAGAGGGACCTGTTTGCCGTCGGCCGCGCTTTTGTTGTGGAGACAATGTTGCAGAAAGCGATCGAGGAAGGCGGTCGCTTTTTCATTGGCGGGTCCCGTGGTCGCCGGGCCGCCGACCTTCGCGTCGGGCAGTGCGGACCTCACTCCCGCGACGGCAAAGTCGTAGAGCTTGAAATACTCTTCGGGTGTGCCATGCCAATAGCCGATGTCCGGCTCATTCCAGACTTCGAAGTACCAGGTGCCGACCCGCTGGCGGCCGTAGCGCTCGACAAGATGTTCGGTGTATTTGCGGACCAACTCGCCCCACAGTTTGTAATCCCTGGGCGGATTATTCGATGCGCCACCCATTGTCGGCCTGGGATAGTGGAGCTGGTATTCGCTGATGCTCGGAACCGCTGCGGCCAGATCCCTAGGCATGAATCCGAGTTCCACCATCGGCCGTACGCCGGCCTTCCGAAACGCGTCGAATGTCTGATCGGTGATGGTGAAGTCATAGACTGGTTTCCCATCGTTGTCGAGGCTGAAGACATTCGACGAGCTCCACTTGAGCTCGGGCACGCCGTTGCCTGAAGTCAAAAGATGGTGCGTGCGAATGTAGACAGGCGCCGGGCTCAGGTCGTGCAACTCCCCGAGCAATTGCCTGCCGTACTTCATCGTTGTGTAGTTGGACTCGTCGTAGCCAAACCAACTGGAAATCAGTTTGTAGCTGCCCACCGGTTTGGCGAGGTCGACCTGGATCGACACCGGATTTGTTAGCGGCGTCTGGCCCGCGGCGATGCCCGCGGTGAATGCGGCACAGACAAGTAACAGCGAAGCTTTTATCATGAGGACCTCGCCTCTTACAGCGGTTCTGCAGTTGTTGTAGCCGCACGCAGGCTAGGGTTTGAGCACCGTCAATCCGGGGACGGCTGCGAAACGCTTCGTGCTGAAGGTGACGATCGCGGCGCCGGATTCCTTGGCGGTTGCCGCGAGCATCAGGTCGTGGGGGCTCATTCTCTGGCTTGCAGCCTCAACGTCGGCCCACAGGCGCGCATGTTCCACGGCTGCCTTCTCGCTGTACGGAGCAATTTCAAACACAGTCAACACGCTTTGCAGAAACTTCTGCCGCAGCGCGCGATGAATGCCGCTGGCACGCTCCACGCTGCGCCATAATTCAGCCACAGTAATGGCCGCGAGCTTGATCTCCTCGTCGGGATGCGAACGAAGCCATGCATCGAGGTCGAACGCCTTTCGTTCCGCCTGAATGATCACATCGGCATCGATCAGAAACGCCACGGCCTCACCTGCGGTTGGAGCGATCCGCGTGCCTGTTCCAAATCGTGAAGCCAGGAAGTGGCTTCTTCCGCGCCGACGTGGACGCCTTCCACGGCCTTCGCGAATGCCGCGGCCAATTCGCGCCCTCTTTTCACCTGCGCTTCTGCCGGCTCAATGCGCGCCACCGGCGTGCCGCCCCGGAGCAGGATGAAGCTTGTGCCCTGGTAGCGCGCGCGGTTCACGCAGTCGGCAAAGTTCCTTGAAGCTTCAGTCACGCTTATCGAAACCGGATCCACAGTCTCAGATTATCAGATTCTTGGACCGACATACGGATCAACGCTTCGATTCCAAGCCTCGATCTGGCTCATTCGATTGCAAATCGCTCCATTAATGCGTCGAAGTCCTCAAGGCGGGCGTATTCAATGATGACCTTGCCGCGGCCGTTGCGGTCCTCAATTGTGACCTTTAGGCCGAGGGTGCGCTGAAGCTGCTCCTGAGCGTCGCGAACATTGGGGTCAACTTGAGCCGCGGGTTTGGTTCCCTTCTTCGCCTTGCGGCTTGGGTCGATGAGCTTCTGGACGTAGCTCTCCGTTTGGCGAACAGAAAGCGAACGATCGACGACCCGCTGGGCTGCGGCTTCCATCTCCTCGGCGTGGTCGAACGCGAGGAGCGCGCGGGCATGGCCGTAGGTGAGCTCGCCGGACTCGACACGCGTCTGGACGGACGATGGGAGCTTGAGCAAGCGAAGGAAGTTGGCAACGGTGGCACGGTCCTTGCCGGTGCGCTGCGCCATCTGTTCCTGGGTCATGTGGAACTCGCGCGAGAGCCGCTCGAAGGCCCGCGCCTGCTCCATCGGGTTGAGGTCCGCGCGCTGAAGGTTCTCGACGATGGTGATTTCCATCGCTTGCTCGTCGGAGACTTGGCGGAGGATGGCTGGCACGGTGGTTTTGCCGGCTATCTGCGACGCGCGCCAACGGCGTTCGCCGGCAATCAACTGAAAGCGGCCGCCTGCGAGTGGGCGGACAAGCACCGGCTGCACGACCCCATTGGCGGCAATGGAGGCAGCCAGCTCGGCGAGTTGATCCTGGTTGACTTGCGAGCGCGTCTGGAAGGGGTTGTGGTCGATCAGGTCGAGCGGAATCTCGCGCGGCTTTCCTCCCTCGGTTTCAGGAGCTGGCGAGGCCTGTGCCCGCGGCAGAAGAGAGTCGAGCCCCTTGCCGAGTGCGCGGCGTTTGGGGTCGATGGAGGCTGTGGTCATAATGCAGAATCCTCAAGGGGTCGTAAATACAACGAGATGATTGAGTTCCGGTCTTGAATGCGTCGTGGTAACGGCAACCGCCGGATGAATTGCCAAATGTCACGTGTAGGGCCAGAATGTGCCCTTGGCTTTCGGACGGTCGCCCGCCATTGCCTGCCGTTCCGCCGCGCGGGGACTTTCGATCTGGTTGCGAGCGAGGAACTCCCATGCCATTTCAAAGTAGGCTTCGGCGCCGCGGGAACGCGAGTCGTACAAAGCGACAGGCTTGCCGTGACTGGGCGCCTCCGCCAGGCGGACGTTGCGGGGAATGACAGTCCGGTAAACGATCTCGCGGAAGTGCTCGCGAAGAGTCTGAGTAACTTGCTGGGCGAGGTTCGTGCGGTCGTCGTACATGGTCAACAGGACGCCCTCGATGGCAAGGTCTGGATTGTAGGCGGAACGCACGCGTTCAAGGGTCGAGATCAGCTCCGAGATGCCCTCGAGCGCGAAGTATTCGGCCTGCATGGGTACGATCAGCGCCTGAGCGGCAGAAAGGACGTTGAGGGTGAGCAGATCGAGGGCCGGCGGGCAATCGAGAAAGATCAGATCGTAACTTTCCTTGATGGGTTCGAGGCTGGCGCGAAGGCGGAGAGCCCGATCATCCGCGGAAGCCAGCTCAATGTTTGCTCCGGTGAGGTTCTTCGAGCCGGGCAAGAGCCAAAGGCCATCGACTTCGGTGGGCAGAATGACTTGTTCCGCGAGGCTGTCGCCCATGAGGACGTCGTAGACGGAGTGGCGGCTGTCGTCGCGTTGAAGGCCGAGGCCGGAGGAGGCGTTGGCCTGAGGATCGCAGTCAACGAGGAGGACTTTGAGGCCTTCGAGCGCGAGGCACGCAGCCAGATTGATGGCCGTTGTGGTTTTGCCCACTCCTCCCTTTTGGTTGACGAGACCGACGATCTTGCCCATGGCATTCCAGAGTAAAACGACACGGGGTTCGCGCGTTTGCGCTTGCGTTGTGGGAAACGGGGCGAAGTTGTGGAAAGCGGCTGAAAGGCGTTTGCGGGGTTGGGGAGCAACTCGTTGGGGTGGAAGAGGTTTGAGGGAAGGTGCTCGGTGAGGGGCGGAGGAACAGAAAAAAGGGCTCGCGGTGGAAAACTACCTACAGGCGGGGTTGGTTTGGGGCGTGGAGCGGGGCGTGTTCCATTTTGGGGCGATGTCCGAAATGGGCCCGAATTGGGCCTGTTCGGAGGAGCGATGTTCCACGTGGAACCATTGCTGTTTCGGGGCTGGGGATGATTCCAGGCTCTTCGTTGTTCCACGTGGAAAATACCGACGGAGTAAGCAGCGACTTGGCGAATTAGCAGCAAGGCGGACTGATTTTTGGCTCAAAGCGAGCAATTTTCAGCGATTTTGGCAACGACTCATTTTCAGCGATTTCTGGGGATTTTTCAGCGATTTTCGGAATTCGGTTTTTGGCGATCAATTTGCGGCTATCCGTTTTATGTTGAGCTATTTGGACTCGGATTCGCGGTCCTTTCTTCTTCGTTCCACAGTTTCACAGTTTCTGTGAAACTGTGGAGCGAGTGGCTGCAGGGTCATGATTCCAAAGCCTTCACAGTTTCACAGTCTCACAGTTTCACAGAATGGCATGGGGGGGTGGGGTAAAAGCAGGGACTACCTGACTGACGGAACAAGGGACTGAGGGAACAAGCGACGAAGGGAACGAGGGACCAAGGGAGCAGGGGAACGGGCGTGGCCTGGACTCGATCATGGAACGAGTATGCGCGTGAGGCTACAGATGATCGGCAAACTTCGCAAGTCTTTTTGCGGAGCGTTTTCAGAGGGTTGCGGCGGGAGAGTGGGGGCTGGGGGCTTGACCCAGGCGGGATCACTGACTTACGAAAACCTGGAGTAAACTCTGATTGGAATCCAGAAAGAAGGCAAGAATGGATCTCCCAAACGCATTTATTGGCAAAATCAGCCCTCCCACAGGCAGAGAAGTTGCCGCCAAGCTGGGGCCAGCCTCAACAGCTTGGAAGGAGCTCATCGCCTGGCTCGCCGGGCAAGGAATCGCCTGCGGGGAATGGAAGTCAGTTTCTCCGACGAAATACGGCTGGGCTCTCCGACCATCGATCAAGAAGCGCACCATTCTTTACCTCGGCCCGTGCGAGGACTGTTTCCGCGTTAGCTTTGTTCTTGGCGATAAAGCTGTAACCGCGGCGCGCGCCAGCGACCTGCCGAAGGCGGTTCTCAAGGAGATTGCCGAGGCAAAGCGCTACGCCGAAGGCACCGGCATCCGACTCTTGGTGCACACGACCAAGGATCTGGCACCGATCAAGAGGCTCGTCGAAATCAAGCTTGCGAATTGACTTTCCGCCCCAAGGCGAGAATTCTGGAGTCGCTGCCGGGTAGACGGACGGGCTGCTCCCAGAGGAATTGTTCGCCGGCGGCCGACTGAAGCTCGGCGAGGTGAGAATCCGTCGTCATCAGTGCGAGCCAGCCTCTCGGTGCGACCAGGTTTACCGCAGCCGCAATCGCCTTGGGCATTTTTTCGACAGCCCTCATGATCACGCAATCGAAGACAGCTTCAAGCGCCTCGGCGCGATCGGCATGGACCTTGGCCGGAATTCCCAGGACTCGCACGGTCTCCTGAAGGAATGCGGCTTTCTTGCTGCTTGACTCGGCCAGCGTCACGGCGATTTGCGGGCGGCAGAGGGCGATGGGGAACCCGGGCAGGCCGCCACCTGACCCGAAATCGAGGAGCGTTGCCACCTGGTCGGGAAGAGAACGAGCAACTGCAATTGATTCAATGATATGACGCGATAGAATGCCTTCCTCGTCGCGAACGGAACTGAGGTTGATTCGCTGGTTCCAGCGAACAAAGAGCGAAAGATAGGCTTCGAATTGGCTGACCGTCGCGTCGTCCAGTGGCTCCAGGCCTGTGTTTCGCAGGAGGTCATTGAGCCTCGAATCTGGGAGCCGGGAGCTTTCGCCTTCCGCTGTCATCTGTCAGTTTTCCGTTTTTCCGGTTCCGCTTTGCAGGGAATTGCTTTCGGCGGCTCCACTTTCGGGAGCGTTCCCCTGCGGCGTTTGCCGCGCGCCGGCGGCCTGCACGACCGCGGATTTTTCTTTGTTCTGCCACTCCTCTGCTGCCCTAATGAACGCAGAGAAGATCGCGCGCGAAAATTCGCTTTGCTCACAGGTCCGCTCGGGATGCCACTGCACGCCGACGACAAAGTGATCGGGCGCATCGAGCTCAACTGCTTCGATCACTCCATCGACAGGCGAGACCGCTGCGACGCGCAGATTGTTGCCAGCGGTCCGAATTGCTTGATGATGGCTTGAATTCACCTGCGCGTTCGACTCGCCGGCGTGCGCCAGAATTTCGGTCAGTCGCGATCCTCGTACAAGCTGGACGGGATGGGCTTCGACGACTTCGCGGCCGGGACGGTGATTGACGGGAGTTTTCAAATCCTGAATGAGCGAACCGCCGCGCCACACGTTCAGCGTCTGCGTGCCGTGGCAGATGGCGAGAATCGGCTTGCGAAGGTTGAATGAGTCCTGAAGGAGCAATTCATCGACCGCAGCGCGAACGGGATCGTCGGACGCGCACTCCGGAGCGCGCGGTTCGCCATAGCGCGCGGGATCGACGTCGTGGCCGCTGCCCGGCAGGAGAACGCCCTGCGCGGACGCGAGCAATTTGGCGATGCGCTCACGAGTTTCGTTCAATGGCACCACGACCGGCTCAGCCCCCGCAGCTTCGAGCGCGGCGATGTATTGCGGCAAAGCGCGCGGGTTGTAATCGGGTTCGTCGCTTGTGGGCTCGGGGATGGCGATGCGCGGGGCCATGGAATCAGTGTAAAGGCGGCGCGTCTCCCACCCTAAACGCCATATGCGCGTTTAGGATGGGGCACCCATGTTCGTGCTGAGGGGCGGATCGGGCTTCGTGCTGTCCCCGGTCCCCGAATGCGAGGGACCGGGGGCACCCATTTCTTGGGGGAAGGTAATGGTCACGAGAAGCAACCCCAGATTTTTCGGCTCCCTCAAGATGACCGCGCAATGATTTTGGTTGCGAACCGAGTTCGTCGTGATCGAAGCGTCCCGAGAAGCGGGTCCCTCGGCTCCGCTTACCCCCGTGATCGCTTCGCGATCACGGGGCCCCAAGCTGCTCCGCTCGGGATGACACTTCATCTTTGATATGTGGCTTTGTTGGCCTAGGCGACGGGCGTGGGCGATTCCGCTTCAGCCTGCGTGGGCTGGCTGAGCATTTGTTCGATCGACGCGCGAAGTTGCTCGGTCAACTCGCCGTTCTGGCGCACGGTCATTCCCTTGGTCTCAATCGGTTCGCCGACATGGACGGTGAGTTTAGAGGGATAGAAGTGTTTGGCGTGAATGGGCAGCACATCGAAGACGCCACTGAGCGCGATGGGAACGAGAGGCACCTGGGCACGGATGGCGAGGTAGGCTGCGCCTGCGAGGAAGGGGCGCAATGCGCCGGTCGACGTGCGGCCGCCTTCAGGAAAAACGAAGAGTGGCATGCCCGCGCGCAATGCTTTCACGGCGCCGCCGAGGCTTGAGAGCGTGGCGTGAGGATTTTCGAGGTCGACGGGCATTTGGCCTGAGCGGCCGAGATACCAGCCGATCATCGGCCACTGCCAGAGATCTTTTTTTGCCAGGATGCGGAACTGGAATGGCAGGGAACCGAAGATGACGGGCGTGTCCAAGTAGGAGGTGTGATTGGAGGCGTAGACCGCGACGGGGAACTTGTGGAAGTTTTCCGCGCCTTCGATTTTGAGCGGCGAGAGGGAAAGGCGGACAAAGTTGCGCCCCCAGAAATGCGCGATGCGATGCTGGAGTCGGCCCTTCTTGTCGACGACGGAGACGAGACACGCGGTGGATGCACAAACCGCGGTGAGCACGAGCATGAGCGGCCCCATCAATCCGTAGGTGAGCCAGACGTAGAAGCGAGGCAGCGGGTTGGGGCGCGGGCTCATGACGATTCGCTTTTCCCGGATAGCAGTTTGGCGCGCGCCTCGCCGACGAGATAAACCGATCCAGAGACGACGGCCACGCCGGTTACGCGGTTATGCGTAACGCAGTTTTGCGTAATGCGATCTTGCGCGAGGCGCAGAGCGTCGGCAACGGAATCTGCCGCGACCGCCGGCGTTCCTGTTGCAGCGGCTGCGGCCAGCAGATCGTCGAGGGCTGCGGCGCGCGCGGTGTGGATGGGCGCAACGATCACCTCGTCGAAAAGAGGAAAGAGAATCTGCGCCATTTCATCCAGAGGCTTGTCGCGCAGGCAACCGAAGACGAGCACCCGCGGGCTGTGGGCCTCAAGGATTCCGCGGATGCCTGCGCGCAGTGCCCATGCGCCGGCCGGGTTGTGGGCAACGTCGAGGATCCACTCGACGCGATTCTTTGTAATGCGGTCGAGTTTGGAAATTCTTTCTAGTCGTCCGGGCCAGCGCGTGCGGCGAATCCCATTTTCGATTGCAGCGGGCGGGATTGAAAAACCGTGGTGGGCCGCAAGCTCGACCGCGGCGGCGATGGCGAGGGCGATGTTGCGCTGCTGATGAGCTCCAGCGAGCAGCGAGTCTACATTGATCGTTGTGCCCAATACCTCGACTGTGTAAGGGCCGCTTGTCGCTGCGGCCGGCAGATAGGGAACTGCGCTGACGCCACGCACGCCCAGGTCAGTTGCGATTTGGCCGAGGACCTGGTTGGCCTCAGGATGCTGCGGCAGGGTGATCATGGTTCCACTGTGGCGAAGGATTCCGGCCTTTTCGCGTGCGATGGCAGAGATGGTGGGACCGAGCCACTCCATGTGGTCGAGCGAGATGTCGGTGACGATCGAGACGAGTGGGTTAACGATGTTGGTGGCGTCGAGGCGGCCGCCCATGCCGACTTCGAGAACGGTTACGTCCACTTTGTTCTCGGCGAAGTGGAGGAAGGCGAGGGCGGTGAGGATTTCAAAGTAGCTGGGCAGTTGCGGGAGACGCTCGGCGAGAAGCAACTGCTGGCCCGCATCGTGGACACGGAAGTAGAGGCGGGCGAAGTCTCGGTCGGCGATCTCCTGGTGGCCAATGCGGATGCGTTCATTGGGCCGCTCGAGGTGCGGCGAGGTGTAGAGGCCGGTTCGCTGACCCGCTTCCGAAAGGATTGAAGCGAGTGTCGCGGCTGTCGAGCCTTTGCCGTTGGTGCCTGCGATGAGCACGGCGGGAAACTGCGTTTGCGGGTTGCCGAGCGCGTTGAGCAGTATGCGGACCTCGTCCAGCGAGAAGCGACGCCGCGGCTGCCCCGGGCGCGCGTAGAGCTCCGGCGAGAGAGAATTCAGTTGGTCGATTGCGACTGTATAGGATGGGGCTGCTGTGTCGGACATGGCGGCTGCACGGGACATGAAAGGTTAAGTATAAGAGGCAAGTTAGAGGCGCGTCCCGTGGCTCGATCCGCTTTGTTCGAAAGCCGGCCGCTGTGCAAGACGCGCTCGCGGCAATCTATTGCCTTGTTGGGTCTTGGCGCGGGCATTCACACAAGCTCAACACATTCCACAGGCGATTTTGAGGCTGCTGTGGGAGAAGTGGGAAATATGCTCACTATTCGGCCTGAGGTCACTCGTTTTCCGGCTTATTCGATTTGGAGCGCCGTGATTTAGGAAAGCTGCCAGCGATCCAACTGGCTTGCCTTAAGTCACATTGCATGAATTCCTACTTTTCCGAGCACAACTACGGGTACTACTAGTTTATTTGTATTTCTTGTCATACGCTAACCACCTCCGTAGAGCCGAAAGCCAAACAGCGCGGAACACGCCTGCCCAATTGCGGGTGACTGGAGGCTTGTTTAAACTTCCGTAAAGGAGGAGCACCTCGGAGAATTCACAGAATAGGCCCGGTTTTCCACGCGCACATCTATTGCAGGATGACTACAATCGGGATGAAGAAAACTGGCCGCTTTCGATGACCCGCAAGTTGTTATAGAGTGAGGGCATAGGGCGCGGCTATGGGAGCAGGGGTGGGGTATGCCGAGTGCCGAAGCCGAAGTTGAGAAGCCAACAGGGCGATCTGGGGTCGGGTCTGGAGCTGGACCCGGGGCCGAGGGGGCAGCGATGGAGATTACGGTAAGCCGCCAGGATCTGGTGAAGGAACTTACAGCGACGCAGAGCGTGGTGGAGCGAAAAACCACGATCCCGATTCTCTCCAACTTTCTGCTGGAGGCTGACCAGGATCGCCTAAATATTACTGCCACCGATCTGGATCAAGCTATCCGCACCAGCGCCGCGGTGAAGGTGAAGAAAGCGGGCGCGTGTACCATCCCTGCGCGCAAGCTTTACGACTATATCAAGCTGCTGCCCGACGGCGACATTTCGATCAAGCTGCTGGAGAATCACTGGGTGCAGATCAGGAGCGGCCGATCAAATACGAAGATGGTCGGCATGGCGCGCGCCAACTATCCGCAGGTGCCTGAGTTTCCGACGATTGCCTCGACGAGCATTTCTCTCATCTCGCTGCGCACGCTGATTGCACGTACCATCTTCGCCATCTCGAACGAGGAGTCGCGCTACACACTCAACGGAGCGCTGCTGGTCCTGAAGGCCGAGTCGCTGGCAATGGTCGCGACCGACGGCCACCGGCTTTCGTTTGTCGAGAAACCGGGCGAGACGCTTGAGGGCATCAGCGGGGAAAAGCGAGTGCTCATTCCGCGCAAGGCGCTCCAGGAGCTGCAGCAGTTGCTGGCCAACTCCGAAGCAGAGAAGGTGGAGTTTGCCGACGACGAGCACACGCTGTTTTTCCGCGTGGGCCATCGCACGTTGAGCAGCCGCAAGCTGACCGGACAGTTCCCGAACTTTGAGGCGGTGATGCCGCGCGACAACACGAAGTTTGCCGTGGTGCGCTCGAGCGAGCTTTCCGCGGCGATTCAGCGCGTGGCGCAGTTTGCCGACGAGCGGTCTGGAGCGATACGGATGCGGCTCGAGGATAATGAGCTCAAAGTGAGCGCGAATTCGACAGAGTCCGGCGAGAGCGAAGATACGATCGACACGCCGTACTCGTCAGAGGCGATCACGGTCGGCTTCAACTCCGGCTACATTCTCGACTTCCTCAAGGCACTGGACAATGCTGGCGAGGTTCGTCTGGAGTTTAAGGACGCGCAATCGGCCGGCCAGATGCGGCCCGAAGATCCGGACGCCGAATACAAGTACCGCTACGTGCTGATGCCGATGCGCATCTGACGAAGCAGAGCGTCGGCACTTAACCCTCGATCGCCACACAAAAGCGATCTGGGAGACAACCAGTCCAAATTGAAAAAAGCGGCCGTTATGCAGCGGCCGGCGCCGCGAGGAAGTTCAGGGCGCGGATCAGGTAGGCCTTGAGAGCGTGGCGATGCACGACAGCGTCGAGAAATCCTTTTTCGAGCAGGAACTCCGAGCGCTGGAAACCTTCGGGCAGCTTTTGCCGGATGGTCTGCTCGATGACGCGCGGGCCGGCGAAGCCGATGAGCGCACCGGGTTCGGCGATGTTGAGGTCGCCCAGCATGGCGAAGCTGGCAGTGACGCCGCCGGTGGTGGGATCCGTCAGCACGCAGATATACGGCACGTGTTCATCGTCGAGTTGCGCCAGGGCAGTGGAGATTTTGGCCATTTGCATCAGGCTCACGACGCCTTCCATCATGCGCGCCCCGCCTGAAGCGGCCACAACAATCAGCGGCTTCCGCGTCTCTCTGGCGCGGTCAACGGCACGTGCGATGGTCTCGCCCACGACAGCCCCCATCGACCCTCCGATGAATGCATACTCCATGGCGCTGAGCACGACTTCGTGAGGACCCAT
Organism: Acidobacteriaceae bacterium; assembly: GCA_003138515.1. Lineage (GTDB taxonomy): Bacteria > Acidobacteriota > Terriglobia > Terriglobales > Acidobacteriaceae > Telmatobacter. Next base: position 278,690 of record PLGG01000015.1, on the reverse strand, counting down.
TTGGCCTACGGCGTTCAGAATGGCGTCGTCGAGGCCCGTGTCCTGGCGTGCCTTGCGGAGACGTTGCTTGTAGGGCTTCACGTCGGTGAAGTTGAGCGGGTCGGTAGAGCGCAGGCCGGAATCGACCGGCGTGTAGCCGGGTTCGAGGAGCGTGTCGATGCGCTCGCGCGCCGAGAGCTTGAAGTGATGCTGACACTTGGGGCAGACCAGCAGGTTGACTTCAAGATCCTGCTTATAAATGGGTTGGCGGCAGCCTGGGCATTTTACCCAGAGGCCCTCGGTGCGCACGTTCTTCGCGCCCGCTTCGGGCCCGTTGTCCGGTCCGGGACCACCGGCTCCGGAAGAATACTCGCCGTCCTCGCGCTTAAACCACGACATACCGAACCCAATTGTAAATGGATGGAGCGAAGGCGGCCGCTTAACTCTTCGGGAGCGGAGAAGTGGTTCCCCCGCGCAGATACGCGTCGTCACCGTCGATCCAGTCCTGGCGCGGCGGATTGAAGATGTCGAGCGCCACGGTGTCTTCGAGCGCGACGACTTCGTGCGGCACGTCAGGAGGGATCGTGAGAATCTCGCCCGCGCGCACGGCGACTTCCCTGCCGTCGACGAGGAAATTCAGCGCGCCCTCAACCACATGGCTGATCTGCTCGTGAACGTGATGATGCATCGGCACATGCGCGCCCTCCTTCAGCACGATGCGCGCCAGCATGACGTTCGTTCCTACGACATATTGCCGCGCGATTAGAGCGTTCAGCGGCTCCGGCCTGATGTCGACCCAGCGATGGTGCTTGCTTTCCGGCATGGCGCCTCCTTCGTCGGTGAGTACTCGATGCAGTCCTGGTCAGTATTCGATTCCATGATGGTCAATACTCGATGCCGCGACTCGAAGCCGCGCTGGTCAATATTCGATGCCGCGCTGCGCGAGGATGCCCTTCTGGTAAGCGTGCTTCACTTCGCGCATTTCCGTCACGGTATCGGCCAGATCCACCAGCAAGGGGTGGGCGTTGCGCCCGGTCAGGATGACGTGCACCATCTCGGGCTTGCCCTTCAGCGCCTCGGCGACCAATCCAGCATCCAGCATCCCGTAGCTGATGGCGTAGTTAATTTCGTCCAGTACTACCAGGTCCCATTGACCGGAGTCGATCGCCGCGCGGGCTTCTTCCCACGCCGCCTGCACCAGGCGAATGTCTTCAGGATCGGCTTCAGCGCCACCGACCTTCACAAACCCTCGCCCCATTTGCCGAATCACAAAGTTGCCCGCGAAGTTCGATCCGAAGGCCTCAACTGCGTCGAGCTCGCCGTAATGCCACGAGCCCTTGATGAACTGCAGCACGAGCACTTTCATGCCGCATCCGACGGCGCGCAAAGCCGTGCCCAGCGCCGCGGTGGTCTTGCCTTTGCCGGGTCCAGTGTTGATGAGAATGAGACCGCGTCGAGTCTCGGCCACTATCAATGCCCCTTGTGGTACGGATGACCCGTGAGAATTGTACATGCGCGATAGAGCTGCTCCGCCACGACGAGGCGGGCGAGTTGGTGAGCCAGCGTCATCGGCCCCAAAGAGATCAGCGCGCCGCGGCGCTTGCCGTCGGCTCGGGCCTCCTCTGACCACCCGTCGGCTGGCCCGATGGCCAAGACGACATGCTGCGTACCTTCATTGCGGCGAGTGCCAAGCCAATCGGCAAGCGCTTCGGAGCTCATCTGCCGGCCACGTCCGTCAAAAAGCAGGAGTGCGGGTTCCGTGCGGCCCTTTTGCCCTCTGAGCCAATCGAAAAATGCCGTTTCGGTCTTGAATGCTTCACTGCCGCAGCGCGCAACTCCAACACAGCGCTTGAGATAGTCACGAACCGGGCCCTCGTATGGGTCCTGCGCTCGCGACTTGGCGCCGATATGGGCGAGGGTAACCTGCATCGTGAGGAGAATACCTCAAAACACTGGCTGAAGAATGCAATTATCATGCTGCCATCTCTCTCAAAATCTGAAACTTGGGTTCAATTACCGGATTATTTGAAGGCGATTCTATGGAAATTCATAGGCATGAATCCGGGGTTCCATTCGGGCTTAGGCGGCTGACACCAAAAGGTGATGGACAACCCCTTTGTTTTCTATTAACAAGCTGTTAGGCGGGTCTTGGTTGAGAATGGCCCACCGCGTGCAGGATTAACGTTGAGGATTTGCTCCCGGAATGCATATCAGAGCTTGAAGCTCAATTTGCAGCGCCGGGAACACTCGACCTAACCCTCACTTCTCGACATTTGATTCGCTTTCCGGCACGCGGTAAGGCGAGTAGCCGTTTCGCAGTGAAGGCGGGAGTCAGCAAGCTAACTTCCGATTGAGAAGAAAACGGTTCAGCTCACAGTGGAGGATTCAGGATGCGGATTTCGCGGTTTCATTCTGCAATATTGGCGTTCACCTTTTTGGTGCTCGTTGGTTCTCTCGCGTTCGTCGGCATTCCAACGGTCGGTGCGCAAACATCGAACGGTGCTGTGATCGGCGCGGTCACAGACCCATCAGGGAGTGCCGTCGCAGGGGCGACTGTGACTGCCACCTCCCATGAGACAGGCGCTGCGCGCGTTACCACGACCAACTCTGACGGCGATTACCGCATCGAATCGGTGCTGCCAGGAACCTACGATGTCTCAGCCTCCGCAGCGGGATTCGATACGTCCGTGGAGAAGAACCTTGTCGTTCCGGGTACATCGATCATCACCGCGAATGTGCAGCTCAAGGTGGGCAAGGCCAGTGAAGTCGTTCAGGTTTCGGCCGACAATTCCGCGCTCAATACGGATAACGCCTCTCTTGAAGGCACGATCACCAGCCTGGAGATCAACAATCTTCCCGTCGGAACCCTTAGCCCATATGAACTGGCCCTCACTCTGCCTGGCGTGATGCCCGCGACGCAAGGCGGCTTCAGCAACGGCGTCAATTTTGAGGTCGGTGGCGGCCGCTCGCGCGCAAACAACTTTCTGATCGAAGGCCAGGACAACAATGACGCCGGCATCACCGGTCAGGGCCTGCAACCGGAAAACCTCGAAGCCGTCGAGGAGACGAAGGTCCTGGAAAACAACTACACTGCCGAATTCGGCCACGGCGCAGGATCGGTGAGCAACATCCTCTTCAAAAGCGGCTCGAATCAGTTCCACGGCGCCGTATGGGAGCGCGCGGAGAATAATTCGCTCGATGCCATCGACAAGCAGGATCACTTTAACGGCGTCACGACACCGACGAAGTATCGCGAGAATCTCCCTGGCTTCGACATTGGCGGTCCGGTCATTCATGGCAAAGTGTTTGCCTTCGGATCGTATCAATGGGACTACTATCGTTCCTCAGCCAATCTGGCGGTCCTGGCGATCCCCACCACCGCCGGGCTGGCAACCCTGAATGCTCTGCCCGCGGATCCCCGGCTTGCAAACCTGCTTGCAGCATGGGGTAAATTGGTCGGTACGGTCAATCCCCTGAACGTGCAGCCTTCTGTTCCCCTTGGACCCGACCCGACGACCGGCTTCGACCGGGGCACGGTAGAGGTGGGCACTTACCAACGCAACCTCGGCGCCGATACCAACGCGCCGGAACTGGATCTGACCGGCGACTATGTCATGAGCCAAAAGGACACGCTCCGGCTCCATCTAATTCGGAATTCGTTCATGGCGCCGTACGATGTATTCAATTTCAATGCACAGTTGTCGGGTTTCGACACTGACCAGAGCGGTCAATCCTACAACTCGGGGATCGTGGAAACCCATGTGTTCAATCCACATCTCGTAAACGATATTCGCGCCTCCTACGGACGAATCGGTTTCATCTTCGGGCTGCCGGCTTCCACCACGTCGAATCCGCTGGCCAGTATGCCAACTCTCTCTATCACCGGCGTCAACGGCTATGGAATCCCCACGAGCGTACCTCAAGGCCGCTTCCACAATACCTACCAACTGCAGGACACGCTGAGCTGGACTCACGGGACGCACTTCATCAAGGTCGGGGCCGATCTGGAGAATGTCCGCGTCAGAGACGCAATCCCGTTCATCTTCTACGGGTCGATCGACGTCGGGGATGACGCAGCGGCAACACCGTATCCCGGCGGTGGCACGTTCACCTACAAGGCCCTGGGCAATTTGATCGACGATCTCGCCGGCACGGAATTCGGCTCGACCGTGCCCTCACTGACCCAGAACTTCGGCAGTCCCACTGCGCGGCCTAATCTCTACGCGCAGAATTACTTCGCTGAAGACACGTGGCGTCCCATCTCGACGTTGAGCATTGATTATGGACTCCGCTACGAATACACGGGTGCCCCATTCAACACCGCTGCAACCCCATACCCCGGCATTGACGTGACGCAGATTGCCTGCTTCCCGTCCTCAACGAATAGCTGCAACTCCCGCCAGCAGCCCGTTTACAAATCGTGGGGCCCGAGGGTCGGCATCGCCTACAGCCCCGCAGTCTTCGGAGCGCGTAAAACTGTGATCCGTTCGGGTTTCGGCGTCTTCTACGATGTGGCCTACACCAACATCATCGACAACATCCAGGCGACCGCGCCGGCCGCAGGCTCGCCTACAGTTTACTCGAGCACCACGGCAAACAAAAATCGTGGTACTGGAAGCTGGTTTGAGCAGTTTGCCACTTACATAGATTTACACAAGAGCCCCTTGCCAACGAACACATCCGACCCGATCAAGAACAGGCTGCTCACGCCGATGACCATGCACTGGAATCTCGATGTCGAGCAGGAGCTGCCCTGGGCCACATCGCTCTCAGTCAGTTACGTAGGCGAACGCGGCGAGCATCTTTACGGAAATACCCAGCTCAATCCTAACGTGAACAACTGGTTTTACGGCAACGACCGCGTGGTTCCCACGCGCGGCTCGATTGTGATGCGCGACAACTCGGGCGATTCCGAATATAACGGCCTGTGGGCGCAGCTCGACCACAAGATCAACCACAACTTCCTCTTCCGCGCTTCATACACCTACGCAAAATCTTTGGACGATTCGTCTGAGATCTTTACCTTCGACAACGAATCGTCGTACCAGTTCAGCAAATATCCGACTCCACGCGGAACCACGGACTGGGGACCATCAGGCTATGACCACCGTCAGAGACTCGTATTGGCGTACACATGGGAGCCGTCCGTGTGGCACACCGAAGGCGCCATGCAGATTGTTGGCAACATTGTCAACCGATGGGTGATTTCAGGCGTCACGCAATTCCAGTCCGGCAGCCCCTTGAACGTTGAGGACGGCTACGACACAGACGGCGACGGCATCGGGAACGACCGCCCCGTGGTGAGCAATCCAAAGGCGCCGATGGCAACATACGCCTTCGACGACTCCTGGTTCTACGGTGCTTCTCAAGGCACGCTTTGCTCGGGTCCGAGCCTCTGGTACACCTATTTGCCCTGCGAAGTTGTGACGCCGAGCTCGGTCCACTGGATTGTCCCGGCCATTGGGACCCACCCGGCAAACCCGGTGGGCAGAAACACGCTTACCAGCCCCGGCTTCCAGGAATGGGATATGAACATCGCCCGCGAGTTCAAACTGTATGAGAACCTGACCATGCAATTTCGCGGCGAATTGTTCAACGTCTTCAACCACGGCGGAGTAGCCATTCAGCCGGAATCTATCTCGCCCTCTGTGATGAACTCCAACCTGATCACCGGCATCAATACGGACGCATTCAGCAATAACGGCACGAACACTTTCGACGATCCAGCGTCGAACATTGTTGGCCACCGTCACATCCGCGTCTTGGTCAAGTTTTCGTTCTAAGAGACTCCGCTCAACTGTTCCGGCCGCTTGGGAAGCACTTTCCAAGCGGCCGTGCTTTTTTGGGGTTCGGGTTGGAGCTGCCCCTTCGAGCGCCTAACGGCGTACACAACTCGATGCTGATCACCGGAATCAACGCCGATGCCTGGAGCAACAAAGGCACGAACATCTTCAACGATCAGGATGCGATCGTCGCCGGCCATCGCCATATCCGCATCGTTATTCGCATATCGTTCTAGATAGCCCGCGATACCTGAACGGGCGTCCCAAGCGGGGCGCCCTTTTTGTCGCTCTCGGAAACGGCAGAGAGCGCCCAATTCAATCTGGCCGGTTAGCCTGGCGGCCTGGGGAATGCCGATCATGGGAGAAACCGCAAGAATCGGCGCTGTCCGGGGCTGCCTATGAGAGCTATGGGAGAGCGGTTCGACGTGTCCCTATATCCATTTTTTGCAAAATCGTGGCCGCATACTACTGATTTTCATATCCAATTAACACTTTCGGGGGAGCCCGCAGGCAGCAATGGCCTTTCTTTTCAATTTGTTGAGGGTATGTGTCCGGAAGGATTCGATTGGCATATGAATTGCCTTAATAGCCTCAAAGATTCTTACCCCCGTTTCTGGAGTCGCATCCAGTGGGCGTTAGTTCGCCCGCGTGGGGAGTCGTGTAGGAATTCAGGATCATCGTGCTGTTTTGCTTGTTTTGATCAACCTGCGGGATCGGGCTTGCTCGGCGGAGCCACCGAATGCGCACAACCTGGATCGTGAAGCTTCAGTTGAGGGTCTTCCGATTCAGAGAATCTCTGGAGGGTTTGCGATGCGGTTCTTCCGTCTTCGTTCCACATTCCTTGCTTTTGGGCTCACGCTGGCATTATTGACCATTTTGCCGCTAGCGCTCCAAACCAGTTCTCAAGCCCAGGCGATCTCCGTAAATGGCGGTTCGCTTCAGGGAATCATCACCGACACTTCGGGGGCACTGGTTGCGGGCGCCTCGGTCCGCGTCGCTGCAACCGACACAGGCGAAGTCGTAGCCGTCAAGACGGATGCCAGCGGTTTCTACACCGTGGGTCCCCTCAATCCGGGCAACTACCGGGTCACCGTCACCGCAACGGGTTTTGGGACTCTCATCGTCAACACCGTCATTCGTACTGCGACGGCAACCCCGGGCAGCTTCCAGCTAAAGGTCGGCGCTCAGACCGAGACCGTGGAGGTGACCGAAGGCGCGGTACAGCTAAACACCGACCAGCCCAGCATCACCGGCGTAGTCACCGCCCAGCAGTTCCAATCGCTGCCCGTGAATGGCCGTAATGTTCTCGATCTTGCCCAGCTCCAGCCCGGCGTTCAGCTTCAAGCCGGCGGTATCGCGGACGGCGGGTTCGATCCCACCAAGGCCGGGTACTCGGCGGTTTCCTTCAGCGGCATTTCGGGCCGCACTACCCGAATCCTGCTCGATGGCCAGGACGTCACCGACGAAACGGTTGGCACCACCGTCTTCAACATCTCCGAGGGCTCCGTCGGCGAGGTGCAGGTCACCCGCTCCACGGCAGACCCATCCACGGAAGTCACATCTCAGGGATCAGTTCTGATCTCCAGCAAGGCCGGTACTAACAGTTTCCATGGCGAGGCCTTCGAGTACTTCCAGGATCAGCGGGCCGGCGACGCCACTTTTGAAACCACTTCGAGTCCGTTCCAGCGCAACCAGTTCGGCGGCAGCGTCGGAGGTCCCATTTTCCGCGACAAGCTGTTCTTCTATGCGAATTCCGAACGCCTCAAGCAGGACCAGTCGGCCCCCGTCTCGTTGGGGACCGACTTCAAGGCCATCCAGAAGGCCTTTCCCGGTGTCGGCAGCCCTGATCGTGACACGTACTCCGATGGCCGCCTGGACTGGAACGGTCCGCACGGCACGCACTTCTTCGTCCGCGGCAATTATGAGCGCAATTCCTTTGCCACCGGCGAAGTCTACGAAACCTACGGCAACGAGGATAACGCATGGGGCATCGCCGGCGGCGCCGATTTCGGTACTTCCCGCTTCACGAACAGCTTCCGCGGCAGCTACGAGAAGTTCCACAACCAGATCGGCGACACCACCAACGGGAACACGGGCATCTACAATCCCATCCCCGGCTTCGCCTTCCATGACGCAGCTCAGGGCCTCTACGCCGGCCCCAACGACAACGCCCCCCAGCAGACCTTCCAGTCCGACAAGCAACTCCGCTACGACGGGGGCTGGACCAAAGGCGCCCACGATCTTCGCTACGGTGTCAGTTTCAACCGCATCCAGGGCGGCGGCCTGGCAGCCTTCTTCGGCTATGGTCCTTACGCCTCCATCAATTCCTCAACCGTCATCGGCGATCCGACTGATCCGCTCCACGGCTATAGGCCTTACTACGTCTATATCTCCAACGATCTCGGCTACGCATCCGAGAATCCAGGCTTCGGCATGCCGGGCGGCGGTCTGAGCGATTGGCGCACGGGCCTTTACGCCGTCGATACCTGGAAAATCGCGCACGACATCACCTTCACCTACGGCCTGCGATGGGATCGCGATACCGGCCGGTCCAATTCCGATCTCGCATCCGTTCCCTGCTCCAATATCATCGGGGACAACTTCGCCTTCGGCGACGGTAGCTCCGACCTGCCCTGCTCCGGAAGTTCACATCTGTTCGATCAATGGGGCTCCGGCCTCGGCAATCGCGTCTCGCAGCCCAATTGGGACTTCGGCCCCAACCTGGGTATCGCGTATAACCCGTCGTTCTCGCGGAAAACCGTTCTGCGCGCCGGCTTCGGCATTTACTACGACAGCAACGTCTTCAACAACGTTCAGTTCGACCGCTCCTCCCGCCTCCAGACCGGCAAATTCGCCGTCTACACCCCTGTTTGTCTGGGAGGCGCCTATACCCTGGGGAGTTTGACCCAGACCAGCACCGGCATTCCCATTTCGACGCTCTGCAACGAGTCGCTCGCCGCAGGAGCTCCCGGCTGGCTCCAGCTCCAGAAGGACTACCGCGCTACGACCAGCGGTGGCGGCCTCAATGGCGGATCGGCTGCTTACAACCTCGCCATCCAGAACGGAGCCATTGCCTTCACTCCGGATTTCAAGTTCCCCTACTCGATCAACATCAGCGTCGGCGTGCAGCGCCAGCTTTTCTCCGGAGCGGTTCTCTCCGCGGATTACGTCCGCCTTGAAACCAGGAGGCTGGGCCAGACGATCGACGCCAATCATGTCGGCGACTCACGATACTTCAACCCGGCATCCGCACAGGCTGCAGTCAATGCCACAAACGCCAGCTTCGACTGCGCCGATGTCGACTGCGCCATTGCAGCGGGCGCCAGCATCACCGACTACGCCGGCAACGGCCTCGACTCCGGCACTGCCCTCTACAGCGGCTACCCGGCTTCCGCTTATGGCGCTCCCATCGCAGCGTTTCCTGGTATCAATCCCAACGTCGGTGTCGGCACCTTCCAGTACCCTGAAGGCCACGCGTCCTATGACGGCCTCCAGGTCAACTTCAAGGAACAGGTCGCCCGTCCGCTGCCTGGCATTCGACAGAGCAGCCTCGAAGTCTCCTATGCCTTCTCCCGTCTGCTGGCCACCGCCGGCTACAATGGCATCTCCGCCGGTTCCGATCCCTTCTTCACCTCACCCTCGTACAATAACCGCAACATAAACGGGGACTTCGGCTGGGGCGGATTCGACCGCACCCACATCCTCTCCTTCGGCGGCTCGGCCACCTTCAAGTATGGGCCGCAGCTCTCGCTCATCGGCCATCTTGAAAGCGCATTCCCGACCAGCCTCACCATCGACGATCAGGGAGCCGGTCCGGGCGAGATCTTCCGCTCCGACTACAACGGCGATGGTCAGGTCGGCAACGATTTGATGCCCGGCACCAAACCCGGCGCTTACATGCGCCAGTACGGTCCCGGGAGCATCAACAAACTCATCGGCACCTACAATTCCAATTTCGCTGGCCAGCCCACACCTGCAGGCCAGGTCCTCGTCAACAACGGTCTCTTCACTTCGACGCAGCTGGCGGCTCTCGGCGGCGTCATGCCCAGGCTTGATCCGGCGCCAGAGTCTGCGTTTCATAACAGCCCGCTGCGCACGATGGATGCCAGCCTGCGGTATCCCATCCACCTCAAGTGGCTGCCCGAAAGCGTGAACCTTACGCCCGCGGTGAGCTTCTATAACGTGTTCAATTTCGCCAATTATGGAGGCGTTACCGGTGTGATCCTCACGCCTGGCGACAACTCGCCCGACAGCGGCAATGTGAATAGTCCGTTCGCGAACGGTACCGATTACGACGTGAAGAACTCCGAGCGCACCCCGCGCCATACCGGCACGTTCGACCAGGGAGCGCCCCGCGAAACAGAGTTTCAGATGACCATCAACTTCTGATGGTCCGGACCACCCGAATAGGGCGGAGGGCCACCCTCCGCCCTGCGGATTGAGCGGCGGGTAGACGGGCGAAGCCTCGCGGCGCCTGATCCAGGCCAAACTCTCCTTCGTCTTCTAACTCCGGCACGTCCGGAATCACAAAAGGCGCCCCCACGGGCGCCTTTTGTTTCATCTGATGTTCTCTCTCCCTGCCTGCCAATGCGCCGACGCCAACTTCAATCAACGCTTTTTGCTGCCCGGCTCCTTTTTGTGCACTTTGGTTTTAGCCGCAGCCTCTACCCGCTTCGATGGCGTCATTCCCGGCGCTCGCTTCCTTTTCGTTCTCGCCGGGGCCTTGCCTGACTTCGTCTTCGTGCCGCTCTTGCTGCGCACGGCGCGCGTTTTTTCAGACAGGGCTGTAGTGAGCTCGGCGTCGAACTCCTCCGGCGTCAGCGGTCGCGCGGACTTGCGCAGCCTTTCAATATCATAAAAAGCGCGGCGCTCGGCGAGAAATACGTGAATCACGAAGTCGACGTAATCGAGCAAAATCCACTCGCCATTACGACGCCCCTCAACGGAGTTCGGGTAAACGCCGAAGTTGCGCTTGAGCCGCAGCTCGATTTCGTCGGCGATGGCGACGGCCTGCCGCTGGTTGGAGGCTGAGGTGACGAGGAAAAAGTCAGACAGGCCAGAGTCGACAGGATCGAGCTCGAGGATGCGGGTGTGCTGGCCCTTCTTTTCTTCACAAACCGCGGCTGCGGCTTGTACGAGGATGCGCGTCTGTTTCTGCGCCGGCGATGTTTTCATTCGTTGGGAGGCGTCTCCAAGCTCATGGTAGCCTGTCGATTCGGGATGGAGCAAGCTGGGTCCGTGGATCGTGAGCCGTGGACCGTGAATCGTGGGCCGTCACCGGCAGGCGGCCGGGTGGAAGGGAATCGGGACTACGGGACGTAGGGACTCGAACAGTACTCACCGATAAAGACCGTTCGCGCGGATGTACTCGGCGACGGCGGTGGGGAGCATCGTCTGGACTGGCTTGGAACCAGGCTCTGCGCCCTTCGACGCTTCGACGCTCGACGCTAGGGGGCCGGCCTTGCGGATCGCTTCGCGAATGTCCGACGCGCTGATCTCCACATCGAGCCCGGGCAGCACGTAGAACGGCGCTCGTTCTCCGGCGGGATTCACGATAAAGAAGGCGCGGACCTCAATTCCGGATTCACTTCGATCGCCGGCCGAGGAGGGTTCAAGCGTAAGCCCGGGCGGGAGCGCAGATGTCAATTCGTCGAGCGACTGACCGGGCCCGGAGGCGACGGGCCGGGAGGCGACGATGAGGGCCGCCGCGTAAGGAATTTCCGCTGCGCGATGCCAACGCCGCAGGCCGAAGAACGCGTCCGCACCCATCAGGCAATAGAGTGTGCTGTTGGGCTTGAGTTCGGAGCGGAGGAGGTCGAGCGTGTCGATTGTGTAGTTGGGGGTGTAGTTCGGCTTCGCGCCGCGGTCGTCAGGAGATTTGGGCGCGTCGGCCAGGGAAACCTCGAAGTGCGGCTGGCCTTCAATCGCCAGGCGCGTCATGGCGAGGCGGTCCACAAAGCTCGCAGACGACCCTTCGGGCTTGAGCGGCTGCGCGCCCACCGGAGCGAAGAGGACCGCGTCGAGTTGGAATGCATCGCGGGCGGCTCGCGCTATGGCCAGATGGCCCAGGTGCGGCGGGTCAAAACTTCCGCCGAAGAAGGCGATGCGGCGGCCGGTTGGCGGTGCGGTCATGGGTCCATCGTAATCTTTGGCGCGGCTGAGCGCCCCGGCCGGGCTGCGGGCTTGCGTCCGATAGAATTGCTTTGCGCCTATGCGTCCGATACTCATTTTGCTCGCCGTCGCCGGCCTGTGCGTCTCCGCGCTCGCGCTGCGTGTTCATTACGACACGGGCACGGAGCCATGCTCGATCAACGATCACTGGGATTGCGGCATTGTGAACCACAGCACGTACGCCGTGTTCCATCACGTCCCTGTGGCGGCCATCGGTATTGGCGGCTACTTGTTGATAGGTGTGCTCGCGCTGGCGCGACGGCGCATCCTATTGCTTGGCGCGGCAATTATTGGATTGGGTTTTGCGCTTCATCTCTCCGGCATTGAGCGCGACGTTCTTCAAGTCTGGTGCCTCTACTGCGTCATCTCGCAGGGAATTATCGCGCTGATCACGCTGTTGAGCGCCGGCTGGCTGATTGCGGCGCAGATTGCGAAATCGCGCGCGGGCCGAGCAGCGGCGGCATAGCGGGCGATTCTGCCAAAATGCCCAGCACTCCACACTGATAAAATTGAAGCAGATTCATGCTGACTGGTTGGTATGCACGCAAGATGTACGCGTGGGAGACGCGGCTAAGCACGCGCGACGAAAACCGCGTGGTGCGCCCATTGGAGTGGGGATTCGAATGGGTCGCTCCGTTTCTGGAGGCGCACGGCTTTGGCGACGCCGCGCCCGATCCCGATATTGTTCGCGACCCCGCGGCTGCTGAAGCAGCGATGCTCCGCATCAACGAGCTTCTCATCCACCACAGCGACGTCTTCTTCGGTTATGAACGCCCGACGGATTTCCGCCTGGAAGAGCGCCATCCGGAGCTCTACCCCACCAATGTGCGCCCTGAGACGCTTGCCAAAGATGCCGAGCTGAAGGAGCAGGCGGCTGAGGGCAAGCTGCCTAAGGCCCAGTATCTGCGGTTTACTTCGCCGGAACGCACGCCTTACCCGGAAAACGACCTGGTGAACGCGCGCTGGTTTCCGGCTCCAGCGCACAAAGATCCTGCGCGACCCAAACAGGCCATCGTGGTGATGCCGCAATGGAACGCCGATGGCTTCAGCCACAACTCGCTGTGCACGCTCTTTAATCGGATGGGCGTTTCGGCGCTACGGCTCTCAAAGCCATACCACGACATTCGCCGCCCCGCGGAGCTGGAGCGATCAGACTACGCCGTGAGCGCCAACGTCGGTCGCACCATTTCAGCCTGCCGTCAGGCGGTGGTCGATATCCGGTGCTGCCTCGACTGGCTAGAGGAGCAGGGCTACGAGCACTTCGGGGTGCTTGGCACGAGCCTTGGCTCCTGCTACGGCTTTTTGGCCAGCGCACACGATGCGAGGCTGAGGGTGAACGCCTTCAACCACGCATCGACTGCGTTTGGGGATGTGGTGTGGGCCGGGCAAAGCACGCGCCACATCCGCGCGGGAGTGGCAGCGGCGGGCCTCACACAGGATCGTCTGCGTGCTCTATGGGCCCCCGTCAGCCCCATCAGCTACTACGCAAAGTTCGCCAGCGCTGAAGCGGGCGGGCCCTTGAAGCGCGTTTTGATGGTGTATGCAAAGTACGACCTCACGTTTCCGCTGGAGTACTCGCTCAACGTGGTTGAAGCCGCCCGCCACTCCGGATTGAACTACGAAGTGCGCATGCTGCCGTGCGGCCACTACACCACCGGCGAAACACCCTACAAGTTCATCGACGGATGGTATATGGGCTGGTTCGTCTATCGCGCGTTCAGGGCGCTACGCGAAGAGAAGGCGGCGAACTCGCTCGCAGCGCAACGAGCTTCACAGAAAGCCGAAGAAGAAGCTCTTTCGCGTTAGCGAACGCCAGACAGATCCATGCGTAGCAGTTTTGCTGGGTCGAGGTAAGCGTTTTGCCAGCGCACTGCCCAGTGCAGGTGGGGGCCGGTGACGCGGCCGGTGGCTCCGCTGAGCCCGATGCGCTGGCTTGCGATCACGCGGTCGCTTTCGTGTACATCGATGCGGCTCAGGTGCATGGAGATGGTGAACAGCCCCAGACCATGGTCGATGACCACGCAGTTGCCTTCGTAGTAGAGTGGCCGCGCCAGCACTACCACGCCGCTGTTGCCTGCGCGCACCCGTGTTCCCGTCGCGGCGCGAAAGTCCATCCCCTCGTGAACGCTGGCCAGCTCTCCGTTGAAGGTGCGGCGTGTGCCGAAGCTGTCGGTAGGCGGGGCATGAACGGGAGCGCGAAAATCGCCGGACCAAAGGGGCAGGGCAGCACTGGCCGCAAACACTTTGCTTTTTAGCTCAACTTCCGCTTTGATTCGCGCGAGCTCATCGGGTCCCGGCTCGACAAACTTCGGCGCGACGGTGAGAGTGGTCGTCCGATAGTGCGCGGGAAGAATCTCGACCGTGCGGCTCAGATCGATGGCCGGACGGTCTGCCGTATGCGCGGTGATGCGCAGCGTTGACGGACCGGCGGCAGCCTTTACGTCCGCTCCGGCGAGCGCATACCATGTCTGCCCGTCGCGACTGCGAAAGAACTGGAGCTTCTGGTCCAGCAACGCGCCGTCCACCGTGGCGCCCGCCGGCAAGCGCACGCGAATCAACTCGGGCGAGCCGGCCACGACCACGGCCGGCGTGAGCGTAACTTCATTAGCCGGAATCACCGACTGCGCGCGGCCACGCACGGCCGAAATCGCCGCCGCCAACACCAGCGCGCCAAGAACGCCCCAAAATGCAATCCGCGGAATGCGCGCGCCGGTCATGCAATCAGCATACCGGGCGGCATCCCGCGGTGTGTTTCGGGGAGCCGATTAGCATTTGTCGCGAGCGTTATCTTCCGTTGTGCTTCTGACGATAGATCTGGCGGCTGGCTCCGTTCTGCTCGCGGTTGATCTGCCGGCATTCAATCTACCCGTTCCCACAAGGATTTGCCGCGCTCCGGGTGCACAATCCGGCACTCGAAAGTCCACAATGCGCACCATTCGCTTATGGCTTAAAATTCTTGTATGACGGACCGCATGTCTCTCACACTCGCCCAGGTTGACCCCGAGGTCGCCGCCGCTCTTGACCAGGAAACTCTCCGCCAGCACGAGGGGCTGGAGATGATTGCCAGCGAAAACTTTGTGTCGGAAGCAGTTTTAGAGGCGGCCGGCTCGATCTTCACTAACAAATACGCGGAGGGCTATCCCGGACGCCGCTACTACGGCGGGTGCGAGTACGCCGACATTGTGGAGAGACTGGCCCGCGACCGCGCGCGTCAGCTCTTCGGCGGCGAGCACATCAATGTACAGCCGCACTCCGGTTCGCAAGCCAATGCGTCGGCCTACGCGGCAGTTTTGCAGCCGGGCGACACGATTCTCGGGCTCGACCTTTCCCACGGCGGCCACCTGACACACGGGCATCGCCTCAGCTTCAGCGGCAAGCTCTATCGCCCAACCTTCTATCATGTGCGCCGCGACACCGAAACCATTGACTACGACGAGATGGAGACCGTTGCAATCCAGGAAAAACCGAAGGTCATCATCGGCGGCGCCAGTGCGTACCCGCGTTTGTGGGACTTCGCCCGCATGCGCCAGATTGCCGATAAGGTGGGCGCGGTTTACATCTTCGACATGGCACACATTGCCGGCCTGGTCGCGGGCGGCGTGCATCCATCGCCTGTGCCTCATGCGCAGATCACTACGACCACCACGCACAAAACTCTGCGGGGCCCGCGCGCCGGCCTCATTATCAGCACGCAGGATCTGGCCACGGCCGTCGACAAATCAGTCTTTCCCGGCCAGCAGGGCGGTCCGCTGATGCACATCGTGGCGGCAAAGGCAGTGGCGCTTGCTGAGGCGCTGCGCCCCGAGTTCCGCGACTACGCGGCGCAGATCGTCTCGAACGCCAAAGCTCTTGCCAACGGCTTGCAGGGCGCGGGGTTTCGACTCGTTTCCGGAGGCACTGATAATCACCTCCTGCTTGTGGACGTGTTTGAGAAAGGCATTCTCGGTTCCGGCGCCGAGCTGGCTTTGGGCAAGGCCGGCATCACGGTCAATAAGAATTCCATCCCCTGGGATACCAATCCGCCGCTCAAACCATCGGGGATACGCGTGGGCACGCCCGCGCTCACGACTCGCGGGATGAAGGAGCCGGAGATGCGCCAGATTGCCGTATGGATCGCCAAGGCTCTTGAGCAGCGCAACGACGACGCGGCGCTTGCGCGCATCCGCGGCGAGGTGGCGGAGATGGCCAACCAATTCCCGCTTTACGCCTGGCGGCGCGCACCGGTGGCAGTGACAGCGTAGAACCGGTCTCATAAACCATCATTGTCAACCCGATGGAATCATGGGACCCGCCTTGTTGTTGGGTCCCATACTTGCGCACTATGCAGCAGAGGCATTTATGAGACCGATTGCAGGCTGACTGCAGTAGCTACTGCACAAGTTTCCCCCGTTTTCAAAAGCGTCGGCACAAAGAATTTACGTGCCGGGCAGTGCCGGTGTGTGCAAGAATGCCGGTGAGCAACCAAGGTTTTGTCGATGACCATCGAATGAAACCCGAAAAGGGTGACGCGGCTCCCGAGACGGTCATCAGGAGGAATCGATGAAGTCCATTCATTTAGCGTTCGCAGCTTTGCTCGTTTTTGCGGTGCCGGTTATGGCACAGCACGGCCCCGGCGGCCATCAGGCTCCGCCGGCGCATGGACCCGCGGCGTATCACGGCACGCCGCAAACTCCCGACATACACCGTAACTATGCCGATCAGCCTGGCCATACCAAAGGTCCCCACGTGGATGGGAACCATTGGGTCGGGCATGATACCGGCCCCAACGATCCTCGTTACCATCTCAACCACCCCTGGGCGCATGGCCAGTTCTCCGGCGGCTTTGGTCCCGCGCACGTATGGCGGATTGCCGGCGGCGGGCCGAGAAGGTTCTGGTTCAACGGCTGGAACTGGGCGGTTGCGTTCGCCGACGTTGATTATTGCAGCGATTGGAACTGGAACTCCGATGAGATCGTCATTTACGAGGATCCGGACCACGTGGGTTGGTATCTTGCGTACAATGTGCGCCTCGGCACTTATGTGCACGTCTTGTATCTTGGCGCATAAGCCCGAAGTTTCTGTATTGACGTCGCGGATTTGAATGTATCTCGGCGGGAGAGGCTCAAAGCCTTTCCCGCCGAGTTCGCTTTAGCTGCATCTGCAGCGGCTGTGGCCATTTTCAGGACCGGCATACTTTCATCCGGTCTGTTCGCGGTCATTGCTCGCGGCCCTTGCGCCGATATAAGTCACCCGAAGCGAGTGACTTTGTCGATTGAATGGAGCTGTTAAGTGGAAAAAATGTCTTGCGGGAAGCAACGAAAATATGAATTTCGTCATTTATCCTATCAACATGGCGATTGAAAATATTCTTGCCCAAATAGACTCCGAGATTGCAAGGCTCAAGCAGGCACGTGCATTGCTGGCCACAACCGGGACCGCATCCACGACATCCGTACGCAAAGCCGGAAAGACGACTGCGAAAGGCAAACCCAGAAAGAAGCGCGTTTTAAGTGCCGACGCGCGCAAGCGGATAGCCGATGCGCAGCGCAAGCGCTGGGCCGCAGTGCGAGCCAAGGCCAAGCAAAAGGGATAGCCGGTCTGTAAGTCGAGAATTCGTGCCGATTATGGATCGGCGGCGATTCCGCTCTAACCCAGCGACGCCATCACCAGCATGCGCGGCTCGGTCATTTCTTGAATGGCCCAGCGAATGCCCTCGCGGCCCAGGCCGGAGTCCTTGACTCCGCCATAGGGCATGGGGTCGAGGCGCCAGTTGGGCGTGTCGCCCACGATCAGCGAGCCAACTTCCAGCTCGCGATACGCGGTGAGGATGCGGCCGGAATCGCGCGTGAGCAGCCCTGCCTGCAATCCATACTTCGAGTGATTCACCTGCGCCAGCGCATCCTCGAAGTCGTCATATGGCTCGATGAGCAGCACCGGGCCGAAGATCTCCTCATCGCGAACTTTCATGCCGGCTTTGGTTGCGGTCAGAATGGCCGGCGTGATCATCGAACCCTTGCGCTCGCCACCGGCCACCAGCTTGGCCCCGGCCGCGGTGGCCTCTTTCAACCATTCTTCCACGCGCTCTGCTTCGCTCTGGCGAACCATCGGTCCCACTTCTGTTGCTTCATTTGAGGGGTCGCCGATCGCCATCTTTTCCGCAACGTCGACGACCTTCCAGGTAAAAGTCTGGAAGATGCTGCGCTCCACGAACACGCGCTGCACGCTGATGCAAGACTGGCCCGCAAAACCGAAGGCCCCGTGCGCGGTGCGCGACGCCGCATCGTCCAGGTCTTTCCAATCGCTGTGCACCACGAGCGCCGCGTTCCCGCCCAGTTCCAGCAAGACGCGCTTGCGCCCCGAGTGTGCTTTCAGCTCCCAACCAACTTTGGCCGACCCGGTGAAGCTCACCAGCTTGATGCGATCCTCTTTTTCCGCGAGCCATGCGGTGTCGGCGTCCGCCAGCGTCAGCACGGCCAGTGCCTCCTCAGGCCAGCCGGCCTTCAGAATCACTTCGCCCAGCGCCAATGCCGTGAACGGCGTCTGCGGCGCGGGCTTCAAAATCACCGGGCAGCCTGCGGCGATGGCCGGCGCAACCTTGTGCGCCACTAGGTTCAACGGAAAATTGAACGGCGTAATCGCCAGAACCGGACCAACGCCAAAGCGCTGAACCAGCCCCCAGCGGCCCTCATTGCCTTCGGTCAAGTCCAGAGGAATGCTCTCGCCGCCCAGCCGTACAGCTTCTTCGGCGGCCGTTTTGAATGTGAGCACGGCGCGATCCACTTCGGTCCGCGCCATGCGCACCGGCTTGCCCGCCTCGGCTACGATCAACTGCGCGAAGCGCTCCTTTTGTTCAATGAGAGCGGCAGCCACGTCTTCGAGGATTTCGCGACGCTTCCATCGCGGCAAGGCGCGCGTGCGGCGCAGGCTCGCTACGGCATGATTCAAGGCCTGGCGTGCGTCGGCTCGCGTGGCCACGGTGACTCGGCCCACCAGCCCCTGGTCCCAGGGCGAGCGCACTTCAAGCGCTTCTCCGTCAATCCATTCCTTGCCGCACAAGAGAAAACCGGTTTGCGTTCCCGGCCGCATCTTCATGGTGGAGCTCCTGAGTCTACCCATTGATGGTAAAGCGGACGGGCTTATATTGTCCGATTCGATCCCCATCGTCTGCCGACCACAATCCGATTCGGGATTTGACTGCGACGCGGGATTTTTCATCCACGAATCGGATTCCCTACAACATCGAATGGGATATAGTGGCTGCAACTCACAAGCGCAATCAGTTGGACTTATGAAACCCTAGTCGCAACCGAGGAGGTGATCATGCCCGCCACGCCAGACAATCAGGCCTCTCAGGCGAGCCCTGTGCAGCCTCACACGCCGCCCGTCCCGCCATACCAGCCGACCGCCTTCCCTCCGCCGAAAAAGGGCCCAAGGGCCGTGAAAGTCATTCTCATTCTCCTTGGCGTGCTCGTCGGCCTCGGGCTGATCGGAGCTGGAATCCTCTATGGCGTCTACAAGGCGATCATTGTCCCTTCCGACTCATCGCCGATTACCGCGGCTGACCTGGGTGTCACAATCTATCCCGGCGCTGTGCAGGCCAAAGGCGGCATGCGGATGGTCTTTGCCGGAAAGTCGGAGGTTACAGGCGCGTATCTCAGCCCCGATTCGAAGGACCAAGTGATCGCTTTCTACCAAAGCCAGTTGGGCCATGACGCGCAAATCAAAGCCTCCGGCGATCGTGAAACGCTCTATCTGTTTAAGGGACCAGGGGAGCTTGTATCGGTGACAATGACCCAAAGGCCGAATCAGTTCGAGGGTAAAACGCAGATCGTCATTTTGCATGCAAAGAGCGCCACATCGCCGACTTCGAATTAGATGCCGAGAGGCTGCACGGCCGCATGCCACCACAAAAAGCCAGTTACAGAATGGGCCTTCGATGAGGTATAGTGGCTGCGTCCCCAAACGGCCCCCGCACAAATTCGCAAGAATGACACTTCACAAAGAGGAAATCACCATGTCCGATTCCACAAACAGTCAAGTCCCCCAGCCCGGATCATTTCAGCCGGTCCCGCCGCCGGGTTCGTTTCAGCCGGTGCCGCCGCCGGTTGGCGCGCCTCCACCAAAGTCAGGTTCCAGCGCCCTCAAGATCATCCTCATCATCCTGGCAGTCTTTGTCGGCATTGGCATCATCGGCGCCGGCATCATTGGCTACG
This sequence comes from Acidobacteriaceae bacterium, assembly GCA_003138515.1. Lineage (GTDB taxonomy): Bacteria > Acidobacteriota > Terriglobia > Terriglobales > Acidobacteriaceae > Telmatobacter. The sequence continues at coordinate 258,565 of PLGG01000015.1, read as the reverse complement.
GCATTTATCGCATTGCCCATTCTGTCCACAAGGATGCGAACGGCAACATCTCGGTCAATACGCCGAAGGGCACCATTACCGCCAATTCATCGGATACGTTCACCGAGAGCGACCTTGGCATTGCGATCTATCCCGGAGCCACACAGGGCAAGGGCGGCCTGCGCATGACCATTGCCGGCAAATCCATGGTGACTGCAAACTTCCTCACGCCCGATTCACCGGACAAGGTCATCGCCTTCTACAAGGACAAGGCAGGGCCCAATGCGCAGACCATGACGACCGGCGCCGGGGGAATGATCACGATGCAGAACGGCTCGAGTTCCGTCACCGTGACGGTCTCGCAGTCGGCAAGCGAAAACAACGGCGAGACGCAAATCACGATCGTGAACACTTCCAGCAGTTCGTAGGATGAGCGATTCTAATGGCTAAGAGGCCTCCCGCGTGGCGTAATTCGACCGCTGGAGGCCTCTTGCGTTTCCCGCCGGGCGCTTGACTCTGGAACGCATTCGGCAGTTGATAATTAAGTCGCGATGGCGAGAGATGGTACAACCAGCCCATTGAAGTCGGGTGAGCTCGCTCAGGCGGCGGGCATAAGTCCTGACACGCTTCGTCATTACGAGAAGCTTGGTCTTCTTCCAACCACGGTCCGGACCCCGGGAGGATATCGGCTCTACCCGCCTGACACCTTGGCTCTCGTCCATATGATTCGAAGCGCCATTCGAGTCGGCTTCACACTTTCGGAGCTCGCAGATGTCCTGAAACAGCGACGGGCGGGCCGCCCGCCCTGCCGAAAAGTCGCTGAATTAGGCGCCAGGCATTTGGATGCGCTGAACAAGAGAATCCTCGATCTGACGCGACTGCGGGACTGGCTCTCGGCAACGGTTGAGACATGGCAATCTCGATTGCAAACACTCGACGGCGGCGAGAGGGGAAGATTCCTGGAATCGCTGCCAAAGCCAGACGCACTTAACTCGACATTTTCAGGAGGTAATCGCCTTGAAAATAGCTCTGCTGATGTGCGCCGTGCTCGCCTCGCTGACAATCCACGCGCAAGACAACATGCAAGGCGCGCCGCCCCCGGCATCCGCTGACCAACACGCGGCCGGCGTGGACATGCGTGGGGACCACGCAATGGGATTCTCGCACGAGAATACGAGGCATCACTTTGAGCAATTGTCCGACGGAGGGATTATCGAGGTCGACGCCAATCATGAATCGGACGTTGCCACCCGGGACCAGATCAGAGAACATCTCAAGCACATCGCCGCGATGTTCAGCGCGAATGACTTTGAAATTCCAATGTTCATCCACGACACAATTCCTCCCGGCGTCCCGGTAATGAAGCAGAAACGTGGCGAGATTACGTACACCTACTTGGCGACACAACGAGGAGCTATGGTAAGAATCGTGACGCATGATTCCGAGGCGCTCAAGGCGGTCCACGAGTTTCTTGCTTTCCAGATTAAGGACCACAGAACGGGGGACCCGGTCGGCAGCAAATAGACTTAGTTCGAACGCGGCGCGCCTGCGGTACACTCCATCCATGATTCACAACGGTCGCAGCCCAAAACTTCCCTTCGATCCCGCGAAGGCAGTGGCACATCTCAAGAGCAGCGATCCCAAGCTCGCCAAGCTGATCGAATGCGCCGGGCCGTTTACCCTCCGCCTCGACCACACCACGTCGCCCTTCGAGTCGCTGCTCGAATCGATCCTGTACCAGCAACTGCACGGCAAGGCTGCGGCCACCATTCACCGCCGGGTGCGCGAGTACTTCGGCGGCGATCCCACACCGCAGCTCCTGCTCGACACTCCCGACGAGCCGCTGCGCGCGGCCGGCGTCTCCGGCAACAAGATCAAGGCGCTCCGCGATCTGGCCGCCCGCACCATCGACGGCACCGTGCCCGCGCACTCGGCCATTCTGAAAATGTCCGACGCCGATGTCGTCGAACGCCTGACCGAGGTGCGGGGCATCGGCTCATGGACCGTTGAAATGCTGCTCATCTTCCGCCTCGGGAGGCCAGACGTGCTGCCCGTGACCGACTACGGCGTGCGCAAGGGCTTCGCACTCACTTTTCAGCGCGTGCCCAAATCGCGCCCGCTTGAGGCGGCCGATCTTCCCAAACCCGACGTCGTCTTCCGCCGCGGCCAGCGCTGGGCGCCCTACCGCTCCGTGGCAAGCTGGTACTTGTGGCGCGCGTGCGACCTGGCAAAGAACACCGCTCCCACGGGACGGTCGGCACGATAACGCCAGCGCGATAGAGCGGTTCCGCATTTATTGCGCTATGAGGTCGTTGTCCCCAAATGGTTTTTTTCACGAAGAAAGTTCCAAACTGCATCAAGGCCGGTGACGGCCACAACAACTGTGGAACCGTTCAAGCCTTAAAATAGCTTGAGTGGGCGGCAGAGAGCGCCTGCACTGCATCGGATCATCCATGCCGCCTGGAAAGCGCTTTGTTTGCATTCACGGACATTTTTACCAGCCGCCGAGGGAAAACCCCTGGCTGGAGACGGTGGAGACTCAGGACTCGGCCGCTCCTTACCACGACTGGAACGAGCGCATATGCGCGGAGTGCTATGCGCCAAACGGCGCTGCCCGCGTGGTGAACGACAAGAACAAGATCACGCGCATCGTGAACAACTACGCGCGCATCAGCTTCAACTTCGGCCCCACGCTGCTGAGCTGGCTCAGAGAGAATGCGCCGCGCACAGTCCGCATGATCCTCGACGGCGAAAACCGCAGCCGGCAGCGTTATCGCGGACACAGTTCGGCCATGGCGCAGGTTTACAACCACATGATTCTGCCGCTGGCCAACGCACGCGATCGCAACACGCAGATCCGCTGGGGCATTGCCGATTACGAAAGCAGCTTTGGCACTCCGCCCGAGGGCATGTGGCTGCCTGAGACCGCGGCCGACATGGCCACTCTTGAGGCGCTCGCGACCAATGGCATCGAGTTCACCGTGCTCGCGCCGCACCAGTGCAAGCGCATTCGGCCGGTTAAAGGCGAAGCCGAGTGGACCGATACGCCGAACGCGAGCGTCGACACGACGCACCCTTATCTCATGCGCTTCGCGTCCGGCGCGTCGATCGCGATCTTCTTCTACAACGGCCCGGACTCGCGCGCCATCGCGTTTGAGGGGCTGCTCGACTCCGGCGACGATCTCGCCGGGCGCCTGAAGGCGGGCTTCAAAGATTCGCCTCAGCCGCAGCTGGTCCATGTCGCTACCGATGGCGAGTCTTACGGACATCATCACAAGTACGGCGAGATGGCGCTGGCGTATGCGCTGCGACTGCTGGAACAGGACAAGACGGTCAAGCTGACCAACTATGGCTGCTTCCTTGAGCAGTTTCCGCCTGAGTTCGAGTGCGAGATCGTCGAGAACACATCATGGAGCTGCATGCATGGCATTGAGCGCTGGCGCTCAGACTGCGGCTGCAACGGCGGCAAGCCAGGTTGGAACCAGGCGTGGCGTGCGCCTCTGCGCCAGGCCCTCGACGAGCTGCGCGATGCATTGGTCCCGCTCACCGAGCGCGAGGGCGGCAAACTTTTCAAGGACGTGTGGGCCGCTCGGGAGGCTTACATTCACGTCGTGCTCGACCGCGGCACCGAGTCCGCGGACCGTTTCTTCACCGCGCAACAGACGCACGTGCTCACGGAACCCGAACGCGTGCGGGCTCTGAAGTTGATGGAGATGCAGCGCCACGCCCAGCTCATGTACACCAGTTGCGGCTGGTTCTTCGACGACATCTCGGGCATCGAGACCGTGCAGGTGATCGCCTACGCCGCGCGTGTGCTGCAGCTTGCGCAGCAGCTCTTTGGCGAACAGGCCGAGCCGCTGCAGCCTGCGTTTCTCGCCCGCCTCGCGGAAGCACGCTCGAACGTGCCCGGGACCGGCGACGGCGCCCGCATTTACAAGAAGAGCGTCGAAACCATGGAGCTGCACCTGGAGCAGGTTGCCGCGCACTACGCCATCAGCTCGATTTTCTCCTCGTTTGCCGATGAGACGGATCTCTTCAGCTTTCGCATCCGGCGCATCTCGCACGAGATTTACACTTCAGGCCGCGGCCGCATTGCTTTGGGCCGCGCGCATGTGGCCAGCGCCATCACCGGTAACGCGCAGAGCTTCTCCTTTGCCGTTCTCCACTTTGGCGACCAGAACATTACGGCCGCCGTGAAAGCCTACGAAGCCGCAGACGCTGCCGCATTCGAGACTTTCTCAGCCGAGGCCGCCGGCAACGTGCAGCGCGCCGACTTTCCCGAGGTGATCCGCCTGATTGACCGCTTCTACGGCCACGCTGACTACTCGCTCACCTCGCTCTTCCGGGACGAGCAGCGCCGCATCGTCGCGCTCATCCTCAACTCGACGCTTTTGGACATAGAAAACTCGCTCAAGACCATCTACCAGGATCACGCCAGCCTGCTTCACTATTTATCTCAAGCAGGACTGCCCAAGCCGCCCGCGCTCACACTCGCCGCAGGGTTTGCCATCAACGCCGGCCTGCGCCGAGCACTTGAGGCCGAGCCAATCGATCTGCCCCAGATGCGCTATCTTCTTTCCCTCGCCAAGGCCGACCAGGTTCAACTCGAATCCGCCACGCTCTCGTACATCGCCGACCAGCGCATGAAGCGCGCCATGGTGGAGTTGGTGATGTCCTCGGGATCTGTTGAGATGCTGGACCGCGCGCTCGGGCTGGCCCGCACGCTCACTGAACTGCCCTTCGACTTGAATCTCTGGCAGGCGCAGAACATCTGGTACGAAATACTGCGCACCTCAGGCTATGCGCTCACCGCGTTGCCCAAGGAGGAACGTCCGCGCTGGGAGAGAGACTTCGACGAGCTGGGTGCGTGTCTGACCTTCGACGATGCGGCCATGCGTGCCGGCGAGCAGGCCGACGCGGTGGCGGCGGCTGACTGAAGAGCCTAAATCTTCGCCAGCTTTCCGTCTTTGAGTGCGAATCGTTCCCCGCGCCAGACGATCGTGTCTCCGGCGAAGGCGGCCACCCACAATGCCATCGCAATGAGATCGCGCAGCGGCAACAGCCAGAGATTCGCCAGCACCTCGTGTTCGCCGAGCACGCCGGCGCCGACCGTCATCGCCTGTGCCAGACGCAGGAAGAAACTCAGCCCGAGCAGCCAGAAACTCACCGGGCTCATTCCGCTTGCAAACACGTTCACGATTGCCCAACCAAAGCCGTGGGTGAAGATCAGGCCCGCATAGCCGGCCGGGCGCGCCGAGCGCACCGTCCGCAGCCAGCGCAGTTGATGATCAAAGAATCCGCGCCAGCTATAGGCAGGGACGGCGGTCTCGACCACTTCGGCGCTCACTTCGATGCGATAGCCCGCATGAGCTATGCGTGCGCCCAACTCGTAGTCGTCGGCGAGGTAATCGACGATGGACAGCAAGCCGCCGGCCTTTTTGAGCGCCTCGCCGCGCACGGCAAGCGTCGATCCAAGTCCGTAGTGCAATCCACCTTCGATCAGCTTTGAGAGCAGCACGCCGGGCATGAACTCGGCGGCAATCCCCAACGCCTCAAGGCGCGAAGGAATTGTGTTGTGCGCTCGGCCGCGATAGAGCGCTGTGACCAGCCCCACAGGCGGTTTGCCCGCGTCGTGCGAAGCCGGCGCGAAACAACACATCACCCGCTCCAGATAGTGAGGGCTCACTGTAATGTCGGAATCGTTAATGAGAAGAAAATCGTGCCGAGCGTGCGTGACGAGCTGCGCCAGCGTGCTTACCTTGCCGTTCGTGCCCAGCCGCTCGGGGCACTCCACAAGCGCGATCGTCCGCTCCGGAAACTCGGCCTGTAGATCCTTCACCGCGGCGGCCGCGGGATCGCGAAGCGACGCCACGCCGAAGAGCAATTCGAATTCGCCCGCGTAATTCTGCCGGCAGTGGCTGCGGAAGGCGTCCATCATGCCGGGGTCGAGTCCCTTGAGAGATTTGAGAATGGTTACACCGGGCGAGAACTCAGTCCGCGAGATGCGCCGTTCATGCAGGAACAGACGCGCCGCCACGACCGATGCCAGAAAGTAAGCCATCCCGGCCACGGCCAGCGCCGTCGTCACGATCTCCACGGCCTGCGCCAGTGCGTGCGGCATCACAAAAGCAGTTTACAGGGGTCAGGTTTCAGGGTTCAGATTTGGGTACTGGGTCAGTTTGGATTTCCACAAGCGGCTTTAGCATTTTCAATTGTGCAATGATGGACGCATGACGGTAGGCAAAGGAAAACGGCCCCGCGATCCGAACCAACTCGCCAAGTGGATTGTTGACCAGTCTACGGGATCGATGGCAGAGAAGGCCCCGGTAGTTCCCTCTGACCTATCGGCCTACATGTCGGCAATGGGGCGCAGGGGCGGTCAGATTGGCGGCAAGCGGCGTCTAGTAACCATGACGGCGGCACAGCGAAAGAAGATTGCGGCGAAGGCGGCCCAGGCGCGATGGGGTAAGCGGTCATGAAAAAAGTCTGGTTTGTAATCCGTTTAGTGGTCTGCTTGCTTTTGGTTCTGGGCGTTCTGTCGTCTATCTCTAATCTGATGGAAGGTCGCGGTTATCCTCCGTTGCTTGCAGTCCATTGGCTGATCCCCGCGACTGATAGGTGGGACGACCATCAACAATTTCTATTGGACCAAATCTCTAATCTCGTTCTCTGCGGCGTCCTCGCATACTTCGTAGCCCCAAAACGACGGTTCAAGTGGGGTAGAATCAAAGCCAAATAGAAAACCCGCCTGCCAGGGCGGGTCTCTACGGTTCTTTGAGATGTGACTGAGGCGCGGCGCGCAACCCCATAGAGCGCATATTAGCGCACAAGAGGGTTGTGTGTCATCTGTGATCTCAGTCAGCGCCAAGGAAAACGGAACAGGTGCCCCTGCGGGCACCGAAAGTCGTTCGCGATCCAATCCTTACTCGTTTTGGCGTCGGGTTCGTCGCCTCTGTCGCGATTCCACGTTACGTATAGCATTCCGCGAGCTTCGCAGTCTTCCCCATCGCATTTGGTGGATACGGAATATACAAGAAGTGGATCGTCTTCGGGGACAGGCCACAATCCATCGGTGGGTAAACGAGGCGTTAATCCCCCCACCGGAATCCCGACAATCTGCTTGCATCCGCTACATAAGAAAAACTCGGACAGACCATCCGTTTTTGTCCAACTTCGATATTCTCCTTCTAACGAAAAGTTGGATTTCTGGATCGGAGTGGAGCGCGGACAATGCGGACACTTCGCATAATCGAGAAAATCCTGCGAACCAATCGTCGTAGCCATAAACTACTTCCTCTCGGATTGCGCAATTATAGGCGCATAGTCCAACTTTTCTCTTGACATTCTAAAGCCGCTTTAGCATAATAGTCAATATGAACTGCTTGGACTCCCAAACCAGAGCACAGATTGCCCGTTGCCTCATCGAGGGCTGCTCGATTAGGGCGACTTGCCGCATGACGGGAGCGGCCAAGAATACAGTCACCAAGCTACTCGTCGATTTAGGCAAAGTGTGCGCGGAGTATCACGACAAGCATGTGCGGAACCTCAAGGTTCGCCGTTTGCAATGCGATGAGATTTGGAGTTTCTGTGGGACGAAACAGAAGAACGCTACACCGGACCAAAAAGCAGCGGGATGGGGCGATATTTGGACTTGGATAGGAATCGACGCGGATACGAAACTCGTTGTCTCCTACCTCGTCGGCGGCAGAGATACCAACTGGGCGATGGACTTCATGGATGATTGTGCCAGTCGCATCGCCAGCCGTGTACAGGTAACGACTGACGCACACGCCCCATACCTCAAGGCCGTGGAAGGCGCTTTCGGCCTAGAAGTGGATTACGCGCAGTTGCACAAGATTTACGGCGCTCCCACAGATGAGGAACAGCGCCGTTATTCCCCTGCGAAGTGCATCGGCTGTGATATGAAAACAGTCATCGGCTTTCCCGATCCCGCGCACGTTTCCACGTCCTATGTAGAACGCCAGAATCTAACGCTCAGGATGTCGCAGCGCCGCTTTACCCGGCTCACCAACGCGCACAGCAAGAAAGCCGAGAATCACGCGCACGCGGTCGCAATCCACTACATGCATTACAACTTTGTCAGGATTCACGCGAGCCTGAGAGTGACGCCAGCTATGGAAATCGGACTCGCTCATAGGGCGTGGACCATAGATGATTTGATTGCACTCCTGCCCAAGACAGTAGTGAAAACCTCTAAGTATGACGGTGAGATTCTGCGCAGGGCGCTTGGAGAGATTGCTTAATCTTCTACCAATTCCACTTATTCATATCGAGATCATGAAGCCGTTTAGCGACTTCATCTATACGCTTGTCAGTCGCTTCGCCCCAGTGGTCCTCAGCCGACATATTCGCTAAATCGTGTGTCATTTGCAAAACAGCATCTAGCGCACCACTAACGAAATCCTGTGTTGGATACCAATCCGTTCCAATTGTTCGCTTAGGAACGCCAGATACTCCGACATTCAGTATTTCTATTGTGCCTCCGCAATTTTGGTCGTAATCGATCGCGGATTGTACAGCGTACCGGCTAATGACAACTGCATCCGCATGAGTCAGCCTGCCTGGGTTGGCACTCGAATACTTCCCAATCAGATATTTTGCCAGATACGCACCCGAACCAACGCATTCAAAAATCTCGACGGGATTCAAAACGGTCTCATGGGATACATAAAGTCCCATCTCGCCACGGACGGATATTGCTACCAGTAACTCAAGGAAGACGGCACCCGGTGTTCTGTCTGGATGAGCGTAAATGTGTTCCCGATAGAACTCGGCCAATGAGAACTCAGCAGCATCATGGACTGACTCCAATGTGATAGTTTTTGGGTCCATTTTCTTAACAAAAGCACAGCATTTCTTGATCGCCGTTTTAGGGAAATTCAGGTCTTCGCTGGATATGGCGAAGGATAAGCTACAGTCTCTATCTTTGTTGTGCCAGTGTTCAATCTTGCTCTGATTTGCCTTAATTATGCCCGTCACTTTTGTGTCGGCACATAGCAATAACCCTTCATCATGGACGAATCCAATCGCAATCGTCACAGGCTTCCTCTTGGGCCGGAAAGCTAGAAGATTTGAATTCGGCTTGGCGAATAATGTGGGGGATTGGAGTCGAATCGGAGGCTTTAGCGGCTTATTGGCAATCATACGCGCCTACCCGCGAAGCACGTAAAGTGCCAACCTGGTCTATGCATAGACTGTGGAAATTGAAACTGACCCAGTACCCAGATTTGGTCGCACCGGGATGAGGCTGACACCTGACACCTGCCTCACTCGTATCGCAGCGCTTCAATCGGGTCAAGGCTCGCCGCCTTCCAGGCGGGATAGATGCCGAAGACCAGTCCAATGATGCAGGAAACGAGAAAGGCGACGATGACCCAGGTGAACGATAGTGCCGCGTGAAGGAAGGACACGGCAAAGTGCAGAATGAGCGTGAACAGCGCTCCAGCCAGAATGCCGAGCAGCCCGCCAATCATGCAGAGCGTCACCGCCTCGAGCGTAAATTGCAGCAGGATGTTTTTCCTGGTTGCGCCGATCGCTTTGCGTACGCCAATCTCTCGCGTGCGTTCCGTCACGCTGACCAGCATGATGTTCATCACGCCCACCCCGCCCACCATCAGACCGACAGAAGAGACGGCAACCATGAACGAAAACAGCCCGATGGTCAGTTGATTCCAAAGCCGAGTGAGCGAATCAGGACTGAAGATGGCGAAGTTGTCGTCCTGCTGCACGTGCAACTTTCGCCGCACGCGGAGCAGCTCGCGGATCTCCTCGGTCACCACTGCTTTGTTGGCAGGGTTGTCGTATCGCGCCACAATCCAGTAGTCGAGGATCTCGGGGTGAATCTTTCTGAAAGTCCCCAGAGGGAAATAGGCTGAATTGTCCTGCGTGTTGCGTCCACTGCCGAACGGTTGCGGCTGCGGATCGAGTACGCCGATGACGGTAAAAATATCTCCTTCGCAATCCACGTCCTGTCCCAGTGGTGACTTATCCGGAAAGAGATCCTCAGCGGCATCGTGACCGAGAACGACTACATTGTCACTGTGCTCGGCCTCCGATTCCGTCCACATGCGGCCTTCCTTCAAGTTCACATCGACCACTTGCGTCACGGCCTCGGTGCTGCCATTGATGATCGTATTTTGGATTTTGTGCGTGCCTGCCTTCATGGCAACGCTGCCCAAGCCGGTCTGGAAATTCTGGTAGGTCAGCTCCGGATCGACAGCGATCACATGCGGCAGGCTGCGCATTGCCACACCGTCTTCGTAGGTGAGCTTCTTGCGATTCAGCTCCTCGGTGGTGGGCCGATGGCCGAAGGGCTCGAATTGGAAGATCCACAAATCGTTGGTGCCCAGCGTGCTCACAAAATGATCGATGTTGGAATTGAGTCCGTTAATGGCAGAAGAGATCAGGATGACAGTCGCGATCCCGATGGAGATGCCGAGGATGGTGAGGCCGGAGCGCAGCTTGTTCTTGCGCAGCGTGTCCAGCGCGAGTTTGACTGCTTCTCCGGATTGGCCGATTGCGGGCATAAGGTCTCTAGTTGTCAGTTGTCAATTGTCAGTTGACAGCTCTTAGTTCGCAGTTATTCGTTGTCCGGCGTGTTGAGCAAGTAGAGAATGCACTCACATTTCTGCACGAAGCGCAGTGATGGGGTCGAGAGCGCTGGCTTTGTGCGCGGGATAAACTCCAAAGAACAATCCCACGGCGGTGGCCACAAAAAGCGCGACCAGGACGGACCAGAGCGCCACCGACGAGGGAAAAGAGACCGCCACGGTAATCAGCTTAGCGGCGGAGATACCGAACACGACGCCGATGACCCCGCCGAGCGCAGCAAGCAACGCCGATTCAATGAGGAACTGGAGCAGGATGTCGCGGCGGCGCGCTCCCAACGCCTTGCGGACGCCAATCTCCCGCGTCCGTTCCGTCACGCTCACCAGCATGATGTTCATGATGACAATGCCGCCGACGACCAGCGCGACCGCGGCGATGGCCACGACGACGGCGCCAAAATTGTTCAGAATAGTCACCAGCAGATTCCCGAAGGTTGCGCTGGAATCGATGGAGAATGCGTCAGCCGCGCCTGGCGCAAGATGACGACGAGTGCGAAGAATCACGCGAAGCTCGTCGCTGACCGCTTCCATCACGGCACCGCCGCCGCCGGAATTGACGAGAATCTGCAGGCTTTGGTTGGACCCGTAGGCCTGAAGAAAAGTCGTGAGGGGAATCGCCACCCAGTTATCCATGCTGCGGCCGAACATTTTGCCCTGGCTCTCGCCGACGCCGATCACGGTATACGGAGCGCCGTCAACGCGAATCTCTTTGCCGAGCGGGTCGCCCGGGCCCAGCACGTTGTCCACAATGTCAGAGCCCACAATGGCCACATGCGCCGAGTGCTGGTCTTCCATCTCGGTATACGACCGGCCCAGGACGATATTGAGATTCGAAATTGGCGGCATGGTCCAGGTCCAGCCGCGAATGTCAGTGTCTGTTGTGGACTGGGTTCCGCGCACAACTTTGCCGGTACTATCGCGTTGCGCGCCTACAGATACGCAGGATTTGCACTCGTCGAGAATCGCGCGATAGTCGTCGTACGTTACATTCTTGCGCTTCTGAAACTCGACGTACTCCTCGATTGTCATGAAGGTCTGCGGCATCTTGCTGACCGTGATGACGGCAGCGCCATAGGTGTTGATCTTCGATGTGACAAACTGCTTGGCCCCGTTGGTGAGCGTGACCACTGTGATCACCGAAGATACGGCGAGGACCATTCCAATCAGCGTAAGAATGGAGCGCAGCTTGCTTGCCCACAGCGATTGCAGCGCGAGTTTGAAGGCCTCACCGAATGGCATGATCTGCTTTTATGATACGCAAACGCCCGATTCGGGGTTCCGGCGCGGTGATTCAGCGGCCAGCGCCGTCGTCGCGATCTCCATCGCCCGCGCCAGTGCGTGCGGCATCACGAAAGCAGTTTGCAGGGGTCGGGTTTGGCCGCACTGGGATGAACCTGGCGCCCAAAACCATCTTCACTCGTATCTCAGCGCTTCGATTGGATCCAGATTCGCCGCCTTCCAGGCGGGGTAGATGCCGAAGACCAATCCAATTAAGCACGAGGCGCCGAAGCCGATCAGCACCCACATTGTCGAAACCGTCGCCGGCAAGCCGATGGGCAGGAGGTACACGATCCATGTGATGATCGCGCCAAGCAAAATGCCCATGGCGCCGCCAACCGAGCACAATGTCACTGCTTCCACCGTGAACTGCGTAAGGATGGTTCGCTTGGTCGCGCCGATCGCCTTGCGCACTCCGATCTCGCGGGTCCGCTCGGTCACGCTCACCAGCATGATGTTCATCACGCCCACGCCACCTACCATGAGTCCCACGCTGGAGACGGCGATCATGAAGATGACCAGCCCATCGGTCAGCTGACCCCACAGCTTGGTGAGAGAGTCAGGACCGAAAATCTCAAAGTCGTCCACCTTGTCCACGCGCACTTTGCGGCGGATTCTTAACAGCTCCCGAATCTCCTCCTGGACAAGAGCTTTGTTCTGAGGGCTGTCGTACTTCACGATGATCGTCAGATCCGTGATCTCCGGGTGCAGGTTGTGGAAGGTTCCGAACGGGAACAGGATGATGTTGTCGCGCGGATTCTTGCCACTGCCGAAGGGCTGCTTGCGCTTATCCAACACACCAATCACGGTGTACAGCCCCGACTCGATGGCGATCTCTTTGCCCACTGCCGGCTCGTCGCCGAAGAGTTCCTGCCAGGTGTCGTGGCCGAGCACCACGACATGCGCGGCGCGTGTATCTTCGGCGTCGGTGAACATGCGGCCTTGCTGCATCACCAGTTCGGTCACATCCATTACTTCGGGAAAATCGCCTGCCAGGATCGAGCCGGCGACTTTTTTGCCTTCGTATCGTGCGCTGACGTCGCCTACCTGGAAGCTCTTGATGGAAGCGTCCTCGGCGTCCGTGGTGATCACATGAGGCAGTGTGCGCAACGCCCTGGCGTCATCGACGGTCAGCATCCTGCGTGCCAGCATCTCAGCCGTCGGCCGCACATTAATAATCGGCAAGCGCCCGATCCAGTAGACGTTGGACCCCAGCGAGTTGATAAAACTCGAGACACGATTATCGATGCCATTGACTACTGAAGAAATCGCGATGACGGTGGAGACCCCGATCACGATGCCAAGGATCGTCAGCCCCGAGCGCAGCTTGTTGGTTCGCAAAGTGTCCAGCGCCATCTTTACGGATTCACGGGTTTGGCCTGTGCTTGCCATCGTTCAGTCTCACAATTCCGAGCGCAGCGCAACCACCGGATCGAGCTTGGCTGCCTTGCTAGCGGGATAAACGCCGAAGAAAATGCCCACCGAGCCGGCCAGAAACAGGCCCAGCAAAACCGCCCACAATGGCGCGCTGGTCGGGAACCCAATGACAATCGTGATGAGTTTGCCCACCAAAATCCCGCATAGCACGCCGATGGCTCCTCCAGTCACTGCCATGGTCCCGCTCTCGATAAGGAACTGCATCAGCACATCGCGCTGCCTGGCGCCCAGCGCCTTGCGCACGCCGATCTCGCGCGTCCGCTCGGTTACGCTCACCAGCATGATGTTCATGATCACCACGCCGCCGACCACGAGCGAGATCGACGCCAGCCCCAGCGCCACGCTGGCGAAGAGCGAGCTGATCTGCCTCCAGATGTCGAGGAAAGTGTCGTTGGTGTTGATCTCAAAGTCGTCGGGCGATCCCGGCGCATCGTGGCGCCGCGTCCGCATCAGCACGCGCACCTGGTCCTCGGCCCGCTCCATCGCGTCCGCGCCGCCCGCCACCCGCGCAAAAATATTCACCGAATCGTTGTAGCCGTAGGTCTGCTGATAGGTGCTGATGGGCACGGCCACCCAGTTATCCTGCGACTGACCGAGCGTGTTGCCCTGGCGCTCGCCCACGCCCACAATCGTGTAGGGAATCCCGTCCACGCGAATCTCCTTGCCAATGGGATCGCCTGTGCCAAGAATGTTGTCCACAATGTCGTATCCCACGATTGCATCGTGAGCGCCATGCTCCTCGTCGGACGGCGTGAACCCGCGCCCGATCGCGATATTGATGTTGTTCAGCGTGAGCATCGTCCATGTGTACCCGCGAACATCGGTGTTGTCGCTGGAGTGGCCGTTGTAGAAAACGTTCGTAGTCTTGCTCAACGCCGCGCCCACGTCGCTGCAATCGGTGCAGCTATCCCGCACCACCGCGTAGTCCTCGGTGCGCACGATCTTGCGCCTCTGGAAGCGGAAATAATCCTGGGCGCTGAAGATCACGCTCGCTTGCCGCGATACCTGGAAAACGTCGGCGCCGTAGCCGGAGAGCTTGGTGGCGACGTAGCGGTTGGCGCCGTTCACCAGCGTGATCACCATGATCACCGAGGCCACGCCCATCACCACGCCGATCAGCGTCAGGATGGTGCGCAGCTTGTTGCCCCACAGCGATTGCAACGCGAGTTTGAAGCCCTCTCGAAGTGGCATGATTTCTTATTGCTTATGATACGCACCCGCCCGATGCCCGGTTCCGGCCGCTACCGTTTTGCGGAGCCTCTGACCCCTGCTCACTTTCCCGAGCTGCCGAACCCCTTCTCCGCCCGCACAGAGCCTTCCAGGCTTTCTACCTCTTGGACGAGACCCGTGAGAACGGGAACCGGAATCATCTGCGCGATCTTCTCGCTCGCCCGTAATTCGACGGCCACATCGCCCAGGTTGGTCATCACCACCAGGATTTCGCCACGATAGCCCGAGTCGATCACGCCGCCCGTCGTAGCGATGCCGCGCGCCGCCATGGATGAGCGGTCACGCACCAGCAGCCCCAGCGGAGCGCCCGTCTGGGGGTCGCGCGCCTCCACGGCAATTCCCGTCCGCACCTTTGCCGTGGCTCGGGGCGCGAGCACGATGCCCTCCAGCGCGAACAGGTCATAGCCCAGATCCTCGCCCGGATGCGCCACCACTGGCGCCCGCGCACCCGCTTCCAAACGCTTTACGCGCAGCATGAGTCTGATGGTAACGGAAGACAGCGCAGTTAGCGGTACTGGCGGTGCTAGCGGAGCTCGTGTCTGATCTGCAGCTGCACGCTCTTTACTTCGAAGCGGCAGCCTGGCTGGGCCGGAGAACCAGGCGAGTTTGCCTGAATTGCCGGAGTAGTGTGCAAGTCCATCTGACTCCGCCAACTCCGCTGCCCCAAAATGGCCAGCCCCGGCCGGTTTTCCTCCGGTCGGGGCTGTCGTTTTCGGCAAAAGGACTCGTAAGCCGAATTCTGTTTATGCGGTCATTCCTCTAGGCGCCGCGTTGCCGCGGACACTCATCAGCGACCTACCCGGAGGTTTCGGCGATCTACAGAGCCGCCTTGCCGCATCGGGCCGATGCGCAACCGGCGCCAGGCTCTCGGCCCCGGTTTCCCTCCCTATTTGGTCTTGCTCCGTGTGGGGTTTACCCTGCCTTCGGCATTGCTGCCGGAGCGGTGCGCTCTTACCGCACCTTTTCACCCTTACCCCGGCGGGACTGGCCGCGCAGGCGAACCTGCTGGGCCCTTCCGGAAGCCCTCCAAAAGAGGGGTAGCCGAGGCGGTATGTTTTCTGTGGCACTAGCCGTCCACGGGATTTGAAGCCCGCGTCCCGGACGTTATCCGGCACACTGCCCTCTGGAGTTCGGACTTTCCTCTCCCGGCAACCCCTGCTTGCGCAAGGACTTCCGGCAGCGACCGCCCGGTCCTCCTGCCAGGCTTTAGTGTAGCGCGAAACGGGGTCTACCAGTTGCGATACGGGATTTTGGAGGGGACGACTTCGACGCCATCAGGGCATTCTTTACTCTTGATGGGAATTCCGTTTCTTTCCAATAGCATCTCGACTGCTTTCGCGGCCTCATCCATGTTTGGAGTTGGGCCCACAAAAACCCGCCGGATAGGGTCCGGGAGGTCCTTATCTTTCCATGAAACCTCTAAATAAGGAACTATCATGGACTTGCTTTGCCGAAATCTCGTCCGTCTTGATTTCGACCCCCCCATCGTCGAAGATAACGATTCGCCACTCCTTTTCCTCTTCGAAAGCCTTATGTTTTGCGAGAGCTGCAAGTTTGACATATTCCATGATGTCAACCGGTAAACTCTTGTAAGCACTTTTGAGAAGATCATTCGAAGCAGACTCGACAATCCTTTCACGGCTTTCTTTCCAAGCTGTCTCGACCCTCCTTTCAAAGCTCTCTGCAAGGCCCGAATCCTCTGGATCGATGTAGGAGCACTTGCCCAGTTCCACCCGACCTCTCTCCCCGGAAGCGAAAAGCGTGTTTGCAATGTCCTTGAGCACCAATGGATCAAAGCCTATTGAATACCCTCCCATAGGAGCGTAGCCTCGCCACATCGAAAGTGAATCACTTTTCTGCTCGTCTGAGAACGAGGAGACGAAAATGCCCTTCATTTGACGAGCTTGTAGGAACCGACTTTGCAAGTATGCTCAGTTATCGTTCCTCTCGGTTTTGATCTTCTTCTGTAATGCATCAAAAGCAATCCGATACTCGCTTAAGTCATTCAGAAATAGCGAATGGGTCGCCCAAAGGCACTTGTTTTCGGTGATTCCCAGTAGACCCTTCTGGTCGGTGTAGTGATAGAGCAACTCAGGCTCGGCCTGATCCGCATTTTCCTGGCGTTCTTGCTCTTCCATGCCTACCGATCACCTTCCCGAAGTTCTTCGAGCACCGATGAAATCTTCTGGCGTAGCTCTGGGATATCCTCTTGAACGGAATCCCAAACCATTGCCAAGCTGACGGCAAAATAGCCATGAGCCACGCGATTTCTCATGCCGTAAATCTCCGCGAATGGAATTGAAGGATGCTTGGCGGTTATGGTTGGATCGGCCTCAAGAAGATTATTCGTAGCTTCTCCGATGATCTCAATATTTCGGATCACTGCATCCTGCGTCAGAGTGTCGGCAAAGAATTGTTCTCGACTCATGTTCTTCGTGTAGTGGAGAACGCGCTCGACAGCCTCAAGGATGTGGCCAATGAAATCCTTCGCTGTCAGGTCTTCCTTGCTCACAGGCGTGCGGCCTCAGAGAGAACCTTCTCGCGGAACTTAAGATGAATCTCCTCGGGCGTCCGAAGGTCGATCTTGACCCCAGTCACCTTGACGAGTTGCGCCTGGAGCCGTTCCATCGCAAGGAGGCTGGCGCGTGGCGCTGGATCGACGAGGATGTCGAGATCGCTATCTTCCCCGTCTTCGCCACGCAGTACGCTCCCGAAGACACGCGGGTTCGCCATTCCGGCTTGGTGCACAAGCTGGCGGATCGTCTCGCGGTACTGCGGCAATGCCTCCGACGGCTTCATACAATTCATGGTAACCCGAAACCGCCTCCGCCTCGCCGCCCTGCTCTCGCCTCATCTGCTATAAAGATTGCCGGACGATTCACCTCACAGACCCATCGCCCAAAAGGACTCCCATGAAGATGCCCGCATCACTCCCCATCGCTTCCGCCCTTATCTCACTCATTTTCGTTGCCGGCTCATTTTCTGGGCGCGCCCAGCAGCCTGCGACGGCTCCCGTCCAAGCTGCCGCGATCGACATGACGCCCGTCAAACCGGAGTCTGTTGGCTTTTCCGCGGAACGGCTGGAACGCCTGCACGCGGCCATCCAGGAGGAGATCGATCAGAAGCATCTGGCCGGCGCGATCACATTGCTCGCGCGCCACGGCAAGATCGTGGACTACCGTACCTACGGCATGCGCGACATGGCTGCGGCCACGCCGATGACCAAGGACACCATCTTCCGCGACTACTCCATGACCAAGCCCGTGACCGGCGTCGCGATGATGATTCTTTATGAAGAGGGCAAGTGGCTGCCGTCGGACCCAATCTCGAAGTACATTCCCGAGTTCGCGCACTTGAAGGTCTTCAACGGCTTCGACGCCAACGGAAAAATGCTCCTGGCCGACCCGGACCACGCGCCGACGATGCACGAGCTGATGACGCACACTGCCGGTTTCACCTACGGCAACGCCGATACGCCCGTCGACAAGATCGTCCACGATTTGAAGCAGAACGATGCGAAGAACCTTCAGGAGCGGATCAACCTTCTGGCGCAGGCTCCGCTGCTCTATCAGCCCGGCACACGCTGGGTATACAGCCCGTCGATGGACATCCAGGGCTACATCGTCGAGAAACTTTCAGGCCAGTCGCTTCCCGACTTCATGCGCGACCACATCTTCGCGCCGCTTGGCATGAGCGACGCGGGATTCTTCGTCCCCGCAGACAAGCGTGCGCGCTTTGCTGCCGGCTACCACGAGGCCAATGGCGAGCTGGCCGCCGAGTCTACGACGAACGGCATCCCAGACGACTACGCTACCCAGCCCACCAATCCATCGGGCGGCGGCGGCCTCGTTTCGACTGCCGAAGATTATTACCGCTTTGCGCAGATGCTCTTGGACAATGGGGAGTTGGGGGGCCAGTTGGGCGGCACGCGCGGCGAAACACGTATTCTGGCGCCGGCTACCGTCAAGCTGATGACCTCCAATCACCTGCCTGCCGCGCTTCTCACCGGCCAATTCGGTATCGGCCAGCACATCATGCGGCCCGGTTTCGGTTATGGCTACAACTGCGCGGTCATCTACGATCCGCCGCTGGCCGATCTCTCCGACGGCAAGGGCACATTCTTCTGGGATGGCGCCGCGGGCACCTGGTTCTGGGCCGACCCCACGAACGACATCATCTTCGTCGGCATGATCCAGCGCCGCACCAGCCGTTACAATCACGATCTGCTCTACCGCGTGCATGCGCTTGTCAATCAGGCGCTGGTTGATCCGTCAAAGTAGAGTTGCCGCACCTCGCAGCAAGGAAAAACAATTGCATCGCCCGGCAGCCCGCAGCATCCACTCTCTGTGCGGGGCGACGACTTCTTCCGCGCCGGGCCGAGATCCGTCCTTGCGGTTTCGTTCCTTTCTTCACTTCAAGACTCAGGAGAAGCTCATGAAAATCGTCTCCCTCATTGCCCGCCTGCTGCTTGGCGCACTCATGGTCTTCGCTGGCGCCAATCATCTCTTCAATTTCCTTCCCAAGGCGCCCATGCCCCCGGGTCTGGCCGGGCAGTTTCTCGGAGCGATGATTGCCACGGGCTACATGTATGCCATCGGCGTTTTCGAGGTTCTTCCGGGATTGCTTCTGCTCATCAACCGCTTTGTGCCGCTGGCCCTCGCGGTGCTCGGCCCCGTCATCGTCAACATCTTCATCGTGAATCTTCTGATGGCGTCCAAAGCGCTACCCATCTCAGCCGTCATCATCATCCTCTGGATCCTTGCGGCGTATCGCGTTCGCACGGCGTTTTTGCCCTTGTTGCAGCAGCGCGTTGCGGAATAGCTCCGGATACGGCGGTTAGCTTTCGTCGTGATCGCATCGCTACAATCTCATTAAGGGATGATCCAGTACATTTATCTCGGGCGAGTGGACTACGACGAGGCGCTTCGCTTGCAGCAGGAACTGGTCGCGCTGCGCACGGCGGGCCGGGTCGGCAACGTGCTCATGCTGCTCGAGCATCCGCCCGTGCTCACGCTGGGCCGCAATGCCAAGCGCGCAAACATTCTGGCGTCGGACGAACTTTTGGCTGCGCGCGGCGTCACGCTGCACGAGATCAACCGCGGCGGCGACGCCACCTATCACGGTCCCGGCCAGCTCATCGGCTACCCGATCTTCGATCTGCGCAGCCTGCGCAATCCAAACGTCGCCTGCCCGCCGGAGCGGGGCAATCGGCTCGGGCCGGTCGATTTCGTTCGCCTGATGGAAGAGGCGCTCATCCGGCTCTGCGGCGAGTTTGGTGTGAAAGCCGGACGCATCTGCAGATTGACCGGGGTGTGGTGCGGGCTTGCCAAGTCGCAGCCTTCGTCCGGCGAACTCAACTGCGAAGCATTAATCTCATCCAAAACGCTGCCGCCCTTGGGACCGTGCGCAACGCCAACACCGTCGGCCGGCCGCAAAATTGCCGCCATCGGCATTCACGTCGCTCGTGGCGTGACTTCGCACGGATTCGCCTTCAACGTCACCACGGATCTGCGCGACTTTGCACTCATCAATCCCTGCGGCATCACAGACCGACCCGTCACGAGCCTCGAAAGGGAAATCGCGGACCGGAAGGACCTGCCCAGCCTCGAATCGCTCGCACCCATGGCCGCGCGCGAGTTTGGCCTCGTCTTCCAGGAGCCGGTTGCGCGGGTCGAGAGTCTTGCCGCACTTCGCGCTTCGGCCGACGCCGCGCCCGATTCTGCAACTTCCGAAATTCCGACTCAGGAAGTTCCGGCTCCCGCTTTTCCTGCAATTGACACGCCGCTCCAGATTCCGCCTGAGATCGAGCGCCTGCAACACAGCAAGGACCGGCCCGTTTCGGCCTGAGCCCGGCCGCGGGCTTCACAGCGCTCGCGATTTATAATCCGGCAGGAGCGTTCACGCAGCCGAATCGCGAAAGAGGAATGCATGCCGACGGAAATCATCATGCCCCAGATGGGTGAGTCGATCTTCGAGGGCACGATCACGAAATGGCTCAAGGCTGTCGGCGACACGGTCGCGATCGACGAGCCGCTCTTCGAGATCTCCACCGACAAAGTGGACGCCGAGATTCCATCGTCCGTCGCCGGCGTGCTGGCTGAGATCCGCTTCCCCGAGGGCGCAACAGTCGAGGTCAACACCGTCGTCGGCATCATTGGTGAAGCGGGCTCAGTAGTTGCCACCCCGAATACCGCACGGTCGCCAGTCCAAAAGTCTGCCCTACTGCAGATCGCGCCGAAGCCGCAGGTTGCCGCTCCGGCAGCCGGCGCACCCGAGGTTCCCGCTCTTTCTGTGGCGGCGGGTCGCCGCATCCGCTCTTCGCCGCTCGCCCGCCGCATCGCGAAAGAGCACGGCGTCGAACTCGGCCGGGTCGCTGGCTCGGGCTCCGAGGGCCGCATCACGAAAGACGATGTTCTGCGCGCCGCGAGCTCTGGATCGGCACAACAGTCAGGCCAGAGATCTGCCGCAACGCAGTTGCCACCGGTGCAGCAGGTGGCTCCGCTACCCCATCTCGCCACGCTCCCGGCCGACCCGGTTCCGCTCACCCGCATGAGGGCCATCATTGCCGAGCGCATGGTCGAGAGCGTGCGCACCAGCCCTCACGTTTACACCGTCTACAAGGTAGACATGACGCGCATTGCGCGCCTGCGTGAGCAGCGCAAGGCAAACTTCGACCGTCGCCACCACGTGAAGCTCACTTTCATGCCCTTCATTGCTGCCGCCGCGGTCGCAGCGCTGCGCCGCTGCCCCATCGTCAATGCCTCGCTTGAAAACGGGGCTTCGCTTGAAAGCACGGGCCAGGGACTGGCCATCCGTTACCACCGGTCTATCGATTTAGGAATCGCAGTGGCCCTCGACTGGGGACTCATCGTGCCCGTCATTCGGCATGCGGAGCAGCGTTCGTTCTCCGACCTTGCCCGCACCATCGCCGATCTCGCCCTCCGCGCGCGCTCGAAGAAGCTCTCGCCCGATGAGGTCGGGGGATCAACGTTCACTCTCACCAATGCGGGCGCATTCGGCGGCGAGTACGGCATGCCCATCATCAACCAGCCCGAGTCGGCCATTCTCGCCGTCGGCGGCCTGCGCAAGGAGCCGGCTGTTCTGACCGACGCTGAAGGCAACGATACGATTGCGATTCGGTCGATGCAGTACTTCTGCCTCGGCTTCGATCATCGACTCATCGACGGCGCGGACGGCGGCAAGTTCATGCTGGAGTTCAAGAAGACGCTCGAGGGCTGGAATCAGGAGATCGGGTGAAAGCCTGCGATCGACAGCCCGCAGGATTGGGTGGGATCGCGCCGCGTAGGCAGCATCTCAATCGCGCCTTCAGGCTTCCGGCGGCTTCGCCGACTCTTCAAACGCCGCGATCGCGTCGTGCAACCGATTGAACATCCGGTCTGGCCCGATGGCTTCCGTCATATGGTGCCGATCAAAGTCGGATTTGAGATCCCAGGGCACGCGCGCAAACGCCAGCTCTACTCCTGCCTCAGTGAGATTCTTTTTCAAGCTCTGCAGCACGCGGGCCGCCGTGTAATCCAAGTGCGTCATGGCTTCAGCGTCCACAACCACCCACTTCACGGATGAAGGCATGGGCTGCACGACCTGCGTAACCTCTTCGATAAACCGTCCGGCATTGGCGTAGAAGAGCTCGGCGCCAAACCGGTAGAGCACCAGCCCAGGCTCGGTGACCACATTTGGCGCGGCCGGCACAAGCTTCCAGCTACCGTCCGGATTTGCCTGCAACACGCCGCTATGCGGGTGATAGTCGTGCCGGACGACGCGCGCCAACGAGACCACCATCGCCAGCACGATTCCTTCTTCCACTCCCACCACAACCACAACCACCGCTGTCATCACTGCCAGCCCGTATTCCTGCGGACTCTCCGCCAGGATGTTCCGCAGTTCTCTTAAATCGATGAGCCGAAGCGCGACCAGAAACACCATTGCGCCCAGGACGCATGTGGGCAGATGCTGGAGCGGCCCGGTGAGAAACAGCAGCACCACGCCTACCACGAGCGCCGTCGTCACCTGCGCCATCTGGCTATGCCCGCCGGCGTCTTCCATCATCGCCGTCTGCGTGGGGCTGCCATTCACCACGAACCCACCGCTCAGAGCCGCCGCGGCATTCGCGGCCGAAAGCCCGTAGAGATCGAGATTCTCGTCCACCTTCTCGTAATGTTTCGCCGCATAAATCCGTGCGGTCGCCGCACTCTGCGTAAGAATCATCACGGCGCACGAGGCCGACACTGTAAGCAGCAACTCTACTTCCTTACGGTTCATTTCGCGCAGGCTGACGAGCGCCATCAATCCCAGGTGAGGCAAACCGGCAGCCACCGGCCCAATCGTCGCAATGCCGTGTCCGGCAAAATTCCACGCTGCGCTCGCTGCAATCGCGGCCACAACAGCCACCAGCGCGCCAGGAACCTTGGGAGCGAATCGACGCAGCAACAAAACAAAAGCCAGCACCGACAGCGACAAGGTCACTGTGGGCGGATGCGCGTGAGGCAATCCGCGAAGCACCTCCCAAAGCTCGACCACCGGCCGGTGCGAATCCACTGCCACACCCAGCATCTCGCTCAGCACAGAGATTCCCACTTGAAACCCCACGCCGGTAAGAAAGCCCACCAGCACGGTGCGCGAAAGAAAATCCGCGATAAAGCCGAGGCGCAGCAGCCGAGCCAGCAGAAGAATGATCGCCGTCAGGACTGCTACGATGGCCGCCAGCGCTACGTATTGCGCCCCGGCCGGCGTCGCCGTGCCCGAGACGCCATCCGCAAAAATCGCAGCCGTCGCGGAGTCCGCCGCAACCACCAAGTAGCGCGAGGAACCGAACGCCGCAAACGCCACCAGCGGCAACAGTAGCGAGTAAAGCCCTGTCACCACGGGCATTCCCGCAATCTTGCTGTACCCCAGCACCTGCGGGATATCCATCGCCGCCATCACAACGCCGGCGAGCGCGTCGCGTAGAGCGGCGGCGCGGTGCAGCGGCCGTAAGCCTCGAAACAGATTCACAGCGCTAAGACTCCTGTTAAGCCTTCAACACAGATTCACAGCCGGTTCCATCGAGACTACTACTCGGTCGAGACTTTTACGCTGTCCAGGCCTTGGCCCGCTCGACGGCCCGCTGCCAACGCCCGCGCCGGTCGGCCCGGTCATTTGCACTCATTTTGGGCTCAAAGCGCACGTCACCCTTGCGTTCGGCGCGCAACGCATCGGGACTGGCCCAGAAGCTTGTCGCGAGGCCGGCGAGATACGCGGCACCGAGCGCAGTCGTCTCCGTCACGAGCGGCCGGACGACAGGAACGCCGAGAATGTCGGCCTGGAACTGCATCAGCAGATCGTTCACTGCGGCGCCGCCGTCGACTCTGAGGGCCTGAAGTGGCGCGCCGGTTTCGCTGTGGACGGCCTCCAGGACGTCGGCCACCTGGAATGCGATGGCTTCGAGTGCGGCACGCGCGATGTGGCCCGGTCCGGTGTCGCGGCGCAAACCGATCAGCATTCCTGCCGCGTGCGCGTCCCAGTGCGGTGCGCCCAAGCCCACAAAGGCCGGCACAAAGACCACACCGCCTGTGTCCGGGACACTCGCTGCCAAAGGCTCCACTTCCGCCGAGGTCGCAATCAGCTTCAAATTATCGCGCAGCCACTGCACCACTGCGCCGCCAATGAAGATGCTGCCTTCGAACGCATATTCAAGCCGCTGCTGGGGGCTCGCTGCAATCGTCGTGATGAGTTTGTGCTTCGACCGCATGAACTCCGTGCCGATGTTCTGCAGCAAGAAGCATCCCGTTCCGTAGGTGTTTTTGGCCTCGCCCGCGGTCCAGCACAACTGCCCGAAGAGTGCTGCCTGCTGATCGCCGGCAATGCCCGCAATCGCCACGCCGCCGAGACCCGGAACGGGGCCCAGCGTCGTCGTCACCTCGCCCACGCGCTCGCAGGACCATACAACTTCAGGCAACATGCTTTCGGGAATCTCGAAGAGCTTCAACAGGTCCTGATCCCACTCGCCCTTTACAACATTGAAAAGAAGCGTGCGCGAGGCGTTGGTCACGTCTGTAACGTGCTTGTGCCCGCTGGTAAGGTGCCAGACCAGCCAACTGTCTACAGTGCCGAAAGCAAGCTCGCCGCGCTCGGCACGCGCCCGCGCGCCGTCTACGTGATCCAGAATCCACTTCACCTTGGTCGCGGAGAAATACGGATCGAGCACGAGGCCGGTCTTCGAAGAGACGCTCTCTCCGGCTCCGCCGTCTTCGAGCGCCTTGCACTGTGCAGCAGTGCGACGATCCTGCCACACGATCGCCGGATGAATTGCTTTTCCCGTTGCGCGTTCCCACACAATCACGGTCTCGCGCTGGTTGGTAATGCCGATGGCCGCCACGTCGCGCGGCCGCGCTCCCACTTTGCCGAGGGCTTCTACGGCGCAGGAAAGCTGGCTGGTCAGGATCTCCATCGGATCGTGCTCGACCCATCCCGCCTGCGGATAGAACTGCTGGAATTCCTTTTGCGCGACTGCAGCAATCGCGCCGGCGGCATCGAACAGGATCGCGCGCGAGCTCGTTGTTCCCTGGTCCAACGCAAGAACGTATGCCATAAGCGCCGCTCACCTTTCCGGCAACCAGTCAAACACGCAGGGCGGGGAAGCGGCAAGGCGAGGGAACTTCTGATTCACGGCGTGTGGATTCTACTCGTCCATGGGTTGTGCAGCTTCACCTGAATCCCGCTTACATCGCGCGTATTTCGCGTCACAAAGATCAGTCCGTGTTCGACAGCAGTTGCGGCGAGCAATGTATCGACAACCGGTCGCGGGCGATCACCCGACCAGTCGCCCCACAGCCGCGCGGTCGCCGCGTCGATGCCCAGAATGCGGTCGGCAAAGCCGAATTCCAGCCCCTCAACCCACGCCGCCAGGCTTTTCGCGGTGGCCGGGTCCGTGCGCATTTTGGCAGCCACGCCCTTGCGCAGTTCGCCAATCGTCAGCACGCTCAGAAAAAGCGATGCCGAGTCGGCCGATTCAAGGAAAGCCATCACTCCCGGATCGCCTCTTTTCCTGCGCGTTTCGCTCAGGACGTTAGTGTCGAGCAGGTACGCGGCCGTGGGATTCACAGCGCGATTTCGCGGCCCGTATCGCGGTCCGGCTCAATCTCGAAACTATCAACCTTTGGCCCGCTCAACAGGTACTCCTTTAGCCCGGGCTTGTGCGCCGTCAAGGCGCGGAAATCGTCGATCGACAGCACCACGGCGCGCTCGGCGCCATGCCGCGTGATGATCTGCGGACCCTTGCTGTGCGCCTCTTCGATCACCTCGCTCAGCCGCGTCTTCGCCTCCTGCACCTGCCAGCTAGCCATTTGGAGCCTCCGCCCAATTCAGGCCAGAATTATAGTTGATATGGCTATAATTATCTAGCTTAGGCTTTACTTTGTGGGGTTTATCGCACTTTCCCCGCTGCATTTTCGAGCACCACATTTGACAGCACTGCCGTATCAACCGTGACGGGCTGGTGCGAGCAGAACCCGATACCCACATAAAACGGTGCGTCCAGATGCAGCTTGATCGGCGGCCCGAACTGATGCATCGGCTCGCCATCGAGGCTCAACCAGATCGTAAACTCGTCGCCGCGTTTCTCGATCCCTATCCGTTTGGCGCTGATCGTCACAAGGCTGTCAGGACTCGCGCCACCCGGCCGGCCGCGCCCGCCCATGCGAAACTCCATGTCGGTCACGCGCGTATCTTTCTCCGGCCGCCACGCCAGGTGCACCATGCCCGCGCCGTGCTCGGCCACCATCGCCGCCTTCGAATCGTCGTCGAGGCTTTGCCGGACCATAAGCACGACCTTGCGATCACCATAGCCCTTCGGATCGTGGAAGTTGATGTCGGCCGCCAGCGACACGTCGTCCGACAAGCGTTTCCACAGGAATCGGAACTCGTCGCGCGTGTACCAGATGTTGTATCCCGCCGAGTTGATGGTGTACTGCCCCGTCGCGGCATCGTAACCTGCGCTGCCCAGCACAAGCGCACTGCCAATGTCCGATTGGCCGTCGAAAATTCCGATTGGCGCATCGAAATTTGTACTCGGTCGGTGAAAGTCCGCGGGCGGCGCCACCTGTTGATGAGTCGCCGAGCCGGGTAGCGCCCACTCCGGCACGGGCGGCAACGGATTCTGCGCAGGCGGCGTCTGCGCCTGGAGCATCAGCGTTGCGCTCGAAACAGCCAGCGCAGGAAGAAGCGATGTCGAAAAAAACGGCCGGCAAAGGTTATGAATTCTCATGGCAACCCACTCTAGCAGACCCCTTGCGTCGCTGCCCATGGGCCTGTTCCATTGCCGCTACCCGGCCCCTCGTGTTGTACCATTCGATTGGATTAACGCCCTCGAAAAGGTTTCGATTGATGACCCCCACATCCTCTCCCACGCTTCTGGTTCTTGCTGCCGGAATGGGCAGCCGCTACGGCGGACTCAAGCAGATCGACCCCGTCGGCCCCGCGGTCGAGACCATCATCGACTACTCCATCTTCGACGCTCTCCGCGCGGGCTTCGGCAAGCTGGTTTTCGTCATCCGCAAGGATATCGAGCAGCAATTTCGCGAGATCGTCGGCTCGCGCTTTGAGAAACGCGTTGCCGTTGAATACGTCTTCCAGGCGCTCGAGGACATTCCTCCGCGCTTTGCCGTGCCTCAAGGGCGCACCAAGCCGTGGGGCACCATGCAGGCCATCCTGCTTGCTGCCGGCGCGATCCACGAGCCTTTTGCTGCCATCAACGCCGACGACTTCTATGGCGCGGATGGCTACCGCTCACTGGCCGGGCACCTGACGTCCGGCTCGTCCGACTATGCGATGGTCGGCTTCGTGCTGCGCAACACGCTCTCCGATTTCGGCTCGGTGGCGCGCGGGGTGTGCCAGGTTTCCGATGACGGCTACCTCCAGCACATCGTCGAGCTCACCAAGGTCGAACGCGACGGAAACGGAGCGCGCAACACCGATGCCGCTGGCACAGTAACGAAATTCACGGGCGACGAACCGGTCTCGATGAACATGTGGGGATTCACGCCTCAGGTCTTCGATCAACTGCGCGAGCGCTTTGAAAAGTTCCTTGAGTCCAACTCCCACGACCTGAAATCCGAGTGCTACATTCCCAACACTGTTGGCGAGCTGGTTCGAGCGGGGCAGGCCCGTGTCAAAGTGCTGCATTCGCGCGATTCCTGGTTCGGCGTTACTTATCGCGAGGACCGCCCGCGCGTCGTTGAAAGCATTCGCCGCCTGATTGTCGATGGAGTCTATCCTGAAAAGCTCTGGCCTGAAAGATTGGGGTCATGAGCGGACGGCCCGACGCCCGAGCCGCAGCGAGCCAATTCGAATTCAGCGGTGAGGTTTTGGATTTGGCGCCCCACGGTGGCGGCCACATCAACGACACCTACCTCGTCACCTGCGAGGCGCTGGGCGCGCCGGTTCGCTACATTTTGCAGCACATTAATCGCCACGTCTTCCGCGATCCCGTTGCCGTGATGCAAAATGTCGAACGCGTGACGGCGCATCTGGCGGCGCAGGCGGCAGGCCAACCGGATGGTGCACGGCGCGCGCTTCGGCTGGTTGCCGCGCGAGATGGGCGCAAATGGCATGTGGATGCACAAGGAGAAACGTGGCGAGCCTATTGCTTCATTGAAAACGCGCGCAGCTATGAAACCGCGACGTCTTCTGAGCAAGCGTTCCAGGCGGCGCGTGCCTTCGGCGGCTTCCAGCAGCAGCTTGCCAGCCTGCCCCCGCCGCGCCTGCACGAGACCATTCCCGATTTTCACAACACGCCCAAACGCTTCGTCGCGCTGGAGCAGGCAATCGCCGCGGACGTTGCCGGCCGCGTCGCGCTTGCCAAGCTGGAGATCGAGTTCGCCCGCACGCGCCAGGCAATTACCGGCAACCTGCTCGACGCAGGATTGCCGGAGCGCATCACCCACAACGACACCAAGTTCAACAACGTCCTGCTCGACGACAAAACCGGCGAAGCCGTCTGCGTCATCGATCTCGACACCGTGATGCCCGGTTTGGCGCTTTACGATTTTGGCGATATGGTGCGCACCACCACCAGCCCGGCGGCTGAAGACGAGAAGGTTCTGTCCCTTGTGACCATGCAGTTTCCGATGTTCGAGGCGCTTGTTCGTGGCTACCTTGAAACGGCGGGCGCGTTCCTGACAGCCGCGGAACGAGAATTTCTAGCCTTCTCAGGCAAACTCATCACGTTTGAAATCGGGATTCGTTTTCTCGCCGATTACCTGGGCGGAGACACGTATTTCAAAGTGCATCGCGATGGGCACAACCTGGATCGCTGCCGCACGCAGTTCCGGCTGGTGGAATCGATCGAGCAGCAGGAAGAGGAAATGAATCGGCTGGTGGAGTCGATTGCGGGATGAGCGCTGCCGCTTAAGGGACGTCCGAAGCGTAATTCGGAATTCGCGGCGTCACGCGACGGATTTCCATTCCGCGCCTTAATCGGGTCGGCCCGTGTAGTGTTCCACGTGATGAACCTCGGAGTGGTCTTCCAGCGACTCGAGATGGGTTGTCACTTCCGCGGGCATCTCCAGGTCGAGCGCCAACTGCTCTTCCACCTGGGTTGCCAGGCGGTGGGCTTCGCCCAGCCTCATCTTGTCCGGAAACAAAAGGTGAACTTCAATGATCTGCCGATAGCCAGTGGTGCGGAAGCGCACGCCGTGGTATTCGAGGCCAAGCTCCGCGCAGAGGGCGTCTAGCCTTGCGCGAATCAGGTGACCGACTTTGGGGTCCGAGTAGTCGAGCAGGCCTTTGAAGGATCGCCAAAGCAAGCGGCCGCCCGTCCAGAGAATGTTTGCCGCCACGGCATAAGCAACCAGCGGATCGAGGGGCTTCCAACCCGTCGCCATCACCAATACCAGGCCCGCAACCACGCCAAAACTGGTCCAGCTATCGGCGAGAACGTGCTTGCCGTCGGCTTCGAGAATCAGCGAATGATTGCGCCGGCCGATGCGTAGTAGATACCACCCCAAAACAGCGTTGAGCACGCCGGCGGCGACGATGAGGATGACGCCGCGGCCCAGGTGCTCCAGCGCAAGACCGCTTTTCCATTTCTCGGTCGTCGTGTAAATGATGCTTCCCGCGGCGAGCACGATCATTGCGCCCTCAAAGCCCGCGGAGAAGAAGGTGATCCGTTCGTATCCGTAGTGAAAATGCGCGACAGCAGGCCGGGCGCTTAGCCAAAGGCTGAAGACGGCGAAAGCCACGGCCACCACATGCACCACCGATTCCGCGGCGTCAGAAAAAATTGCGGAGGAGTCCGTGTAGAGGTAAGCCGTCATCTTTCCGGCGAGCATGAGCACGCCCACGATGAACGACAAGAGCATGGCGAAGCGAGCATCGCGATATTGCCGGCGCTTATCGGTGGAATCGTATTTCGGCAGATCGTTCATCGCCGATCCTTCGATTGATGGCGCTTGGATTCTGCCACCAGTTTACTCGCGGTTGACGAACTTTGTACTGCGGGGCAGTGGAATTGAATGGCCTGTCACTGCACCTCGCCGATGTAGACGCCGTACGGGCCTAACACGATACGATTCAGCACTGCGGAGTCCGGTGCGCCAGGCGTTTTCAGCAGGGTTTTCAATTCTCTTGGCCGGATTCCGGCTTCGCCCAGGGTCAGGTCGGTAGTGACCGTGTCGGCCGTGAAGTTGACGCTGACGACCACCTGTGGCGCGCCTGTCGCCTGGCGCATCCAACTCAGCACTTTTGTGTTTTCCGGGTCGAGCATGATGTTGGCGCCACTGTCGAAGGCCGGGACCGTCTTCTTGAGCCGGATGAGAGCCTTGTACCACGCGAGCAGCGAATTGGGATCGCTCAATTCGGCCTGCACGTTGATTGCTGCGGCGCTCGGCGGCACGGGCAGCCACGGCGCGCCAGAGGTAAAGCCGGCATTTGCGGTTCCGTCCCACTGCATCGGCGTGCGCTCGCCGTCGCGGCCCTTCTCCTTCGGCCAACCGATGATCCCGATCGGGTCCTTCACGTCCTGCTTGCGCGTGGGTGGCGTCGTTGTCATTCCGATCTCGTCGCCGTAGTAGACAAGGGCCACGCCGCGGCTGGCCAGGAGGATCATCGCAATCACGCGCTGAATGTCCACATCGTGTACGCCGTCGCCGTAGCGCGCGTCGATCCGGGGGTTGTCGTGATTGTCGAAGAGCAGCAGTGGAATGTGCGCGCCGAGGTGGGTCCCCGCGTCGATCAGCCTTTGGCGGAACGTCGCCACGTCCAGCTTGTCGATCATGCCCACCTGCGTGTCCATCGGCAGGTGAAACTCCGGCTTGTCCGGCGTTCCGTACATCTTCTTCAGCTCGCCGATGTTGGGCAGGTAGGTCTCGCCGATGAGCACGCGCGTGCCCGGAAACTCGCTCGAATCAAACTTGTCTGCTTCCGGACGCATCTCCTCCATCACTTCGTGCAGGCCAGGCTGGTTGTCGGTCTTCGAGCCGTCGAGCTGCGGATCGCCGAATGCGTTGATCACCGGCTTACCGTCCTTGTCTAGCACCACTCCCTCATCGGCC
Source organism: Acidobacteriaceae bacterium (assembly GCA_003138515.1). GTDB lineage: Bacteria > Acidobacteriota > Terriglobia > Terriglobales > Acidobacteriaceae > Telmatobacter. The sequence continues at coordinate 227,466 of PLGG01000015.1, read as the reverse complement.
AGGCTCGGGTCTTCAAAGAGCGTCGTAATTGCGTCGAAGCGAAACCCGCCCACGCCGCGCTTGAGCCAGAAGGCGATGATCTCCTTGAAGGCGTCGTGAACCGCGGGGTTGCGCCAGTTCAAGTCCGGCTGCTGGACGTAGAACTTGTGGTAGTAGTACTGGCGCGTTTTCTCATCCCACTGCCAGGCCGAGTGGCCGAAGAGCGACTGCCAGTTGTTCGGCGGCTGGCCCCTATCGGTAGCGGTCTGGCCTTTGCCGTCGTGCCAGCAATACCAGTCGCGATAGGGATTCGAGCGCGACGATCGCGACTGAAGGAACCACTCGTGCTGATCGGAGGTGTGGTTCATCACCATGTCCATGAGCACACGGATGTGGCGTTTGTTTGCCTCGGACACCAGGCGGTCGAAATCAGCGAGCGTGCCGTATTCCGGATCAATGTCCATATAGTTCGAAATGTCGTAGCCGAAGTCCAGATGCGGCGATGGATACACCGGAGTCAGCCAGATTGCGTCCACGCCCAGTTCCTTCAGGTAGTCGAGCCGCGCCGTGATCCCGTTCAGGTCGCCGACCCCATCGCCATTCATATCCTGAAAGCTGCGCGGGTACACCTCGTAGATCACGGCGTTCTTCCACCAGTCCAGTTCATTTGCCTGCTCCGCGCTCTGCGCAGTACCCATCTTTTTCACCGGCGCTGTTTGCCCTCCTGCGGCGATTGCCGCGGCCACCAGCGCGAAGCCGGCAGCGCAATTCGCAATCCTTCTCAACATTTCACTCGCCGCGATCATGGCGGTCTCCTGGTTCTCAAAATCGTTCGATGTGCGGAAATACCGCACCGCGCCAGCTTACTGCGCCACCCTATTGCGTTTGACCGGGGATCTGAGGGGACGTGTGTCGTAACCTGCCGAAATCGACCCCGAAGTGCGGATCCTGCTCAGTGCCATCGATATGAATGGGAACGTCTGTCCCCGCTCGATCCGTCTTGAAGAGACGGTCCGCGGGCTTCAGCAGCGCTCCCTTCCATCCACCCACCATCTGCGACACAGTCGCATCAGTCCTGGCTGTGCCCTTGAAATTGAGCATGCTGCCCTCCAAGCCATACTTGCCTGCTAAGTCGATCTCCGCTCCGGGCACAGTGTACTTGAGATTGGGAAGCGTAACGACGCCGCCGGCCAATGTGAAATTGCTCTCGATCGCCGAGCGCACGTCCGCGCCGGCGTTCTTCGCTTCCTTCGGTTGGCCTTGCCCGCGCAGGCTCAGCTCGCGCACTTCGTTTTGAATTTTTGCGCTCGTGAACGCAGCGTCTTCAAGGTTGAAGTTCCCGTTGAGCTTCATCTTTTCCTGCACCGGCTCCGTGCCTGGCGGAATCTCAAGCGTGGTTCTCAGTGTCAGCACGCCGGTCATCAGCGGAGTCCCGCTCTTGCTCACCAGGCGCAGAAAGTCCTCCATCCGCCCGCGGCCAACAATCACGTTCAGCGCGATTTCGCGCCCGCCGGGCCGCGCGGATCCGTTAGGCAAAGCTTCAGCCGGAACACGCACAATCTTTCCCTCGGCAGTAAAGCGCGACTCGCCGAGCGTCGCATGCACCGGCTGCAGCCACGTGTCGCCATTTGTGCCGTCCACCGTGGCATGAAACTCCGTTTCGAGCGGTACTGAAGTGCCGAAGTGCGTCAGCCTGAAATCCGGCACATCGGCCTGCCCATCCACTGTTAGATTGCGCAACACGCCCTGGTACTTGCCGGTCGAGTTCAGCGTTCCCGCGATCCCTTTGAAGACGCTCAGGTCGGCATGTTCGAAACGGTAGCCGCCCATCACCGGAGTCTCTCCGGGATCCTCGACCACCCACGGCCCTATGCTGCCCGAAGTGACGATGGTTCCGACTGGCCGCGGGTTCGTCAACTGCGCATCGAATTGCATCGACCTGCCCACGCTCACGTGGCTCAGTTTTATGTGCGCAATGGCAAACTCCAGCGGCAGCTTTCCGGGTTTGCTGGTCTCCAGCGTCAGGCGTGCGCCTTTGCATTCCATGCTTTCTATCTCGAAGCGCAGCATGGGCTCGAGGCTCTCGTCGGGCGTAGCACCATTGGTTGGCGCTGACGCGTGCGTGAAGTGCGGCTTGGGCGGCACGTCTACATCGAGGCCGATCAACTCGACGACGGCAATTCTGACCGGCTCGCCCGGCTTGTAGCGCAGGGGCGCATGAAACCGGAATTCATCCAGCCGGATGAGCGGCTTGGTTTCGACGACGCCGTTCGGGCCTGGAACAGCTACTCCGGCCACATCGACCGGAGGCCAGATGCGCAGCCCCTTGCCCTCAGCCCACAATCCGTTGATGAGCGAGACGTGAAAGCTGTCGAGCTCAACACGGGCGTGAAAGTGCTCCTCGAGTTTCTCGACGATGGCGGCGCGCAAAATGGGCTCGGCGCGGTGGACCACAATTGCGATCGCCACGCCGAGCAGAAGAAACGCGAGCAGGACCGCGGCAGCGGCCCACTTCAGCCACCCGCGCTTGCCCTGTTTTCTCGCTCGCCTCGCCGCCACCGCTCATCCTCAATTGCGACCGTTCTCGGCCTGCGACCATTCTCGCAGGGCACGCTCACGCCAGAATGGCATCCATCGCTTCATTGGTCGCGCGCCGCGGCCGAACTCGCATTCGCGCCGACGCATCGGCCGCGCTCGTTCGCTTGGTGCCTCTCCCCCCCATGCCGTAGACTTCTTCTCACGGATGCAAGCGCTGATTGAAAACCTCGTAAAGCTCCAGGCGATCGAACTGAACCGGGCCCGCCTGAACCAACAGATGCGCGCGCTGCCTGCCGAGATTGCTCAGGCCGCGGCTGCGCTGGCCGCCGCCCAGCGGCAGTCCGCCGATCTATCCGCCGCGCTGGCCCGCGAAGACTCGATGCGTACGCGCCTAGAACGGGATATCGACGGGCATCGCCAGAAGGCCGCGCGCTTCCGCGTTCAGGTCGACTCCGTCACAACACCCGAGCAGGCCGTTGCGATTGAGCACGAGATTCAATTCGCGACTGCAGAAGCCGACCGCCTGGAAGCCGACGAATACGCAAGCCTGGAGCGCACCGAGGCGCACGAGACCGCGCTGGCCGAGACGCGCGCCCAGGTTGAGCAGCTTGCCGCCGAGGTGGACGCTGTTCGCACGAGCGTCGCCGCGCGCCAGCAGGCAATGGCGTCGGAGCTGGCCGGCCTGGACGCGGAGCGCGAGGCTGTTCGAGCGGCCATCGATTCCGACTGGCTGGCGCGCTTTGACCGCATCGCGTCCGGTCGCGGCACAGGGATCGCCCGCGCTGAGAATCAGCAATGCACAGGCTGCAGAATGGGGGTGCGCCCGCAAGTCTGGAACCAGCTCCGCGAAGGCGAACTGCTCAGCTGCGATAGTTGCAGCCGCCTGCTCTACTGGGATCCCGCATTAGCGCCCGCTCCCAAAGCGCCGCAACCGGAATTGATCCCCGGCGCTGGCCGCGCCCCGCGCAAACCCCGCGTGGCGGGCGCGTAGCCGAATCTATTCTGCGGAATTCTTCTTCTCCCGACCACGCCGCTGCATCCCGTTCCGCACCCTGCTAACCTTTTCTTGAGCACACACTCCAGGAGAATCTCCCCGTGCAGCGCATTTGTGTCGATATGGACGAGGTAATGGCGGACACCCTCGCCGAGCACCTGCGCCGCTACAACCAGACCTTCGACGAAGACGTGACGCCGGAAGACCTCGCGGGCAAAGGCCTTTGGGAGATTACTCCGCTCGACCGCCAGGCTCAGTTGCGCGCTTTTCTCGACGCAGAAGATTTTTTCGAAGTTCTGGACGTGATCCCCGATTCCCAGACTGTGCTCGAAGATCTTTCCAAGCGCTTTGAGGTCTTTATCGCCACGCAGGCCATGGCTGTGCCCAACTCGCTCGGTCCCAAATACCGCTGGCTGCAGCGCCACTTTCCCTTCATCCCGCCTACGCACTACGTCTTCTGCGGCAACAAGAGCATCCTGCGCGCCGATTTCCTGATCGACGACCAGCCCAGGAATCTCGTTCGCTTCGAGGGTCAGGGACTGCTTTACACCGCGCCGCACAACCTGGCCGCAACTGGATTCGCCCGCGTGAACAATTGGCGCGAAGTGGCCGAGTATTTCGCCGGCGTTCCGTCCGAACCGGCGGCCACCTGATCGCCGCGCGGTAACCGGCAAGCGTAGCCACTCGGCCGCTCGAACGCGATTGCACACGCTGAACTTCGCTACCATGGACAATGACAGTGTCTCGCTCCATTTCTAAGGCGCCAATGACGCGCCGCCGGTTTCGGGTCTCAAGCGCGTGCGCCGCAGGCTGCCTCGCGCTCTACGGCGGCGAGATCGAGCGGCATTTGATCGAAACCACGCACCGCGACGTGTTCAATCCCGGCCTTGCGCAGACATTCGACGGATTCCGCATCGCGCAACTCAGCGACATCCATATGGACGAATACACTGAGCCGTTCTTCCTTCGCGACACCGTGCGCCACGTCAACCGCTTGAACCCCGACGCGGTTTTCCTCACCGGCGATTTTGTGTCATACGGGCCTCTGCCCAATAGATTCGCAGTCAGTGCAGCGTGGGAGTGCACCAACCTCCTCAACCAGATCCAATGCCCCCACCGTTATGCCGTGCTCGGCAACCACGACGTTGTAGTTGGAAGGGAACACGTCTCCGCGGCGCTCACCGCAAATGGCATCACCGTTCTCGATAACGCGCACGCGCCCATCGAACGTGCGGGCGAAAGATTCTGGCTTGCCGGGCTTGACGATCCTCTCGAGGGCGCGCCCGACCCCGAGCTGGCGATTCCCGAATCCATCCGCAATCTGCCGCACGAACCCATCGTGCTCCTATGCCACGCACCCGACTACGTCGACGATCTTTTGACGGGTCCAGCGGGTCGGGCGCTCTCTCTTGTCCTCGCGGGTCACACCCACGGCGGCCAGATCCGCGTGCCACTCGTGGGCCCTCTGGCTCTTCCGCTGTTGGGCCGCAAGTATGTCGAGGGTTGGTTTCGTTTTGGGAGCCTGCAACTCTACGTGAATCGCGGCCTCGGCACCGTCGGCGTCCCGATTCGCTTCAACTGCCCGCCGGAGATTGCGCTCGTGACGCTCCGCTCGGCCTGAGATCGATTCATACGCGCCGGTGCTCACGTCCCCGCGATTGTCATTCCATCGACACGAATGGTCGGGGAGGCCACCGATCCGCGAAAGACCAGATCGTTGCCGATGGCCGTTACGTTGCGCAGCATCTCGGCCAGGTTCCCGGCGATCGTGACTTCTTCCACGGCATGCGTGAGCTGGCCGTTCTCAATCCAAAGGCCCGTCGCGCCGCGCGAGTAGTCGCCCGTAACGAGATTTGTGCCAAAGCCCATCAGGCCCGTGACGTACAGTCCCGCCGAAACATCGCCGATGATCTCCTCGGGAGTCAGATTTCCCGGCTCAAGGTAAAGATTGCCGCAGCCGATCCCCGGCGCGCCTGCCAATCCTCGCGCGGCATTGTGCGTGGACTTCATGCCCAGCTTGCGCGCGGTGTAAGTGTTCAGCAGGTAATTACGCAGCTTTCCACGCTCGACGACAACGGTCCGCAACGAAGGCAAGCCCTCGTCGTCGAAGGGCGAAGACCCAAATCCCCCCACGCCGGAGGGCAGCAGCATTGTGTTGTCGTCCACGATGGTCAGATTCGCCGCGCCAATCGTCTCGCCAAGCTTGCCCGCGAGGAACGATGCGGTGCGCCAGATGGCGTCGCCGGATGCGGCCTCGAAGACCGAGCCGACGAACGTCCGCGCAGTTTCAGGAGCAAAGACAGTTGGAACGCGCTGAGTCGGCACGCGCCGCGCACCGAGGCGCCGTAGCGTGCGGCGCGCCGCTTCGGCGCCAACAGCTTCAGGAGATTCGAGAAGTTTGAGACGCCGCGCGCTCGACCACCAGCCATCGCGCTGCATTTTGCCATTGGCGTCCATGGCCAGCGGCGCAGCGGAAACCCCCGCATAGCTGGTGCGATAGCTACCCACGAATCCGCGCGAGTTGGCAAACGCCTTCCGGCCCGTGGCAGCGTCGAAGCTGCCGCCGTCAGAGTTGGTGATGCGCGGGTCGGGAGCCATCGCCGCGGCCTCGGCGCGCCGCGCCCACTCGATGCGCTCCGCTCCATCCAGCGAGTACACATCGTCGAAGTAAAGGTGCAGGTCGCCGGAGGCGGAGCCGAATTCGCCAGCGTCCGGCAAGCCAGAAAACGGATCCTCTTCGGTGACCTTTGCCAGCGCAAGCGCCCCCTCAACAAGCTGCCGAATTCCATCCGGAGTCAGGTCGCTGGTCGAAGCCGAGCCGGATCGCTTGCCGAGAAACGCCCGCAACCCAAGCCCGCGAGAGCCGGACTCCTTCAGAGTTTCCACCTCGCCCATGCGCACGTTCACGCTGAATTCGTCGCCTTCTCGAGCGACGGCTTCGGCATCGCTGGCGCCGGCCTTCATGGCCTGTGCGACGACATCGGAGACGAGGGACTCAAGATCGATTGCGGTGTTCGATGGTTGGGCAGTGGCTTGGACCATGGCTCAACAGTAACAAAACGCCATGCACCCTGGCTGTCACTCCTTGAAGGGCAGGAGGAAGGCGAGTTGCATGAGTTATGATGAACTGATAACATTGAACAAGTATGCGGAAGCACGATCCCGCCCTTGACACGCTGCTCGAACTGGACGGCCTCACGCTGGTTGTCGACCCTGAAGGAGGGCACTGGGTCCGCTTCGTGGTCAATCAGGTGCCGGTCACACCGGAGAAGCCGCACGGACTGGATTACTCGCTTACTCTGCATGGACGGGATGGCCAGCGGCTGGTTGGATTCGACAACGCTCATCCTGTTGGGAGGCAAAAGCGTGGCCAGCCGCAGGATCATCGTCACCGTATCCGCGCCGTTCGGCCTTATGAATACAGCGATGCCGCCGCGTTGCTTGCCGATTTCTGGGCGGAGGTGGACGCAGTGCTGAAAGAGAGAGGAGTGCTCCCATGAAGACTTTGAGAGTTGGAATCGCAAGCTACAAAGAAATGAAAGCCATGACTCTCGCGATCGCGCGCGGGCAGCGCAAACTCGCGCCGCGTGAGCCGCGCATCTGGTTTCCTTCTACGGAGTCCTTCGCCAGGGTGCTGTCGGCCGGCAATCGCGACTTACTTCGACTCATTGCGGAAAAGGCGCCGAACTCGATCGAGGAATTGACTCAACTCTCCGGGCGCAGGAAGCCGAACCTCTCCCGCACGCTAAAGACCATGGCTAACTACGGCCTGGTACGGCTAGAACGCGGCCCCCGAGGACGCATTGCCCCGAAGGTTGCGCACGACCGCATCGAACTCGATCTGCCCATCGTCAGGAAAGAACGCGCCGCGTGAGTGCACGAGCACATCTGCTCGAGGATTACCGTGATTCGCAAGATTTCGAGGGGGAGGACGCGTCTACGCCGTCAACCGCTCCAGCAGGTCCGGCTTCAGGATTGTCAGGCTGGTGCCCTTAATGGTGATCCACTGGTCGCGCCTGAACTGGTTCAGCAGGCGCGTCACCGTTTCGCGCGAGGTGCCTGCCATGTTGGCGATCTCCTCATGCGTCAGCGCCATGGTAAAGCGAATCTCCGACTTGCCGTTGGCTGTTGAGCGTCCCCAATCAAGAAGCAGGCGTGCCAGACGCCCCGCCGCCGAACCTGAAAGCGCTAACCGCTTGGCATCGTGGAACACGGTCAGGTACTCGCCACTGAGCGACTGCGCCGCGTGCATGGATGCGATCCCGTGCCGGCCCAGGAACTCAATGAACTCCTGCTTGCGGACGGTCTTTACCTGACAGGGCTCGATCGCCTCGGCCGTTACCTCGTGCGGCACGTTGGCCAGCACGGCGCTCAGCCCCATCACGTCGCCCGGCCCAGCGATCTTCAGAATCATCGTCTTGCCGTCGCGCGAGGTGGAGGAGATCTTGACTTGTCCGAAGCAGATGACAAAGACATTGCGCGCAGGGTCGCCCTCTGAGAACAGCTTGGCCCCGCGAGCGTGGCTCATCATGATGCCGATCTGGTCGTAGTCCGCCAGTGCCTCAGGCGTGAGATTGCAGAACATCCGCAGATGGCGGTGCTCACAATTCAGGCAATCTTCCGGAGGGTGATGCGAGTGGAGCGTAGCCATACGTGTACCGTCGGGGGGCTGAAGGCTAAGTGAAGTATAGCGCAAATCCCCCTTCGGCACGCGGGCCGCTCTCAGTTTGTCTATTCCGCTTCAGACCCCAACTCCGGGACTCGCGAGTGTTCTATTCGCTCGCCGCCGCGTTGCTGTGGCGCCGGGCGGGCGTCACGCGGGTCAGGCAGCAGGTGATATAGGCACGCGACACCTCCCGCGCCAGTTCCTCCAGGAGCCGCATCCGCAGCGGTGGATAGCTTTCAAACGACCTGTGCAGCGCTTCCATCGGCAACAACAGCAACGATCCGTAAGTGACTGCGTTCAGGGTATAGGTATGATGTCCGTCTCCGAGCGCGGCGGCCAGCTCCACCAGGTCTCCCGGCCGCGCCGATCCCAGCGTGACGCGCATGTCAAAGCGCTCCGCTTTGCGGACAAAATCACCCGAAACCACGACGTAGAGCCCTTTGCACGGCCCTTGCTGGCGAAAGACAACCGCACCGGGCTCAAAATCCACGCATTTTGCCTCCCCGCTCAGCAGGCGACCGGCATCCTGGGGGCAATCCAACAACTCCGCGAGCGGATGCGCCGATGCAGCGGCCAAGCGCTCCAAACGCGTATCTGGTTGAAAGTTAACCATTTCCCAGCTTTGCTTTCGGTTCCAAGGTGTTTCGGTTTCTCTTTCCACTGTTTTCCGCTTCCCGGTGTGCGGCTCGAATGTACGCGGGCCAAAACCGGTCGCATGGATCATCGATCCCGCTGCGCCAGCTTTTCACTATCCGGATTTGTGCTCGATTCTTGGTTGGACAAAACGGGGCGGTTTCTCCTTTCACCCGCCCATTTTTCCCTGAAAAACAATCAGGACCATGCGCCGAAGTGCGTGTCCCGCAGCTACAGCGCCCCAACGGGGAGCGCAATCTCCCACTTCGACTGAATGCGCGACCGTTCGGGCGGAACGCAAAGAACGGGCACGCGCGAGGCCGAAAGCAAAGCAAAGGCCGTGCCATGCGGCCCTGGCGTGGCGCTCGAGCGTTTTACCCCGGCTACAAGGATGCAGGGGTGATTTTCGGCAATCGCTTCTGCCACGGCATCGGCAGGGTCGCCGTCCTTCACGAGGCAATGCACTGGAGCCTCGTTGAGCAGCCAGCCTGAGCCCCCACTGAGCGCATGGTGACTGCGCGGCGGAAGCTTGACGCCAAAATCCGCCTCGAGGCAAGGATCCTTGCCGGCTCTAATCTCGGCGGCTGTGCGAACGTGCAGCACCAGCAATGGCCGCTCAAAGGTCTTCGCCAGGGAGTAGGCGGTGGCGGCAGCAGCAGGTGCAGATTCGTTTTGTTCCATTGTGAGCAGAACCGGTCCGCCCGGCTTGGGCCGGTTGGGTCCTGCATTCCAGTCCGCGGCAACGGCCAGCACCGGACAAGGCGACAACCTGACGAGTTGCTCCGCGATGGAGCCCACAACTACCGGTCCGGCACCCTCCATCCCCTTGGTTCCAATCACAATCAGTCCGGCCTCGTACTGGCGCGCCACATCCACCAGCATCTCCGCAACTGTCCCTTGGCGGACCTCGGAATGGCTGTGAATTCCCTCGCGGAGCAAGTCGCCCGCCAGCTTGTCCAGCACTTTGCGAGCCTGTTCGGTCAGGTGGCTTGCGACACCGCCGGGGAGCCCTTCCACGGCTGCGTACTCCATCGGATCGAGCCCGTGCGCCAGAACGATTCGGGCCCCGTAGTTCGTGGCCAGCTTGCGCGCGTATTCCAATGCCGCCTCAGCCTGACCCTCAAGGTCAGTCGCGACCACGATGGTCTTCAAGCCTTGATCAAAGCTCACGGTTCACTCTCCTCCGGGGATCATAGCTATCTCGCTCATTGGACTCTGAGTGTGCGCTTCTAGCGCAAGGGTGGGCAGTGACCCCATTCACCCACACCTGTGATTCGAGTCACACGCAAATTCCTGATTTCGCGGGAGAAATACGTTACTGTTCGGCCGGTCCCGAGAGTCGCACTTCCGCTGCGGCACTCGCCTCCAGAGATTCGCCGCCCTGATCTTGCCCGGCAACATTCAGGTTCGCCGAGCCCGCCAGGATGGCCATGGTCTCCGGGGAAAGCACCCGCGCATGGTCAAGTCCGAGAGGATAGCGGCCCCATACCAGGCCGTCGGCGACGATGGCCCCGGCCGTATATGGGCTCACAATGGCAATGGGGATCACAAGGCCGCTGACGATCAGCGACGCGGCGGCGCTTTTGCCCAACCGGCTACTGCGGTGATAGCCGGGGACCAAAGGAATCTCCATCACAGTCAACCGAATCTCGGGGTGTTGACGGGCGTATCTGGCCAGCTCGTAAGCAACCTGGCGCGGCGTCACCACGCCAAGATCGGGAAGAATGCGCCGCTTGAAGGTGTGCGGGAAGTAGAAGTCGAGAACCGCGCCGGAAAAGTCGGCGCAATTCCTGAAGAGGTAACTGAAATGAGATTGGTTCACATCGGCATTCATTCTGGCGATGAATGCGTCGTCCTGCTCCTCGGAAGTTTCAAAGCGGAGGGCGTAGATGCGCCGTTCGTAGGCTGCGCCCACTATCTCATTCAATCCGCCAAGCAACTCGCCGCCCGCCGGCACGTCCTCGCCCAGGCTCATCAGATGCTCATCGTGATACTTCAGGCGCAGTTCCTGCACCGCTTCGCGACTCACTTTCGCCGGGACCTCGGAGGCGGCCTCAACCGAATAGAGATATGGAATCAATGGCACGGCCAGCCAATCGTAGCCTGCGATGTGTCTGTGGCGCGCGATCACCATGCCCAGCTCGCCCGGCGCGCATCGACGTAGTCGAGTGAGTGACGCGGCGCAGATGCGCGCAAAATAGACCGAGGTGTGGCCAGTGGGACTCAGCGCAGCAGATAAGCCATCGGAGTCCTGCAACAGCAGTGCCCCCTGGGCATGCCCGCGCGGGAAAGCTGCCGCCGCGAAAACCAGGCCTACCATCAACAGGAGGAATGCGCGGGGAATGCGCATCATTGGAATCAACCTCAAATTGATTTGATGCTGATAAATGCCATACGTGCCGAACTTTTACGGGCAGCTGCCGGTAAGGCCCTTTCAGGCTGTATACATCCAGCGGCCAAATGCGATACCGTTGGCGCGATATGAATTCTTTCAAATCGCTCCCAAACCTCTCTGCCTTTTCGCTTTTTCTCGCCCTTCTCCTGGCAGGCTGCCTGTCTGTTTCGGCCCAGGCTCCGGCGCCCGATTCGCCCGCCATTGAGGCTCAGGCCCACGCCATGATCGCCAAGCTCACGCTCGAGCAGAAAATCGAGCTTCTGGGCGGCGTCGACAACATGTTTACGCGGCCCATGCCGTCCATCAGCCTGCCTCAATTCAAAATGTCCGATGCCTCGGTCGGCGTGCGTACCTGGGGCCCCACAACGGCTTACGCGGGCGGAGTTGCGCTGGCTGCTACCTGGGACACAGATTTTGCGCGCAAGCTCGGCGAGAGCCTTGGCCGCGACGCCCGCGCGCGGAACGTCAACTTCCTGCTTGGCCCCGGCGTGAACATCGCGCGCTCACCCTTAAGCGGCCGCAACTTCGAATATCTTTCCGAGGACCCTTTCCTGAACGCTGCTCTCGTTGTGCCATTCATTGAGGGGGTGCAGTCGCAGGGCGTCGCCGCTACGGTGAAGCACTTCGCACTCAACGACCAGGAATTCAATCGCCACAACGCGAGCGCCGACGTTGACGAGCGCACCATGCGCGAGATTTATCTGCCCGCGTTTGAAGCTGCCGTCACCAAAGCTCACGTGGACGCGGTGATGGACTCCTACAACCTCGTGAACGGGGTTCACTCCACGCAAAACGACTTCCTCAACCTCAAGCTGCTCAGAGGCGAATGGGGTTTTCAGGGCGTTCTTATGTCCGACTGGGACGCGACGTATGACGGCGTCGCGGCGGTGAACAACGGCCTCGATCTCGAGATGCCCAGCCCGAAATTCATGAACGCGAAGAATCTTGTTCCGGCAGTCCAGAGCGGCCAGGTGAAAGAGTCCACCATCAACGAACATCTCCTGCGGCTCTTCCGCACCGAGCTCCGCTACGGCTTCACCGATCGCCCGCAGTTCGATCCCGCCGACTCCACTTACTCCGTCCGCGATCGGTCGGTTGCACTTCAGGGCGCGCTCGAAAGCATCACGCTCCTCAAGAACGAGGGAAATCTGCTGCCGCTCGATCCTCACAAAGTGAAATCCATCGCCATCATCGGGCCCGATGCTTATCCCGCGGTTACCGGAGGCGGCGGATCGTCGGAGGCCCACGCGTTTGAGCCGGTCAGCATCGTCACCGGCATTGCCAACCTCCTCGGGCCTGACGTTCATATCTTCTATAGCGCCGGAATTCCCGATGGTCCCGGTCAGAAAGAATTGGTCGCGCAGGCAGACGCCGTCATCCTGTCCGTTGGCTTTAGCGCAGCCACCGAGCGCGAGGGCGCCGACCGCACCTTCACGCTGCCTCCGGGTGAGGACGCGTTGATCGAGACGGTCGCGGCAATCAATCCGCGCACCATCGTGACCATCACTGCGGGCGGCGGAGTTGACACCAGCCGCTGGCTCGATAAAGTTCCCGTACTGCTCCACACCTGGTATCCCGGCCAGGAAGGCGGCACGGCCGTAGCGCAGATTCTCTTCGGACAGCACGACCCTGAGGCCAAACTCCCTGTCAGCTTCGACCGCAGTTGGGACCAGAACCCTTCCTCGAAGTGGTACAACGGCGACCCAAAGGACAATACGACTCTCCACACAATTGGCGCAGACGGCCAGCCCAAGGACTACACCATCGAGCACATCAAGTACGGCGACAAGCTGATGGTCGGCTATCGCTACTGGACCACTACCGGCAAACACCCGCTCTTTCCCTTCGGTTTCGGTTTGAGCTACACCACATTCAGCTTCTCAAAGCTCGACGTTCCCGCTTCGGCTGCTTCCGGTTCCGCGGTCAACGTCAGCTTCGACGTCACCAACGCAGGCAGCGTCGCTGGAGCCGATGTCGCCCAGCTTTACGTCTCCGACCCTTCCGCACAGGTCGACCGTCCCGAGCGCGAACTGAAGGGCTTCGCGAAAGTCCGCCTCGATCCCGGCGAAACTCGCCCCGTGACGATCAGCCTCGACGCGCGCGCCTTCAGCTACTGGGATGAACCCGGGCAAAAGTGGATCATCGATCCCGGCAAGTTCACCATTCGCGTCGGCGATTCCAGCGAGAACACTCCGCTCCAGGCCGACATTGACCTGCACTGATTCGGCAAGTAGGCGATTAACCCTATAAATCGAGGAAGGCGCGTAGCGCCTGGTCGACCGCTTGCATCGTATGCGCATTCACGCGTCCGATGCGCGGACCGATTTTGCCGCGCGGCACGGTCGTTGCTTTGTCCACCATGATCTGCGAAGCGGCGCGCAACCCAGTCTCCCTGCTTGAATTCACCATTACTCTGAACAGCGGCGTATCGTGCAACTCGCTGGTTAACGGCAACACAATCACGGAGGGATGCAGGCCAAAGGCGTCAGCCTGCACCACCAGCGCCGGGCGCGGCTTGCCATAGTCTCCTGACACCGCGACGGTCACGAGATCGCCGCGTTTCATTTCCGCCCTTTCGCCGAGCTCACGTCCTGAATCCAGCGCATCACTTCCGCCTCGTCCTTTGAGGCGGCAATTAGTTGCGATTGGCGGCGGGCTTCAGCGGCGAAGCGGCGGCGGCGCGACTCCTCGATGTAGCTCCGCATAAGGCCGCGCAAAACCTCAGCAGCAGGCCGGTCCTCGGCCTCTACGGCGGAAGCGAATTCCGCCTTGAGCTCTGCATCCACGCGCAGATTGAGCGTGGCCTCCTTGCCGCGATCTTCAGTCACTGGCATCGCATCAACTCCGTACAGAATTGTAGCACATTATGTAATGACAAAGTTGCATTACACAACGATATACCATCGTCGCTCGGGACGATTTCCGCGCGCCAGCTTTGCCGGGACCGCTATCATCACCCTATGAAGCGCGTTCTTCTCTCCTGGAGCAGCGGCAAAGACAGCGCGTGGACGCTTCACGTCCTCCGCCGCGATCCGGCCATCGAAATCTGCGGGCTGCTCACCACGCTCAACTCGGAGTTCGATCGCGTCGCGATGCACGGAGTGCGGCGCGCGGTCCTCGAAGCCCAGGCAGCAGCCGCCGGGCTCCCGCTCTGGATCGTCCCGTTGCCCTGGCCCTGCCCCAACGAAGTCTACGAGCAGCGCATGGCGGAGACCTGCCAGCGCGCCGTCGCCGAGAAAATCGACGCGGTCGCTTTCGGCGATCTTTTTCTGGAGGACGTCCGCGACTATCGCGTGCGCCAGCTCGCGCCCACCGGACTCCAGCCGCTGTTTCCGCTCTGGCAGATTCCGACCGATGCGCTGGCACGCGAGATGATCGCCGGTGGCCTGCGCGCACGGGTTTCCTGTGTCGATACGAAGCGGCTCCCCGCCGGTTTTGCCGGACGTGAGTTTGATTTGGAGTTGTTGCGCGATTTGCCGCCCAGCGCAGATCCCTGCGGCGAGCGCGGCGAGTTCCACACCTGCGTCTACGCCGGGCCCATGTTCTCGGCTCCGCTGCCCGTTACGACGGGAGAAGTCGTCACCCGCGACGGCTTCACGTTCGCCGACTTTACGATGCCGGCCAACGAAGCCGCGTTCGTCTAGTTTCGGAGCCCGCGCAGCGCCGGGTAGAGCTTTCTCCACCGCGCGTAGCCGGCCTTGTACGCCGCCACATCTTTTGCGTCCGGCTCAATCCGCTGCGCCACCTTGATCGCCTGCCCGCAGGCTTCATCCAGATTCTTCCAGTGACCCGCGCCCACGCCGGCCATCAGCGCGCAGCCAAACGCGCCGCCTTCCTCGGCCTCCAGAATCTCCACCGCGTGTCCGTAAATGCCGGCCTGAATCTTCCGCCACAGCGAGCCGCGCGCTCCGCCGCCGCCAAGGCGAATGCCGCTCACCGGAATTCCCAATTCGCGGAAGAGCGTGAAGGTGTCCTGCAGCGAGTAGGCCACGCCTTCCTGCACGGCGCGGACAAAATGCGCACCGGTGTGCTGCACTCCGATGCCCGCAAAGGCCGCGCGCACCTCGGGATCAAGATGCGGCGTGCGCTCGCCCAGCAGATAGGGCGCCCACTCCAGGCCCTCGCATCCCACGGGAACCTTTTCCGCGCCATCGCTCAGCGCGTCGTAGCTTTGGCCGGCAAAGAATGCGCCGCGCAGCCAGTTCAGGCTCAACCCCGCGCTCTGCGTTACGCCCATTACGTGCCACTCGCCGGGCACCGCATGGCAAAACGTGTGCAGCCGGCCCTTCGGGTCTTTTGTTGGAGCCGCTGTCGCGGCGAAAACGACTCCGGATGTTCCGATGGTCGCGGACACGCTTCCTGGCTGCAGAATCCCCATGCCCACCGCGCCCGCGCCCTGGTCGCCCGCGCCCGCAGCCACCGGCGTGCCCGCCGACAGTCCCGTCAGCCCCGCGGCCTTTTCGCTGATTCGCGCGCAAATCTCCGGAGACTCGTACAGCTTTGGAAGCCAGCTCATGTCGATTCCCGACACCTCAGCCATCTCGCGCGACCAGCGCCGGTGTGCTACGTCGAGCAGCAGCGTCCCGCTGGCCTCCTGGACATCGATCGCGAACTCGCCCGTCAGCCGGTACCGCACGTAATCCTTGGGGCACATTACGTGGCGGATCTTCGAGAAGATCTCCGGCTGATGCGTCTTCACCCATAGCAGCTTGGTCAGCGTGAAATTGGGCAGTGCGGGGTTGCAGGTCAACTCGATCAGCCGCTCGTAGCCGATTTTCTCGGTCAGCCAGTCGCACTCAGGTTGCGTGCGCGTGTCGCACCAGATGAGCGCCGGCCGCAGCACCGCGCCCGCCTCGTCCAGCATCACGGCGCCGTGCATCTGCCCGGTGAGCGCAATCGCGGCAATCGGCTCGCGTGGCTCGGGCGTCGCAGCGAGCGCCCCGCGAATCGCGTCCTGCGCCGCGCGCCACCAATCCTCGGGATCCTGCTCCGCCCATCCAGGATGCTCGGCGCGAAATGGAGCGTGCTCGCTCGACGCCGCCCCCAGCAGCTTTCCCGCGCCGTCCACAATCAGCGCCCGTGTCCCGCCAGTTCCTACGTCCATGCCGAGAAACCACATTACCGTTCACCCCTGCCGTAAATCGGTTTTCTATAGCGCCCGCAGCATAGCAGCTTCGAAGCGCCACGGCAACGGAGGGTTCGAAGGGTGATGCTCTCTACAACCTTCGGGGCCTGACAACCCTGCCGGGGGCGTAATAGGATGCTGCCGTATCCCCGGAGGTCCAATGACAAATTCCCATCGAATCGCAACGCAATCGTTGGCCATCGCAGTGGCCTTTCTCTTTCTCGCGCATGCCGCTTTCGCCGGCGCGCCGCTCAAAGGCATTGACGTAAAGCTGGGCAAGAACCCGGGCGGCGGCTGCGCGGCGCGCACCACCGATGGCGGCGGCAAGGCCGACTTCGGCGTCTGGCCCAAAGGCAGCTACACGCTGGAGTTCGCGCCTGCCCCCTCTTCTCCAGCCGCCACGCCGGCGGCAAGCCGCACGCTCTCTCCCGCTGCCAAACCGGGAACGCAGCCCGCACCCAAGCTGCATGTGGTCATCACAGGAGCGGCAGGCGGGAAGCTCGAACGCGACGTCGAGGCTGGGGAGGCTACCGATCGCGCCGTTCCGCTCGAGTTCTCGCTCGACGGCAAACAATCGCTCGTCGTTCTCGTCACCGCAGCGGACTAGTTGGCGCTCGGCGTCGCAGCGGCGGCGGAAACCTGCGCCGCATCGAGCGTGAGCGGGCTATCGAGAATCATTTGAAATTGCCAGCCGGCGTCGCAGAGCAAGAAATCTGTGTTGTTCACGCCGTGATGCGCACCGACAAGGATCCCGATGATGACGAGGGCCGATACACCTCCCATGACTCCGCCGATGACCGCGGGGTTGGGGCCGACCCGCGGAAGCGTCGGCGGCTCCGTTGACGGTATCTGCCCTTCGCCCATAGCAAAGCGTGACCCCGGCAGCCGCAGCGGCGCGAGTGCTGCCAGTTCGTTCGCGGGTGCGCTACCGTCTGCCGGCAGAACCAATGCCTGCGTGTTCTCGCCATTCAGGGCCACCGAATATCCGTTGGAAAACACGAGACGCGTGAAGTGGACGCGGAACGACGGTTGCTGGCCCGCCCTGGGACGCGCAGTCACCTGTAGTACATCGCCGTCCACGAAAGTCCCGGCGGGGATGGCGAGCGCGGTCCCGATGGTCACGGGAAACGCAACCACCGCGCGCACCGTGTCTCCAGCTTTCGTCGATTTACTCTTAACGGCGCTCATCAGCGTGAGCTGAACTGCCGTTCCTGTGGGAACGATGATCGCGTGCGCCGAAGGTGCGGGCGCAATCTGACCGGCAGACGCCGGAGCAGTTTGTGGCGCCGGGGCCTGAGAGCTTTGCGCGGGAGGCGGTGCAATCTGCGGGGCGGGAATCGGAGTTTGAACGATCGTAAGAGAAGCAATCATGAGTGCGGTAGTGGATTGGACGAACATGGAACACCCTTCCTTCCTGGGCGTCACCCAAAGAATGTGGCGGGCTAACGGGCCGCCACCGGCTGAGAACTTTGCGTTGGTTGGTTGTTGACTGGAGTCGACGAAATCACGAGCGGCGTGGCCGGACAAATATAGTCAGGGGTCCCCGATGTGCCCGGCGAGCCGGGGATCACGGTATCCGGAGTCGCTGGAGTTCCAGGAATGACAGTATCGGGCATTCCGGGCCCTCTGGGAATCACGGTGTCAGGCGTGCCGGGCGATCCGGGAATCACCGTATCGGACGTCCCCTGCGTACCGGGGCTTCCGGGAACGTTGCGGCAAGTTGTGGCGGATTTAAGCTGTCCCGGCTGCGGCAATCGCGAAAGGGGAATCGACTGCGCAACCTGTTTTGCGTTCAACTGAAGCGGCGCGCCCAGCGTCATCTCCACTTCAGCGCCATTGTCGAGCAGCAGATCGTTCGCCGGCGTCACCTGAATCGTGATCGCGATGAGCGTCTCGCGGGACGCGGGTTGCGGATCGCCCGATGAGGGACCGGCTGCCGGCGCCTGCATCGCGTTTGTTGTGCCGGGAAGCTCCACGATGTAGCCATCGGCAAAAACGATTTTGGTGAAGAGCACCTGAATCTCGGCGCGGTCGAATTTGCGCGTGGGACGCGTTACGCTTTTAATCGTCCCTTCCACGTAGGTGCCCGCGGGAATTGCCATGCCGATGCCGGCGACGGTTGGAAACGAAGTTTGCGCGTAGACGGTGTCGCCGTTCTTGGCGGACTGCGCGCGCTCGGGGCGCGTCACAACCAATTCGATTTTGGAACCGGCAGGGACGGTGATGGAAGCGGGAGCGCTTGCTGGGGAGGGCTGCGTCAGCGTTGACTGATTCTGGATCGCCGAATCGCTGACCGGAAAACCAAGGAGAGAAATCGAAAGCAATACAACTTCAAAGCGTCTCACGATACCACCTCCACGTACTGCGGTATCACTTGCGTCAGATGCGAAACCCCGAGATTGGTTGTACTCTTTCCGCGAGCATCACGCTCTTTGTTCCGCGGCTCGCCGTAGAATCTCTTTGAACACGTGTACTTGTGATGTACGTTACGAGGTGACCGCGGACTGTGCCGAACGAGTTCCAATCTCTGCCATTCGATCTGGCCGCTCCGAAAGCCACGCTGGCCGAGCTGCCGCAGTCGGCAGCGGTCTTTGCGCTCTATGGCGGCGACTCTCGCGCAGAGCCCTACATCGGCCGTACGCCCAACCTTCGTTCGAGACTTGAACGGCTGCTGCAGCCCTCCGCGAAGCATCCGCGCCGCCTCCATCTCGCTGGACTTGTACGCCGAATCGATTGGAAGCTCACCGGCTCCGAGTTCGAATCGCTGCTTGCGCAGTTCTCTCTTTTAGACGAGATCTTCGGCGCAACAGTTTTGGAGCGCATGCACCTCCGCCATCCCGCCTTCGTCCGTTTTCTCGGCGGCAATCCTTACCCGCGTGTTACGGTCACGCATCGGCCCAGCCTTCGCGAAGCCGACTGGGCGTACGGACCGTTCCCCTCGCGCGCTGCCGCCGAGCGCTACGCCGAAGAGATGCTCAAATTGTTTCTGCTGCGCCGCTGCACCTTCGAACTCGCGCCCGATCCGAGCTATCCGGGCTGCGTCTACTCCGAGATGAAGATGTGTCTCGCGCCGTGTTTCAAGGGCTGCAGCGACGAGCGCTATGGGGAAGAGTCTGTGGCCGTCGAACGTTTTCTCGCGACGCGCGGCGAAAGCCGGCTCGTCACCCTCCGCACTGAGCGCGACCAGGCATCGGCCGATCTCGCATTCGAGTCCGCCGCCGCGCTCCACGCACAGGTGCAGCAAGTCGAGGCCGTGCGCGCCCTGGCCGCCGAACTCGTCCGCCCACTTAGCCAACTTCGCGCTGTGATTGTTCAAGCCTCAGCGAATCCCGACGAAGTCGCCGTGTTCTTGTTTGATAGCGGCCGCCTGCGTGGCCCGGCGGCTTTCTCGACTCTGGGCATGAGAATTCAGAACGAGCAGTCCGGCTCGACCTCGCTGTTCGCGCAGCCGCTGGCGATTGAAGCGATTCCGGAGCAGACAGAGATCAAAGATCAGAGAGCAGAGAACGGAGAACAGGGAACAGGGAGCAGGGAACAGGGATCGGGAATCAGCAGCAGCCGAGCAGCGGAAGCACAGGCCGCAACGCAGGCGCCAGTCGCACCAAAGCTCGCTCGCGGCGTTCTCGAAAGCCGGCTCGAGGACGCTCTCGGCGCTTTGACGCAAGACAAAGCCGCGCCGACAGCCACAATTCGGCAGGGTCATCTGGCGCTGCTCAAGCGCTGGTACTACCGCCCCGAAGCAAAGCGCACAGGAGAGGTTTTCTTCCCCGACGCCGAAGATCGCTGGCCCATCAAGGCCATCCTTCGCGGCGTGGGCCGAATGGCCGCAAAAACAATTCTTCCTCCGCCGTTGACCTGATCGACGCGTAGGAAAATCCGTGGCTGCGACTGGCCCTCACGGACTATGATTCGTTCGAGCCCTATCTTGGAGGACGCGTCGATCCTCATGCAGAGTCACCACGTGCGAAGTTCGCTGATTGCTTTATTCGTGGCCGTGCCCTGCGCTCTTTCCGCGCAGCTAACCCAGGTCCCCGACAACCAGTGCGTCTACAGGCTCGGTGACAATCCGGCCTGGGCCGCTGTGGATATCGACCCCGGCGGCTGGAAGCCCTACACCGATTACCGCATGACCGGCGACGCCTGGGTACTTTGGGTGCGCTGCCGCGCGACCTTCGACACGAATGGAATCCAGCACCCCATGTTGGCCGTCGGTCGGGACGGCCACTCACAGGCCAAGCTCTTTGTGGAGGGACAACCTGCGAGCGAATCTGACTGGGAGGGCGTGCCAATCTGGATTTACCCCACGTCGCCGGAACCCGGCCATTCTACGCGCACGATCGCCATACGGGTTTTTCAAAAACTACTTATGCCTGGCGACATGCCGGGCCGCCCCGTTTATCTCTATTTCGGCGACTCTGAATACACGCGGAATTTCATTGATGCGCATCGTGGCGAAGCCCTGAAGGGATTCATCCCTGCCTACTCGAGTTATCTCGTCATTGGAGCAGCCGGGCTCTTCCTGCTCGGGCTCTTCCTCTTTGATCGATCGCAAAAAGCTGCATTCTGGCTGGGTATCTACTGTTGCTGCGTCTGCCTGCCTCGATCGAACGTGATGCTTGCCTACCTTTCCGGCGGCGGCTCCTCCATCTTGGTTAACAGTGTACTTTTTGGCCTGTCGATGATTGAGTCGTGGGCGCTGGTTCGCGTCAACTTCGCTCTTGCCGAACGGCGCGTCCCGTTCATCTACTGGCTGGTCTTCGCCGCGTGGGTCTTCATTTTCCTTGGTTCGGTCTTGCCGGTCTTCCTGCCCGCGCCATGGGCTCTGCCGCTCTCGCTTTTTGTGCAGGTCACCTGCTTCAAGCCCATCTGGTGCATCTGGGGATTCGCATGCACGGCTCCGTTCGTTGCCTTCTGGCCCTGGAACCGCCTGCGCGGCCACATGCGCATCGTCGCTGCCCTCTCCGCTATCTGGGCGGTCATCGAGGGCTGGTTCCAGTTGCAGCAAGTCATCTTTGACCGCAACACTTGGTCGGGCGCGGTGCAGAGCTGGATGTCACTGGCCATCGCCGCTTTGCTGATCGTTCTGTTCGGCTATATATTCCATCAGCAGCGGATCACCGCCGACGAGCGCGCCGAGATGCGCGGAGAGCTCACCGCCGCTCGCCAGGTGCAGCATTTGCTTATTCCGGACAAAATGCTGGTCGCGCCCGGCGTCACCGTCAGTTCGGCTTTTCTGCCCGCCAGCGAAGTCGGCGGAGATTCCTACCTCTGCCGCGCTCTCGCCAACGGGTCACAGCGCGTGCTCCTCGGCGATGTCAGCGGGAAAGGCGTCGCGGCCGCGCTCACCTCTGCGCTCCTTCTCGGCGCCGCCGATCGCTGCGACGATCTCCGCCCTGCCGCTGTGCTCCACGAACTAAATGCGGCCCTTCGCAACAGCGGCATCGAGGGTTTTACCACCTGCCTCTGCGCCGATCTCTCGGCCACTGGTGTTCTGCTCATCGCCAACGCCGGCCAGTTGCCGCCCTATCGCAACGGCCAGGAGATCGAGATTCCCGTGGGTCTTCCTCTCGGAGTCGACGCGGCCGCCGAGTACACCGAATTGTCCCTCCAGCTCGCGCCCGGCGATAAGCTCACGTTCTTATCCGACGGCGTCGTGGAGGCACGCAATGCGCTGGGCGAACTCTTCGGCTTTGAACGCACCCGCCAACTCAGCTCTCGCGCGGCGCAGCAGATCGCCGACGCGGCTGTCCAGTTCGGGCAGCAGGACGACATCACGGTGCTCACGCTGTCGCTGGCGCCGACGCCCGCAGCCGTATAATCTTCGCGACCTCCGCAGCACCTCACCGCCTGATACACTGTCCCCGCAAGGAGTTGCGCGCGAATTTGATGGTCGCGCTGCTGCCGGTCAGTCATAAGGGTGGTTAGGCGATGGTTGAGCTTTTACCTTCGATTTTGTCCGCTGATTTTGCCCACCTGGCCGACCAGGTTGCCGCGGCCGAGCGCGGCGGCGGCACCACCATCCACGTCGACATCATGGATGGCCACTTCGTCCCGAACATCACCATTGGTCCGCCCGTGGTCGCCAGCCTGCGCAAATGTACCCGCCTGCCCCTTGACTGCCACTTGATGATCGAGAACCCGAACGAGTACATCGCCGCCTTCGCCGAGGCGGGCGCCAACTGGCTGAGCGTTCACTACGAGGCCAGCACACACCTTCACCGCTCGCTGGAGATGATTCTCCACCACGGCATGAAGCCGGGCGTGGTGCTCAATCCGGCCACGCGCGTCGATCTCATTATTGACATCTTGCCCATGGTCCACCACGTGCTGATCATGAGCGTCAATCCCGGATTCGGCGGGCAGGAGTTTATCCCCTTTTCTCTGAACAAGATCCGCCGCCTCGTCGAACTCCGGAGCGACCTCGACCTCGACTTCAGGATCGAGGTGGACGGCGGCGTGGCTCACGAGACAGTCGCTGCCATCGTCCAAGCCGGTGCGGAGCTTCTCGTCGCCGGCAACGCCGTCTTCGGCGCAGGCGAGCCGGAGCGCGATGCCCGCGCCCTGCTGGCTGCGGCCCGCGAGGCCGACGATCAGTTCATTGCCAGCAAAGTGGCGGCCGGAAAGAGTAAAATCCACTAAAACGAACATGCAAGCAGCGGATGGCCCGTGCGCGGGTCCTCCTCCCAAAGAGGTGGTATGAACCGTTTGTCTTTGAAGATCGTAGCTGTGGCGCTTGTCGCGCTGTTTCTGGGCGTGGGCTCGGTCGATGCCAGAACCAAGAAGAAGCCGAAGAAGGCCTACGACCTGAACGCCAACCCGCTGGCCGGCGTGCAGTCAAAGCAGCCTGACAAGGAACTCTACGACAAGGCCATGGTGGCCATGAAGAAAGGCCGCTACGACGTGGCCCGCCTCGACCTGCAAACCATGCTCAACACTTATCCCGAGTCGGAATACCGCATGAGAGCCAAGCTATCGGTCGGCGACACCTGGTTCAAGGAAGGCGGCTCCGCGGCGCTCACTCAGGCCGAGGCCGAGTACGAGGACTTCATCACCTTCTTCCCCAACGTCCCCGAAGCCGCCGAAGCGAAGATGAAGGTGGCCGACATCTACTACCAGCAGATGGAGAAGCCCGACCGCGATTTCACCAATGCTCAGCAATCCGAGAAGGAGTACCGGGAGATGATCAACATGTTCCCGGATTCGACCCTCATTCCGCGCGCCAAACAGAGGCTGCGCGATGTACAGGAGGTTCTGGCCGAGCGCGAGTATCAGATCGGCAGTTACTACGAGAGCCGCGAAGACTTTATCGCCGCCATCGCCCGCCTTCAAACCGTGGCCGACTCCTATCCTCTGTATTCCAAGAGCGACGAGGTGCTCATCGGCATCGGCGACGCCTACGCCGGTGAGGCGCACGCCATTGAGATCGCTCCCGGCCTGCAGGGCGCCATCAAAGAGCGCATGCGTTCCGTCTATGCGGACAAGGCCGCCGCAGCCTACGCAAAGGTGATCACTCGATATCCCATGGCGCCGCACGTTGAGGATGCCCGCGACCGCCTTGTGGCCATGAACCGAAACGTTCCCGAGCCGACTCCGACGGCCATTGCCGAAAGCGACGCCGAGGAACGCAGCCGCCAGCCCCTCCACTTTACCGACACTATGATTGGCATCATCAAGCGCGGGCCAACGATGGTTGAGGCTGTGCATGTGGGCGAGCCCACCCTCGACGATCCCACACGCACTCTTGCTCCCGAGATTACGAACCAGAACAAGGCCGTGTTTACCGAGGCCGTGAATGCCGGCAAGCCGCCGGCGCCAGCGCCAGCGGTCACGCCCACTGGTCCCAACGAGCCTCCGCGCAGCGATCAGCCGTCCACCGCTCCTTTGCAGATGGAGGCGCCTGCTGGAGGCACCGGCGTTGGCGTCGAGGTGGTCAACGCGCCGAACAGCGCCGCAGCGGCGCCCAGTGGCACGGGAGCCGCCGATCCGAACGCGGTGGTCCCGGCAGTCGGGCCAACCAACACCGTTCTCCCGAGTGCTGAAAAGCCGGAAGCGGCTCCAATTCCGGTGAACGACATCAAGCCCGGCGAGAATCCGGCTCAGCCCACCCAGACTGCAGCCAACGGCAAGACCAAAAAGCCCAAGGCCGACCTGAGCGACGAGTCCTCAAGCAAGAAGAAAAAGAAGAAGGGTCTGAGCAAGCTGAACCCGTTTTAGCTTTTAAATTCAATGATTTACGAACCGTCAAGGGCCGCCTCAAGGCGGCCCTTCTTTGTGAGATTTGGTCGGTCGCCCTTTCGGTATTACAATGGACGATGCGGTAATACAAGATGAACCAAGAGGAGAGGGCTATGGCGACGACCGTCACGGTAAAGGGCCAGGTAACGATCCCCAAGCGCATTCGGGACGCAAAGGGATTTAAGCCGGGTTCCAAGGTGGTCTTTGATATCAACGATGCGGGAGAGACTGTTATTCGGCCTGCCGGACGGCCCGCGCCTCCTGGACCAATCCGCCTCGATCGAGTGATTGGCTCTGCGCAGATCAAGTGGGGGGGCACGACCGACGAGTACATGGAGTTGATTCGCGGATATTCCGATGATCCTCGTTGACTCGAACGTGATCTTCGATCTCCTCGACAACGATCCACAATGGTGCGCCTGGTCGGGCGCTCAGTTGCAGCGATGGGCGCAGCTCGACCGGATGACGGTCAATGCGATTGTCTACGCGGAGATTTCGCCAAGATATCGATCCGTAGCTAAGGTCGATGAATTGCTGAGGGAATTGAAACTAGATTTCGCGGAGATTCCGCGGTCCGCGGCCTTTCTTGCCGGCAAAGCTCATTTTCTGTATCGGCAGCGAGGAGGAGCGAAAATAAGCGTCCTTCCCGATTTTTTCGTCGGAGCGCACGCAACAGTTCTCGGTTGCTCAATTCTCACTCGCGATACGAGCCGCTACGCCACGTATTTCCCCACCGTGACCCTCATCGCGCCCTGAAATTCACCGGTCCGCCGTCTGCTAACCTGAGGGGTAGTCCCCACGCTTTGAAAGCCCCTCTCTGCACGGGTGTTTTCCCAAAATCACCGGGGGCTCGCAAAAGAAAAAATGCCTCACGACCTGCCAAAAGCCTACGACCCAACCGCCATTGAAGATCACTGGGCCGCATACTGGGTCCGGGAAAAACTCTTCGAACAACCCACTGCCACAACTCCCGTCCAAAACCAAAGCCCGGACGGCAAGTCCCCCAGCGCCCAGCCGGCTTTTGTTGTTCTGCTGCCTCCGCCCAACGTCACCGGCTACCTCCACATGGGCCACATGCTGGAGCACACCGAGATCGACATTCTTGTACGCTGGCGGCGGATGTGCGGCGATCGTGTTTTGTGGGTGCCGGGAACCGACCACGCCGGCATTGCCACTCAGATGCTCGTCGAGCGTCAACTGGTCTCGGAAGGCACATCGCGCCAGCAGCTCGGCCGCGAGGCCTTCGTGGAGCGCGTTTGGCAGTGGAAGCAACACTACGGCGGAGCCATCCTCGAGCAGATGAAGCGCCTCGGCGTCTCCGTCGACTGGAGCCGCGAGTACTTCACCATGGACGCGCGCCTGTCGATCGCGGTCAGGGAGGCCTTCGTCCGCCTCTACCACCAGGGACTCATCTACCGCGGCGCGTACATCGTCAACTGGTGCCCCGGCTGCCAAACCGCGGTCAGCGATCTCGAAGTCATCCACTCCGAGCACAAGGGCCATCTGTGGGAGATCAAGTACCCCGTTCTCGGCGCCGATGGCAAAGACTCCGGCGAGTTTTTGACCGTCGCGACTACGCGTCCGGAGACCATGCTCGGCGATACAGCCGTCGCCATTCATCCCGAGGACGAGCGTTACCTGCATCTCCACGGAAGAAAGCTGCGCCTGCCTCTCGTGAATCGCGAAATTCCCATCGTGCTCGACGAGTGGGTGAGCCGCGAGTTCGGCACCGGCGCCGTCAAGGTTACGCCCGCACACGATCTCAATGACTTCGCGCTGGCCGAGCGGCATCATCTTCCGGCTATCAACGTAATGGACGATCACGCTCAAATCAATTCCGAAGGCGGACCGTATGCCGGCCTTGACCGCTATGTTGCCCGCAAGCACATCGTCCACGATCTCGAAGAGCAGGGGCTGCTAGTTGCCGTAAAGGATTACACCAACAACGTGGGCCACTGCGACCGCTGCAAAAGCGTCATCGAGCCGCGCCTCTCCACACAGTGGTTCATCGCCGTCAACAAAAAGCCCGACGCGGGCGGTGCATCCATGGCCGAGCTGGCCATCGCCGCCGTCAAGCCCCGCGAAGACGGGCCCGTTGCCGTTGGGGCGGACGCCGACGGCAAGAAGGCCATCCGCTTCACGCCGGACAACTACGAAAAGATCTACCTCGAGTGGATGACGAATATTCACGACTGGTGCATCTCGCGCCAGCTCTGGTGGGGCCATCGCATTCCCGCATGGCACTGCGCCGCCTGCCACAAGATCACGGTGCCCCAGCCCAACCAAAAAGACCCGACGGTCTGCGCGCACTGCGGTTCGGATAAGCTCACGCAGGAGATAGACGTTCTCGACACGTGGTTCTCGTCGGGCCTGCTGCCTGTCTCCGTCTTCGGCTGGCCCAACATTACGGCCGAAACACTTGCCGATTTTGCCGCGTTCTATCCCACGAGCCTTCTCGTCACTGGTTTCGACATTCTCTTTTTCTGGGTCGCGCGCATGATCATGTTCGGCTGCTGGTTCTCGCGCGACGTGCCACTCCCCGACGGCAACCCGCGCCCGCTCGCAGAGTCAGTTCCGTACCGCGAGGTCTATATCCACGCTCTCGTCCGCGATGCCAACCGCGAAAAGATGTCCAAGACCAAGGGCAACGTCGTCGATCCCATCGAGATCGTCAAGCAGTACGGGACCGACGCGGTCCGATTCACGCTCGCGTCCATGGCTTCGCCCGGCACCGATATCGCATTCAACGTGGCCCGCACCGAGGGCTACCGCGCGTTTGCGAACAAAATCTGGAACGCCGCGCGGTTCATCTTCATGAACGTGGACAGGGCTGCGGAAGCCGGCATTACAGTTGATCGTGCCACGCTTGGCGGGATGCCGACGGTTCCAGCCGGTGCCCCGCTCGAAGCGCGCTGGATCGTGGCCGAACTGCACGCGACCGCAGCGAAAGTGAATCAGGCGCTCGAGAATTATCGCTTCGACGACGCGGCGAATACGATCTATCAATTCTTCTGGGGCAGTTTTTGCGATTGGTACCTGGAAATCGTTAAGCTACGCCTCGATTTCTCCGAAACCGCGGACCAAGCCAACACGAAAGCCGCACTCACCACGCTAGTGCAGGTATTCGAAGTTGCTCTTCGTCTCCTATCCCCGCTCATGCCCTTCATTACTGAAGAGCTCTGGTACGCGGTCTACGATGGCAACCCTCCGGCAAAGTCGATCGCGTTGACGCGGTATCCGGCTGGAGATAAGAACAACATTGACAACGAGGTTCTGTTTGAAATGGGCCAACTTCAGAACCTGATAGCGGAACTGCGTTCCATCCGGAAGGATTTATCGGTGCCAGACTCGGAGGCTGTTCCGGGATATGTTCTCGACGTCAACATCGGGAGGGCAAGTCACAATCCCGTAGAGAATCTTTGGGGACCTATAGCATCCGCCGGAAGACTCATATCGAGGAATGCCCAGATTGTGGAAAGACTCGCGCGAGTGCACCCGATCCGGCTTGTTGGATCTCAAGAGCGCTTTGGTACGCTGTCCGATCTGTTCTGGCGCCAAGGGATGTTTGATCTCGGTACCGCTTATGAGAAGAAGATCGACGCCGCCGCCGAACGCGAGCGCTTGACAAAAGACATCGCCAGGTATGAAAAAGGCTTGGCAGCAGCAGAGCGTCAACTGGGCAATGAAGGCTTTTTGGCCAAGGCCCCATCGCACGTGGTCGAAGGCCTCAAAAAGCAGGAAGCCGAAACCCGCCTCCTACTCGAAAAAGCCCAGGCCGCGCTCGCTTCGCTGCCGCAGAGCTAGTCCAAAGGCAATAGAAGAATGGATTGGAAGAGCCACCGCGTTGACGTGTTGCTGGAGCAGGCCCTGCTTGAGGACCAGGCTCCGCACGACGCCACCACCCAAATCACCATCGATTCCAATCTCCTCGCCGCCGGCTCCATCATCGCCCGCGAAGAGCTGGTCGTCGCTGGTTTGGGCGCCATCCCGCGCTTTTTTGAGATTTACGCCCGCCTCGACCAAAGTCCCGAAGCGCAGACCCGCTTTGAGGTCATCAGCCATCCGGAAATCTTTGACGGCGTGCGCGTTCACGCCGGGCAGGTGCTTGCCGTTATTCGCCACAACGCGCGCGTCCTGCTCAGTTGCGAGCGCGTGATTCTCAACCTCCTCCAACACATGAGCGGCATCGCCACGCTCACGCGCCAGTTCGCCGACGCCATTCAGGGCACGCCCGCCCGCATCCTCGACACGCGCAAGACCGTACCTGGCCTGCGCGCCCTTGAGAAATACGCTGTGCTCTGCGGCGGCGGCACCAATCACCGCATCGATCTCGCGTCCGGCTTTCTCATCAAGAATAATCACATCGCCCTCGGTGGCGGCGTCGAGGCGGTCCTTTCCCGCGCGCTTGCTCGGCGCAGGCCGCCTCAGCGCGTTCAAATCGAAGTTCGCACCGCGCAGGAGCTTGACGAAGCCCTCGCACACGGCGCCGAGGCCATCCTGCTCGACAATATGACACCCGCCGAAGTCCGCCGCTCCGTCGAGCGCATCAAAACTGTGACGGCTGGGACAGCGACCGCTGCGGAGCCTGCCCGCTGGATTCCCACCGAGGCCTCGGGCGGCATCGTGCTCGAAAACGTTCGCGCCTACGCCGAGACCGGCGTCGACTTTATCAGCGTCGGCGCGCTCACCCACTCCGCCCGCGCTGCCAACATCTCCATGACCATCGCCGCGGAGCCAGGCCAGGACAGCCCTCGAATGGGCCGCGTCTTTGAAGGGCACGGGCTTTGATTTCGGCAGTGAACTCAGTGCGCAAATTCGCGCGGCCCGAGAACTAATGTTCGATCTCCCCGCTCTCGAAGCCGATCTCGCCGGCACTCTCTTTGCCGGGAAGCTGCATTTTATCCCCGTCACGGGATCCACCAACGCCGACGCCGTCGCCGCCGCGCGCGAAGGTGCGCCGCATGGCTCGGTCTTCCTTGCCGATGAGCAACTGGCCGGTCGCGGCCGCGGCGATCACGGCTGGGTCTCCGTCGCCGGCGAAGGGCTCTACGTCAGCGTTCTTCTCCGGCCGCAGATTCCCGTCTCGCATCTGCCGCTTTTGCCGCTGGCCGCGGGCCTCGCCGCTGCCGAAGCTATTCGCGCCGTCTCGGGCCTCATCGTCGACCTGCGCTGGCCTAACGATCTCCTCGTCGGACCGCGAAAGACCGGCGGCATTCTTGTTGAGTCAAAGACCGAATCCGAAGGTCTACCCCACGTAGTGGTCGTGGGTATCGGAATCAACGTGCACCAGCGCGCCTTTCCGCCCGGGCTGGCCACACCCGCAACCTCGCTCGATCTGGAATCGGGCAAACGCCACTCGCGCCAAACCCTCCTCGCCGAACTGCTAAAATCGCTGGAGCGTGAGGCGTGCGCGCTCGCTGATCCGGCTGCGGCAAAAGAGATTTCCGTGCGTGTGGAGAAGGCTTCCACCTGGATTTGCGGCCGCAAAGTAGAAGTGCACGGTCCGCAATCGTGTACAGGCGTCACGGCCGGCCTCGACGAGCACGGATTCCTGCGCGTGGCAACCGCAAGCGGGCTCGTGACCGTGCAAACCGGCGGACTGCGCGGGAATACAGCTTCTAGCCGCTAGCTTCTAGCTACTAGCTCGTGCTTGCCGATTTCTTCGTTTTGGCTGTCACGAGAATCCGGCTAGAAGCTAGAGGCTAGAAGCTAGGAGCTAAGAACAATGCTGCTCGCTCTCGATGTCGGCAACACGAATACGACTCTGGGCCTCTACAAGCTCGACGGCGAGAAGCCGGAATTGGCTGCGAACTGGCGCGTCACGACGCATCGTGCCCAAACCGTCGACGAGTACGGAGTCTTTTTCGTCAACCTCTTCGAGATGCACGGCATGGCGCCCAGCCAGGTGACGGACATCATCATCGCCTCCGTTGTTCCGCCCGTCGACTCCACTCTGCGCCAGGTCTGCGAAAGCTACTTCAACATCGAACCCCTCTTCGTCGAGCCCGGCATCAAGACCGGCATGACGCTGCTCATCGATAACCCCAGCGAGCTTGGCGCCGACCGCATCGCCGACTGCATCGCCGCATATGAGCGCTATGGCGGCCCGTGCATCGTGGTCGACTTCGGCACGGCCACCAAGTTTGAAGTCATTTCCGCCCGCGGCGAGTATCTCGGCGGCGCCATTGCGCCCGGGCTCGGCCTGAGCGCAGATGCGCTCTTCAACCGTGCCGCGCGCCTGAGCCGCGTCGACATCAAGCGCCCCGCCAAAGTCATCGGCACCAACACCGTCGGCCACCTGCAGAGCGGACTCTACTTCGGCTACATCGGACTGGTTGACGGAATCATTGAGCGCATCATCGCGGAACTGAGCGCTTCGCAGGGTATCGACCCCGGCAAGCCGCTGCGCATCATCGCCAGCGGAGGCCTTGCGCGCATGATCGCCCCGGACTCGCGTTACATCCAGGAGATCGACGACCTGCTCACGCTCGACGGCCTGCGCATCCTCTTCGAGCGCAATCGCACCGCGCGCCCCCGCGGCCGCTGAGCGCTTGCTCTTTACAGACCAGACAGAATTTCCTGTGCCGCAGGCACGTGTTCCCGCAAACTCTCTGCCGTGAGTTCATCGGCATTGCGCAGTTGGGGAAAGATGCCGGCCCACGCAGCTGCCACGATCAGCGACCCGATCCCGCCAATCACTGTGGCTCGCACCGCACCCCACCACTGCGCCGTGAACCCGCTCTCAAATTCGCCCAGTTCGTTTGACGCGCCGATGAACAGCGAATTCACTGCGCTCACGCGACCGCGCATCTCCGGCGGCGTGGCCAGCTGCAGCAACGATCCGCGAATGATCACGCTGATGGTGTCTGCCGCGCCCGCGATAGACAACGAAGCCAGCGAGAGCCACAGTGAGTGCGACAGCCCGAAGATCATGGTCGCTACGCCGAAGATCGAGACGCAGATAAACAACCAGCGTCCCGCGCGCCGGCGCAGGGGAAACCGCGCCATGATCACCGACATCGTAACCGCGCCCACTGCCGGCGCCGCGCGCAGCATGCCCAGCCCGCGCGGCCCCTGGTGCAGAATCTCATGCGCGAAAATCGGCATCAGCGCCACTGCCCCGCCCAGCAGCACCACAAAGAGATCCAGCGAAAACGATCCCAGCAGAATCCGCGCCCGCCGCACATACTGGAACCCCGCAAGCACCACCCTCAGTGACAGATCGCGGTGTTCCATGCGTCCGGGCCGAACATGCAACGACGCCACGAGCGCCAGAAACCACACCAACGTCCCGAGCGTGAACACATACACAATCCCCGCGCCCTCAAGCCGCGAGTTCGCCGCAAAGCCCGTTAACGGCAGTGTGAACAGCAGGCCGCCCAGCGCCGGCCCGGTGATGTTGGCCAGCTGAAAGATCGCGCCGCCCCACGTCACCGCATTGACGAAATGAATCTCCGGAACCAAATGCGGAATCAGTGCCGAACTCGCCGGCGATGAAAACGCGCGCCCCGTGCCGACGAAGAAGAGAACCGTGTAGATGGCCAGAATGTTCTGCGTGTTGTCTCGCGCCAGCTCCACCAGCGCACCCGTGCAGAGCAACTGCAGTGCGTAGCACGCGAGAATCACGCGCCGCCGGTCGAAGCGGTCGGCCACATGGCCAGCCGGCAGCAGAAAAATCAGGCCCGGCAAGAACAGCGCCAGCCCCGTGTAGCCCAGGTCAAGAGCGCGGTGCGTGATGGAGTAAACCTGCCACGCTACCGCAACCGACTGCGCCTCTGCGCCCAGGATCACGGCCACGCGCGCCAATTGGTACCGCCTGAAGTCACGGAAGGCAAAGGCCTCAAGGCCGCGGCGAGGTTGTGGGGAAACCGACGTCATCGTCTGCTCTCAGGTTAACCCGACGCACGTCACGCCGCCGCTCCACCGGATCGTGAAACAATGATTCATTAAACTCTATGACCGACGAACCCACTCCCACTGAACCAATCCAAAACCAGGGCCAGGACGGCCAGTCCTCCGCCATGACCGGCGAAATCGTTTCGTCAATCGAAGCAGTCGCCACTGAGCCTGACCGAGATCAACCTTTGGACGCCCAGCCAGAGCCCGCTGCGGAGATCGTCACCACGCACGCAAAAGAGCAAGGATCAGACAGCCAGTCCGTTCGTTCTGAAAAACTCCGCGACGAACCCGCACTCAGCACGTCCGATGGAGACCAAGGCGCGGACGCCGAGTCCGCTCCTGTCGAAGAGCCTGCCGAGTCATTCGCCGACGCGCTCTCCGCATTCGAGCGCTCGCACACGCATCGCGCCGAAACCAAGCAGCTTCAAGGTACGGTCGTCTCGCTCACCGCCGATCAGGTCGTCCTCGACGTCGGCTACAAGATGGAAGGCGTTCTGCCCCGCTCGGCTTTCCCCGACAACGCCGAAGGCATCAATCCCGGCGACAGCTTCCCCGTCTCCATCACCGGCCGCAATGAGGAGGGCTATTACGACCTCTCGCGCCATCGCGTCGCGCAGCCGCGCGATTGGTCGGCCCTCGAGCGCGCTTTCGCCGAGAAAATCGCCGTCGCCGGAACCGTCACCGCGGTCATCAAAGGCGGCTTGAGCGTCGACGTTGGCGTTCGCGCTTTCATGCCCGCCAGCCGCAGCGGCACGCGCGATGCCGCCGAGCTCGAAGCCCTCGTCGGCACTGAAATCACCTGCCGCATCACCAAGCTCGACGTCACCGATGAGGATGTGGTGGTCGATCGCCGCGTCGTCCTTGAGGAGCAGGCTCGCGGCGAGCTCGCCGGCCGCCGCGCCGCGCTCAAACCCGGCGACACTGTCAACGGCACCGTTCGCACCCTCATGCCCTACGGCGCGTTTGTTGAAATCGAGCGTGGCCTCGACGGTCTGCTCCACATCTCCGACATCTCTCGCGCCCGCGTCGCCAAACCCGAAGACGTTCTCGCAGTCGGCGAGCAACTCACGGTGCGCATTCTCAAAATCGATCCCGAGACCAACAAGATTTCGCTTGGCCTAAAGCAGCTCCAGCCCGAGCCGTGGGAGACCGCAGCCGATCGCTTCGTGCCGGGCCAGCGCATCAACGGCGCCGTCACGCGCCTCACCGACTTCGGCGCATTCGTCGAGCTAGAGCCGGGCCTCGAGGGCCTCATTCACATCTCGGAGATGTCGTGGGCCAAAAAAGTTCGCCACCCATCCGACTTGCTCCGCGAGGGCGACCGAGTCGACGCCGTCGTTCTCTCCGTCAAGCCGCCCGCGGGCACGGAGCAAGGCCGCATCTCTCTCGGCCTCAAACAGACACTCGCCGATCCCTGGCTTGAAGTCGAGCGCAAATTCCCCGCCGGTTCGCAAGTCGAAGGCCCAATCACCAAAATCATGAACTTCGGCGCCTTCGTTCAGATCGCCGAGGGCCCCGAATTTAGTGGAATCGAGGGTCTCGTTCACGTCAGTGAGATTGTCGCCGACCGCCGCATCAACCATCCTCGCGACATGGTGCGCGAAGGTCAGGTCGTCAGGGCCGTTATTCTCGCCATCGACTCTGAGAAGCGCCAGATCAAGCTCTCGATGAAGCAGCTCATCCCCACCAGCATCGACGAATACATCGCCGAGCATAAAGTGGGCGACTCTGTTTCGGGCCGCGTCGTCGAACTCACGCCTTCCGGGGCAATCGTCGAACTCGGCGAAGGCATCCGAGCCACATTGCGCACGAAGACCGGTGGGGCAGGAGCCGCGCCTTCGTCGCCAGCCGCAGCGTCGACGCAAAACGCCGCGCCTGACCTCTCGCAGCTCTCCTCGATGTTGAAGGCTCGCTGGAAAGGCAATGCCCCCGCGCCATCGGCCACGCCCGACCCACTCGCCGAAGGCCAGATCCGCAGCTTCAAAATCACAAAGCTGATTCCAGATTCAAAGAAGATTGAAGTGGAGCTGGCGAAGGCAGGCTCTTGAGCGAACCCGCCGACTCGCTGACCGGCCAACTTGCTGACTTGCTACTACAGATACACGTCATCCACATAGCACCAGCGCCAATCCTCGCCGCGCTCGGCCGACTGGATCAGCGGATGCTTTGTCTCATGGAAGTGCGCGCGCGCGTGCCGGTTCTTCGACGAGTCGCAACAACCCACATGCCCACACTCCAGGCACATGCGCAGGTGCAGCCATGTATCGCCCATCTTCAGGCA
This sequence comes from Acidobacteriaceae bacterium, assembly GCA_003138515.1. Lineage (GTDB taxonomy): Bacteria > Acidobacteriota > Terriglobia > Terriglobales > Acidobacteriaceae > Telmatobacter. The sequence goes on along the minus strand of PLGG01000015.1, from coordinate 192,721 downwards.
CCCCTCGCAGCCTTTGGTTTTCGGCTTTACACCCTTCTTGATCGTCGCGACGTGCGTGCATTGCCCTGCCATTTGCGACCTCCATTTGGGGAATTCCCGAGACTTTAATTCTCTAACGTCTCACCGCCAAGCATCGCGCGCTCTAGCCCTGCGGCGCCCACGGATCGTACGTGCCTGCGCTCCACGAGTGTCCCTCGGGGTCTTTCAAGGTAAACTCGCGGCTGCCATAGCCGGTGTCCTTCAACGGCCGCACCACCGTCGCTCCCGCAGCCTGCGCCCGCGCGTACGCCGCATCTGCATCCGCGACAACAATGTATGCAGCGCGCGTCTCCACTCCGCCTAGCTCATCGGGAGCCTTGAAGCCCCGCCCGTACGTATCGTCCCTGGCCGAGCCCAGCATGATCATCCCGCCGCCCAGCTTGAGCTCCGCGTGGGCAATGGTTCCGTCAGGGCCTTGGTGCACCGCGTGGCGCTCAAAGCCAAACACCTGGCAAAGCCAGTCGATCGCCGCCGGGGCATTCCGGTAGCGCAGCGCAGGCATCACGGTGCTGCGGGATTCAGCCATGGGAAACCTCCGCGGCTAGACTAACGCCGACTGATACAGGCAGGCAACCGCTCTGTTTCGCCGGCCGCTCCGCTATCCTTGCCTTCATGCCTCTTCTCGCGCGCGATGCCCGACTCGTCCAGATCCGCGACGCCCAGCTTGTCCAGAGTATTGACGCCTCGCTCGCCGATGCCGCCCGCCGCGCCGGGGACCTCCTCGCCTGCCGCATCGGATGCACGCAGTGCTGCCACGGAGCCTTTGCCATCAACGCCCTCGATGCCGCTCGGCTACGCGAAGGAATGACCGCTCTGCGCGCCACAAATCCCGCGCTCGCCGTGGACATCGAACTCCGCGCGCGCGCCTGGCTCGCCGAACATGGTCCGAACTTTCCCGGCGATCCCGAGACCGGCGCGCTCGGCACATCCGCCGCCGATCAGGCCCGCTTTGAAGACTTCGCCAACGAAGCCGCCTGCCCCGCGCTCGACCCCGCGACCGGCCGTTGCGGCGTCTACGAGTGGCGTCCCATGACCTGCCGCGTCTTCGGCCCGCCTGTTCGGGCGATAGGTGAAAACGGAGCCGAAGGCCTCGGCCATTGCGAACTCTGCTTCATCGGAGCGTCTCCAGAGCAGGTCGCTGCCTGCGAGATGCCTGTCCCGCATGCGCTCGAAGCCGAACTCCTCGATGAGATCGGATCGAAAGACGAGACCGTCGTTGCGTTCGCACTCATCAAATGAGCCGTCCCCGCGATAGACTGATCTTTGCCGTTCCCCATGACAACGCGCCCTTGCTGGGTTGAGATTCGCACCCACGCTCTCGAAGCGAACTTCCGTTTTCTCGCCGGCCTTGCCGCGCCTCACGCCGAACTGCTCGCCATCGTCAAAGCCAACGCCTACGGCCACTCGCTTGCTCTCTGCGCTCCGGCCGTCGCGCGCGCCGGCGCGAAGTGGCTCGGAGTCACCAGCGTGGAAGAAGGCATTGTCGCCCGCGCGTTGTGCCCTGAGGCTCGCGTTCTCATCATTGGCGGCGTCTTTCCCGGCCAGGCCGCGGCCGCCATTCAATTTCAACTTACCCCCGTCGCGTGGGAACTCTGGCAACTCGACGAGCTACTCGCCGCCGCTCGCACCGCGGGCGCGCAGCCGGGCACCTTGCCCATCCATCTTGAAATCGACACCGGCATGAACCGCCAGGGCGCAGGCCCCAACGACCTCGCCGCCGTTCTCGCGCGCTTTGGTCCCGGCTCGCCGCTTCGGCTTGAAGGCGTGATGACTCATCTCTTTGCCGCCGACGAAGCCGACGGCCAGGCAACGCAGGAACAGCTCGCGCGGCTCGACGAAGCAATGAGCCGCATCTCCGCCGCAGGCCTCTTCGCCGAGTGGCTCAACGTCGGCGCTTCCGCCACGCTGCTCGCCGGCCAGGCGCGCGTGGTTGCAGATCTGGCCGCGCGTCACGGCATGAAGGCCATGTTGCGTCCCGGCCTCGCGCTCTACGGTCTCATCCCGCGCTTCGATCCCGCTTTCGGAACGCCAGACGCCCCGGCGACTCCAGCCGAGCCAGCCTCGCTCGCCGCCGCCTGCGCCGCTCTCCAACCCGTGCTCACATGGAAGGCCTCGGTCGCCGGCGTCCGCTCAGTCGGCGCTGGCGCAACCGTCGGTTACAACGCAACCTTTGTCGCCACAGAGCCCATGCGCCTCGCGCTTGTCTCCGCCGGATATGGCGATGGCCTCACGCGCTCCCTCGGCAACCGCTTCAATCTGTTGCTGCGCGGCCAGCGCGCACCGCTCGTGGGCCGCGTCAGCATGGACCAAATTGTCCTTGATGTTACGGAGATTCCAGGCGTCGAGCCAGGCGACGAGGTGGTGATTCTCGGCGCGCAAGGCAGCGAATCCGGCAACGAAACCATAACGGCCTTCGACCACGCCGATGCCGCGGGCACCATCCCCTGGGAAGTCTTCACGCGTATTGCCGCACGCGTTCCGCGCATCGAAGTGTGAGAGATCTGGGTCTAAGCGATCCTGTTCCGAACTCAGTTTTTGAAAATCAGCTCGCGACCGATTCTGGTGCCGCCGCGCACAATCCCGCCGCGCACTGCACGGCGTCGATCATTGCCCGGGTCCCGATGCAGGAATTTAGAAGCATGTGATAAAGCCCGCGCGAGCACCACTCCTGCTGGTAGAACTTGCGGATGACCGCGGCGCGGCGCCGGTCGAACACCGCCAATTGCTGCTCCGCCACATGTGCCTGCTCTGGAAATTTGTGCGCAAACCAGTCCTTCCGGGCGCTGGCCGTGGCGTAGACAAAGATGTGAAAGCAGCCCGGCTTTCCGGCGAGCGCGCAGGCCGAACCGCGGCCTACAAGTACGCAATTGCCCTCTTTGGCAGCGTCCAAAATCTGCTCCTGGATCAGCTCCAGCATGCGCTGCGAATCGACGACGTGCTCTTCGCCGCTGGGCGAAGGCGCGTACACCGGATCCTGCCAGAACACCTTGCCGTAACGGTAGTACCACGGGTCCAGCCGCTCATCGAGGCTGGCCGCCAGCTTCGGATCGACGCCGGCCATGCGCGCCGCATTCTCCACCAGCTCCGAGTCCAGCAACCGCCAGCCGAGGTGTTTGGCAAGATCATGCGCAAACTCGCCGCCGCGTGAGCCAAACTCACGTTCCACGGTGATCACCTTCACCGGCGCATGCACCATCACCGAGATTGACCCCCCCGGGGAAACACCCCCTGCCGAGGAGCATAACTCTACAGCTCCCAAAAAACAAAACAGGCGCGAAAGGAATCACCCTCCCGCGCCGGCTTGATGACTCTATATTTCGTTTTCTGCCCTACTGCGCCACCGGCTGCTGTGGCAGCGCTTTATCGCTCTTCAGGTGCGGAGCCTTGGGCGCGCCCGGCGCATTGGGTGCATTCGGCGCGGCAGGCGCCGCCGGAAACGCGGACCCCTTCTTGATGCGCAGATCGCCGTTACTTGTGTTTAGCACGATGTGCGCGGCGCCTCCGCCGATCTTACCGCTCAAGGTCTTGTCTTCATCGCCGCTTACCGTCAGCCCGTAGTCGGTCACAATCTCTCCGTTGTGCGCCTGCCCGCTCACCGTGGCCGAAGCATTCGGAGGCAGCGTCAATTCCACATCGCCCTTGTTGTTCCTCACTTCCACGCCGTAAGCGCCGGCCGGTTCCACGTTGATGGTCCCGTTATTGCTTTCAACGTAACTGTCGCCATAAATCTCACTCAGGTCGATGTCCTTGGAGCGCGTGACCACATGCACAGGCCCCTTGGCATCGCTTATGCGCAGGTTGTCTGAGTCCAGCGTCATGTCTCCGGAAAGGCCCGCAATCTGGATGTCCGTATACGGCGTATGAAGACTGATCTGCGCCCCGGCGTTTTCAATGTGTGTCTCGCCGAAGAGCTCGCCGTTCAGCGAGATCTTTCCCTGAATCTCTGAAAGCGTCACGTCGTTGCAGTTGCCGTTGGCAATCACATCGCCGTTGATCTGGTGAGCCGAGAAATCATGTTTGTCATTGGAGAAGTGCATCGTGACCGGGCCCGTAATCGAATCAAGGTGCGTATCCCCGTGCCCGGCGGCCACATCGATTCCTGCGCCCAGCCCGGAAGCCGTCACATCCCCTTTGCCCGCATTCACCGTCACGGTCGCAGTCCGCGGCACCGTCACGGTCAGGTTCACGCGGCCGTGATCGTTGCCATTCGACTGCACCAGCACCGTCGTTCCGCTTACTGTCACGTGCGCGGCTTCGCCGTCGAAGATTGTTTTCGCCCCGGAGTCGGAGTCGGCGTAGGCCATCTCGTGCGCCTGCACTTCAAGGTTGGGCTGGTCGCCCGCGGTAATGCTCACGTCCCCGCGCGGATTGGTAATTTGAATCGACGCGTTCGCGGGGATCGGCTTGCTGTCCACCGGCTGATCGCTGTCGTGCTCCGGTTGCCCGAATAGATTGGAGAAGTCGTTATCTCCGTTCCACTGCCCCATGAATGGCCGCAAATGGTGGAATCCCGCCGCGCAAAGGCCCAGGAACGCAACCAGAAAGAGAATCCCGACAAAGCTGCCGCTGCGGTGCACCGGTGTCGGCCGCCGCATGTCCAGGGCCCACTCGCCCAGCAGCGCCAGTCCCGCCGCGATCAGCAGCAGCGGCCACCACCGCCCGTACCACGACCAGAACGAGCCGGAATCGATATGCCCGGTCACCATCAGCAGGGCAATCACGCCCACGCAAATCAGAATCACCGGGCCCACCACGGAAGGCACGCGCGGTCCGTAGACGCCCACGTAGTTCGCCTTCCAGGCGTGGCGTTGTGCCCGCCAGGCGTCGCGTTGCGCGCGCCACGCGGCCCGCTGCTGCTCGCGATACGCGCGCCACTGCATTTTCGGATCGTAAGGCCCGGGCGCTCCGCCGTCCGGAGGCATTTGCGGAGGTACGCTGCTCATGACTGCCCTCCATGGATCTCATCCCCGAAGTCATGCGGTTCTTGCGGCACGGTCGCGGTGCCCGGCGTTGGCTGCGCGACCTGTCCCGCGCCTGGCGTTGGGCCTTGCCACGGAGCGCCCGCATAAGGAGAATTCCCCGCCGTCGCCAGCGCCGCACGCTCTGCCAGCAACAGCACGCCCGCCAGGATCAGGAACAGCGGCCAGCACTGGCCCCAGCTCAAAACATTGGCCTCGTCCAGCAGTGCAATCACGCCAACCAACAGCAAGAATGCCGGCGCACGCAATCGGCGAATTAGAATGTAGCGATTCATGGTTGCCCTTCCTTGGAATTCTCCTGCGAACTCCCCTTCGTCTCACTCAGGCGCCTCACGATCAGCCACACTCCCAATCCGATGAGCAAAATCGGCCAGCTGAACTCAAAGATCCGCCCGGAGAACCAATCGAACTGGTGCAGCAGGATCAGCAAGCCCACAGCAATCAGGATCACCGCCCCAATCGGCTCGCGCCGCCGCCAAAACACGGGCGGAACCGGAGGAACCCCCGGCCCGGTATAGGCCGGCGGAACAAAAGGACCCTGATAGGGCGTCTGGTACGGAGGCTCGTTCGGCGCAACGTAGGGCGCCCCGTAGGGAGGCTGATACTGCGCCTGATTCGGCGCCTGGTACGGGTCCGCAGGCCCTTGCCCCATCGGCCCGGTTCCAACCGGTGCGCCTGGCGCTGTCCCCGGATGCGATCGCCCGCCCGAACCTAACCAACTGGTCACATCGTTCAGTCCCAACGGGTCGGGCAACGGTTCGCCGTCGCGCCGCGCCTTCGCCGTATGGTAGGCCTCGAACGCCTGGTAGAAGATCCAGCCCGCGATGAACAGCCCAAAGATCCCGTACACATGGGCCGCGCTTACCAGCACGGCGAAGATCATCACGTGAATCAGGCCCTTGACGAACTGGCCGTTGTACATCGCGCCCACGCCGGGAATCAGCCCCAAAAAGGCGGCCAGCCCAGGACTGGGCGCTCCCGCGGGCGGAGCCACAAACGGCTGCTGACCGCCGTGCCATACCATCCAGCACGGCTCGCAGAAGATCTGTCCTCCCGGCGCGTTGCGCACGCATGTTGAGCAAATCGCCTTGCCGCAGTTCTGGCAAAACGCCGTTGCACTTACACCGCTATGATTTACGCAATCCATACTCTGCCCCTTTCCCGTGCTCGCCTTATGGAGCTGTCGGATCGCCCTCTCTCGCCTTGCAAGTGAAACGAAGTTTCCACAAAGTCATTCATTGTGCCGGACGCCGGCTGAGCCACTGAGTTGTTCGGCTCCTGCCGAGGGTCCAGGCGACCCCCACCATCGTTCTTCCCGGGTGTCTGTTTGGTCTCTCCTGGTGTCGCAGGGTGGTCTTGCCTTTGATCCCCATTCCCTCCCGGGGAGGTGTTGTCATTGTCCCTGCCTTCTGACTGGCTGCGCAGTTGCCGCACTTTCGATTCCACTTCGTATACAAACCGCAGATGGTCGTAGTACCGCACGATCGGCACCGAGGCCATATTCAACTGCCGCTCCATGTACGAACGCACTGCCCTTGGGCGCAGGTCGGCCAGCCGCAGGGTCGTGAACCGCACCCCGGTCAGGCTCAGCGTGAGCGCGATCGAGAAGAACGCCATCGCCGCCGTCATGACCAGCCGCGGTTGCATTGCATACCGCATTCGCGCAAAGAAGCCCGTTTGCTGCCATACCGGAACTACAAACGCTGGAACCGACCCCGCTCCGGCCATTGCCGGCAAAGGCCCTCTCGCGGCGTGTCCCGGACCGGTGTGCGCCAGAATCCTCTCCAGCAGCCCCTCCGGCGCTTCCGGCTCGGGCGACAGAAACTCCAGCCACTCGCGGCCCTTCCGCGCTTCGTCATAGAGGGCGGAGCACGCCGGGCAAATGGCCTTGTGCGACGTGAATGTCGCTTCGTCCTCGGGCTTCAGCAGCCCGTCCAGAGCGTCCGCGAGCAGCGTTTCCCACGCGCCGCAGGCCGGAGAGTTCGGAAATTGTGTGCGCTCGGCCATCGCTACATCACCTCCAGTTGATTACGTTCCAGCAGCCTCGCAAGTTCCGCTCGGCCCCGGCTGATGCGCGACTTCACCGTTCCCTCGGGAATCGCCAAAACTTGTGCAATCTCTTTATAATCAAGGTCTTGAAGATCTCTCAGGATCACTGCCTCGCGCAGTTCCACACTCACTTTTGCCAGTGCGCCCTGCACCATATGGGCCAGCTCCTTGCGCGCTGCAAACTCGTGCGGCGAAGGCCCCTTAGCCATCAGCCGGTCGGCCGGCTTCAACTCTTCGGACTGCTCCCACCCATCGTCCAGCGAGCTCGTCGCCCTCTGGTTGCGCGTCCGCCTGAAGTTGTCTACCAGCAGATTGCGCGTCATCGTCGTGATCCACACCGGCAGGCTGCCGCGGGCGGCGTCAAAACTGCCCAGATTCGAGTAGATTTTCAGGAACACGTCCTGGGTCAGGTCCTCGGCGTCGGCCGCATTCCCTGTAAAGCGGTAGCAAAGCCCGTACACACGCTTCTGGTGCGTGCGGACCATCTCGGCCCATGCGCCTGAGTCTCCATCCATGCAGCGGTGGACGATATTCGACCAGTCTTGCTCCAGCGGTCTCACCTCCGCGCGCGCTGCTGGCTGCGTGCGTCCCCGATCATCTCCTCCAGGGGTCCGCCGCACCGCAGGCGTCGCAGCTATCGCCCCGGCGGAAAGCTCCTGGACCCGCGGCCGTTTCCTGGCCGGGTCCCGGGCGTCGAAGCGCGCCATTCGAGCTCCCCAACCTGCCCCGCTCCAGCTTAATGCACCCACGCACTCCATGGTTTGTTCATACGGAATTAACCAACTCTTGGTTCCGTTTATCGTTCGCAGCCCGGACGCGCCTCTCCGCCGCTGGGCGGGTGAGGATTTTCGTTCCATGCAAGAAAATCGCCTCATCCCTGGCCGATACACCGTAAACTTGGCAGAAACGGAGGTCGGAACGTGGAAGATTGGAAGTTTGTTGAAAAGGACTCCTCGGAAGCCCTTGCCCGATTGCACTTCTTCTCCGTGAAGAAGAAACATGCGTCAGGCGAGGTTGAAGCGCGCATCACAGTGAAGGAATTCGCCTCGGCAAAAACCACCGACATGAAATTCTTTGCCGTGGCCGATCTTGAGTTGAATCAGAAGACGCTGAAATTCCAGCCCTGTGGTTGGGCCGAGACCCTGATGGGCGCGCTCACGGAATGTCTCAGGAATCTGCGCAAGTTCGAGTATGAGGGCACTGAGCTGCCCAAGGCAGCCTCCCCAGCTTGCGATCCGCCGCAATCCGGCGGCGCCGATTGAAGTGCATTCCGGGCCGCTAACGGCCTCGCATTACTCCGGCCGTTCCATTGCGTAGCCCTGGCCAAACTCCGGATCCACCGGGTTCTCAAACATCGACGCATCCCGCGTCACGATCGCCAGCCCTGACGGCGTCACGAAGTACCGCCGCTTATCCTCAATCGGGTCGTACCCGATCACCGTGCCCTCCGGTATGTGCACGTCGCGGTCGATGATCGCCCGCCGAATCCTGCAGTGCCGCCCGATGTTCACGTGGGAAAAGATGATGCTCTGGTCCACATCCGAGTACGAGTTCACGCGCACATCCTGCGACAGCACGGAGTTGTACACCGACGCGCCCGAAATGATCACGCCAGCGGTGATGATGGAGTTCACCGCCATGCCCGAGCGGCCTGGCTCGCCGAACACGAATTTCGCCGGAGGGTACTGCCGTTGCCGCGTGCGGATCGGCCAGCTCTTGTCGTACAAGTTGAATGTCGGCGACACCGAGCACAAATCCATGTTGGCGTCGTAGTAGGCATCCAGCGTGCCCACGTCGCGCCAATAGAGTGCCTGCTGCTTGTTCTCGTCCACAAAGCTGTAGGCCATCATCTTCTTCTTGCCCAGCAGGTTGGGCAGGATGTTGTGCCCGAAATCGTGCTTCGAATCCGGGTCATCCGCATCCGCGATCAGCGCCTTCAGCAGCGTATCGGTGTTGAAGATGTAAATCCCCATCGACGCATCCACGGCATTGGGATTGAACGGCGAACGGAAGCTCGTGGACGCCGGCTTCTCCTGGAACCCGAGCACCTCGCCCGTCGAACCCACCTCCACAACCCCAAATCGCGAAACCTCGTCCGGCGCCACTGGCAGCGTCGCCAAGGTTACGTCGGCGCCTGTCTCCTTGTGGTGCGCCAGCATCCGGCTGTAGTCCATCTTGTAGATCTGGTCGCCCGACAGGATGATCACGTGCGCTGGCTGCTCGCTGCCGATCGAGTAGAGGTTCTGGTACACGGCATCCGCCGTCCCCACGTACCAGTTCGCCCCGGTCCTTTGCATGGGCGGCATCAGCTCGAAGAACTCGCCCAGCTCCTGCGCCACAATTCCTGTCCAGCCTTCGCGGATATGCCGGTTCAGGCTCAGCGCTTTGTACTGCGTGAGGATGTACACCCGCCGCAGCCCCGAGTTAATGCAATTCGAAAGCGTGATGTCGATGATCCGGTAGTGCCCGCCGAACGGCACCGCAGGCTTGGCCCGGTCACGCGTCAGCGGAAACAGCCGTTCTCCCGCTCCGCCCGCCAGCAACACGCCGAGTGTATCTTTCATATCCATCAGGCACCCGTCCTGAATTAACCTTTGCCTCGCATATTCCGGCGCGGCTGGGGAGTGCCGCTATCCGAAACGGCGTACCTTCAAGCGGCATTCGCCCTCACCCGCCGCTGAACGCAGGAGAATACCACATACCAATGAACTTGGCAGCCGCGCATTCCTCTGGATGATGGCATGAGCCAAAGAGTTGGCCCCGCTGCCTGCTCAGTCGCTGCCTGCTGCCGATTCCGCAGCGAAACAAACCCCGCGAGCTCCGCCAACTCCGCTGTCTTTTCCTACCAGCCAGAGGTCCAGTTTGCCTTCTTCGTCGAGCGCTTGATCGAGGTGATTTTGTACTCGAGCCCCACGCTGATGGCAAAATTCACGTCGTATTGTGAATACGAGAAGGTTGAAGGAGGAGACACTTTGAAGTTGTAGTGGGTCATCACTGCGTCAGGCGTAATGCGAAACACCCAGTGTTCGTTTCGGTTCAGGTCGAAATGCCCGCCGATAATCCCCGCTGGCGCAATCTGGTTGTAGTAAAAGTCGAAGTCCCCGGGTGGATGCCCCAGCAGATCCTTCTGGAAGTTCCCATACACCCCGCCGAACATGGCGTGTGCAATTAGCGCCCCGTGCTTGTTGTGCGGGCCCAGCCATTCCGCGCCGCCCACGAAAAAATACTGCTTCACAACGGGTCCCCTGATCGGTGTCCCGTTGGGGCCATCGGTGTTGGGCGCCGTTCCGCTGGTTCCGATATAGCCCCGACCCGACGCCACGATCCCCCAGTTCCTTGACAGCCAGTACGAGCCTTCCATATCCAGCCCGCCCAGGTTCGACCCCTGCAGCAGCGTTGGCCCTGCCTTCATGTGGTCATAGGCGAAGCCCAGCGACATGTCGTAGCGGTTGTCGTAGCGCACCTTGGCCAGCGGATCGACAGCCAGGTAGACTCCGTATGCTGGTGTCGGCGCGTTCTGGCCCTGCCCTTGCCCTTGTGTCGAAGAAGACGATTGCGATGAAGAGCTCGGCTGCGGCTGCGAGCCCGGCTGCTGCGTGCCCGGTTGCGAATTGGACTCCTGCGCCCGGGCGCGCGCTCCGGCGCACACACACACTGCGAAAATAACGGCGATTGTTGCAGAAAACTTGACTGGGAGATGCATCACCAACCAGCTTACAGGAGCCCCCCGAGGGCGGACAACGCGGCTAACAGACATTCCCTCTTAGACTCGCGATGCCAGCAGTCGTGTGCACCACCTTACAGTGGGCATCCGTCCATCTGCCTTGCCCACACCAGGTAGCGCACCGTCTTTAGAATCTCCATCGCCGTGGTCGCTCCTTGCGTCCACTCTCCCTCCGGCTCCAGCGCCGGCGCCGCATGTACGCTCCACTTCAGCGGCAGCCGGCTCAGGATCAACCCCGTCCGTGGCAAGTGGCTCGCGCTCGACACCACCTCCGCCGACTCCCATCCGTGGCTCTGCATGATTTTGAGCGAATCACACGTATTCTCGATCGTGTCCCGCGCCGTGCGCTCCTCCACGATCGCGCCTGCCGGAATCCCCTGTGCCTCGGCCACCCGCGCCATCACCTCGGCCTCCACAAAGCGATTGTGCGCCGGGCCGCCGGTAATGATCATCTTCGGCGCTACGCCGAGCTCGTACTCGTTCACCGCCTCGGTCACGCGCTCAATTTCGGTCGGCGTCGGATTCCCGTCCGCATCGGCCGGGCTGCCAAGCACCATCAGCACATCGAAGTGATCTTGTGTCGTGTTCGCAGTCGGAGCCAGCGCCCGCGCAATCGCCGCCCACGCCGCGAGCGCCACCACGACTGCGGCTCCCGCAACGGCGCAGCGCCCCTTCCAACCGAGCCGCCGGGCGCCCCGTCCTCGTCCGCCGCGGCGGACTGTTGCCGCCGGGCCGGATTTGCTCAAGCCGCGCGCGCCAACTCGTCCCGTGCCCGTTTGCTTCCGTGTTCCCGCCGCGCTCAAGAGGGGCTCCTTCCTCCCTCCACTCTACCGCGCGAAGGTTTCTCCCCGCTCCAACGCATCAGGCCGCCTCCGCCATCACATCAACCGCGGCGGCGAATGGCGCCAAAACTCAACGCCAGCGCCCTGTCGCGAGAAAAACGCATCAGAACCTGTTGGACGCTCATTGACCGTTGGAAGACCCGATCTCCGTCGCCTTGCCTCGGCGCGCGGCGATCATATAAGCGTGAGACTCATCCTTAACGAGGAGATTCATTCATGGCGACGAAGAAGAAATCTTCAGGAAGAAAATATGGCGCTGCAGCCGGCAAGCAGGTGGAGACCGAAATGCACGAATTCAAGCTTGGCAAGCTGAAAAGCGGCCGTAGCGGAAAAAAGGTGACGAGCCGCAAACAAGCAATTGCCATCGGCCTTTCAGAGGCTCGCAAGAAGGGGGCAAAGGTGCCGCGCAAAAAGTCGTAGCGAGCCTCGGTCCACTGAGCACTGTGGGCTAAGAACTAAGAACTAAGAACTGGGAACCGGGAACTGTTTTTACAGGTCTGCCGGCATTCCCCACTCGCTAAAGACGATTTCGCCGAGCGGCTTTCGTGTCCGCGCTGTGGTCTCGCGCTCAATCATCGTCACATCGCCCAGCACCGCTGGCTCGCCCTGGTATCCCAGAGCAATCACGGCTCCCACCGCGTACTCCGCCGGAATACCCAGCGCCTGCCGAACCGCCTCCTGGTTGAACCCGCCCATCTGGTGTGTGGTCAGCCCCAGGGCCGCGGCTTCGAGAGTCAGGTACGAGCTCGCCGCTCCCAGGTCATAGAGCGCAAACCTGTTCTCCGCTCCGTTCTTGCTGAAACGCATCGCCGCCGCGCCCACCATGAGCACCGGAGCCCGGTGCGCCCAGGTCTTGTTGAACCCCACCAGCGTTTCGTAGATCTTCTCCCAGGTTCCGTCGCCGCGCCGTCCCACCACCCACCGCCACGGCTGCTCGTTGTTCGACGAGGCCGCCCAACGCGCCGCCTCAAACACTTTCGTCAGCACCGACGAGCTCACTTCGCGCCCGTCAAACGATCGCGCGCTCCACCGTTCGTGAATCGCCGGCAACACCCCTTCGACCACCGGCGCCCTTTTCATCGCATGCGTCTCGCTTGCCGTCAAAACCGTGCTCGTTGCCATATCGCACATCTCCTCACGAATCAATCCGGAATCGATCTTCCTCACCTTCTTTGATTCCGCGACGCGCTCGAAGGATTCCACGCCGCCTAAATTGCTGTTGCAACAGGTAATTCTTCGAGATGAGCCTGACCCTCCGAGGTCAGCCAGCCGGAGTCTTGTTTTGGTATAAAAATAGGTCAGTGAAAGCAGCCAGCAAGGCTAGACAGGCAAGCTCAGTGCAAAGCGAGCACTCATCATGAAAAAGAGTCGTTTCCCAAAAGTCGAGTCCACATCTCGGGAATCCGCAGCCCGCCAATCTGCGTCGAATTTGATCGACGCGAGAATCAAAGAGCTCGCCGACTGGCGCGGAGAGATGCTTGCTCGCCTTCGCGCGGTGATCAGGCAGGCCGACCCTGAAGTCGTCGAAGAGTGGAAGTGGGAGATTCCCGTGTGGTCCCACGACGGGATCATCTGCACCGGCGAGACCTACAAGAAGGCGGTAAAGATGACCTTCGCCAAAGGCGCGTTTTTGGATGACCCCGCGAGTCTTTTCAATTCCAGTCTCGAGGGCAGAGTCAGGCGTGCCATCGACTTCCACGAAGGCGAGAAGATCAACGAGAAGGCTCTGAAAGCCCTGATTCGCGCCGCCGTAGCGCTGAACTCGTCCAAGGCCTGAAACTGCCGGCTCAATCATTCGGAATCAGCAGATGACAGAGTTGCAGAATTGCCGATGCGTGCATCGCCTCCTGGCGATCGCTTGGGTTTTCGCATTAGGCGCCACTGCCGTTTCGCGTGCACAGAATGGGCAAGAGCATCCGTTTTTCGAAATACTGACTCACCGCATGGATGTCGACGTAGATGGCGCTCCTAACGCCTACGGTCCGCCGGGCACGCGGACACTCGACATCCTGCCGGATGCGCATTACCTCAATCGCGCTCACGGGAAGATCGTCGGTTACCTGATCGACGAACACGGTCGCCCAATATTACAGGGCCCAAAAGATCCCTTTCCGGGCTATTACATTTCTCAGACCGCCTTTACCGATATTGAGAATCAGAATGAACGGGACCCACGGCGGTATGTCGACGCTCGCAATATCAATTATGTCGTCCGGGGAAACGTGGCTCGGCGGCGCGGCGTGCAGGTGGGCGATTTCGTGTCGGTCTATTCGAAGCGCACCCGCAGGAGCGTGTTTGCTGTCGTCGGGGATACAGGCAATCCCACAGGCGATGAGGGATCGCTTCATTTAATGCAGGACCTCGGCTATCCGTTTCACGACGGCAAGAATGATTCGGTTGAAAAACCCGAGATCGTTATCCGGTTCTACCCGAACTCCAACCCAAATCATCAGTTCTTTTTCACGCAGGCCGAATTGAACGAAGCGGTCACGCAACTTGGCCTGAGCCGAGATTTCTTCGCTGCCGCCAGAACCGATCGATGAAGCGGACCGAAGCCGTCCAGGGACAACCGCGAACTGTTTTACGGATACATCCGGTTCAGCATTCGCGGAAACGGAATCGTCTCCCGCACGTGATCCAGCGCGCACACCCACGCCACCAGGCGCTCAATGCCCATGCCGAAGCCCGAGTGCGGCACGCTGCCGTAGCGGCGCAGGTCGAGATACCACTCGAACGCGGCCCGCGGCAGCTTGTGCTGGTCAATGCGCGAGCTCAACAGCTCGTAGCTCGACACGCGCTGCGACCCTCCGATGATCTCTCCGTATCCTTCCGGCGCCAGCACGTCCACGCACAGCGCGTAGCGCGGATCTTTCGCATCGGGGTCCATGTAAAACGCCTTAACGTTAGCCGGGTAGCGGTGCACCATCACCGGCCGGTCATATTGAGAGCTCAGCCACGTCTCGTCCGGCGAGCCGAAGTCGTTTCCGTACTCGAACGGCGCCTCCAGCTTCCCATCCTTGTACGCCTGGTTCAGCATTTCGGCGGCTTCGTCGTAGCGCAACTTCGGGAACGGCGCCTTGATCGCCTCCAGTTTCGCCGCATCTCGCCCGATCACGTGCAGCTCGGGCGCGCGATTCTTTAACACGCTCTCGATAACGTGCGTGATGAAGTTCTCTGCGAGTTCCATCAAGCCGTCGAGGTCCATGTAGGCCACCTCGGGCTCGATCATCCAGAACTCCGTCAAGTGGCGCCGCGTCTTCGACTTCTCGGCGCGAAACGTCGGCCCGAAACTGTACACCTTGCCCAGCGCCAGCGCCGTCGACTCGATGTAGAGCTGCCCGCTCTGCGTCAGGTAGGCGGGATCGCCAAAGTAGTCCACCGGGAACAGCGTCGAGGTGCCCTCGCACGCCGCCGGCGTCAGAATCGGCGGGTCGGTCCGGATAAATCCATTGGAGTCAAAGTACTCGGCCGCCGCGCGCATGATCTCCGCGCGAATCCGCAGGATGGCCGATTGCCGCGGCGAGCGCACCCACAAGTGCCGCCGCTCCTGCAGAAAGTCGACGCCGTGCTCCTTGAGGGTGATCGGGTACGGGTCTGACTCCGGCACTCGCTGCACCACGTGCACGTCTTCCACGTCCAGCTCGTAGCCGCCGGGCGCGCGCTTGTCCGCACGCACCTTGCCGGTGACAATCACCGACGACTCCTGGGTCAGGCCTTTCAACTTTTCAAAGACTTCCGGCGTCACGCTCTTAACGTGAGCGACTCCCTGGATCGACCCGGTTCCATCGCGGAAGATCGGAAAGAGCAGCTTGCCGCTCTCGCGCGAGTTGTAAAGCCACCCTCGCAAGGTGACGGATTGCCCCTCATGCCGCCCAATTTCGGCAATCGTGGCCACTGGCGGAGTGTTTTTTGTGACTTCCAGGTCGTCAGTAACGCTTTCTTCACTCATGATCAGCAGGCTTTCTGGACGGCGTCTTTTTCCATCGCACCGGACTTTCCAGTCTAACGCGCATCGCGCGGCGACGTGGACCGCCACCGTTTTCGCGCAGTTGTTTCGTGCTACGGGAAACTGTTTTGATTGGACAACAAATGCCGCCAAAGTGCATCCTAGCTTGTTAAGGAGCGGCGATGACCGATCGGCCCGAGACAAACGGCGGCGAGGAGATGCACAAAACACTGGCGGATGCCGACACCGCCGAACGCTTCATTACCGAGAAGCATCTGGGCGAACGCATCCGGCGTTTGCGGCTCAAGAAGTCGATGGGGCTGGTTGATCTCGGCAAGCACACAGGGCTTTCGGCGAGTTTCCTCTCCCAGTTGGAGACGGGCCGCGTAGTGCCCACGCTGCGCAACCTGGCGCGCATCGCAATGGTTTTCTCCAAGGATCTGTCGTATTTCTTTGAGACCGAGCCGACACCCATCTTCCGCGTGCATCGCAAGAAGGATCGCGTGCGCATGCCGCAAACCGGTGCGGAGCCGCCTACCTACACGTTCGAGAGCCTCGGGTACATGGTGGCCGACCGGCACATGGACCCTTACTTCGCTGAATTCGTTCCGCTGCCCGAGCATGTTGAGCCCAAATCGCACATGCACACGGGCTTCGAGTTCCTATATGTGCTCGCCGGTGAATTGATCCTGTGGCACGGAGACCAAGAGGCCAAGTTGAGCGCGGGCGATGCCGTCTACTTTGACGCGGGCACCCCACACTCCTATCGCTGTGCAGGCGGCAGGCCCGCGGAAGCCATCATCGTGACCATGCACCAGGCGCCGACAGACCATCCGCAGTCGCTGCGCCCGCCAGTCGCCGCGGCGTCAGTTCGACCGCCTGTCCCGCCGTCGCCGGCCTCGAGAGCGAATGCCGGAGACGACCGCTAGACGAGCCAGAACTACTGTCCCGTCACCAGCTTGCCGCTGATGTCTCGCACCTCGACGGGCCCCAGGCCCGCATCCTTCAAGCCGGGTTCGATTTTCGTGCGATCGCCAGCAGTCACAATCACAAGTTGATCGGGATGCAGATACTCGTTGGCCACACGCGCAATGTCGGCCCCTGTCACCGCCTCATATTTCATCGGCAGCTTCGCGTAGTAGTCGAGCGGACGATCGTAAAGAAAGATTCCGTCAATGGCTTGAACGATGGACGCTGTGGTTTCGAAGCGTCCGGGCAGCGAACTCACAGTCGCCTCCTTCGCCGCGGCCAGCTCTTCCGTGGTTGAGGGCTGCGTGGCAAATTTGTTGATCTCTGCCATCAGCTCCTTCGCCGCCGCCGCGGTCACGTCGGTCCGCACCAGTCCGCCGGCCCGGAACAGCCCGCCATCGCGATACTGTGTGAACGTCGAGTTGGCGCCGTAGGTATAGCCATGCACCTCGCGCAAATTCATGTTGATGCGGCTGGCAAAGCTTCCGCCCAACGTATAGTTCATCACTGTGAGAGTCTCGATGTCGGGCGAATTCGCCGGCACGCCGATGCCAAAGGCCAATAGCGCACTTTGCGGCGCACCAGGCTTGTCCACAATCACCACATGCGTAGGCTGCGACGCTGGCGCCGGAGGAATCGTGGCTGCCGCTTCCGTCGTTCCGGTCCATTTGCCAAAGTACTGGCGGGCGAGGCTCTCCGCCTGTGCGCGAGTCAAATCGCCGGCCAGCACCAGCGCTGAGTCGCGTGGTCCATAGTGGCTGGCATAAAACGCAGTCATGTCGGCTGAGGCGATCGAACCCACGCTCTCCGCCGTTCCCGATGCGCTGCGGCCGTAAGGCGAGTCGCCGAAGACCAGCTTCGGACCAACGCGCATCGCCATGTTCTGCACGTTGTCGGTCTCTTGCGCGATGCGCACCAGCCTCTGCTTGCGGCGCCGATCAACATCCTCGCTGCGAAAGCCCGGATGTTGCGCCACATCGGCGAGCAGATTCAACCCCTCTGTCGTGTGGCTGGTGAGCATTTCCATCGAGATGGTCCCGGAATCCGTCGCCGCGCTGGACTGCACACGCGCTCCGATTCGCTCTTCGTCATTCGCCAGTTGCGTCAGGTCGCGCGATACCGTTCCGTCGCTCATCACCTCCGCGGTCAGCGTGGCCAGGCCGCTCTTCGTGTCCGGATCGTTTTCGCTGCCGGCGCGCGACACAACCTCCGCACTCAGCACCGGAAGAGCATGATTCTCAACCAGCAGGACTTTGAGACCATTGGCCAGCGTGAACTCCTGCGGAGTGGGCAGGTGCAGCACCGGCGCGGGGCCAGGCGCAGGCTGGCTCTTCCGCCACTCCTGCGATGCCTCGAAATCCGCGGTATACGGATTCTCGAGCTTCACATCCGCATCGGTATTCGCGGGGCTGCGAGGCACATCGTCCAGCACTTTTTTGCCCGGAACGCAGTAGACCACTACTGCCGCATCCTTGGTCAAATACTTCACCGCCGCGGCCTTTGCGCTCGCCCGCGTCACTGCCTCTGTCATGGCCACGTCTTTGGGCAGGAATCCCGGATCGCCGGTGTACTGGTTGTATCGATCGAGCGAGTCGGCGATGCCGCCGAATCCGCCCAGCCGTTCGAGGCCGGAGATCTTGGCGGTCAGGTCAAGCGCCTTCGCTGAGGCCACCTCGTCGGCAGTCGGCCCATCCTGTTTCAGTTTGTCCAGTTCCTTCCAGAACGCGGCTTCCAAATCCTCCAGCTTCACTCCAGGCTTGGCAGTCATGGTGCATTCGGTAATTCCGGTCAACTTCTCCACCATCGAGACGCAAGTTACGTTTTGTGCGGTCTGTGCCTTGTACACCATGGCTTCGTCCAGCCGGCTGGCCTTGGCGCCGCCCAGCGCAAACGTAGCAGCACTCACGCTGTAGGAATCGGGCGTGAAGGCGGCCGGCGTAAGCCAGGCAATCGTCAACTGCGGCAAGTGCACAGTGTCCGTCACACTGGCGCGGCGCTGCGACGTGATCGGCGGAGTAACAGCCGTTACAGGTTCTACTGCCGGGCCCTTGGGAATCGGCCCGAAGTACTTCGTCAGCAGCGCCTTCAGCTTCACCGGGTCAAAATCCCCCGCAATCGCGATCGACGCGTTGTTGGGCGTGTAGAACTGCTGATGAAAGTCGCGCACATCGGCGATCCGCGCCGACTCAATATCCGCGTGGCTGCCGATGACCGAGCCGTAATACGGATGGCCCTTGGGGAAGAGCAGATGAAACGTCGCCTCCTCGGCAACGTAATAGGGCTGTCCCTCGCCCTGCCGCCGCTCGTTCCGGACAACGTCTTTCTGGTTCGTCAGCAGTTCCCGGTTCAGGCCCTCCATCAGAAAGCCCATCCGGTCGCTCTCAAGCCACAGCGCAAGCTCCAGTTGGTTGCTGGGCATGGTCTCAAAGTAGTTGGTGCGGTCAAAGTCCGTGGTGCCGTTGATGCTCGTCCCACCGACCGCCTGAACAATCCGGATGTGCGCCTTCTCTCCCACATGTTCCGAGCCCTCGAACATCATGTGTTCAAAAAGATGCGCAAATCCCGTCCGCCCCGGTCGCTCGTTCAGCGGGCCCACGTGATACCAAAGGTCCACGGACACCATTGGCAGCCGGTGATCTTCGTGCGTAATTACCGTCAGGCCATTGGGCAGCGTGTACTTCGCGTACTTGATCACGGGTAGCTTATGTGAAGCTGCTGCAGGAGTCGCACTCTGCGCGCGCGCGGCCAACCCCGCGCCGACAAGAATCAAGACCATAACAAGAGACAGACAATGGCGACGGGCACACTTCACGACAGTTCTTCCTTATTCGGGAAATCAGGAAATACAAGCTCAGACAGGATAATACTTCGCGCGAGCGGAGTATTTTGGAAGTGAAGAACTACTTGCCTGGACTTTGCGGCTCGCCGTAGGTGGGATACGGAGTAGGCTCGGTGCTGGTGGACATTGCGGCCAGTGTCTTCAGATCTGCCTGTACCTGCGCCCACGCGCGGGGCTTTTGCTTGGTCGTGATTGGCGCATCGGCGTCGGAATAGTACGCCTGCACATCGCTCTTGATCCCCGGCGGGATCGGTTGACTCGGGTCGCGGGTCAGCCGGTGCAGAAGCTCCGCGTAGGTTTGGTCGGTAAGCGGATAGCCGCCCGGTTTGACCATCAAGCCGGTGTCCAGGTCGCGATTGGGCAGCGGATGCATCGGATCCCGTGGGCCCAGTGGATCTGTAAAGGCCGCTGTGCTCCCAGGCTGTGGCTGTCCCGCTTCCGTTGGTGTAAAGAAGGCCAGGCGATCGCGAAACACCGTAACGGCTGTGAGCAGGCTGTGCATGTAGTCGGCCTCGGCCGCCGGGCTGGGGCCCTTCACCGCGACCATCGACAGCGGGCCAACCTTGGGCAGCACCCAGAGCATGGCGGCGATGAAATGCGTCTCGAAGCCGGCTTTCTTGCGATAGGCGGCCCAATTGTAGAGCGTTGCGGCTTCGGCCGACTCCTTTTCAATCTCTTTCGCATCTGCCGTGTCAGGCTCGGCAACTTCATGTCCGCGATGCATTAGCGTCACCGCGTATGCCATGCGGGGAATGAACTTCCGAGTCGCAGACTGGTACTCCTTCAGGTTGAATTTATGCCGCTCGCCGTTAGCGAAATCGTCGGTTACTCCGTACGTCTCAAAGAACGCCAGTGCAAGCTGGTGCGTCGGAACCTTGATCCCGATGTGCCGCAAATAGCCCAGCGGCGCCAGGCGGTGCTTCGCAAATTGATCGATGTCGAAGGCGAACTCCACTTGCACATGCTGGTGCCGGCCCTCGGCATAGTTCACGCTTGGTCCGTAGCGAGCCGCCAGCTTGGGGAACTGGAGCGCGACGGCACGGTTCGTTGCTTGCGAGTGTCCAACGGAATCCCCCAGGTAGTGCGACTCCGCGCCTACCGCAAAGGCCAGCTCATCGGCGTTGTGCGCGTTACGGAAGAGGGCAAGAACAAAATCACCAGAGCGCACATAGTGCGTCAGATCAGAGAAAAACGAGTCGCCGAAAGGGTAGTACCCCATGTCCTGAATCACGCAGCCGCCGTAAGCGTAGGCCCGCGCGCGGTCAAGCTCGGCAGGAGTGAGATTCGGATAACGGCTCTTCAGCAAAGGAACAATCGAATCGTTCCATGTGAGGTCGATGAGCTGCTCATGCGTGAGCAGGGAATACGCTGCCGCGTGCCGGGGACGACACATCGGCAGCAGCAACAGAATCAGCGCGACGGTTCGCAATTGCTTGAAACGCATCGTCATCGGGCTGCTTGGGCCACCGTTCAGGGATTTGATGAGGTGGAAGCCGCGATCCCGCATTCATTGTATGTGAACTTCGCCGCGCCGGAAAAGCAATCCTCCGCCGCATGCGTGATACTCACTCACCTGTTGCCGTGACGAGAGATGGCGCGAAGTGTCGATAAATCGCAGATGAATTGCAACAGATAAGGTGCAGTTTTTCGAATCAGATTTTATGATTACCAAGCGAATCGGAAGAAACTAGGTCAACTCCCGAAGTCACACACTTCGACGGGTTCATTCGGCCTTCCAGTCGCTTCGACGCATCTCGCTCAGCCCACGCACCCGCATACACCTCACATGCGCAGACGCGCTCAGGCCGGGGAGCCGGTTCAGCCGCTCCGCCCATCGCTCGCTTTCGATCTCACCATAAGCAGTGCACGACAATTGTGGGTGCCACGCAAGCGCAGGTATCATGATCCCTTATGGGATCTCCGTCGCCAATTCAGCTCGCCACACTGAGCATGTGGGACACGTTGCTCCTCATGGGCTTGGCTTTGGTGGTCTTTGGCCCGCGGCGTCTGCCCAAGATCGGCCGTCAGCTTGGCAAGCTGATGTACGAGTTCCGCAAGGCTTCCAACGACTTCAAATTCCAGATGGAAGAGGAGTTGCGCAACTCCGAGGAGGCGGACCGGCGCAAGAAAGAAGAGGAGGAGCGCCAGCGTGCCCTGGCTGCGGCGCCGGCGCCGCTGCAGCTAGAGCAGACGGCCTCTCAAATCACGGTGCCCACCGAAACTGAGGAATCTGGCGTTCCCGCGGCAGCGGAAGAGACTTACCCTGCTGGGACAACCGAACCCGCTGTCGACGCCAAAATCGCAGCCGCACAAGAGGGTGCGCCGCCGGCCGATCTTTCCACCGATCTTGCGCCGGCTGCGGCCATCCTGAACATTCAGCCGCCCTCCACAGGTGAAAAGATAGCCGCCGAGCGTCCTGGCAAAGCGACTGAAACCGCAGCACCTGAAGCCGAACGATCGGAGCCGGCTGCATACCATGGTTGATCCCCAGGAAGCCCTCGAAAAAGCGCGCAAAGCCGTCACAGAGCGCGCCGAGCTCCCGGGCATGAGCCTGATGGAGCACCTCGAGGAGCTGCGCAAGCGTCTCGTCCACTCCGCCTTGTATCTCGGCATCGGCTTCATCGTCGCGTACGCCTTCCACGAGCGTCTCTACGGCTTCGTGCAGGCCCCACTCACCAAGCTCGGCATCAAGCTCAACTACACCCACCCCATGGATCCGCTCAACCTCTATCTTCAGGTCTCGCTCATCGGCGGAGCCATCCTCGCCTCGCCCTTCATTCTTTATCAGGTGTGGCTCTTCATCGCCCCCGGCCTCTACCAGAAAGAAAAGCGCTTCGTCATTCCATTTATGACCGCTACGGTGGGCCTGTTCCTTGCCGGCGCGGCCTTCGGCTACTTCTACGTGCTACCCGGCGCCCTCAAGATCCTCATCATTGGCTTCGGCAGCAAGTTCAACCCCGTGGTCACCATCGAGGAATACACAGGTTTCTTCCTTTCGATCATTCTGGGTCTCGGCGTCAGCTTTGAGCTGCCCATCCTCATCTTCTTCCTCGCACTTTTCGGAATCGTCAGCCCAAAGTTTCTCTGGAAGAACATTCGCTACGCCATTCTGGCTGTGTTTTTGGTTGCCGCCGTCATCTGTCCCAGCCCCGATCCCGGCACCATGTGCATATACGCTATTCCCATGCTGGCCCTTTACCTCGTCGGCATCGGCGTTGCCTGGTGGGTCCACCCCGCGCGCAGAAAGAAAAAGGAGTCTGCGGGATGATTTTCTTCTGGTCTTGGAAGAGAGTGGTGGCGATGCTCGCGCTCCTCGCCCCCCTCGCCGCACCCGCCCAGCATTTCGATGGCGCAGGCGCCTACGAGTACGCGCGCGAGTTCGCCGCTATTGGCCCGCGCTGGCCGACCGGCCCCGGCCACGTGAAAGCCGAAGAGTTTCTCCGCAACCATTTCCAGCGCGCCCATGACCAGGTGGAAGAAGACACCTTCACCGCCGACACTCCCATCGGCCCGGTGCCCATGCGCAACTTCATCGCCCGTTTTCCCGGCACCAAGCCCGGCGTCATCGTTCTCGCCACGCACTACGAAACCAACTTCCCGCTGCGTACCATCAACTTTGTCGGCGCCAACGACGGTGCATCCACCACCGGGCTGTTGATGTCGATCGCCGATCGCCTCCGCGATCAGGCTGCCCATTCGCCCGGCAAAAAGCTCGACGGCTACTCCGTTTGGCTCGTCTTTTTCGACGGCGAAGAGGCCATCGAGCGATGGTCGGCCTCCGACTCCACCTACGGCAGCCGCCATCTCGCCGCCAAATGGGACCGCGACGGCACCCTCAACCAGATTAAAGCCTTCCTTCTCGCCGACATGATCGGCGACAAGGAACTCGACATTCAGCGCGAAACTCGTTCCACGGCTTGGCTCGTCTCGGTCGTTGCAGACGCGGCCAGGAAGTTCGGCTACCAGCGCTATTTCTTCCAGCAGGAGATGGCGGTCGAGGACGATCATTTACCCTTTGTCGAGCGCGGCGTGCCATCAATCGACGTGATTGACCTCGACTACGGCCCCAACAACAGCTACCACCACACGGCGCAGGATACGATGGACAAAATCAGCGCCCACAGCTTGACGATCGACGGCGACGTGTTCCTGGAGTCGATCCGGTTGATCGATCAGAGATGAGTTCTCAGCTCTCAGACGTTAGCTCTCAGCGGTTCTTCGCTGAATGAGCCACCGAGGTTCGCTGCCACACGGAAAGCTGATTGCTGAAGGCTAAACAAGGAGTCGACATTGTCTCAAGCGGAAATCGGCATCATCGGCGGCAGTGGGCTTTACTCCATGCCCGGATTCACCAACATTCGCGAAGAGCGCATCGAAACGCCTTTCGGCTCACCGTCTGAAGCCTTCGTCCTCGGTGATCTCGAGGGTCGCAAGGTCGCCTTTCTCGCACGCCACGGCCGCGGCCATCGCATCCTTCCCTCCGAGCTCAACTTCTGCGCCAACATTTACGCCTTCAAGAAACTCGGCGTAGAGCGCATCGTCTCCGTTTCCGCTGTTGGCTCGCTCAAGGAAGAACACAAGCCCACCGACTTCGTGATGCCCGATCAGTTCATCGATCGCA
Organism: Acidobacteriaceae bacterium; assembly: GCA_003138515.1. Taxonomy (GTDB): domain Bacteria; phylum Acidobacteriota; class Terriglobia; order Terriglobales; family Acidobacteriaceae; genus Telmatobacter. The sequence goes on along the minus strand of PLGG01000015.1, from coordinate 168,713 downwards.
CGTTTAACCGCATCGCCACCTTCTTTGGCGATGGCATCGTGGGCCACGTCGCATTCGGCGATCCCGTCTGCGCAACCGTTGCTAAAGCCGCCGCCGATGCCTGCGCGAAAGTCGGTGTCGTGGGCAAGCTCGGAGGCACCTACGTCTGCATGGAGGGTCCGCAGTTCTCCACCCGGGCCGAGTCGAACCTTTATCGCAGTTGGGGCACCGACGTTATTGGCATGACCAACCTGCAGGAGGCTAAGCTCGCACGCGAAGCCGAAATCTGCTACGCCACCATCGCCATGGTCACCGACTACGACTGCTGGCGCGAAGGCCACGATGCCGTCACTGTCGAGCAGATCGTCGCGGTGCTCCACAAAAACGCCGACAACGCAGCGAAAGTGGTGAGGGCCGCCGTTGCCGCCATGCCTCGCGAGCGCACCTGCCCTTGCGTCTCGGCCGCAAAGTACGCCGTGCTCACGCAACCAGACGCAATTCCGGCCGAAGCGAAAGAGCGCCTCAAGCTGCTCTTCGGTAAATACCTCGGCTGGTAGGGCAACGCGGTGTTGGCCAAATCTTCTTAACCGATTCGGGCTCCGCTAACCCCGCCAATCCCGCTAACTTGCTAACCTTACATTTGAGGAAGACCAACCCATGTCCATCACCGTAGTCGGCAGCGTGGCTTACGACTCCATCGAAACCCCCGCCGGACGCCGCGAGCGCTGCCTCGGCGGCGCCGCCACCTATTTCTCGCTCGCCGCCAGCTTCTTTACCGATGTGCGCGTCATTGCAGTGGTCGGCGAAGACTTCGGCCGTAAGCAGGAAACTGTCTTTGCCGCACGCAACATCGATACGCGCGGCATTGAGCACACCGCCGGCAAAAGCTTCTTCTGGGAGGGCTCCTACCTCGAAAACATCAACGAAGCGAAGACTCGCTCCACCGAGCTCAACGTCTTCGCCTCCTTCGAGCCAAAAATCCCCGATGCCTACCGCGACTCGGAGTTCCTCTTCCTCGCCAACATCGACCCCATCCTCCAACGCCGCGTGCGCGATGCCATGCCCAATGTCAAGCTCGTGGCCGGCGACACCATGAATTACTGGATCAAGGACCATCGTCCTGCCCTCCTGGAAGTTCTCAAGGGCCTCGACGTTCTGCTCATCAACGACACTGAGGCCCGCATGCTGGCCGGCAACAACAACCTGGTGCAGGCTGCACGCGGCGTCATGGCTCTCGGCCCCCGCGCGTTGGTCGTCAAGCATGGCGAGTACGGCGCGACACTGTTCTACAGCTCGCCTTCAAAAAATCGAGGCGATGAGCTTCGCACCTTCAGGGCTCCGGCCCTGCCGCTCAAAGAGGTCGTTGACCCAACCGGCGCGGGCGACAGCTTTGCCGGAGGCTTCTTCGGTTATCTCGCTTCGCAGCCTGAGCAGACGCCAACCGCCTGGCGCCATGCTATGTTTTACGGCAGCGTCATGGGCTCCTACGCCTGCGAGCGCTTCGGCACCGAGCGTCTGCAGCAGATCTCGCGCGCTGAAATCGATGCGCGCTTCAATGTCTTTCGCGAGCTGACGCACCTTGACTGAGAAGAGCATCTCGAATGCGGAAGGTTGGGCCGTTCTGGCCTTCTGCATGGCAGCCTCAGTGGCCGCCATTCTCTGGAGCTGGCGTCACGGTTCGATGCTCAACTACGGCGACGCCGTTGCTCACCTGCACATCGCGCGTCGCGTCTTCGATTCCCGCACGCCGCGCTTCTCCGAGCTCGGCTCAGTGTGGCTGCCGCTCCCGCACATCCTTCTTCTGCCCTTCGTGCAGAACTATAGGTGGTGGGCTACCGGCCTCGCCGCAGTCATTCCATCGTCGCTTTCTTACATTGCCTCCTGCGCCGGCATCTATCGCCTGGCGCGGAACTGGCTCAGCCCCGCGCCCGCCGGTCTCGCGCTCGTCTTCTTCGCTCTCAACCCGAATCTCCTTTACCTCCAGACCACCGTCATGACCGAGCCGCTTTTTCTTTGCGAGGTCATCTGGATCGTGGTCTGGCTCGTCGAGTGGCGCGCCGCAATCGACCGCGAAACCGCAGCCGCCAGCTTTGAGCTGCGGTCGGCTCCGTCGGCACCGCGCTCGAGCATCGCGCACTCCGGGCGTCTTCAGGCCTGCATCGCCGCCGCTCTCGTCGCCGCCATCTTCACCCGCTACGACGGCTGGATCATCGCCCTCATCGCCTGGAGCGGCGTTGCAATCACGCTGCTCCGCCACGCGGCCAAGCGCGAGCGCGGACGCCTTGCTTCGCCGGCATTCTGGCTTGCGACTCTCGCTATCGCCGCCGCGCCGCTTCTCTGGTTCCTCTACAACTCAGTCTGCTTCGGCGACTGGCTCTACTTCGCGCGCGGGCCTTACTCTGCTCACGCGATCGAACTTCGCACCACCGCGCCGGGATCGCTGCCGCATCCCGGATGGCACAGCCCCTGGGTCGCGCTCCTCTACTACCTCAAAGTCTCCGAGCTCGACTCTGTTGCCGCTCCCGGTTGGAGCAATTTCTGGGGCAGCATCGTCGTCGCCGGTGCCGCGCTCGGCGCTGCCGGCGCCTGGCTCGTTGAAAAATCCGCCGCACGTCGTCGCGCTCTCGCCTGGACCCTTCTTCTCTGGCTCCCGGCCCCCTTTTATGCGTGGTCCGTCGCTTACGGATCAGTCCCCATCTTCTTCCCCGCCTGGTGGCCCTACACCTGGTACAACACGCGCTACGGCCTCGAGCTTCTGCCCGCGCTCGCGCTGGGCCTCGGCTTCGCGGCTCAGTTGGCTGCAGACGGCCTCCGCCGGATCAAGCGCCAAAGTGTTGCGGTCGTTCTTCCCAAACTCGCGTTCACGTTCCTCTTTGCTGTCGCTGGCCTGAACGTTTCTGCGCTCCTGCGCTCCGATCCCGTCGTTTACATAGAAGGCACGAAGAACGCCGATGCGCGCCAGCCTTACGACGATGCCATTCCTCCGGCTCTTAAGTCGTTGCTCATCCTCGACCCGCATGCGACCGTGCTCATGAACACATCCATCTACCCTGAGATCGTTGCCTTCACCGGCATTCCTCTCCGCCAGACCATCAACGAGAGCGACCTCGAAATTTATCGCTCCGCGCTCGCCGCGCCTGCCAGCCACGCCGCCATCATCGTCGCATTTGACGGCGACGAGATAGACAAGGCCGTAAAAGCGCATCTCGCCGACTTCACGCTGATGGGCCGCTTCACGGCAAAAAATCAGCCATCGGCCGCGATTTATGCCTCCACCAAGTGGCTCGATCGCTCCCGTGTTTCTTTCTAAGCGCACACTCTTGCATCACACGGCACGTCTCCGCATTCTGGCTCAACAGCCCCCTCGCAGCGGTGGTAGCATCGGGCTGGGAACTACCGTGATTCTTGACTCTGGACAACTCACTCAACCGCTCGCCGCGCTCCTCAGGGTTCGCAATCCGGAGGAGTATTGATCCCCTTCGCCAAAGCTCATGCGTGCGGCAACGATTTCCTCATCGTGACCGAAGAAGCCGCGGCGGGCCACGATCCCGCAGACCTTACGCGCCGCCTCTGCGACCGCCATACCGGCATCGGCGCCGACGGCATTGAGTTTTTTGCCTGGAAGAACGAGTCTGGGCCGGGCCCACGTTCCGGCCGCATCCGCCTCCACAACGCCGACGGCTCCATCGCCGAGATCAGCGGCAATGGCACGCGCTGCGTGGCCGCGTGGATGGCCGAGTCACTCGGCTCGAAGCCCGGCGACACGCTCGAAATCACCACCGATGCTGGCCTCCGTGTCTGCCGCATTGACGCCGTCCGCAATCACGACAACTTCAATGTCGAAGTCACCACCGGAATGGGCGTGCCACGGTTTGTGCCGCACACGCTCAAGTTAATTGACGGTGTTGAGGTCATCGGCGTCGAAGTTTCCGCTGGTAATCCCCACTTTGTTGTTCTCGTCGAAAAACCGGATTTCAACGTCGGCCACCGCGTTTGGACCGGGATCGGCGCTGAGATTTGCACGCATCGCGATTTCCCCAATCACACCAACGTCGAGTTTGTGCGTGTCGTGGGGGATCACGAGATCGAGATTCGCATCTTCGAGCGTGGCGTGGGACCCACCAGTTCGTCCGGAACGGGCAGCTCGGCCGCGGCCACTGCGGCACTCGCGTTGCGCCGCTGCATCTCGCCGCTTAAAGTTGTCGCGCCCGGCGGCGCGCAGACCGTTGCCTGGGACGGCCCCGGCACGGAGCTGCATCTCACGGGCCCAGCTGCGCTCATCGCCCGCGGGGAGGCTTGGTGAAATGAAGGCCCTGCTCAAACCACCGCCAATCGCGCCGGATGCGGCCATCTCCATCATCGCCCCGGCGTCTCCGGCAAAGCCTGAGCGCATCGATCGCGGATTCGCAGCCCTCCGCTCGCTGGGCTATGCGCCGCAATTCGCGGCCAACGCTCTTCTGCGCGAGCCGCTCTACTTCGCCGGAGCCCCGCAGCAGCGCCTCGCCGATTTGCACGCCGCCTTCGCCGACCCTGATACCGCTGCCGTCATGTGTATTCGCGGCGGCTACGGATCGAACTACCTGCTTGATAACCTCGACCTTGAGACCATCGCCGTCCACCCCAAGCCGTTCTTTGCTTATAGCGACCTGACCGGCATCCAGCTTCGGCTGCTCGACGAACTGGGCCTGCCCGTTTTTCACGGCCCCATGCTCGCCGCGGATTTCTATCTTCCCAACGGCGTGCACCTCGAAAGTTTTCGCGCCGCTTTCGCCGGAGAGCCCTACAGCGTCGGCGCCGCCGAAGGATTGCGTACCCTGAGGCCCACCCCTGCCCACTCAACGGTTCGCGGTGCCTTTTATGGCGGCTGCCTCAGCATTCTCGTTTCGCTCCTCGGCACACCGTGGGAGCCAAGCACGGAGGGAACACTGCTGTTTCTTGAGGACACGGGCGTCAAGCCCTACCAGGTCGATCGCATGCTCTGGCAGCTTCGCAACGCTGGAAAGCTCGAAGGTGTCCGCGGGATCGTCTTCGGCGAGATGCTCGATTGCGCCTCGCCGGGAGCACCCGATTCCCTCTTAGAAGAAGCCATTCTCAACGCACTCGATGGTCTCGACGTGCCCATCGCCATCGGCTTGCGCAGCGGCCACGTTTCGCGCGAAAACGTGACACTTACGTTCGGCGTCGAAGCCGAGCTCGCCGTTGGCGACACTGCCAGCCTTCACATCCTCGAACCGGCGGTGAAAAAGTGACCGGATCGCCGCGCCACATCCACCTCATCGGCATCTGCGGCACCGCCATGGCCTCGCTCGCGGGACTGCTGCAGCTCAAGGGCCACCGCATCACCGGCTCCGACAAGGGCGCCTACCCGCCCATGAGCGATCTGCTTCGCTCGCTCGGCATTCCCATCCTCGAACCGTACAGCGAATCCAATCTTGATCCCGTGCCTGACCTCGTCGTCATCGGCAATGCTCTCTCCCGCGGCAACCCTGAAATCGAGCGCGTCCTCGACGACCGCATTCCCTTCACCTCGATGGCTGCGCTCCTACGCGAAGAGTTTCTAAAGAGCCGCGAATCCCTCATCGTCGCCGGTACCCATGGCAAGACCACGACCACCAGCATGCTTGCCTGGATCTACCAGGTCGCCGCGCGCAACGATTCCTTGCTCGAACCTTCGTTTCTCATCGGCGGTGTGGCAGAGAACTTCGGCTCCAGCTTCCAGCTCCGCCCCACGCGCAACTTCATCCTCGAGGGCGACGAGTACGACACGGCCTTCTTCGACAAGGGCCCAAAATTTCTCCACTACTTTCCCGCCGAGCTCATCCTCACGCACGTCGAGTTTGATCACGCGGACATCTACGCCGATCTCGAAGCCGTCAAGACCGCGTTCAAGCGTCTGGTCAATCTTGTCCCGCGCCGCGGCCTGATCGTCGCCTACGATGGCAGCCCCAACGTCACCGAATGTGTGAGCCACGCTTTTTGTCCGGTCGAGCGATACGGATTCACCGAAGCCGCCAATTGGCGCATTCGCAATCTCCGATACGAATCCGGCCGCATGCATTGGGAAGTTCTTCGTTCCGGTGTCGGATGGGCCGATTTTGAAATGCATCTCGCCGGCGAGCACAACGCTCTGAATGCTACCGCTGCTGCCGCACTCGCCGCCGCTGTGGGCATCCCTACTGCCGCAATCGCCGAAGCTCTGGCCACCTTCAAAAGCGTCAAGCGCCGCCTCGAGGTCCGTGCAGAAATCAACGGAATCACTCTCATCGAAGACTTTGCGCACCACCCCACGGCCATCCGCGAAACTCTCCGCGCGTTGCGCGCCACCTACCCCGGCGCGCGTCTCTGGGCCGTGTTAGAGCCGCGCTCCAACACGCTGCGCCGCAAAGTCCTCGCCGCCGAGCTAGTTTCGAGTCTCGGCCTCGCCGATCGAGCCGTTCTCGCCGCCGTCTATCAGCAGGAGCGCATTCCCGAGACTGAGCGCCTGCACCCCGAGGAAGTCGTCCGCGCCCTCAACGCCGCAGACACACCCGCCGAGCTTCTCGCCGACGCGGACGCCATCGTGGGCGCAATTACGCCGCAGCTCGCGCCCGGCGATGTTGTCGCTATCCTCTCGAATGGCGGCTTCGACGGCATCTACGAGAAGCTGCCCGCCCATCTGCGCGAGCGCTTTGCCGCTGCCAGCGTGTAACAGCAAGAGGCACGCATGATCTGGTCGCTCATCTTCATCGCCAACATGGTCGTCCTGGGAATTCCCTCGGCCCTTCTCTTCATTCCCTGGTGCTGGATCACGGGCGACGTGCTTCCGCTCTACAGGGCCACGCGTTTCATGCTCTCCTCGAGTTGCCGCCTCGCCGGCGTCCGCTTCAATGTCGAAGGCCTCGAGCGCATCCCCCGCGATCGCGCCTGCATCTTCATGTCGAACCACGTCTCCAATCTCGACCCGCCCGCCCTCATCTCGCTCATTCCCGGCCGCACCTCCGCCTTCATGAAACGCTCGCTGATGGAATTGCCCATCCTCGGCACCGGCTTCCGCCAGGGCGAGTTCATCGCCGTCGATCGCACCGGCAATCCTGCCGACGCGCAGCGCAGCGTCGCCGAGGCCCAGCGCGTTCTCGCGAAGGGTGTCCACATCACCACATTTGTGGAAGGCACTCGCTCGCCCGACGGCCGCATGCTGCCCTTCAAGAAAGGTCCGTTCTTTCTCGCCACGGCCGCCGGCGCGCCGTGCATTCCCGTCTCCATCTACGGAACTGAAACGATCCTCCGAAAGGGCAGTCAGCGCATCCATCCCGGCCAAGCCCACGTCATCTTCCACGATCCCATCGAACCGGCCGCATTCGCCACGCGCGACGAACTCATGCGCGCCGTCCGCTCCGCCATCGCCTCCGGCCTTCCTGAATGGATGCGCGCGTAGCTTACAAACGCCTCGGCTGCACTCGACCCCGGGCCCAGCACGAAGGAAACTGACCACTGATCACTGACCACTCACCACTCTGAATGCGATACTCAACTTTGCACATCCATCATGACTGCCCATGATCGTCTCGCTCATCGTCTTCGTCACCATCGTCGCCCTTGCCCTGCCCTCAGCGGCCATCTTCATTCCATTTACGCTTCTCACTGGCAACGTCGGTCCGCTCTACGCCGTCGGCTCCTGGATCGCTCGTATTGCCATCCGCGTGGCCGGCATCCGCCTGCGCATTGAAGGTCTCGACCGCATCCCCACCGGCCGCTCATGCATCTTCATGGCCAACCACCTATCTAACCTCGATGCGCCGGCGCTCATGTCGCATCTGCCCTCCCGCACCTCGGTTTTCTTCAAGCGCTCTCTCATGAAGATTCCCGTCCTCGGCTACGCCTTCAAGCTGGCCGGCTTCATTCCTGTAGACCGCGACGGCACTGTCGAAGGCGCGCAGCTCGCCGTTGCCTACGCTCAGCGCGTCCTCGCCAACGGCTTGCATATCACCACATTTGTTGAAGGCATGCGCTCGCCCGACGGCCGCATGCTGCCCTTTAAGAAAGGCACTTTTTATCTCGCCAAAGACTCTGGAGCGCCCTGCATCCCCGTCTCAATTTATGGAAGTGAGAAGATCCTTCCCGCGGGCAGCTGGCGAATTCACCCCGGAGTGGCGCACATTGTCTTTCACCCGCCCATCGATCCCGTCAATTACTCCACGCGGGACGAGCTGTCTGAAGCCGTCCGCGCCGCAATAGCCTCAGGGTTGCCGGAGTGGATGCGGGGCTGAAGCTACGGCTGCACCATCGCGTTGTACCCATCGTTAAGCAGCCTCGTGCACATGCGGTTCGCTTCGTCGTGCGTCGCGAACGGCCCAATGCGCACATGAATCAGGCCGTCCGACGGCTCGCGCCGCGCCGTGACCGCATAGCCTCGCTTGCGCAGAGCATTCACCAGCACATCGGCGTCATCCTGGTGCGACACCGCAGCAACCTGCACCGTGAATTGACCCGCGGCACCCGGCATTGCGGGACGCACCCTGGGCGCTGCAGCCGGCGACCCGCCAGACGATCCGTTCCCCGTCGCTGGAAATGCCGGTTGCACCTGCGGATGGGTCTGAGGCGGTGCGGCAGGCGCCGGCGCGCTGGCCGGCGAACTTGCGGGCGGGCCTGTTTGGCCAGCCGGCGCTGGCCCCTGCTTCGTAGTCGCTGGATTCGCGCCGCCATCCGCGACCGGCATCGTTGCGCCGTCACTTGCCGGTGAAACCGGCGGCGCCGGCGCCTGCGCGTCTGCTGAGGGCTTGGGAATCGAGCCATTTCCTTGCAACGGCTCCTGGTCCGGAGCGGCCGTTGGCGCGGCCGGCTGCGCTGCCGATGCGGGTGCCGCTGCCGAACTGTGATGCCCCACCTCGTATCCCAGCCAGAAGCACAGCCCGCACACGAGCACGAGGCCAAAGACCATCCCCAGCAGCGCACCCGCGCCCAGTGTCAGCTCGGTGTCGTGCCCGCGATCTTTGGTCGTCTCGCGCTCCGCTTCTTCGTCGTCAAAGTATCCCCGCATCGGGTCTTCCTGGTCGCCCACGCTCTAAGGCTGCTTCTCCGTCGGCTTCATCTGCGCCGAAAACTTGTTCAGCAACGACATCAGCTCCATCGGGAGCGGGAAGACGATCGTCGTGTTCTTCTCTACGCCGATCTCGGTCAGCGTTTGCAGGTAACGCAGCTGCAGCGTCATGGGCTGGGTGGCTAGCAGAGCGGCCGCATCCACCAACTTTTGCGCCGCGTTGAACTCGCCCTCGGCATGAATGATTTTCGAACGGCGTTCGCGTTCCGCCTCGGCCTGTTTTGCCATGGCGCGCGTCATGGTCTCGGGCAGATCCACCTGCTTCACTTCCACCGAAATCACCTTTACGCCAAACGGCTCCGTCCGCTGGTCGATGATCGATTGAATCCGCAGATTGAGCTGATCGCGATGGCTGAGCAGCGTGTCCAGCTCCACTTCGCCCAGCACCGAGCGCAGCGTGGTCTGCGCGAATTGTGAGGTCTGGTAGATGTAGTTAACCACCTTGATGGCGGCGGAATTCGGGTCTACTACGTAGAGCGTCACCACCGCGTTCACCTTGATGGTGACGTTGTCGCGGGTGATCACATCTTGTGGCGGGACTTCCAAAACTTCCTGGCGCAGGGAGATCCGCACGATCTGGTCGATCGGCCGGAAGACGAGAATAATGCCGGGCCCCTTGGGCGATCCCAGAACACGCCCCAGGCGGAAGATGACCCCGCGCTCGTACTCGCGAAGAATCTTGATGGAGTTCAGCAGGTAGAGGACAACGATGGCGATGATAACCAGGGTGGGAACACCAAGGGACATGAGAAGTTCCTTTCGCTACACAGCAGGGATTGTACTCCAGCCGATCTCACGCCGCCTGTGCAGGCTTGAACAGCGTGCGGTAGACCACAAGTCTCAATTTCCCATCCGAGCCCAACGCGAAAATCGGGGTTCCATCTTGGCAAATCCGGACAGCCGACGGGAGTAGGATCCTACGGATCTCACTGCCGCACGAATGGAACAGTTTATGGCTCCCTCTTCACTGACTCTGTCGCCGGTTCCACTTGCAGCAACATCTGGTCGTGCCCTCTCACGCGCAGCGCAGTTCCCTTGGCCACCGGGGCGCTCGCCACCGCCTGCCAGATTTCTCCCTCTACCAGCACATGACCCTGGGGAGCGAGCGCCTCCATCGCGGTTGCCGGGCAGCCCACTATCGCATCCGCGCCGATGCGCGATTTCCTTTGCCGCGCGCGCACCGCCAGCCGCACGAGAAACACCGTGATCGCGCCAAACGCCGCGCTCACCGCGATCGCAACCAGCGGGCTGATCCCCATCTCCGGCACGGGCGCCGCCACCAGAGTGAGCGTTCCGAACGTCAGGCACACGATCCCCGCGATGGCCAGCGCGCCGTGGCCGCCAAACTTGGCTTCCAGCAATAGCAGGACCATCGCCGCTACCAGCAGCAGCACAGCTGTGTAGCGGATGGGCAGCAGATTGAGCGCGAAGACCGCAAGCAGCACCATCAGTGTGCCCAGAGCGCCGGGAACGATCGTTCCCGGCGCGTTGAACTCGAGATAAATCAGCAGCGCTCCGCCCACCAGCAACAGAAGCGCGATATTCGGGTCCACGAGCCAACCCAGCACGCCGTCACGTAGCGACTTCCGCAGCAATTGAACGCGCGCGCCGGCCAGATGCAGCGTCACTTTCGATCCGTCCATGCGCGTGATCTCGCGTCCGTCGAGCGCTTTCAGCAGTTCCGTATCGTTGTTGGCGATCAGGTCGATCAGGTGCTGGTTCAGCGATTCCTCCGCCGTGTAAGAGTGGGACGATTGCACCGCGGCGACGGCCGCATCCGTGCTCCGGTTCCGCTTGGTCACGTACGAGCGCAGAAATGCCTCGGCGTCGTTCTCCACCTTTTGCATTTCAGTGTTGTCGGGTTGCCCGCCGAACTCAAACACCGGATGAGCGGCGCCGGCCTCGGTGCCCGGAGCCATTGCGGCCACGTCCGCCGACTCAAGAATAAAGAAACCTGCCGAACCCGCGCGTGCGCCCGAAGGACCGACATACACAATCACCGGCACGCGAGAGCGCGGAATTGCGCCTACCATGTCGCGCATCGAATCCAGCAGCCCGCCCGGAGTATTCATCTCGATCAGCAGCGCGCTCGCCCCGTCGCTGTTCGCCCGATCGAGGGCCCGCGTCACTTCGTCAGCACTCACTGGCTGAATGGTGTCGTCCAGAACCAGCTTGTCGACAATCGGCTGCGCGGGCGCCGGTCCCTGCGCGAAAGCCGAAACTCCCGATCCAAATCCGAGAAAAACCCACAAAGCCGCAATCGCCATTCCCAAACTGATCTGGAGTTTTCCAACGTTTCGTCTCATGGCTCGCCCCTTTCCAACCGGCCGCCAGAACCCTATTGCAAACGCAGAGGACTGAGCTAACTCCGCTAACGCCGCTAGCTCAGCTGACTCCGCTACCTACCCCTCTTCGCTTCAATCTGCCGCATCAAGTCTTGTGCCGCTCGGCTCGCTGGATCGAGCCTCAGCGCGTCTCCGGCTTCGGTATCGGCCTCATCCAGTGATCCCGCCGTCAGGTCCAATTGCGCCAGCACAAGATACGCGTCGGCCGAAGGCCCCAGTTCCAGCGCTTCGTGAGCTTCCTTGCGCGCGGCATCGGCATCGCCGCTGCGTTCGCGCACCTGGGCCAACCCGGCGTGCGCTGGTGCGCTTGCGTGATCGGCAGCCACGGCATCCTGATAGAGCCGTTCTGCCTCCAGCAGCAGCCCCCGATCCAGAAAGCTCTTCGCCTGCGCGCACAACCTTTGTGCCCGCTCGCGAGGTGTCAGCGAAGCCAACCGCCCGGTATTCATCTGGTCCAGCATCGCCGCCGCCTGGCGGAACGCTGTTTCATCGAAGGTGCGCACAATCCGTTCCAGCGGATCGGCACTGGGGTCGGCAGCTCCTGTCCCGCTTGCCCCGGCGGGCTTTCCTTTCCACGCCTCATTCAGCGCCTGCGCCTCGCTGTCGCTCGCACGCAACTTGAGGCACTGGGCCAGCTCGTTTAACGCTCCCGGAAGATTTCCTTCGTGCTTCAAGCTCACCGCCAGGTTGAAGTGGTAATCCGCCGCATTTGGATCGGCAGCCGCCGCCTGGATAAACAGCGATATCCCATCCTTAGCCTGTCGGCTCTCGGCCACGCCTTCGTTGTTCACCACCTCGGCCAGCGGCAACACGCGCGCCACATCCGCAAACGCCTCCTCCGCGTGCGGATAGTCGCCGGAAAACACCAGCGATAGTCCGCGGTAGAAGCCCGCTTCGAGCCCGTCGGGCCCATTGCGATCCACCTTGGCGAAAGCCTCTGCCGCGTCCTGGTACTGCTGTCCCTTGTAGTCTTCGCGGCCCAATGCCGTCCACGCTTGCCCGAATCCAGGGCTTAGCTTCACCGCATTCTGCAAGTGCCGCAACCGCTCCGCCTGGTCCGGCTCCGTGATGCCGCGAATGTATTGCTCGAACGCGGTCAGCGGAATCCCGTTCCCCGCGGCCGCAAATGTCTCCTCGGACCCGTTGAAGTTGGGATCGAGCTGCTTGGTCAGCTTCCACGCCAGCTCGCCGAACACGGCGACCAGGTCTTTCATCTCGCCGCGCGCTCTCACCTCCGGCAGCATGCGCAACTCGGGCACGTCCACGAGCGTCGCCACGGCGACAATCCCGTTTCCGTCGGTGGTATAGCTGCCCACCACAATCGAATCGGCGTCCAGCGTTTGCGCCAGTTTGATCGCGCTCGCCCGCGAAGGCTGAAAGCCCTGCGGCAGCCCCAGATGGTCCAGCGCATACATGCGGTCGGCGCGGCTCGTCGGCTGGAACCCCGCCGAGGCAAAGCGCGCGCTTAGAATCTCTGCTGCCGCCTCGCGCACCCACTCCAGATTCGGCTGCCCCGTCCGGTTGTCGAACGGCAGCACCAGCAGGACTCGCGATCCGCCTGCCCCAGATTCCGTTCCGTCGCCGCCCGAAGCCTCCGAGCTTGCCTGCCCGTGTGCCAGGATCGCGGCAAACAACGCGCAAAAAACCGTCATCGTGGCGCCAGCGCCAATCCGCCGCACCCACCGCGACCGCATTGCATTTCGATGAAGCACGTCAGGGAGATTATAGGCGTTATGGCCTTCAACGACGCGCTGTGCGCGATGGCGACGCCGCGCCGACCATCCGATTTCGCTTTGCCTTCCGCAACCTCGCCGCTATCATCGCTCCATGACGCCGCTCACTCCACCTCCGAAAATCAAGCCCATTTGGCGAGTGGTTGTCGAGGTCGCGTTTATCGTCTTCCTCTTTTATTCGAATCTGCTCATGGGCGAATTCACAGGCGTCAACGGCCAGAACAAGACGTTCGCATTTGCGCTGCGCGACATCATCACGCCCACCAACTTCCTCATCGCCATTGTCAGCGCCTTCATCGGCTACGGGATCTTCGAATTCCTGCGCAAAAAGCTTTAGAGCCTGCTCCGAATCCTCGCGCAGCCGCCGCGAAAGTTCGTCACAGGCTCTAAACCACTAACCACTAACCACTAATCACTAACCACTGTCTTTGTCAGTCCGCAAACGCCTCCTCCTCCACCTTCGCAGTCTCAGCGGGCCGCTCCGGATAGTACGCGTTGCGCGCATACTGCTTCACCATGCGGTTGGTGTTGAAGTACGACCCGTTGAACGCCAGCGTCGTCCGCATTAGCCGCGCCCACTTCTCCGGCGCGTCGCGATAGAGCGGAACCACCGCCGTCTCCAGCTTGGTGTAGAGCGAGTGCGCCTCCTCGGCGTCGTTGGCTCCGTCCTCAATCGCCCATCCGGTAAAGCCCTCGATGCACCCTTCGATCCACCATCCGTCCAGGATCGACAGGCTGGGCACGCCGTTCATCGCCGCCTTCATTCCGCTTGTGCCCGACGCCTCATACGGCCGCTTTGGCGTATTCACCCACACATCCACGCCCGCCGTCAGTTGCGCGCCCAGGTCCCACGCGTAGTTTTCTAGATACACGATCCGCAGGTCGTTGTTCGAAAGCTTGGCCGCCTCCGCCACTACCTCCTGGATCAGCGCCTTCCCCGGCTCATCCTGCGGATGCGCCTTGCCTGCATACAGGATCTGCAATCCACCGGCCTTGGCCGCAATCTCCTTCAGCCGCTCTTCATCGGTAAACAGCAGGGTCGCGCGCTTATACGTCGCCGCGCGCCGCGCAAACCCCAGCGTCAGCACCTTGGGATTCAGCACAAGCCCCGTCCGCGAGCCCACCTCGGCCAACAGCTCTTCCTTGGCTCGCGCGTGCGCTGTAAGCATCTCGGTTTCCGGCACGTCAATCGCGTTGCGCAGATACAGATTGTCGCGCCGCCACGCCGGAACATGCTCGTCCAGCATTCGCTGCACCGGCTCGCTGATCCAAGTCGGCGCGTGAACGCCGTTGGTGATCGAGTCGATCGAAAACTCCGGAAACATCGCCCGCGACACCTTGCCGTGCTGCATCGCCACGCCGTTCGCATAGCGCGAAAACCTGAGCGCCAGCAGCGTCATGTTCAGCAATCCTTCGTGGAAGCACCCGAGCTTTTCCAGCCGTGCCGTCCGCTCCCCGCCCAAAATGCGAATCGCCTGCTCGGTCGAGAACCGGTCGTGCCCGGCCGGCACCGGAGTGTGCGTTGTGAACACGCACTTGCGCCGCACCACCTCAATGTCCGAATCTGTCGCAGCGCCCTGCGGCCCCCCACCCAACTGGCTTTCAAGCAGCGCCAGTGTCAGCAGCGCGGCGTGGCCTTCGTTCATGTGGTAGACGTTGATGCGCAGCCCCAGCGCATGCGCCATGCGCACGCCGCCCATTCCCAGCACAATCTCCTGCTGCAAGCGGTAGTTTGTATCCCCGCCATACAAGTGATCCGTCAGGCCCCGGTCCCATCCCGAGTTTTCGGTCAGATCCGTGTCCAGCAGATAGATCGGCACCACGTGCCCAAACTGCCCCGTCAACTCATACCGCCAAGCCCGCACCGTGACCGCTCGGCCTTCCACCGCTACCGTCACCCGCGCCGCTTCTTCCGTGCAGTAGTCCGCCGGGTTCCACGGCTGCACCTCTTCCGTCTGCGCCCCGTGCGGGTCCAGATGCTGTTGGAAGTACCCCTTGCGGTGGATTAATGTAAACGCTGCCAGCGGAATGCCCAGGTCCGCTGCCGAACGCAGCGTGTCCCCGGCCAGCACACCCAGCCCGCCCGAATACGTGGGCATCTCCGGACGGATCGCGACTTCCATGGAGAAGTAGGCCACCAGGCCCGAGCCCGGAATTGTCTCGTGCAACGAAGACTTCGAGGGAGTAGGTTCCATATATTTTTCTTTCCGGCGAACAGGCCGGCACAGCGTGCTCGCCCCGAATCCAACCGAACGCGGCAGGGCTGTAACAGTTGCCTACTTCATCGGGGCAAATACCACACAAGTTTAGCAAGGAATCAGAGCCTTGAAATATCTCTGTCCAGTTGCGAACATGGTTCTTTCGTGTCAGTTACTTGCAGGTTCCCACCCATCGAGATAAATGAATTCAAATCTCTTCCGAACCTCGTTCGTCTTCGCCCGCTCACCGGACTAGCGCCGTTAACACCGCTAGCTCCGCTGCCTTATTCAAGCCTGTGCGCCCCTCCCGAGGCATGGCAAATGTGAATCTGAGGAGTGATTCCTGTCCGCGCCGCATAACGAACACCCAGCGCCTCGGCAAACTTTGCCGCTTCGCTCTGTTCGACTAAATTGACCGTGCAGCCGCCGAATCCCCCGCCCGTCAGCCGTGTCCCGATCAGCCCTGGAAGATCCTGCGCAAGCTCCACCATCGCATCGGCCTCCACGCAACTTCCCTCGAAATCCCTGCTATAACTTCGATGCGCCTCGGCCATTAGCCGTCCAAGCTCCTTCATGTCGCCCTTGAGCAGCGCCTCGCAAGCCGCCACTGTGCGCAAGTCCTCGCTAATCACATGTTTGGCTCGCATCCGGCTCTTGGGCTCCATCTCGTGGCCCCACTTCTCCAGGTCCTCGAGCGTCGCGTCACGCAGGAATGGCACGCCGGGCCTGTGGCTCGCAATCACGGCGCATGCAGCCTCCGATTCTCGCCTCCGGGTCGGATAATCTCCTCCCGCCACTGAATGCTTCACCATCGTATTGGCGATTACCAGCGCCACGTGGTCCGGAATCGGCGCCAGTTTGTAGCTCAGGTCGCGGCAATCGAGCAGCAGCGCGTGATTCTCCTTCCCATTCACGCTGATGAACTGGTCCATGATGCCGCAGTTCGCGCCCACAAACTCGTTCTCTGCACGCTGACACAGCCGCGCCAGGACGGGGCCTGGATAAGTCGCGCCAATCAAGTCCATCACTGCAATCGCCGTCGCCACTTCCAGCGCCGCCGAGCTTGAGAGCCCCGACGCCAGCGGCACATCGCTCCAAATGCTGAGGCTGAACGCGGGAATCTTGTGCCCCTCGCCCTTGAGGATCGACACCACCCCCATCGGGTAGTCGCTCCAGTGCTTGTTCCCTTTCGCCGGCAGCGCCGCTGCGTCAAACGTCTTCTCCTCGCCGTAGTTCTCGGAGTAGATCGCGATCTTGCCATCCGTCCGCGGCGAAATTCCCGCCAGCGTGGCAAAGTTGATCGCCGCCGGCATCACAAAGCCTTCGGCATAATCGGTGTGCTCGCCGATCAGATTCACGCGCCCCGGAGCCACAAAAATCGCCGGATCCGCGCCAAAGCGCTCACGGTGCATCGAACGAAATACTGATGGATTGTGCATCTTATTCAACCCCTCTTTGATTTCAAACCTTCAAACAGTGCAAGAGGCGATTCCATGACCTCTTGCTCCCTGCCAATGATAACGTTTTCTCGTCAGCTTCTGGCCCTCCAGCTTCAGCCGCTTTTCTCACGTCCCCACAACCTCACCGCAAGCAGCGCTCAGCCGCTCCCAGATCTCGCCCATCCACGCCTCATGCTCCGGCTTCATCAGCACGCTCCGCAGGCAGGTCATATCGCCGGAGCCTTTCTCCATGCTGTCCCGCGGTCCAAACCCAATCCTAAACAAGGATCGCGGCAATTGTACTAGCGCCAAATGCAGTCCGCGAAGGGCGCATGCGTCGAACACCTTTTGGGCTCTTTCCGAAGCTTCCTCAGGAGTGGCCGCACGTAGCGCCCACACCGCAATGTCCAGCTCTGGACCCCCCGCCGCCAGCCCGTCAAAACGCGCATCGCCGCGCACTCTCCGGTCCAGCTCCACCGCAGCGCGCCGTCCCTTCGCCAACCCCTGCGCAAGCGCCCCGCCCGGCACAAGCGGAAGCAGCTTTTGCGTCGCCCATAGCGCAACTGCCGCTGCCCCGGCGCGCGAACACTCCAGGCTGATTTGACCGAGGTGCAGCTCCTTTGACGTGAAGTAGGTAGCCGGCGAGTCGTGCTTGTAGAGCTGTCCGACAGCCGGATCGCGAAACAGAACGCATCCACACCCATACGGCTGCAAACCGTGCTTGTGCGGATCGATCACAATCGAGTCCGCCTGCCCGATCACCGCGTACGCTCTTCGCGCCGGCTCCTCCAGCGCCTCCGCAATCAGCCCGAAATACCCGCCATACGCCGCGTCCACATGCACCCGGAATCCGTACCGCTCCTTCAGCTTCAGAATCTCGTCCAGCGCGTCCACCGCGCCCATCGCTGTCGTGCCTAGTGTCGCCACCACGGTTCCCACGTCGCCCTTGCGCAGCTCATCTTCCAGCGCCTCCAGGCTCATCCGGCCGCGCTCATCGACCTCTATGCTCGCAAACTCGAGTTTCAGGACGCCGCTGATCCGCTGATGCGTGTAGTGCGCCTGCTCTGAGCCCACAATCCGCCGCCCCGGAGCCATTTGCCCCGCCATCCAAAGAGCCTCCAGATTGGCGATCGTTCCGCTCGACGTCAGATGGCCCAGAAACTCATTCCACCCGAACATGCCCGCGATTTCCTTTACCGCCTCGACCTCCATCGCCGAGCTCGCCCGCCCGCCGTCGAGTGCGTGGTTGTTGGGATTGATCTTCATTGCCAGTGCATACGCTGCACGCGCCAGTGGATGCGGCGGTTTCAGCATTTGTCCGGCATATAAGGGATGGAAATAGGGATAATTGTCGCGGAGGCGGTGCGCCACTGCCTCGAGCACCCACTCCATGCCAGCCAGAGAAAGGGGCTCGCCGGAGGGGGGCAACTCCCTAAACTCGGCCTCCAACTCCTCGGTGGCGCGAGCCAGCAACTCGGGAACGCAATCCTTGGCCATGGCGACCTCTCACCTTATCACAGGTCGCGGCGACCCGCTAAATCACCACGGTTCAATAGTTTCCGGTGCCTAACACCATCTAGTGAGATGAAAGACACAATTCCTGAAGAGAACTTTGACGAAAATGGTAGAATATGGTCAGCGTTAGAACCGAACCGGGCGTGAGCAGTACTCGCCCAAAAGCAAGATTCTGCCAGTGTTCGCTCCGATTCATCCAGCGCAATTCAATACAGGAAATACGAACAAAATGGAACAAGGTACTGTGAAGTGGTTCAATGACGCGAAGGGCTTTGGCTTCATCTCGCGCCAGAACGGCGAAGATGTTTTCGTGCACTACTCGGCGATCAACTCAAGCGGTTTCAAGAGCTTGCAAGAAGGTCAGGCCGTGCAATTTAACGTGGTCAAGGGCCCCAAGGGATGGCAGGCTGCCGACGTTCAGCCTCTCTAACCTGATCGGCAGGATTCCGGCGGAATCTGGTTTCGAGACAGCAATAGGGCTGAGTGCGCTCCTGAGCACAATCTGGGGCGATACTGGCCTTTTTGCGTTTTTCAGGCCGAAGTTCGGCCGATTTTCCTCAAGGCGCGCGAGCCCGCGCTGCCCACTAACCCCGCTAACTCCGCGAACCCCGCTGCCACGCCGCTCGACTTCGTGCCGTCAACCCTCTATCCTCAAAAGTTGGCCGCATTCTTGTTTGTTCCACGGCCGCAGCGGATTCCACCAAACATATGAGCACGAACTTGATCGCCGTACACCTGCCCGACGGGGCCATTCGCGAAGTGCCCTCTGGCACAACGCCTCTCGAAATAGCGAACTCCATCTCGCCGCGCCTCGCCGCGGCCTCCATCGCCGCGCGCATCGCGCCCATCGCTGCTGCTGGCGTCCAAAGCTCCGCCCGCGACGGCCAGTCGCACGGTGAGTCGGCGTCGGAAGCATCGATGTACGCCACGGAAGACGCCGCTGCACCGCGTCTCGTCGATCTTTCCGCGCCGCTCACTTCCGACACGCGCCTCGAGCTCGTAAAGGAAAACGATCCTGACGCAGTCAAAATTCTGCGTCACTCCGCCGCGCACGTCCTCGCTACGGCCGTCCTCGAGCTCTTTCCTGAGACCAAGCTCGGCCACGGCCCCGCAACCGACTCCGGCTTCTTCTACGACTTCTACCGCGAGAAGCCCTTCACGCCCGAAGACCTCGCCGCCATCGAGTCCAAAATGGTCGAAGTCGTTGCTCGCAACGAGCCCTTCGTCCACGAGTACGAGCCGCGCGAGCGGGCCCTCGAAGAATTTCAGCGCGACGGCGACTTCATGAAAATCCACTTCGTCACGAAGTTCACCGCGCCCGGCGACCAGGTCAGCTTCTACCGCAACGGCAAGTTCGTCGATTTCTGCCGCGGCCCGCACGTCCCCTCGACCGGCCGCGTCAAGGCCTTCAAGGTCACCAGCCTCGCTGGCGCTTACTGGCTCGGCGACGAGAAAAATCCGCAGCTCCAGCGCGTCTACGGCACGGCCTTCTTCTCCAAAAAAGGTCTCGATGACCACTTCGGCCGCCTTGAAGAAGCAGCGCGCCGCGATCATCGCGTTTTAGGAAAACAATTAGATCTCTTCAGCATTCAGGAGCTTGCAGGCGCGGGCCTCATCTTCTGGCATCCCAAAGGCGCCATCATCCGCAAAGTGATGGAAGACTGGATGCGCGACGAGTGTCTCCGCCGCGGCTACCAGCTCGTCTACACGCCGCACGTCGCGCGCATCAACCTTTGGCAGACCTCCGGCCACGAAGGCTTTTACGCCGCCAACATGTACACGCCCATGGAGCTTGACGATGCCCTCTATCGCCTCAAGCCCATGAACTGCCCCTTCCATATCCTCATTTACAAGAACTCGCCCAAAAGCTATCGCGATCTGCCCGTGCGCTACGCCGAGCTGGGCAACGTCTACCGCTACGAGCGCTCCGGAACCATGCACGGCCTGCTGCGCGTGCGCGGCTTCACGCAGGACGACGCCCACATCTTCTGCATGCCCTCGCAGATCGAAAGCGAAGTCGTCGCCTGCATCGATTTCGCCGAGGCCGTCCTCAAGACTTTCGGCTTCTCCGAGTTCAAGGTCGAGCTATCGACCTGGGACCCTTCAGACCGCGCTCACTACGCCGGCTCCAACGAAGACTGGGACCTCGCCAGCCGCTCGCTCGACAACGTGCTCAAGGCGAAAGGCATCCAGTACAAGACCATCCCCGGCGAAGCTGCCTTCTACGGTCCCAAGATCGACGTCAAGCTTGTCGACGTCCTTGGCCGCCTCTGGCAGCTCTCTACGGTTCAATTCGATTTCAATCTCCCCGCGCGCTTCGAGCTCGAATACGTCGGCGAAGACGGCGAGCGCCATCAGCCCGTCATGGTGCACCGCGCGTTATTCGGCTCTGTCGAAAGATTCTTCGGTGTTCTCATTGAGCACTATGCCGGAGCGTTCCCGCTCTGGCTCGCGCCCGTGCAGATCGGCCTTGTCCCCATCAGCGAGAAACACCTCGCCTATGCGCAGAAGCTCGAAGCCGAGCTTAAGGCCGCCGGCTTCAGAGTCGAAACCGATGCCTGCAACGAAAAGATGAACGCGAAGATTCGCGACTTCGCCAATCAGAAGACGCCTTACATCCTCGTCTTCGGCGACAAGGAAGAATCCTCCAGCTCGGTCAGCGTCCGCACGCGCGGCAAAGGCGACCAGGGCTCCACGCCGCTCGCAGCCTTCATCGCCAAAGCCAAAGAGCTAATCGCGACCCAGTCGACGGAGTTGTAAAGTTCGTATCAGCGCACGACCGGTCCGCTTGCATCAGACGATTGCTGGAGGCCGCCATGCTTCGCACCGTCCGCCCCGACGACGCACCTTCGATAGCAGAGATCTATAACCACTACATCCTCAACTCGCCGGCCACGTTTGAAGAAGTCCCAGTCACCGCTGACGAGATGTGCCGGCGAATCCTGGAGACTGCGCCGACATATCCCTGGTTCGTGTGCGAAGAGGACGGAAAACTTCTAGGCTACTGCTACGGCCGCAAATGGCGAGAGCGCGCGGCCTATCGCCATTCCGTCGAAGTGTCCGTGTATCTTTACCCGTCTTCGGTCGGGAAGGGAAGAGGCTCGGCACTGCTCGACGCTCTCCTCGCTGAGCTGCGCATTCGTACGGTTCACTCGGTCATTGGCGGCGTTTCCCTCCCCAACGACGCGAGCGTGGCGCTCCTTGAAAAGTTCGGATTTCGGCCCGTCGCCCACTTCAAGGAGGTCGGCAACAAATTCGGCCAATGGATCGACGTCGGCTACTGGCAACTCCTGCTTTGAGCCTCACGTGATACAAGATGGGAACAGAAGCTCCAGCGATGGCGTGCTTCAAAGATTCTGCGCTTTAGAATCGTTTTCATTGAAAGTAAACGAAAAGGAGGTTCGTGAACGGTTCCGCGACCACCTTGCGGATGAAATTGAAACAAGGGATCTGCATTCTTTGGCTGCTCGCCTTGTCGCTAAGCGAATTGTATTCCGCCGCGGCAACTGCCCTAGACGATTCTCCTCGATACCCTGCTTGGGAATCGACGCTGGGATGGTTTCTCTTCATTCTTCCACTCGAACTCATAATTGCTCTCGTATTTCTTGTGAGCGGCTCAAAGACGCGCACCGGCTTTTGGTGCGTTGTTGTGAATGTTTTAGTTTATGCGGGGTTCTTTGGCTTTGAACTAATCCAGGCCCCTGAACCTTGGGACGGGGTCGCTTTGCAGCTCGCTTGCGGTTGGATTCTCTTCTTTGTACTGGCGATTGGGGCGGCGCATCTCTTAAGGCGCCGAGCGTCAGCTGCCTGATCATTCGCAGCAACCGGCGGGAGAGCTGCATTTTTATCGCCTCAAGCGTTGATTGCCATCCCCTCCACCGTGCCATACCCGTCCAGCATCGCCTCGCTCAGCGTCGGGTGCGCGTGGATCGTGAACATCAGGTGCTCCACGGTTCCTTCGAGCTCCATCACCGCAACGGCTTCCGCAATCAGCTCCGTGGCTTGCGGCCCGATGATGTGCACGCCTAGAATCTCGCCGTACTTCGCGTCGGCCACCACCTTCACAAATCCATCGTGGCTGCCCACAATCGTCGCTTTCGAATTTCCCGCAAAAGGAAATTTGCCCACTTTGACCGCGTGGCCTTTTTCCTTGGCCTGTGCTTCGGTCAGTCCTGCACTGCCAATCTGCGGCTCTGTGTACGTGCAGCTCGGAATCCGATCCCGCCGAACCGGCCTGTAGTAACGCCCTGCAATCTTCGCCATCGCCACCATGCCGCTCATTGCGCCCACGTGCGCCAATTGCGGCAGCCCGGCCACAATGTCGCCAATGGCATACACGCCCGGCTCCGCAGTCTCCTGCGCCTCATTCACTTTCACAAACCCGCGGTCGAGTTCGACTTTTGTTTTCTCCAGGCCAATCCCGCTCGTCAGCGGTCCGCGTCCCACGGCTACGAGCACCTTCTCGGCCTCTTTTACTTGCGCGTTTCCGCTCGCGTCCGTGTAGCTCACGCGGACGCCATCCGCCGTCTTCTCCACCTTCTCTACCTTCGCGCCGGTGCTCGTCTCGATGCCGCGCTTGCGAAACACGCGCGCCAGCTCCTTCGAAATCTCCTCGTCCTCCACCGGAACTATGCGCGGCAAAAACTCGAGAATCGTCACTTCGGTGCCGAAGCTCCTGAAGATCGACGCGAACTCCACTCCCACCGCACCCGCCCCGATTACGATCAGCGATTTCGGCGGCGCACTCAGCTCAAGAATCTCGATGTTGGTCAGAATCGCCGCGTCTGCCTTCAATCTCGGCAGCAGCTTCGCCTCCGACCCCGTTGCGATCACCACGTTCTTCGCCTTCACCTGGCTCTTTTGACCGCTCGAATCCACATCAACCGTGTGCACGCCATCCTTCGCACCGCCCGTCAGCCTTGCAAAACCAGGAATCACCGCAATCTTGTGCTTCCTCATCAGGAACTGGAGGCCGTTCACGTGCTTCGCGATGATCCCGTTCTTGCGTGCGAGCACCGCCGCCCAATCGAGCTGCGGCGTCCCGATCCCGGCAATCCCGAACTCCGGAGCGTCCTTCAGATACTCCCAGAGCTCGGCGTTGAACAAAAGCGCCTTGGTTGGAACGCAGCCCACAAGCAGGCACGTCCCGCCCAGCCTCGAGCCCGCGTCAATCAGCGCCACCTTCAGCCCGTACTCCGCTCCGCGAATCGCCGCCGTATATCCCGCCGGCCCGCCGCCGACGACCGCCACGTCATAAATTGTCTCTGGATTTGTCTCTGCCAAGGGGAAACTCCGTTCCGCGCGCTCCTCACGGGGAGCGCTGTCTCATCACGATTAGTTTAAATGGCTGCGCGATCGCCTAAGCGCGCCTTCAACCATCTCCGCCGCTTCACGGGTCGTCTCCGCCTCATCCCCGAACGCTTCAATCCACCGCACCTCCGGCTCGCGCCGGAACCACGTCATTTGCCGCTTCGCGTAGTTGCGATGCCCCTGCTGCGCTGCGGCGATTGCTTCCTGCTCGCTCATCGCGCCGTCCAGCACGCAGCGCGCCTGCCTATAGCCCAGCGAATCCAGAGCCTTCACCGGCCCATAGCGCTCAAACAGCCCTCGCGTCTCATCGACCAGCCCCGCGGCAAACATCGCCGCGCAGCGCTGATTCAGCTGGTCATAAAGCCTCTGCCGCGGCGGATTCAGCCCTATCCGCAACAGCCGGAATCCGGTCAGCGGATCGCGCCCGATGTCTTGATCGCCGAAGATCTGCGACATCGGCTTCCGCGCCGCTACGCACACCTCGATCGCGCGAATCAGCTTTGCCGTGTCGTTCGCATGAATGCGCTCCGCGGTGGCCGCGTCCAGCCTCCGCAGCACCCGATGCAGCCAGCCGTTTCCGTGCCGCTTCGCGCTCCGCCGCAGTCTCGCCCGCAAGTCTTCACGGCGCGTCGGCCCAGCAAACAAGCCCTCCGTCAGCGCCCGCAAATACAAACCCGTTCCGCCCGTCACAATCGGCAGGCGCTCGCGCCCGGCAATCTCGCGCAGCGCCGTCCGCGCCCGCCGGCTGTAGTCGCCCGCGGTAAATGGCCCATCCGGTTCGACCACATCGATCAAGTGATGCGGCACGCGCGACCGTTCCTCTTTGGTTGGCTTGGCAGTGCCCAGTTCCATCCCGCAATACACGGCCACCGAGTCGCAACTCACAATCTCTCCGCCAAACTGCTCCGCAAGCGCCAGCGAAAGCGCCGTCTTCCCGCTCCCCGTCGGCCCGAGAAGAATCATTACCAGCGGCTCGCGTGCATTCTCGGCGGGCATGTCTGATCCCTGATCCCTGATCACTGTTCCCTGCCTTACCAATGCCACCACGCCGGCGGAAAGATCCACTTCGGATTCGTGTGCAGCAGCCACCACAAGCAGATCGCCGCCGCAACGATGATCAGCCCGAACACCTGGTTGCGCCGGAAGACGCGCGTCTGCTCCGCGCGCGCGGCCTTCTCGGCCTGCTGCTCGTTGT
Organism: Acidobacteriaceae bacterium; assembly: GCA_003138515.1. Lineage (GTDB taxonomy): Bacteria > Acidobacteriota > Terriglobia > Terriglobales > Acidobacteriaceae > Telmatobacter. Next base: position 143,923 of record PLGG01000015.1, on the reverse strand, counting down.
ACGGCTTGATGCGCCTCTCGACCATCCCGCCTCTCGCAATCGCCTCGCGCGCCGCACCGCCGACGCATCCCGCATCAGTATAGGCGAGCGCAAGCTCTCCAAATTCGTTCCGCCCCGTTTGACTTCCCCCGCCTCCATTGCCGACCATTATTCTTCTGGTTTTGGATGAGATTGGAGAAAGTCACCCAAATGAAAGTCCTGATCCTTGGTTCCGGCGGCCGCGAACATGCTCTGGCCTGGGCGGTCAAACGCAGTTCGCGCGTAACGCAGGTCGTCTGCGCCCCGGGCAACGGTGGAATGGCCCAAATTGCACGCTGCGCTCCTGTCGACCTCAAGAGCCTATCCGCCATGGTTCGCCTGGCCGAAGCCGAGAAGCCCGACCTCACCATCGTCGGCCCCGAGCTGCCGCTCTCGCTCGGCATCGTCGACGAGCTTCAGCAGCGCGGCCTGCGCGTCTTCGGTCCCACGCGCGCCGCCGCCATGCTCGAATCCAGCAAGGGATTCGCCAAGCGCTTCCTGCAGCGCCACAACATCCCCACGCCCAACTACGCCGTGTGCTCCTCCTCGGATGAAGTCGAAAAGGCCATCGAGATTTTTCATCCGCCTATCGTGGTCAAGGCCGACGGCCTGGCAGCGGGCAAAGGCGTCATTATCTGCGATTCGCGCAACACCGCCGCCGAAGCTGCGCACGGCCTGTTCACCGGCGCGCTTCTCGGCACTTCCGAGCAGCAATTGGTCATCGAGGAGTTCATCGAGGGCGACGAAATCAGCTTCCTCTGCCTTAGCGACGGCAAGCACGTCACGCCGCTCGTTCCCGCGCAGGATCACAAACGCATCGGCGAGGGTGACACCGGCCCCAACACCGGTGGCATGGGTGTCTACTCCACCGATTCGCTGCTCGACCCCGCAATGTCGGAGTGGATCCTGCACTACATCGCTGTGCCCACGGTCGAGGGCATGGCCGCCGAGGAGACTCCATTCACCGGCGTTCTCTATTGCGGGCTCATGATGACCGCGCGCGGCCCGCAGGTGCTCGAATTCAATGCCCGCTTCGGCGATCCAGAGACGCAGGCCATCCTGGTCCGCCTCGAAAGCGACCTTATCGACGTGCTCGACGCTTGCGTCGACGGCCGCCTCGCCGACACTCCTCTGCGCTGGTCTTCCGGCGCCTCTGCCTGCGTCGTCGCCAGTTCCGGCGGCTATCCCGGCAGCTACAAGAACGGCTTGCCAATCACCGGCCTTGCGGCGGCGGCCCAGGTTCCGGGCGTTCAGGTCTTCCACGCGGGCACGGCACAGGTGGGCGGGCAAATTGTCACGGCCGGCGGCCGCGTTCTCGGCGTCACCGCCGCTGCCGACTCTCTCGATCAGGCTTTGGCCCGCGCCTATCAAGCCATGGCGGAGATATCCTTTGAGGGAATGTATTACCGGCGCGACATCGGCCATCGAGCCTTGAAAGGAAAATCATGAGCGCAGGAATCACATTGGAGGAGATGCTCGCCTGGAACGACCAGGCGTCCGAGTATTGGAGAGCCCACTTCGACGCGAATCCGATTCTGCTCTATCTCCCCTGCGGCATAGGCGGCGCGGCCAATGTGCAGGAGTTTGTGCGCCACATCTGGGGCGCGGAGCTGCGCTGGGCCCAGCGCCTTGCCGGGGTTCCGGTCACTGCAAGAGAAAAGATTCCCGCATGCCCGCTCGACGCGCTCTTTGACATGCATCGGCAGGCCGTAGAAATGTTCCGCAACCTGCTCGCCGCGCCGGAAGAAAGCTGGAGCGGACCCTATGTGCTTGAATTCGACTGGGTGCCCGAGGAAGAGCGAGCCGTCTCCCGCAGGAAGATCGCGGCACACGCGCTCTTCCACAGCCAACGCCACTGGGCGCAACTCGCTACGCTGGTCCGCAGCGCCGGCTTCCCCTCAAACTTCCGCGGCGACCTGCTCTTTAGTCCTGCGCTGCGCTAGGTGCAGGCGCAGGCTGCGGATTCGGCGGCTGCTTCTGAAAGCACGACCGGCAGAGTACCGGCCTGCCTTGGGTCGGCTTGAAGGGAACCGTCGTCTCGGTGCCGCACTCTGAGCACGTGGTCCGCGTCTCGGGGCGCACACGCTGTGTTCCCCGGGCGCGCTTCGCCTTGCACTGCTTGCAATGCTTGGGGTCGTTCTTGAATTGTTTATCGTGGAAGAACAGCTGCTCGCCTGCTGTGAAAACAAACTCGGCGCCGCAGTCAACGCACTTGAGGACTCGATCGGTGAATTCCATGGCCGGCTTCCCTCACAGGGACTTCCACCGAAATCGGCCATGACTCAACAGGAACTTGCCGGTCCCGGTTCCCTGTCTTCCTTCGTCGTGCACTTCAAGGGGCCCGGACCGCACTAAAAACAGGGCGGCATTCGAACTTTTGCCCGAAATTGGGGGCAACCGAACGCTTCGCACGCCAAACGCGTGGTCGGCGATCTTCGCGCTTCTCAGGTTTCTGAAGGAATTGCGGCGTCATGCCCGATGGCTCATACGTTGGGCGCAAGCCAAAAGGCAACCGCAGACGTCAATCGACAGAAACTGGAGAAACACTACAGCCAATTACAACGCCGCGGTTGCCGTCCCGATTCTTACTCCCGGCCTTCGTTTGCTTGCATCGAAAGCCGTCGGAACTGTGCTTCCCGCGGCGGGTTAAGAATTCAATCCTGCTCTTTACGAGCCTTCTTGCGGTTCCGCTTGCGCGCCAAAGCTGCCTTGACGCGTTTCTTCTCGCCGGGCTTCAGGTAATAGGAGTGACGCTTCACTTCCTTGATGATGTCCTCCTGCTGCACCTTCCGCTTGAATCGGCGCAAAGCATTTTCCAGCGGTTCGCCTTCCTGAACGCGAACCTCCGCCAAAGGGTAACACCTCCAAACCTGCCTGTAGGGCTTCATTTATCATACGCGAGTTCCGATTGAGGAGCCAACTGGACATTTTCATCCGCGCGCGCTCGCCGCACACCGTCCCGCGCAGGCTACCTGCCGCGGGCTATTAAACTCTCAGGAAGAGGTCGCCGCAGAGGTTTCCATGCTCCGAAGCTATCAAGGCCATTGGCCAACAATCCCCGCGAGTTGCTACATCGACTCCTCCGCCCAGATCCTCGGCGACGTTGTGCTCGGCGAGCGCTCGTCGGTGTGGATGAACGCCGTCCTGCGCGGTGACGTCAACTCCATCCGGGTCGGCTCCAACTCCAATGTCCAGGACTGCTCTGTCCTCCACGGCCAGCGCAACCTCTATCCCGTCATCGTGGGCGACTGGGTCACCATCGGGCACAACGCCACCGTCCACGGCTGTGTCGTCGAGGATATGTGCGTCATTGGAATGGGAGCCTCCATCCTGAACAACAGCCGCATTGGCGAGGGCTGCATCATCGCCGCCGGCTCCGTGGTCCCCGAGCACACCGTTGTTCCGCCCCGCACTCTCTGGGCGGGCGTTCCCGCCAGGCTGCGCCGCGAACTCACTGAGAAGGATCGCGCCCTCATCCTCGAGTACGCACAGAACTACCTCGACTACGTCGAAATCTACCAGAAGAATCCACCGCAGACGCTCTAACGCGTGCCGTCCGATTCAATCTGTACTTCAACGCCTCTGGCGTCGAACCTCGCAAAGATGAGCGCGTCGGCGTTTGCGCGCACCGCATTCAGAGAATGTGCTCAATTTTGTTGACTTTTACCTGTTTGAAATAGTCGGATAGTAAACAGCCCGGCTCTGCCGGTCCTCGTACGGCAGCCCATGCAAGCACACGCAATCATTCTGCGCCCACAATCTTCGTACCGGCTCATTGCATTCGCGCCGTTGGTCGCCGCGCTGGCTTTCGGTTTCTGCGTCGCCGTTTCAGTACATGCGCAAACCGTGCCCGCGGCCAACGCGATCGCCAGCGCTTCGCTTCCAGATGCGCCATCACCTCAGTCCGTCGATCCCGCTCAGCAGCCTCAATCCGAAGACGTAACTGTCCGGAATTCACCGCGCATCTTTCTTCAAGATCAAGAGGCAATTTGGACCAGCCCTGTGCGCCTGCGCCCGCGCGACCTCGAGTGGCTCGCTCCGCTCGCCTTGGCTACCGGCACCGCCATCGCGACGGATCATCGCGCCATGTCCCAGACCGTCTCGCGAAACACCGCCTTCAACAACGCCAACATCAATGTTTCCAATGGCCTCATCGGCGGTTTTGTTGCTGCTCCAGTCGCCCTCTTTGCGATAGGCCGCCTCAAGCAGGACGAACACGCCCAGGAGACCGGCATCCTCAGCGCTGAGGCTCTGGCCGATGGCTTTGTTGTCGAGCAGGGATTGAAGCTGGTCTTCTGGCGCGAGCGTCCATACGTTGACAATGGGCGCGGAGGGTTCTTCCAGTCCGGCGCGGGATTCGACTCGTCATTCCCTTCAGCGCACAGCACTCTGGCGTGGTCCGCCGCCTCCGCCATCGCCGCTGAGTACCACTCTCCGTGGACTCAGGTTGCCGTCTACACGGGGGCCACCGCCGTCAGCCTTACCCGCGTCCTGGGTCAGCAGCACTTTCCCTCCGACGTGCTCGTCGGCGCAACCGCAGGCTGGCTCATCGGCCACTACGTCGTCAAAAAGCACCACAAAATCCGGTTGCATTAGCCGGCGCGTCGGTCGATGACCCCTGATCCCTGGCACCTGAAACCTGCTTTTCACACCGGCAGCGGATTCCTGCTCGAAAAGAACTTTCGCTGATGCCAGTAGGGATAGACCGGCTCGCGATCGCTCGCCTTGTCGAGCACAGCCACTTGTTCAGCGCTCAGGTTCCAGCCCACCGCGTCCAGATTCTGCCGCAACTGCTCTTCGTTCCGCGCGCCCACAATCACCGATGAAACCGTCGGCCTTTGCAACAGCCAGTTCAGCGCAACTTGCGGAACCGTCTTCCCAGCTTCTGCTGCAACCTTGTCGAGGGCGTCGACAACCGTGTAGAGATACTCGTCGGGCATCTGCGGTCCGGCGTCGGCAATCGAGTGCAACCGGCTCACGTCCGGCAGCGGCTTGCCACGGCGAATCCTGCCCGTCAGGCGTCCCCAGCCGAGCGGGCTCCAGATGAGTGCGCCGACCTTCTGATCGAGCGCCAGCGGCATCAACTCCCACTCGTACTCGCGGCCGATCAGCGAGTAGTACACCTGGTGGGCTACGTATCGCGTCCACCCGTAGCGATCGGCCACTGCGAGCGACTTCATCAAGTGCCATCCTGAAAAATTCGAGCAGGCGATGTACCGCACCTTGCCCTCGCGGACAAACTTGTTCAGCGTGTCCTGCACCTCTTCGATTGGCGTCATCGCGTCGAAGCAATGCAGGTGGTAAATGTCGATGTAGTCGGTTCCCAGACGCCGCAGGCTGGCCTCAAGCGCGCGCTGCAAATGATACCGGGAAGAACCCTCTTTGTTCGGGCCTGGGCCCGTCGGAAATCCCGATTTGGTCGAGATCAGCGCCTTGTCTCGCTTGCCTGCGAGAACCTTTCCGAGGATCTCTTCCGAGCGGCCTTCGGAGTAGCCGTCGGCCGTGTCAAACAGATTGACCCCGGCCTCCAAGCAGATATCGATCAGCCGCCGAGCTTCCTCGACCTCGGTTTCGCCGAATCCTTTAAAAAACTCGTTGGTCCCGCCAAACGTCGCGGTGCCAAAACTCAATGCGGGAACTTTGAGGCCTGAGCCTCCCAGCAATCGATATTCCATGGCTCTTTGGATGCGCTCCACTTCGCGAAGTTCCACTTGCAGGGCCGGGCGGAAAACCGTTGAAGATTTAGGTGCTCCATATCGCAGAAAGTCTAACGCAAAGAAGAAGAGCCGCCCATCGCAGCGGCAACGCATCAAGCATTGCTTAGCTCAGGCGGCTCGCCCCTATTGTCTGATCCCTGACCCCTGAATTAGCAGCTCAGCACATCCTGCAGCTTGGTCAGGGTGCGATGCAGGTCCTTGTCCGTGCGGCGCTGCTCGTCGATCTTGCCGATCGAGTGCATCACTGTGGTGTGATGCTTGTTGCCGAACTGGCGCCCGATCTCCGGCAAGCTCGCCTCGGTCATCTGCTTGGCCAGATACATGGCGATCTGCCGCGGAACAACCACATTACGCGAGTTGTTCTTTTGCTTCAGGTCCGCGACGCGCATGCCGAACTGTTCCGCGACCGCGCGCTGAATAGCCTCGATGGTGATCTTGCGCACCTGCATGTCGATGAACTGCTTCAGGCACTGCTGTGCTGCCGCCAGCGAGATCTCCATGCGGTTCAGTTGGCACCAGGCGATCAGCCGCACCAGCGCCCCTTCCAGCTCGCGCACGTTGGTGCGTACATTTGACGCCACAAACAGCGCTACATCGGTCGGCAGTTGCGCCTGCTCGCTCTCGGCCTTCTTCAGCAAGATGGCCACCTTGGTCTCAAGATCGGGCGGCTGAATATCCGCAATCAGTCCCCACTCGAAGCGCGAGCGCAGCCGTTCCTCAATCTCCGTCAGCTCCTTGGGCGGCCGGTCTGAAGCGATCACCACCTGCTTCATGTTCTCGTGCAGCGCATTGAACGTGTGGAAGAACTCTTCCTGCGTGCGCTCCTTCTGTGAAATGAACTGAATATCGTCGATCAACAGCACTTCCACCGTGCGAAAACGGTCGCGGAAACTGGTCATGCGATCGTTGCGGATGGAGTTGATCATCTCGTTGGTAAACTTCTCTGCCGACACGTAGCAGATGTTCGCGGCCGCCTGTCTCCGCTTCACCTCGTGCCCAATGGCATGCATCAGGTGCGTCTTGCCCATTCCCACTCCGCCATAGAGAAACAGCGGATTGTAGGCGCGCGAGGGGCGTTCCGCCACGGCGAGGGCCGCGGCCCGCGCAAATTGATTTCCGTTGCCGCTCACGAAGGCATCGAATGTGTAGCGCTGGTTGAGCTGCGCCGCGGTCGACCAGTCGAACCGGCCCTGCTCGGGCGCGTGAGCGGCGTTGGCCGGCGGCGCCGTGGGCGCGTGCGATGGTACGGGACCAAATCCGCCATCCCTGCGCTGCGGCGGAATTGACGGATCCTCATCGGCGGTCACGAAACACACGTCATCGAATTCCAGCGACTGAAGATCGATCGCTTCTTGAATCAGGTCGCCGTACTTGTCGCCAATGTGCTGGAACTCCGGTGAAGGCACGCGCACGTAGAGCTTCCGCCCGGATGCATGGCTGAACCTGGTGGGCTTGAGCCACGTCTCGAATGATTGACGGATGACCTTCTTCTCGAGTGCTGCCAGAATCTGGAGCCAGGGATTGAGTGCCGAGGTCGGCGTAGTCGCAAATGCCATCGTACAATCCTTGCCGATTCCTCCCGGCATTGCGCCGGGCGGTTCGTTTGCTGAATTTCAGGCAACGGCTTTCTTCAGACGCATAGCAATCAACCTTGCGTGCGCCTTTCGCCGACCGGCTGCCTGTCTACTACTGGTCCGCCTCGAAGGATTCAACGCCGAGGCCGATGACTAGAATCCGAATTGAAGAACGCTGAGAATTTCACACGAAATTTCAGGAACGGTCCCGATAGTAGCACAAACCGAGGCCGTTGCAATCCCCTATTCACACAAGTTTTCTGCCATCTCGAAGAGTTGCACCAAGGATGGTGAAACTTCGCCCGCTGGTTACCCGCGTTACTGAAGTGCGACGGTCATGCTGCGCTTTTCACTTCATCGTCGCGGCTCTCTTTCAGCATAACCTCGAATTCGCATCTCCCTTGCCACATCGTGAAGCGCGCTCCTTCGCTGGATTCCAAAATTCGCCTGCGATATACTCAAAAGGATGCTAAATAGCAGATTCTCTTTTGAAAACAGGAGCGGGTCACCATGCCCAAGCGTACATTTCAACCCAACCGCCGCCACCGTGCGAAGGTGCACGGCTTCAGGGCGCGCATGAAGTCCAAAGCCGGCGCCGCCGTGCTCAGCCGCCGCCGCGCCGCCGGGCGCAAGCGCGTCTCTGTCAGCCCTGGGCATCGCGACTGATTCTCCGGCGGTTTCTCGATGAAAGCGCTGCGCCCTTTGCACTTCGAGCTTCCGCGCAGCGCCGGCATTTCGTTCGAGCCTTCCTCATGACTTCAGCTTCAAAGCCTGTCCGGCGCCAATCCCTGGCGAGCTCGCGCCTGCGCAAGCACGCCGACTATCTGCGCGCCTACGCTGCCGGTCGCAAGCGCCAGTCCGCCGCGATCAGCTGGTTTTTTGCGCCGCAAACTCAGGAAGCTGAAGCCAAAGTTGACGCCCCGACCCTTCCCGCCCCGGCGCGCGTCGGTCTCACCGTCGGCAAAGTCATCGGCAAGGCCCACGAGCGCAACCGCATCAAGCGCCGCGTGCGCGAGGCTCTGCGCCGCCACGTCGATCTGCTGCCTGCGGGCTTCGATCTCATCTTTCACCCCCGCCGGAGCGTGCTTACCATGGAATTCGCGCAACTTGAGCGGGAGATCGTGCGTATCCTTGAACAGGCCCAGGAACAGAGCCTCGTCGAGGCGGCGCGCTCCGCGAAGCGCAACTCGACGCTCTCCTCCCCCAAAGCCCGGGTGACGCCCGCACCATGACGCGCATCTTGCTTGCATTGATCGCTTTCTACCGCCGCTGGCTTTCGCCCGCGTTGCATTCGCTGCACCCGGGCGGCTGCAAATATCTGCCCACCTGCAGTGAGTACGCAGCCGTGGCCATCGCCAACCATGGCCCGCTGCGCGGCTCCGCGCTCGCCGTCTGGAGACTTTTGCGCTGCCATCCATTTGCGCGCGGAGGATTCGATCCCGTCCCTGCGGCCGCCGTCCCGCCCGCTCAACCTAACCAGTCTCACCGCCCCGCCTCAACTGCTTTCCCCCACGAACCTTTACCATAGGTAGAGCGGCTGCCCCGGGGGCTGCCCTCTCGAAACGATAGGAAGTTTCCTTTGCCCGAAGTTCACAATCCCAATCTGCAATCGCAGGGTTCCGGCGGCGGTGGTGGTGGCGACATGCGCTCCACCATGGCTTTTATGCTCGTTGTGCTCGCTGCCTTTCTCGGCTATCAGTACTTCTTCAACAAGCCCAAGCCGGAAGAGCAGCCGCCCGCTGTAACTCAAACCCAGCCGGCCGCGCCTGCAGCCCAGGCCGCGCCGGGTCCGGCGCCAACGACCGCAACCGCACAGCCCCCCAGCGCAACGCCGCAAATCGCCGCCTCCATCGAGACCGTCACCACCGTCGAGAATGAGCTCTTCAAAATCGAGTTCACCAATCGCGGCGCGCAAGTTCAGCATTGGATACTGAAGAAGTACTTTGACTCTGCAGGCAAACCCCTTGACCTCGTCCAGCCGCAGGCCGCCGCGCACGTCGAGGCCGCGGGGCACCTCGGACTTCCTCTGTCGCTCTTTACCTACGATTCGGCGCTCACATCGCAACTGAATCAGGCGCTTTACCAGGTCACGGTCACTGGCGCGCAGCCCACGGCCACCGGGCTTGTTGTGGCGCCCGCCTCCATCACTTTCCACTATGTATCCAATGGTCTCGACGCTATAAAGACCTTCCGCTTCGACTCCAGCTACGTCATCACCGTCGAGGCCGCGGTAAAGCAGAATGGCGCTCCTGTCCGCGCGCTGGTTGCTTGGCCCGCCGGTTTGGGCGACATGGAAGAGTTCCAGCATTCCTCGATGATTCCGTCGCGGAATCGGACCCCTTCCTTCTTCGCCTGGTCGATCGATGGAAAACAGGACTCGCAGACCGCGGCAAAAGTGAGCGGCAACAACACGCTCGACGAGCCATACCAGTACGCCGCCGTCACCGATCTCTACTTTGCCTCTGCCTTTTTACCCGACGCGCCTGATCGCACATCCGTGGTCACTCTGCACAATTCCGTCGAGCTGCCCGGTGACGCCTCCGATCCCAACAGCAAAAAGACTCACACAGAGGTGCTCGGTGTGGCCGTGGGCGATACCAGCGGCTATACCCGCCTGCGCTTGTTTGTCGGCCCCAAGGCAACCGACGTGCTCAGGTCCGTCCACGCCACAGGCGCCGATGGAAAGCCCAGCGGACCCTCGCTCGAATCGCTCATCCAGTACGGCTGGATGACCATCATCGCCAACCCGCTTTATCTCGCCCTGCGCTTCATGTTGCGCATCGGAATCCCCAACTGGGGTTGGGCCATCATCGTCTTTACCGCGCTCTTCAATCTGGCGCTCCTGCCCACCCGCCTGATGATGACCAAGTCCTCGCTGAAGATGATGCGCATTCAGCCCAAGGTCGACGCCATCAAGAAGCGTTACGCGAATCTCAAAATGAACGATCCCAAGCGCAACGAGATGAACGCGGAGATGATGGCGCTCTACAAGACCGAGGGCGTCAATATGTACGGCGGCTGTCTGCCCATGCTCCTGCAGATGCCATTCTTTTTCGCCTACTTTCGGGTCCTGCAAAATGCCGTCGAGTTGCGCCAGGCGCACTGGTACTGGCTTCCGGATCTTTCTCAGCCGGATCCATCGCACATCCTGCCCATCTTCGTCATCATCACGATGTTTTTCACGCAGTACATCACTCCCTCGCCGGGCATGGACCCGGCGCAACGCCGCATGATGGCCTTCATGATGCCTGTGTTTTTCGGCTACATTCTCTGGCAATATCCCTCGGGACTGGCGCTCTACTGGGGCACCGGCAACATCATCATGCTGGCCATGCAGATCGGCATCAACCGTTCTCATTGGGGCAAGGAGATGCACGCTATCGCCGATCGCCGAGCCGCCAAAAAACTCGGCGGCAACCCCAAAACCGTCCAGGGCAAACGGTAAGGCATCAAACATGGACTACGGGACTCGGGACTAAGGGACGTAGGGGCCAAGACGGCGGGGAACAGGGAACAATTACACAGGGAATAGTTAGTCCTGGTCCAGATACTCGCCTGGCACGTCGTCTTCGGGGACTTCACGCGTGCGAACTTCCTGCCCCGCGCGTTCTCTGGAGTCTTCGACGCCCCACACCACTCCCGCCTCGAACGCGTTCCCTTCCTCCAACAACTCGTCAACACTTTCAGAATCCGCACTCTCGACGTTCGATAAGCCCTCCAGGTCTCCCGATTGCAATCCCGAGACTCCTGGCGAGGGTTCTAGTGAATCCAGCGGTTGATCTTTGTTCCGTCTCGTCGAGTTAACGGCTTTGGCGGTCTTTGCTTTCGCGGGGGACTTCTGTGGTTTCGCCGGCGCCTTTTTCGTTTTCGCCGGCGCCTTCTTCTTTTTCGCTGGAGACTTTTTCGCGGCTAGGGTTTTGCCGGGAGCGGTTTTTCTCTTTGCCAACCGCTTCTGTGCTGGCTGCGGCGGCCTTCTGGCCTTACCTTTCTTTGATTTTGTTGATTTCTTTTTGGTGGCCATTGGCGCAGTCTAGCACCGTCCCGTGGGCGAGGCAAAACGAACGTGGGAGTCGATGCTGCGCCGCCACGAGTGGCGCTACTTGACGAGATCGGCGCGGTGGATGCGCTCGACGGGCTTATTGTAGCGGCCGAGGAGAGCGTTCCAGCGAACGATGGCGATGTCCTGAAGCATCCTGGTTCCGTCCCTGAGGTAGCTGATGCGGGTGCGCTCATCGTGGGCCCAACTTACGGGAACTTCGTCGACACGGTAACCGCGCTTGCGAGCGATGAAGAGAATTTCTGGATCGAAGCCCCAGCGCTCGATGGTCTGGAGCTGGAAAACGGTTTGGGCGGCGGCGCGGGTGAAGGCTTTGAAGCCGCATTGGGTGTCGGCGTAGGGAAGTCCCATGACGGCGCGCGTAACGGCATTGAAACATCGGCCGAAGAACTGGCGGTAAAGAGGCTGGCGGATGGTTTGGCGCGTGCGCTCAAGCCAGCGAGAGCCAATGGCGATGTCGGCGCCAGAGGCGATGGCGGCAAAGAGGCCGTCGGCTTCGTCGATGGGGGCGGAGAGATCGGCGTCAGTAAACATGACGACTTCGCCGAAGGAGTGGAGAATGCCATTGCGGACGCTGTAACCCTTTCCACGATTGCCCGGATTCTGGATCATGCGGACCTCCGGAGCATTGGCGGCGAAGGTGAGGACCAGGTCGGAAGTCTGGTCGCGTGAGCCGTCATCGACGACGACGACTTCGGCATTCCAGCCGCGCTGGCGAATGCACGCGACGACCGCATGAAGCGCGCCCACGATGCGCGCGGCCTCGTTATAGGCGGGTATGACGATGCTGTATTGCGGGTAGCTCATTTGCCTGATGGAGGTCTAACGAACAATGTATCGTATGGCGGCGGCCGGATGGAAAATTGGACACCAGGCGGGCGGATTTGCCGCCATCGAAGAGGGCCGATGGAACCGGGAAGGCCCGGGGTGAAGGGGGCCCGTAGTCGGCCAAACTGCTGATGCGCAAAGGATAGTTTCAAAAAAGGGGCTTGCATTTTCCTGCGTTCCTCGGCACAATCCGGTTATGCTGGAAGCGGAGGTCAGTGGGAGATGACAAAGGCGGACTTGGTGGAGAAGGTGACCGGGCTGGGCGATTTGACCCGGCGTGACGGCGAAGTGATTGTTGAGACCATCTTCGGATCCGTGATCGGCGCCCTGCAGAGCGGAGACAAGATCGAGATTCGCGGCTTCGGCTCGTTTCGCATCCGCCAGCGCAAACCTCGCATTGGCCGCAACCCCAAGACCGGGGCAAGAGTGGACGTTCCCGCCAAGAAGGTTCCCTACTTCAAGCCGTCAAAGGAACTGCGCGACCTGGTGAATCCGGGCGAAGCGATGAAGGCTTCCTGACTTAAGATTCAAGCCCAAAATCCAAATTCCTTCCTCGTCAGCGGGAGCGGTGTTTCCGTGCTTCGCGAATGCCGATGACTGCCATCATGCGCCCGGCGTGGCCGTCGGAGGCGCGATGGGAGAAGAAGAGATCGGAGTGGCACTGCGTGCAGCAGCCGACGATTTGAATGGATTCGGGGCTGAGGCCGGCCGAGAGAAGCTGGCGGCGATTGGCTTCGACGAGATCGACGTGAAGGCTGGGGCCGATGGGTGAATGTCCGGGCGCGCGCTGAGTGAGAAAGAGCATGGGATATTTCTTGCGCACGGGATTGGAGTCGTAGACCTCGCGGAAGAGGTCGCGAGCGTACGAGAATTGCGATTCGAATTCCGAGAGAACCTCTTCGCCAACGGCGTAACAGCAGAGGCCAATGCCCGGGCCGATGGCGGCGATAAGGTCCTGCGGGCGGGAGCCGAAGGCCAGACGCATGCTGCCGACCCCAGATTCGACGATGCGCTTGACGGTTCCGCGCCAGCCGGCGTGAAAGGCGGCGACGGCGCGTTGCTTGCGATCGGCGACCAGCACGGGAATACAGTCGGCGGTTTGAATGGCGAGGAGCATGCCGGGTTCCGCAGTCATTTGTCCGTCAGCTTTGTGGGGCTGCTTGCGAGAGGCGTCGGCGCTGACGGCATGAACGATGCGGTTGGAATGGAATTGGCGAAGCGCGATGAGTGGCGTTGCGGCATTGGATGTGATGGCCTCGGCGAGGAGACGACGGTTGCGCAGGACGTTTTCGAGATCGTCGGCGGCGGTGAAGCCTAGATTCAGCTCGGCCGCGGCGTCTTCAGCGCAGTAAGCGCGGCTGAGGCCGCCCTTGCGCGTGGAGAATCCTGCCCAGAGCCAGGGAAGATCCCACCAGCCGGGGATCGGCAGCCATTGGACTCCGTTGGCGGCGCGCTGAGGGGCTGGCGGAGTAGCCGTGAGCTCTTCCGGAGTGGTGCGTTCGAAGCGCGTGGCGCGAAAAGGTCCGGCGGTGCGGGGGCGCTTGGCACTTGTTTGGGAGCTGCGGATGAGTCCGGCGCGGGCCATGCGGGAGGCGACGGCTTCAAGGGCCGACGCAGAAGCAATCGTTTGGGCTGCGGAAGAGCGCATTGCTGGAATTGATTCTACTGGCACTGGTTCTCGCCTGGAGGCCAGCATTACTTCCTCAAGGCGGAGCATGCACGGAGAGAGCATGTGGGCCTACCTTCCGGTAGGCCCGATCGAGAGGCATATTTGGGAGGGTAACCAGGGGGGATTTTGGGAAGAGGTTCCGAAGAACCCTCAAGTGAGAGTTGTAGCCTTTCTTTGGCGGGACATTTGGGGAAGCCTCTGCTAATTACTTCTTAGGATGCCTAATTCGCAGAAAGGTTGCAAGGCTTAAGTTGAAGAGTTGGTTCAAGGCAGTGTGAAAGTGGCTTTTTTTAACCGGTACGGCACCCCATCTGTCCCGAAATGGGCAATCTGCCTGAAACTACAGGATCAGATTGGGCACTCTTTGAGGTGTGAAGCGTTCTTTAACCCTCGTCTTTGGCATTGTTATGATCGGAGTGATCGCGTACCTCGCGTATGAGTATCGCGGGGACTTCGGCCTGGGGGACCGGAAACGGGCAGGGGGCGGGGCAAACCCGGGCGCGCATGGCGACTTGGCAAACCGTCGATCGGAGCGCAGATGGGTTCCAGGTGCGGTTGCCGGCGGGAGCGAGACCCCGGTCTTGGCTTATACCGGCAGCGGCGAGGTGGAACAGGTGGAGATGATCGAGGCGCAGGTTGACCCTGATACCACTTACGCAGTGGCCTGGGCGGATAATCTGCCGGTGGAGCGGGCGGCCAGCGAAGACGCGGAAAAGACGCTGGATATGGCGCGAGACGGGGCTTTGGGGCGCACGCGGACCAGCCTAATCAGCGAATCGCGCGGCGAAATCGATGGACACGCAAGCCGGGAGTTTCTGGCGCGCAACGCGGGCGGCGGCATTCTGAACGGAAGGCTGATTCTGGCGGGCACCCGCCTCTACATGCCGATTGCGACGTTCCCAAACATAGGCGCGCGGCACGAAGAGGATGTGAAAGCATTCTTTGAGTCCTTCAGGCTGACGGCAACCTCCCAGCGGTGAAGATGGCGGCAAGCAGGGGCCGGGAACGAGGAAGGAAGCGCGTTCGCGATGAGGGCGACGGATTACTGCCCACTGCTCAGGGCTTTGGCCGAGCGAACCTTTCGACAAACCAGGTGATGAGGCCGACGGGCAGGAAGCGGACCAGAAACGCCACGAACTTATTGGGAAACTTGGGAACGATGGTGCGCTGGCCGCGTGCGAGCGCGTCGATGGCGATGCGGGCGACGTCTTCTGCCGATTGCAGGTTGCGGCTGCGGAAGACGCTGGCGCGGGCCACCTCGAAGAACTCGCTCTCCGTAGTTCCGGGACAGAGCGCAGTGATTTTCACGCCGAAGCGCGCGACTTCAGCGGCGACGCCAAGGGCAAAGAAGCGGTCGAATGCCTTGGTAGCCGCGTAGGTGGAGAGGTAGGGAACCGGCTGAAAGCTCGCGGTGGAGGCCAGGACAAGCATCCAGCCGCGGCGGCGCTCGACCATGCGCGGAATGAAGAGACGCGAGAGGCGAACGACAGCTTCGCAGTTGACGCGGACCTGGCTGAATTCCTGATTGGCGTCGCTGGTGGAGAAAGCGCCGTATTGGCCGAGGCCGGCGTTGTTGACGAGAATGTCGACGACGAGTCCTGCGCCCTCAGTGGCGGCGAAGATTTGCTCGGGAGCAGTCGGATCGTTGAGGTCGGCAACGACGATGCGCGTCTCGGCGGCCTTGGCGGCGAGCTCGGCGGCGAGGGCTTCGAGGCGATCGCGGCGGCGCGCAGTGAGGATAAGTTTTGCGCCGTGGGCGGCCAGCTCACGCGCGAGGGCCGCGCCGATTCCGGAGCTGGCCCCGGTGATTAACGCCCATCTGTTTTGAAAGTCAATCGTGGCCATCGCTTCATGATGATAGCGGACGGCGTGCTATCCCACCCTAAAACTCTCCGCTTCGCGTCGAGATTTTAGGATGGGGCACCCGCTGCTCGTGGCGAGTTGAGAACGCGAAAGCGACAGCTCCCACCAAGCCTATTGAGCTGGAGCAGCTGCAGGCGGTTGCGACTTGGAGAAGGTACGGAGGTAGATGATGAGGTTCCAGACCTCATTGTCGGTGGCGCGACCTGACGACTCGGGAGGCATCTTGTCCTTGCCGACGCGGATGACGTTGAACAGCTCCCAATCTTCCCTGCCCGCGAGAGTCTTGGGATCGGTCCAGTCGTCGAGGGTGAGCTCCATGCTGGTGGCTATATCGGTCTTGCCGTTTCCGTTGTCGCCGTGGCACATGGCGCAGTCGATTTGATAGAGAGCCTTGGCTTTGGCCTGCGATTGGGCGGTAGGCTTGACGGGATTCTTAACAGCCGCAGTCGGCGCGGTCGTGGCGGTCTGTGGGGGAGCAAGAGCGGGCGCAGGAGCGGGCATGGACGCGGGCGGAGGCGGGGGTTGCTGCGGACTGCGGCCTTGCATTGGTAAACAAGCTATGGCCAGCAGGGCCACCGCGAAAAAGAACAGAAATGACTTCAACATGAAAGCCTCCTCGCAAGATGTCGACGATCGGGCATCTTTTGACTTAAGCGGAAATCTGCGAGGAATTATAGGCCGTTTGGATGGAAAGGGCTATGCAAACGGGCACTGGGGCGGGAAGCGGCGCGGCCATGGGCCTGGCGCGAGCAGAATCACGCAGTCGCGGAACCAGACGCTTCGGCCGGGCGCTCAAAGAATCAGTGCACGCCTCCACCGCCTCCGCCTTCGCCAGGCTTGTTCTTGCTGAGGAGAAAGGCAAGGAAGACGAGAACGATGGACGCATAGGAAAGCTCCATGTAGACGTCCTGGTATCCCTGCGTACGCGCCTGATCCTTCATCTGGTTGTAAATCTGGCCTAGCGCCATGGCGCTGCCGTTGGCCACGCCGAATGCATGATTGAAGGCCGCGGTGAGGGCTTGCTTGTGCTGGTCGAAGGCGATGGTTCCAGGCAGCATGGCCTGCTGCAGGTGCTGCTCGTGCCACATGGCGCGGCTTGTGACCTGGGCGTTGGTGATGGCAATGAGGATGGAACCGCCGATGTTGCGGACGAAGTTGATGAGTCCGGCGACCTGATTGCTCTGCTCCCTCGGCATTCCCACGTAAGCCGCGGTGGTGATGGAGATGAAGCAAAACGGCAGAGGAAACATCTGCACGACGCGCAACCACGACGCCTCGGCAAAGCTCATCTGCAAATTGGTAACGATTGCCGCGTAACGGAAGGTGATGACGAGCATCAGGAAACCGAAAGCGGCGAGGTAGCGTGCGGAGATTCTTCCGGTGGCAATTCCGGCCAGGGGCATCATGAAGACGAGCGTGACTCCGCCGGCAGTGAGAGCGAGGCCGGCCGTGGTTGCGGTGTAGCCCAGCAACTGCTGCGTGAATTGTGGTTGTAGTACTGTGTTGGCGTTGAGCACGCCGCCCACCAGCATCATGAGGAAGCAGCAGATGGCGAAGTTCCTGTAGCGAAAGAGGCGCAGATTGATGAGCGGCTCTTTCTGCCGCCACTCCCAGACAAAGAGGCCGATGATGCCGATGATGAAGAGCGTCGCGAAGAGGCAGATGAAGGGCGAGGAGAACCAGTCATTCTCTTCACCCTTATCGAGCATAATCTGGAGGCCGCCCATGGCCAGCGTGAGAAAGCCGAGGCCGACATAATCCATTTTGAACAGGCGCGAACGATCCGCTTTGATCCACGGCGGATCTTCAACGAGGCGCGTGACGAGGATGAAGGCGAGAATGCCGACGGGGATGTTGATGAAGAAGATCCAGCGCCAGGAAAAGTTGTCGGTAATCCAGCCGCCGAGCGTGGGGCCGATGGAGGGCGCGAGCACGGCGACGAGGCCGTAAAGTGCGAAGGCCTGACCGCGCTTGTGTGGTTCGAATGAGTCAGCCATGATGGCCTGCGCCATGGGCTGCATGCCGCCTCCGCCGGCTCCCTGAAGGATGCGGCACAGAAGGAGGATGGGCAGAGAGGGAGCGATGCCACAAAGAAAGCTGGCGACGGTAAAGATGGTGATGCAAAAGACGAAGAAGTTGCGCCGACCCATGACCGAAGAGGCCCAGCCGCCCAGCGGGAGCACGATGGCGTTGGAGACGAGGTAGCTGGTGAGCACCCAAGTGGCCTCATCGGTGCTTGCGCCGAGTGCGCCTCCTATATGCGGTAGTGCCACGTTGGCGATGGAAGTGTCGAGGACTTCCATAAATGCGGCCAGCGCCACCGACATTGCGATCAGCCACGGATTCACCCTCGGCTTCCAGGCCACAGGCAGCGCGAGATTGGGATTTTGCATCTGCGCAGGCGGAGCACCGGCTCCCGATCCGTTACGCTTACCGGCGGAAGCGGGATCGGCTGGGAGGGCGGGCAATGTGGAGTCGATCGCGGACAACAGGTTTTTCCTCTGGCGCCTGGGGATGTGTTTTTACGTAATGGCCGGGGAAGTGCGGCGAACTACAAACTGCGCGTACTTCTATCTAGATTCGCATAGGTGCCAAGAGGGTGCACGGAAATGTCCAAAGGCGGCCAAGCGCCGGTTGAAGAAATGCAGGGCAGAAATAGCGGCGAGCGGGCATGTACATTTGGAGGAAGGATATTGCCATGCGCCGCAGAGCATTCATTCAGACGCTTCCCCTGGCTGCCGCCGGATCGGCCGCGGCCCTCAAGAGCAACGCCACCGGCCTGAGCCAGAGCGGGTCAGGAGAAACTTCAGTGCTGCCGAAATTCCAACCCGCGGGTGCGGAGCAATTCATTCGGCCCGACGTTCACGCCGGCGACCGGCCCTCGGGGGCGAGCTTTGGGACGCGATCGCCTGCATTGGGCTTGAACGGGGCGGCGGGAACTGCGCATCCGCTGGCGACGCAGACAGCGATTGCAATTTTGAAACGCGGAGGGTCGGCAGTGGATGCGGCGGTGGCCGCGAATGCAGTGCTCGGATTCGTTGAGCCGACAAGCAGCGGGTTAGGCGGCGACTGCTTCGCGTTTGTTTGGGATCCAGAAGCGGGAAGGCTGCTGGGCATGGCCAGCTCCGGGCGGTCGCCAAAATCGCTCTCGCTGGCGACAGTGCGTTCGCGCGCAGTAAATGGGCACATTCCATCGTTGGGCGCGGTGAGCGTTTCAACTCCCGGCGCACTGGACGGATGGTGGACGCTGCACCAACGCTACGGAAAGCTGAAGTGGGCCGAGCTGTTTGAGCCTGCGATCGCGGCGTGCGAGGCGGGCGATCCGACGCCGCAGATCATCGGCTACAACATCAAGCGGAATATCGCGAAGTTTCTTCGCTCCGGATCGGGCGTGGAGGAGACAGCCAACGCGGCAAAGACTTATATGCCGGGTGGGGTTGCGCCGAATGAATACGATGTGCGCCGCAATCCGGATCTCGCGCGGACCTACCAGATGATTGCGTCGGGAGGCCGCGATGCGTTTTACGATGGGCCGATTGCGCAGACGATCGACGCGTATTTCAAGCGCATTGGCGGATGGCTCTCCGCGGAAGATTTGCGCGACCACCAGGCGGAGTGGGTGGAGCCGCTGGTAAGCAAGTATCGCGGCGTGGATGTGTATGGGATGCCGGCGAACACGCAGGGCCTGGCGACGCTCGAGATGCTCAACATCATCGAGAACTTCGATATGCGCGGCTACGGGTTTCAATCAGCGCAATCGCTACAGGTGCAAATTGAGGCGAAGCGGCTGGCGTATGAGGATCGCGCGCGGTACTATGCCGATCCGCACTTCGCGAAGATTCCCATTGCGTGGCTCAACTCAAAGGAGTACGCGAAGGAGAGGGCGAAGCTGATCCGGCTGAATGCGATCAACGACCACGTATCGCCGGGGCAAGCGCCGAGCCACGGGGATACGACTTACTTCACGACGGCCGACAAAGACGGCATGATGGTGTCGATCATTCAATCGAACTTCCGCGGCATGGGATCGGGACTTGTGGCCGACGGGCTGGGCTTCATGTTTCAGGATCGCGGCCAGTTGTTTTCGCTCCAGGATGGTCATCCGAATATTTACGCGCCGGGAAAGCGGCCGTTCCAGACGATTATTCCGGGATTCGCATCGAGGGACGGCGTGCCGTGGCTATCGTTTGGCGTGATGGGCGGCGACATGCAGCCGCAGGGACAGACACAGATTATTTTGAACCGCGTGGATTACGGGCTGGATGTGCAGGCGGCAGCCGACAGCCCGCGCTGGCACCACGAAGGCTCGTCGCAGACGATGGGCGAGGACCGGCCGGGCATGGGACCGCGCGGGCTGTTGCGGCTGGAAGCTGGCGTTCCTGTTGCAACGCGCAAGGCGCTTGCCGACCTGGGCTGGCCGATGGGCGAGAGCGACGGCGGATTCGGGCGTTACGAATGCATCGAGTTTCGGAGGCAGGGCGCAGATCGCGTCTACGCCGCCGGCAGCGAGATGCGCGCCGATGCGGTGGCGCTGGCGTACTAAGTGCGCAATCTAAGAGATAGGCGGCCTTGGCGTCAGTTGCGCCTTGATGGAGTTGTACTGATCCTGCGTGAGGGGCCGCATTTGCATGCCCTGCGGCGTGACTTCAATCTGAGCCGGCGCGGACATAGTGGGGCCGGCAGCAGCTGAGCCGGTGGGCGTGAGCGCGATTGCGCCGGAAATCAGATCGATCTCGAGGTTGTTTGGCGTGCCGTCGGATTTAACGACGAATTCCGTTCCGCGGATACCGATTCCATCAACGGGAGTATTGATGTTGACGGGATCCTTTTTATCGAGCAGGCCGCCGATGTACTGGAATGCGCCTTCAAGGAAGCGATAGCTTGCACTGTTTGAAGTGCCGTTGGGTTCGTAGACGTAATCGTCGATCTTCAGCCTGGTGCTTTCGCCCAGCGTGATCTGGGTGTTGTCGTTGAATTGGATGAAGGCCCTTGCGTCCGCTCCGGTTTCGATTGTGTCGTTCTGATTGATGGTGTCGCCGAGTTGGAGCGGAACCGGAGTCGTGGCTCCGGCGCGAATCACGCTCACGTTGCCCTGAATTTCCTTCACCTGGCCCGCGGGAGTCGACGGAGGCGCGCTTTGGGAGACGACGGGCACCTGACCGAGAGCCTGAGCACTGCGGCCCTGCGAGTAGCCAAGCATGCCTTCCATCAGGGCCGTGAGGCTTGTGCCGGAACCTTCGCCGGAGGGGGCGGTCTGCGGTTCGCCGTACGAGGTGCGGATGAAGCGCGGAGCGATGCCCGGAGCGATGCTTGCGTTTACAGTCGGCGGCGGCATGACGCGAATCTGCATGACGTTGTCGGTGGCCATGTTGCCGCCGGCGATGAGCTGCTTCATGTAGACCTGTCCCTTGACGCGCTCGGTCCACGGACCGGTTTCGGCTTTCACCGGAGTGTAGAGGCCGCTTTGCTGGCCCTGGAAGAGCGTCTGCTCCCGAAGTTGATCGCTGGTGTTTTGCGAGGTGAGGATGGCGCGCTGGCGCTCGGCGCTGAGAGCGAGTTGACCCGGCGTGCCCATCTTGGCGAGCATCGTGTCGAGCGGCGGGAGCTTGGCGGTTCTTGCGGAATTGTTGTAGGTGGTTTCAAGGTTGACGAAGAAGTCGCTGGCGATTTCGCTTTTGAAGTCGGGAATCACCTGATCGACGATGGCCTGATAGGTCTTCGGCATCTGGGAGTAGGTGAGGCCTGACTGGATGGTCCACGAGACCGCCTGCAGTGAGTTGGGATTAATGCGGTACTCGACCGTTCCGCGCCAGATGAGCGCTCCGATTGCGCCAGCGGCTTTGCCTTCATAGGGACCGAGCACGTAGGCGACGCCGGCGCCGGGCTCGTGGACGGAATACTCGGAGCAGAAGTCGAGCGTGTTGATGGTGTAGTCGCCGGGAGCGAGCGGCTGATCGAGCTGATCGGCGGTGATTTGCAACGGCTGCGGGGTAAACGGGCCGCCGGGAAGCGTTGTGACGGTGGGATACACATCGTTGGCATTCAGCGTGAGCGGGAGCTGATTGTTGAGCAGGGATTCGATGGCTTGCTCGGCGAGTTTCTCCTTGGCGGCATCTTCGAGCGAGGTGAATGGATTCTGCGCGGGGAGGCGGAGTGCGGACGCGGCAAGCAGGAGAACGAGCAAGGACAGGAGCGCGCGAATGGGTCGAGTGTTCATATTCGGTTTCCCTATGGGGCCGATGGAGTTTTTTCGATTCGGTTGGATGAACGAGCACGCCGGTGCGAAGGGGGGGGCAGGCCGGAAACTCGAGGATCTTGCGCGTGTGGTCTGCTACCCCGTGAAGAACCCGCGCAGGGTGAACATACTGGAATCGACGGGCGGAGTCAACGCAAAGTCGATGAATGCCGACGGACTCCACTCAACAGAGATTCTTGCCAGTCAGGGCTGCCGATTCGATGAGGCTCGCTGTGCCCGACCGCTCCGGCTTAGCCAGCGGATTCCACGATACATCCAGATTCCGACAAAGATCAGGAGCGCCGTGTCCAGATAGCCGCTGATAATCACTTCGACAGCGTCGAGGGACAAGTGGTGAAAGTACGGATCGAGGCCGTTGAGGCTCAGACCCGGCGTATGCAGAATAACCCACTCCAAGGCCAAGAACTGCCGGAGCCAGCTTGCGTTGTCGGGAAGCCCCACGTCGATTGGGAAGGTGGGGCGAGCATTAACGACCTCGATCGGCAACGCCACAAGGAGGGAGAGGATCAGGGACTTCTTCATTGCCGGTGATTGTACGCCAGGCGATGCGACTCCATGGTCAGCGATCCCGGGGGTTGTCTGCAGTCAATAGAAGAGGTATTTGCGCCAGCGGTCGTCGCTGCGGCCCAGCATGCGCATGATCTGGCGGCTGGTGTGGAGCGAGAAGGGGCGCGGCTCGCGGAGCAGGATCATGTCGTCGATTTCGCTGAGCAGGCGGTTGCCTTTGTGGCGGTTGCACTCGTGGCAGCAGGCGACGAGATTTTCCCAGGTGGAGTTGCCGCCGCGCGAGCGCGGGATAACGTGGTCGAGGGTGAGCTCGCTGGGCGGCATGGCTTCGCCGCAGTACTGGCAGGTGTTGCGGTCGCGCAGCAGAATGTTCTTGCGCGAGAGGGCGCGCGTCTGGTGGGGGATGCGGCGGTATTCGAGAAGGCGGATGACCGAGGGCATGGCGATGATGGTGCGCTGTGCGTGCAGCGAGAGGCCGTGCTCCTCTTCAGTGCGGGCGATGCCTTTGAGAACAAGCACGAGCGCACGGCGGGCACCGCAGATGTTGATGGGCTCGTAAGATGCGTTGAGCACCAGAACCGGCATCTGCAGAATGTGCGCGTGGGCGTGCGGCGCGGCACCGTGGTCCGCAGCCATCACTACGGCCTTGGCAATCGCCTTTTGCTTGCGCGCGTGAATCATGGCTTTTCCCAACGACATCTCTTTCCCCCCGGGCTAAAAAGATGGCTGTTTCCATTCGTTCGATGAGTTCGGACCCGAGCTTGTTGTGTTGGTGGCCGCGGCGGTGAGGATTTCGCCGTCTTCTTCGTTTTCTTCGTCGCGGGCTGTGTTCATGGGACGCCCAAAACCGGTTGAGCGCTGCGCGCGCGCCAACGTAGCTACCCAGACGGAAGCAGCCCCGGCTTTGAGTAAGGTTTGCGCAGCAGCTCGCGCCGTGGCTCCGGTGGTGAGAATGTCGTCCACCAACAAAATGTTCTGCGCCGCAACTTTTGACGGATCGGAGACTGAAAAAGCGCCGCGGACGTTGATCCGCCGCGCGCGCGGGGCGAGTCCGGCCTGGCTTTCGGTAGCGCGCAGGCGCATGAGCGTGCTGGGAGCGAGCGTGAGCCGCCATTGCGGGTGGCTCACGTGCAGGAATTCGAGCGCGGCGAAGGCAAGCGAGCGCGACTGATTGAATCCGCGCTGCGCGTACTTGGAGCGATGAAGTGGCACGGGGACCACCAGCATTTCAGTGGGAGCCTGGGGGGCGAGTTGCGCGATTGCAGTGGCCAGCATGCGACCCAGCTCGCGCGCGGCCGAGTGTAGGCGGTCGTATTTGAGGGCGTGAATGGCCTCACGCATGCGGCCCTCGTACACGCCGTGCGAGACGGCGCGGACAAAAGGCGGAGGCGCCATGCGGCAGGTGCGGCAAAGCGTTGAAACTGAGGGCGTTGCAGAAGCGGTGATGGCGTCGCCGCAGCGGGCACAGACAGGTCCACTCTGGACGGAGAACTCCGACCAGCAAACAGGGCAAATTGGAACGGAAGAGAGCTCGGGCAAGGGGGAGCCGCAAAGAGCGCAAGAAGAGGGCAGGAGGGCGCAACTTAAACTATCGATTGGACTTCGAAGGACGCGAACCACAGCGCGCCAGCGCGTTGTCTGCGCTAATGGAACCTCGGTCGTGCGGATGGCGGTGTCTCTTGAGAAGACGCACCTCGCTTCGGGGCGAAAAACCGAACCGGACAAAAACCAAACGGACCTAGCCCGATGCGGCAAGTATAGCGCATCATTCAGGTGAAATTCTATGGTGGACAGGCCGAGCGGGAGGGGGTACGTGGCGCAGGCCCGGCAAACCCGCGAGGGCGCGGATCGAATTCGAGCGACGCTAAAAGACGCCGGCCATATAGGCTTCAGCCGGGCGAGGGTTCTCCGCCGTCGATCCGCACTCGGCGAGGACTACCGGCGAAAGCGTAATGACGGGGCAGTGCGTGTGGGCCAAAGTCTTGTACACGACGCCATGCCGGGTGATGGCGGCAAAGGCCGAAGCGCCCTGCGCGCCGAGGACGATGAGGTCAGCTTGCTGCGCGCGGCTCTGATAGAGCAGCTCTTCAGTCGGGTCTCCGGGCACCACGATCGTCTGGATGGCAATTTGGCCCTGCGAATGCCGGGGAACCAACGCGATCATGCCAGCTTCGACCTCGTCGAGCGAGCGGCCGGCAAGAAATTCGGCTCGGTCCTGAGGCCGAATGACATGCTGCAGAATCAGGCGCGCGCCGTGCTGCGACGCCAACTCCGCTGCAAATGCAGCGATCACGGGGCTGGCCTCATGCAGGCTCACGGCACAGAGGATGGTGCGGGTGGCAAAGCTGCGATAGGCGGCGTCGACGACCTCGGGTCCGATGATGAAGACCGGCGACGTCGCAGTGCGCAGGACCGCCTCAGCGACCGAACCCACGAGTAGCTTGCCGATGGGGCCCGGAGAGTGCGTGCCCATGACGATGCGGTCGATTTGGCGCTCGCGCGTGAAAGCGAGAATTTCGTCGGCGGGGAGGCCGGGGCGCACGACGACTTCACATTTGAGAGCCGCCTCGCGGACGCGCAAGGCGAGCGGCTCGATGTGATGCTTTTCGGAGCGCGCGGCGGCGGCGTAATCGTAATAGCGAATGCCCGAGGACTCCGACGCGGCTACGATGAGCGTGTCATAGGCGTGGAGGATGATGAGATCGGAACCGAATTCCCGGGCTGTAGCGAGTGCGAACGAAAAGGCCTTCTCGTTGGGCGGTATCTCGGTGGCGAACAGTATGGTGGAGGGTTTCGTCCAACCTGGCTTCAATACGGCGGCCATAGGTACCTCCTTGCGGTGAGTTCAAATAGTCTCATCGGCAAAGCTGGTTTTGCGGTGCTTTGCCGCACATGAAAGAGTGATCCAGCTCACCTTAACTCGATTTGCCAGCGCCGTTTGCCGGCTTCGGCACTCCCGTATAGCGACTATAGACGCAGGACTAAGCAAGTGGCCTTGCTGGTGAAAGAATTGTGTTCCCGATTCCCAGTTTTGTCAAAAGACGTTGTTGGGGCTTCCCGAATGAGGCCCATAAAGTGATCCCAATCACAGCCCGATCCACCCGGACAGTGTTCTTCTGGACCGGAATCGTGGCCCTCGGGGGCGGTTTCTTGGTCGTGGCGCGGCCGGAAAGTGAGTTCGCTGCCGGGGATATCCAGGAGGGAGCCGGGCAATTCTCTATGCCTTGGTTTCCATCCCTTCGTCTTCATCCCCTGGCCCCAGGCACCTGACGGTTTGGCGCAGGGCCGCCGCAATTCGAGCAACTTTGACGGCGCATTTGCGCCGGGGAGGCCCCATGACGATGCAGCCGATGCAAAATATTCCCGCACGAGGCGGGATCGACTACGATGAATCGCCGTTCCTCGCGATTTGGGAGATTACGCAATCCTGCGACCTGGCGTGCAAGCACTGCCGCGCGGCGGCGCAGCCCATCGCGCATCCCGACGAGCTGACCCATGATGAAGGCAAAGCGCTGATCGACCAGATCGCCGACATGCACATTCCCATTTTCGTCTTTACTGGCGGCGATCCGCTGAAGCGCAAGGATCTTTTTGAGCTGATCCGCTATGCTGCCAGCAAGGATGTACACGTTGCGGTGACTCCGAGCGCCACGCCGCTGCTGACCCGCGAGGCGATTTTCAAGATGAAGGAGGCCGGACTGGTGCGGCTCGGCATCTCACTCGACGGCTCAACGCCTGAGATTCACGACGCGTTTCGCGGACTACCGGGAGCGTGGGCACGGACGATTCAGGCGATTGAATGGGCCAATGAGGCGGGCATTCCGATCCAGGTGCATACGACGGTCAGCCGCCACAACGTAAACGACCTCGACAACCTGTGCGATCTGTTCGAGAAGTTGGCGATCGTGATGTGGAATGTTTTTTTTCTGGTTCCCGTGGGACGTGGCCAGTTGGACGATCTTTTGAGCGGCGAGCAGTTCGAACAGGTGTTCGGCAAGATTTACGAGCTCTCAAGGCGGGCGAATTTCCAGATCAAGACGACGGAGGCGATGCACTATCGGCGCTACCTGCTGCAACACAATCTGGAAGAGAAGCGCATGGGGCATGGGGCTGCGCACAGCGGGGGAAATGGAGCGGGGAACGGAGCGGGGCAAGAATCGGGCGGGGGATCAGGCCGGGCGAATGGGGCCGCGTATGAGCCGGGCACGCCAACGGTCGACGCGAAGACGCGCAACATGGGTTGGGCCACGCGCCGCGTGAACGACGGCAAAGGGTTCATGTTCATCTCGCATGTGGGCAACGTCTATCCGAGCGGCTTTTTGCCGATTCATGCGGGCAATGTGCGCGAGACACCGCTGGCCGATATCTACCGCAACGCGCCGATCTTCAAGGCCCTGCGGGACACCAGCCGCCTGCAAGGCAAATGCGGCGCCTGCGAGTTCAAAGAGATTTGCGGCGGGTCGCGGGCGCGGGCCTACGCGCTAACTGGCGATCCGCTGGCGCAGGAACTGTGCTGTATCTACCAGCCGAAGAACTGGGACGCGGAGATGGACGGCCAAGCCGAAGCGTTTCGGCATGCGGCGGCCGTGCGAACGCTGGTGACGCTGTAAGAGCAGGTTTCAGGTTTCAGCCGTCAGCTTTGAGGTACAGGAACCGGGGTTCGTCGGAAATCTGTGTGTAAATTTCCAGGCGTCAGTGTCCTTCGGCGTGGGCGTCGGCTTTGCCCTTGAAGCGGCTGTAGACGAAGACGACGTAGCCGACGGCGAGGGCCATTCCGACGAGCCACCAGGCAAGACCGACGGCGAGCGTATGCGGGCCGGAGATTGCGCGAGCGAGCGTGATGTCGTTCGCTGCGCCGGTGGAGTCGGGCAGCAGCACGGGATAGAGTCCCCAGCATGCGCCTGCCAGCATGAAGAACAAGTAGAGGCACGAGGCCAGGAAGGCCTTCAGCGGCTGGCGCTTCCGGTTCCAGAGCCGGATGGCGGCGAGCGAGGCGACGACGCCCACGGGAACGATGAATGTGACCGGGTAGCGGAAATAGTTGTCGAGGCTGGCAGGGCGGACGGCGATCGTGGCGAACAGGCTGACTACCGTGAGCGCGATAAGGATGAGCCAGAGGGGCGAGACCACAGTGCGAGCGCGCTGCTCGAGATCGCCCGAGGTTTTAAGCGAGAGCCACAAGGCGCCGTGGAGCGTGAGCGCGACGAGAGCTACGAGACCGCCGATGACCGTGTACCAATCGAGAATGCCGGGCAGGACGCCGGGCTGCCAGTTGGTCCAGAGAGGCAGGAAGAAATAGCCATCGGCATTGAGCGGAACGCCGCGGAGCACGTTGGCAAGAGCCGCGCCGTAGAAGATGGTGAGCAGCGCGCTTGCGAAACCGAAGACGCCGTCGAGGAGCGCACGCCAGACGCCGACGTCGATGTGATTGCGCAGCTCAAGGCTCACGCCTCGCAGGATCAGCAGCCAGAGCACGATCATCAGCGGCAGATAGAAGCCGCTGAAGGCCGAGGCGTAGAGAAGCGGAAAAGCGAAGTAAAGCGTGCCGCCGCCGGCCAGCAGCCAGACTTCGTTGCCGTCCCACACGGGGCCGATGGACGCGAGGGTGGCCCGGCGCTCGGTTTCGGTGCGGACGAGAAACAGGTGCAGCACACCCACGCCGAGATCGAAGCCATCGAGGACGACGTAGCCGACGATCATCACGGCAACGAGCCAGAACCAGAGAAAACCCATCATGACGGAGGCCTCAGTTTCGAGTTCGCAGTTCGTAGTTCACAGTTTCAGTTCCCTCAGGCCGATTGCAATTGGTCAGTCTGCAGCGGCGGCTTCAGTGGCCGGTTTCTTTGGCTCCGGTCCGTGATCGATTTCTCGATAGATGAGCACCGTGAAGAGCAGGCCGAGCAGCGCGTAAAGACCCATGAAGCCGAGCAGGGTGAAGAGACCGTTGCTGGCCGAGACGGTGCTTGAGAATCCCTCGCTGGTGCGCATCAGGCCGTAGATGAGCCAGGGCTGGCGGCCCAGTTCGGCGGTCATCCAACCGGCGGTGTTGGCGATGTAGGGCAGCGGGAAGCTGAGAAGCAGCGCCCACAACGCCCACCGCGATGTGAAGAGACGCCCGCGCCAAAGCAGAAGTGTGGCCACTACCATGAGGAGCACGAACCACGTCCCGAGACCGGCCATGATGTGGTAGGCGTAGAAAAGCAGCGGCAGCGCAGTGGGCCACTGGTCCTGCGGAAATTGATCGAGGCCTTTCACTTCGGCTTTGGTGGTGCCGTAGATGAGGAAGCTGAGGACGTCGTTGACGACGATGGGATTGTCGATCTGGCCCGTTTCCTCGTTGGGCTGGCCCATGAGCACAATTCCCGCGCCGGTCTCGGTCTTGAAGAGGCCTTCCATTGCGGCGATGGCCGCCGGCTGGTATTGCGCGACGTATTTTCCGGCAAGGTCACCGGTGGGGAAGATGATCAGGACGGACGAGATGACGCCCGCGATGACGCCGACCTTCAAGAAAATGCGTGCGTAGTCCTCGCGCCGGCCATCGAGCAGATAGAACGCGCCAACGGCGGCCATGACGAAAGAGCCGGTGACGACCGCGCCGGTCATGTTGTGCATGTACTGAAGGAGGCCCCAGGGATTCATGAGCAGTTGCCAGAAGCTGATGACTTCAAAGTGGCCGTCGGGCATGCGTGTGTAGGAGACGGGATGCTGCATCCACGCGTCGGTGACGATGATGAAGAAGCCGGAGATCCACGAACCGAGAAAGACCATGACCGCCGAGAACCAGTGCATCAGTTTCGAGATGCGCTTTTCGCCGTAGAGAAACAAACCGAGAAACGCAGATTCGAGGAAGAAACTGAAGACGCCTTCCATGGCCAGAGGCTGGCCAATGACGCCGCCCGAGAGCCGCGAGAATCGCGCCCAGTTGGTGCCGAATTCGAATTCCATGGGAATACCGGTGACTACGCCGAAGACAAAGTTGATGGCGAAGATGCGGCCCCAGAAGCGCGCCGCGCGGTCCCATGTTTCGCTGCCGGTGCGCAGGGCCACGGTTTTGAGCACCATGATGAGCAGGGCCAGGCCCATGGTGAGCTGCGGAAACAAATAATGGAAGGTGATGGTGAAGGCGAAGTGCAGCCGGTGGATGATTTCGGCGGTCATGCAGGGTCTCCTGCTGCGGGCGAGGGCCGGATGACGGACGAGCGAGGCACCCGGGGATCAGGATTGAGGAATGAACGATGGCAAACCCGACACAATCTTCGGGGCCGGGGGATGCGAATTCGAACTCCGCTGACGATTCTAGCTCTTCTCATAACTTAAATCACTTGCTGCGGACGGGCCGCGGCCTGGTTCTAGACTTGAAGCTGAGTTTCCTGTGAGGCCGCTCGTTTCCGCGAACCGAGCGCGTGCGCCGCAAATTGCTGTAAAGATGGAGTGAGGCGAAAAGAAATGCAGATTGCGATCGTCGGCGGAGGGATTGCGGGGCTGGCGGCGGCCTATGAACTGGAAAAGGCGCGCGCGGCAGGAGCGCAAGTCGACTACGCGCTTTACGAGGAGCGGCCGCGGCTGGGTGGATCGCTGGCGTCGGAGATTGTGAATGGGGCGGTGCTCGAGCGTGGGCCGGATTCGTTTTTGACCGAGAAGCCGGCTGCAGCCGAGCTTTGCCGCGAGCTGGGGCTTGGCGGCGAGCTGCTGCCCTCGAACGATGTGGCGCGCAAGACTTATATTGTGGTGCGCAACCGGCTGGTGGCGCTGCCCGATGGGCTGATGTTCCTGGTGCCGACGAAGTTAATTCCCACTGCGCTAACGCGTTTGTTCGGATTGCGCACGAAAATACGGATGGGGCTTGAGCTGCTGCACGCATCACGGCCGAGTGGCGGCGACGAGTCAGTGGCGGCGCTGGTGAGGCGGCATTTTGGCCAGGAGGCGGTGGACCGGCTCGCCGATCCGCTGCTGAGCGGAATTTACGGAGGCGACGCCGAGCAACTGAGCGCGCAAACCGTGCTGCCGCGGCTGGTGGAGATGGAGACAAAGTACGGTTCGCTCACGCGTGGAATGCTGGCAGCGCACAAGCGGATGCGGGACATGGCGAAGAATTCGACTGGGCCAAAGCGCGAGGCGCCAGCCATTTTCACGGCACTGCGTGGAGGCATGTGCCAGTTGGTGGATGCGATCGTGGCGCGACTCGATCCGGCGAGTTTGCGCACGGGGACGCCGGCGAGTGCGATTCGGAGGGTGACGGACGGTGGTTGGAGCGTGGAGGCTGGCGGGGCGACAGAAATCTTCAACGCGCTGATTATGGCGGCGCCTGCGTGGGCGGCGGGGGAACTGCTGGGGCCGGTCGACGTAGCGCTCGGTAGCGAGCTTAGCGGCATTCCCTACTCGTCTTCGATCACGTTGAATTTGATTTACGACGAGAAGAAGATCGGCACGCTGCCGGAGGGATTCGGATTTCTGGTTCCGGCGGTGGAGGGGCGGGCGATGCTGGCGTGCACATTTGTGCACCGCAAGTTTTTGGGTCGCACGCCGCCGGGAAAGGCTGTTTTCCGCGCGTTTCTGGGCGGGATGAATGGCGAGGCGCTGTTGGCGGAGAGCGATGAGGCTCTGGTGGGGACTGTGCGGCGCGAGTTGGGCGAGATTCTGGGAGCAGCAACTTTGAGCGCCAACGTAGCGCCCGAGCACGCGCAGGTTTCGCGCTGGCGGCGCGCGATGGCGCAATATGCCGTGGGCCACAAGGACCGGATGGAGCGGATTGCGGTGAGAGTGGCTGAGTTGCAGGGGCTTCGGCTGGTTGGGAATGCGTACGATGGAATCGGCGTGCCGGACTGCATTCGGCTGGGGCGGCAAGCGGCGCGGGAGTTGGCGGGGACGGGCGCGAAGACGACTGCGGCGACGCACTGAGTCGGTTCGCGCTGCGCGAGTGGAGCAGGTTTGTTCGCCCGTATACTCGACTGAGAACATGACGAC
This sequence comes from Acidobacteriaceae bacterium, assembly GCA_003138515.1. GTDB lineage: Bacteria > Acidobacteriota > Terriglobia > Terriglobales > Acidobacteriaceae > Telmatobacter. The sequence goes on along the minus strand of PLGG01000015.1, from coordinate 112,470 downwards.
AAGCGCTGGCACATTTTTGGCGACGATTCTGGCGTCGACGCGCGCGACATTGGCGGCGGCGAAGGCGGACGTTCCGTTGGCGGAGTTGGAGCGGCGCGCAGCCGAGCATCGCCCGCGGGGATGGGCTGCCGCGTTGCGCCAGCGGGCCGCAACGGGACCGGCCGTGATCGCGGAGATCAAGAAGGCTTCGCCGTCAAAGGGAGTGATTCGCGCCGCGTTCGATCCGGCGTGGCTGGCGCGGCGGTATCGCGCGGGCGGAGCGGCGGCGCTGTCGGTGCTGACGGACGAGCCGTACTTTCAGGGCAGCCTGCGCAACCTGGAGATGGCGTCGAGTGCAGCGCCGCTCGCCTGCCTGCGCAAAGACTTTATCGTCGACGAGTACCAGGTTGTTGAGGCGCGAGCGCATCGCGCAGACGCGATACTGCTGATCGCAGCCGCGGTCAGCGACTCCGAGTTGAAACGGTTGGCCCTGGCTGCGCGGGCAATTTCGCTTGACGTACTGGTAGAGGTTCATACCGCGGAAGAACTCGAAAGCGTACTCGACGCGCTGGGCGAAACAGGCGCGGACGCGATCGGCGTGAACAATCGCGACCTGAAGACGTTTGAAGTGAGCGCGGAGACTTCGATGGCGCTGGCCGGGCGGATTCCGGCGAGCGTGGTGCGGGTGACGGAGAGCGGCATTGCGACGCGCGAGGACATCGCACGGCTGCGAAAAGCCGGCTTCGATGCGTTTCTCATCGGCGAGAGCCTGATGCGCCAGCCCGATCCGGGAGCGGCGCTGGCGGAGTTGCTGAAGGGTGCGGCGGGCAAGTGATGAGCCTGTGGATCAAAATCTGCGCCAACACTTCGCTTGCGGACGCGATGATTGCGGCGGACGCCGGAGCGGATGCGGTGGGATTTGTGTTTGCGCCAAGCCCGCGACGAGTGACGGCAGAGCAAGCGGCGGTGATTGTGCCGCGGCTGGCGGCGGAGATTGAGAAGATCGGCGTGTTTGTGGATGCGACGGTTGAGGAGATCGTTGCGACGGTGGAAGCGGCTGGGCTTACTGGAGTGCAATTGCACTGGGACGCTCCGGGGGAGTTGACGGCAGCGCTGCGTGCGCGATTGGGGTCGAAGGTACGGATCTTGCGGGTGGTGCACTTTGATGAGGCGATCATGGAGGGACGGGCGGCGCTTGCTTTCGATTCCAATGTCGATGCGATTCTGGTCGATTCGCGGACGGCCTCGTCTGTAGGTGGGACTGGGAAGGCTTACGATTGGGAAACGGCGCGGCAAATGATTTTCTACGCTTCCGGGCAATCAAAGCTAATCGCCGCGGGGGGGCTGACGCCTGACAATGTGGCCGAAGCCATTGCAACGCTGCGTCCGTGGGGCGTGGATGTGGTGAGTGGGGTAGAAGCGACGCCGGGGCGGAAGGATGCGGCCAAGGTGCGGGCGTTCGTGGCAAATGCGCGGGCGGCGCAGAAGTGACCCTTCGAACATGGTGTGCGACATCAGCCGCAAGAAGCGATGATTCTCGGTTAAGCGTCGAGGCCGATCACGAGCTTTCCGCGGGCGTGCCACGTGCCTTGATAGCGCATCGCTTCAGGGGCTTCGACGAGGGTGTACTTCTTGTCGATCACCGGTTTTAACTTGCCGTTGGCCACCAGCTCAGCAACAAAGGTCAGATCTTCACGGTTGACTTTGGCCATGAAGACGACGAATTTCTGGCTCGAAAACCGGGAACGAAGCAGGGTGCCGATGAGGCCGCCGAACATTGCGAAAAGAGACTTCTGCCCGGCGAGCACTCCGGCGCCGACATGAATACCATGCGGGGTCAAGACGCCCTGACAAACCGAGAACGGATGGTTGCCGGCAAGATCGAGAATGAGATCGTAGCGCGCCGCGCCGGTTGCAAAGTCTTCCTGGGCATATTCGATGACGCGGTCGGCCCCGAGCGATCGAACCAGGTCCGCATTGCGCGCGCTGCAAACGGCGGTGACGTGCGCACCGAAAATTTTGGCAAGCTGCACTGCGAATGTGCCAACGCCGCCCGATGCGCCGTTAATGAGGACATTCTGGCCGGCTTGAATCCTTCCGTGTTTGCGAAGACCCTGCAATGCAGTGAGAGCCGCAACGGGGCAGGCGGCTGCATCTTCGAACGCGACATTTTCCGGTTTGGGCGCCAACTTAGACTCAGGCGCGAGCGCGTATTCCGCAAATGCACCGCGGCAGTTTCCGAACACAGCATCGCCCGCCTTGAACTTCTTGACCGCGGGGCCGACGGTTGCGACGACGCCAGCACAATCGACCCCTGGGCGCTTGAGCTTGGCCCGGCCAAACAGCAGGCGAAAAATGAACGGGCCGCCCTTGAGCATGTGGACGTCAAGCGGATTGACCGCGGCGGCGTGGACTTTGATCAAGACTTCCTGATCGCTTGGAACAGGCTTCTCAATCTCCTCGCAGGTGAGGACGTCAGGAGGGCCATTTTTGCGATACACGATTGCTTTCATGAATCAACCTCATTCCCGATGCGGCTACTAGAATTGCCGGCGCAAGGATTGCACAAGTGCGCTCGTCACAGGCGAGGGTGACGACTTTTCAGGGTAAGCTTTTCTCCCCCATCGAACGCGAAGGAAGTGCTCGATTGTTCCTCTTGTACACTGGAGGGTTCCCCGATTCTGCTGGCAGTCAGGCAGGAGTGCTTCATGGCGTCGATCATTGTTCCGGCAAATCCGAGCGAGTCGCGAGCGGGGCGCTTTGGCGTCTACGGCGGGCGGTACGTGCCGGAGACGCTGGTGGCGGCGCTGGATGAGCTGGAGCACGCGTACGACGAGGCCAAGGCCGACGCGGCGTTTCAGGCGGAGCTGAGTTCCCTGCTCAAGGATTACGCCGGGCGGCCCACGCCGCTCTACTTTGCCAAGCGGCTGACGGAATCGCTGGGCGGGGCAAAGATTTATTTGAAGCGCGAAGACCTGCTGCACACAGGCGCGCACAAGATCAACAACGCGCTCGGACAAGGGCTGCTGGCGAAGCGCATGGGCAAGAAGCGCGTGATTGCAGAAACCGGCGCGGGGCAGCACGGCGTGGCCACGGCGACGGTGTGCGCACTGCTGGGACTGGAGTGCGTGGTCTACATGGGCGACGTGGACATGGAGCGGCAGGATCTGAACGTAAAGCGCATGCGCCTCTTGGGCGCGGAGGTGCGCGGGGTTTCGTCGGGCTCGAAGACGCTGAAGGATGCGATCAGCGAGGCTATGCGGGATTGGGTGACCAACGTTCGGACGACCTACTATTTGCTGGGCTCGGCGCTCGGGGCGCATCCGTATCCGACGATGGTGCGGGATTTTCATCGCGTGATCAGCAAGGAATTGAAGCAGCAGATTCTCAAGAAGGAAGGCCGGCTGCCGACGGCGATCATTGCGTGCGTTGGCGGCGGGTCGAATGCGATTGGTGCGTTCTACGAGTTTATCGGCGACCGCCAGGTGCGGCTGATTGGCGTGGAAGCGGGCGGGCGCGGGCGGGCGCTGGGCGAGCATGCAGCGCGGTTCCAGGGCGGCGCACCTGGAGTGCTGCAAGGGACGTTTTCCTACGTGCTGCAGGATGAAGATGGTCAGATCGCGCTGACACATTCGGTCTCGGCGGGACTGGACTATGCGTCGATTGGGCCGGAGCACGCGGCGCTGCACGACTCGGGCCGCGCGGAGTACGTTTCGTGCGATGACGCGGCGGCGCTGGATGCGGTGGTGAAGCTGGCGCGAACGGAAGGAATTCTGCCAGCGCTGGAAAGCGCGCACGCAGTGGCCGAGGCCATTCGCATTGCTCCAGCGCTGGCCCCGAGTGACATACTGGTGGTGAACCTCTCTGGACGCGGCGATAAGGATATGGGCATTCTGGCCCGTGAGTTGAAACTCTAGAGCGGCGACCAAACTTCCATGCCGATCCGATTCGATCACAAGCCGGGCCTCGTTGTTTATCTGACGGCCGGCGATCCCAGCCTTGACGCTACGCGCGAAATTGCGATTGCGGCGATCGATGCGGGCGCGGATGTGATCGAGCTGGGCGTTCCCTTCAGCGATCCGCTTGCAGATGGACCGATCGTCCAGCGCGCCAGCGAGCGGGCTCTGGCCCGTGGCACGCGACTCAGGGATGTGCTGGCGCTGGCGCGCGAGATTCGGGCCGCACGGCCTCGCGCGGGGCTCGTGATCTTCAGCTATTTGAATCCGATTTTGCGCTATGGCCTGCACCGATTTGCCGATGAAGCGGCGGCAACAGGCGTGGATGGCGTGCTGGCCACCGACATGATCGTCGAAGAGGCGGCCGAGTATTTGGCCGAAATGGGCCGCGTGAACCTGGCGCCGATTTTTCTGGCCGCGCCGACAAGCCCCGATGCGCGGCTTGAAGCAATCGCAAAGTACAGCAAAGGTTTTGTTTACGCGATTTCGCGCGTGGGCGTTACGGGCACACAGCAGAGCGTAGCCAGCGATGCAGCGACGCTTGTCGAGCGCATCCGGCGTTACACGCGACTACCGGTGGCTGTGGGGTTTGGCATCAGCAATGCGGAGCACGTGGCACAGGTGGCGGAGTTCGCGGATGCGGCAGTGATCGGCAGCGCTATTGTCGAGCTGGTGGAACGGGCGACTCGCGAGAATGGTGCGGAGACAGCGCCGGGGGCAGTCGCTCGATTTATCAAGGGTCTAGGCTTGCGCGATGCGGCGCTGGCCCGGTGAGAAAAACAGGTTCTAGCCTCTAGCTCCTAGCTTGTTCAATGGCGGAATGGCCCGTGCTGGCTTGCGCCAGCGAGATAGAGCTAGCGGCTAGTAGCTAGCAGTCAGAGGATGCAATGACGATCGAAGAATTGCGAATCCGAATCGATGCACTGGACCGCCAGCTCGTAGAGTTGCTCAGCGAGCGGGCGCGCGCGGCGCAGACGATCGGCAACCTGAAGGCCGCGACTTCGCTGCCGGTGTACGAGCCGGAGCGCGAGAAGGTGATCTACGCCAATGTGCGCGCGGCCAACAAGGGCCCGCTGCCCGACAACGAGCTGACGCACATTTACGAGCGCATCATTGACGTGATGCGGGCGTTGCAGAGAAACGAGCTGGCCAGCCAAAGAAGTGCCCAGGCCGCCCAAGCAGAGGGCGCGCGTTCGGGCCTCGCCGCGGGAATAAAAGCACCCGAGACAGGGAAGAAACAATGATTGTCGCGATGCAGGAGAAAGCTACCGAAGAACAAGTCGATGCCGTGATCAACGCCATGGAAGAAGCGGGCGTGAACGTGCATCGGACGACGGGAGAGTTCCAGACAATTTTGGCCGGCGTGGGACCGACCGCCGGTCTCGACCTGACGAAGTTCGAGATGTTGCCCGGTGTGCTGAACGTGCACCGCATCAGCGCGCCATACAAGCTGGCGGGACGGGCATTTCGCCCCGAAGGCACGCAAGTAGAGTTTCGTAACGGAGCGACCATCGGCGGGCAAAAGGTCGCAGTCATCGCCGGACCATGCGCAATAGAAAGCCGCGGGCAGATTTTTGCAATCGCGGAGTGCGTGAAAGCAGCCGGCGCGGGCTTTCTGCGCGGAGGAGCGTTCAAGCCGCGCAGTTCGCCGTACTCGTTTCAGGGGCTGGGGATTCCGGGCCTGGAGTTTATGCGCGAAGCCGCGGAGGCCAGCGGACTGCTGGTCGTGAGCGAGGTGATGGAGATTGCGCAGATCGAGCCGATGCTGCCGCTGGTGGATTGCTTCCAGGTGGGCGCGCGCAACATGCAGAACTTCAATTTGCTGCGCGAACTGGGGCAGGTGCGGAAGCCGATTTTGCTCAAACGCGGGATTGCGGCGACGGTTGAGGAGCTGCTGCTTTCGAGCGAGTACATTCTCTCGGGCGGCAACTACGACGTGATCTTGTGCGAGCGCGGCATCAGGACGTATGAGACTGCGACGCGCAACACAATGGACATTTCGGCCATTCCGGTAGCGAAGAAACTCTCGCACCTCCCGGTGGCGGCCGACCCTTCGCACGGGACGGGGCGGCGGGACATGGTTCCCGCGATGGCCAAGGCCGCTGTGGCCGCGGGCGCCGACGCGTTGGTCATCGAGATCCACCCCAACGCCGACAAGGCTGTTTCAGACGCCGCGCAGACGCTTTTCCTCGACCAGTTTGAAAAGCTGGTGGGCGAGCTGCGTGGGCTGGCGGCGGCGGTGGGCAGAACGTTGTAAGCTAACGGAGCAACGAGACTCCGTATGATCGAGCGCATCTCCATTCTGGGCACAGGGTTGCTGGGCACGTCAGTTGGATTGGCGTTGCGGGGCGCGGGATTTCGCGGCTCGATAACGGGCTGGAATCGCGGCGCCGAACAAGGGCAACTCGCACTGAAGCTGGGCGCGGTGGATTCGCTTGCTGCCGATGCGATAGAGGCTGCGCGGGCGAGCCAGGTGACGGTGCTTGCCGTTCCCATCTTCGCGACGCTGGATTGGATGGAAAAGCTTGCTCCAGTGCTCGGCCCCGAGCAGCTTGTGACCGATGTGGGCAGTACAAAGCGAGCGATTTCGGAGTCTGCGGCGCGGCTCTACAACACGCCGGAGTGCGCGGCGTTTCTACCGGGGCACCCCATGGCAGGCAAGGAGCGCGGCGGTGCTGCATTGGCTGATGCGAACCTGTTTCGCGGCGCGGTGTGGCTGTTCACAGACGATCCGGCGGCGCAGCGTTCGGCGAAATCGGCGGAATTCGTGAAGAGTTGGCGCGAGTGGGTCATGGCTATGGGCGCAAAGACGCTGGACCTCGATCCTGCGCGGCACGACGAGCTGGTTGCGTGGGTGAGCCATCTGCCGCAGTTCACGGCGACGGCCCTGAGCGCGCTGCTGGAGGAAGAAGTGGGTGGAGCGCCCGAGCTGAAGGACGTGGGCGGACGCGCGCTACGTGAGATGACGCGGCTGGGTGCGAGCCCTTACTCGATGTGGCGCGACATTGCGCACACGAATACCGAAGCAGTGGAGCGTGCATTGCTAGCGCTCGAGCAGCGCCTGGCCCAGATCCGTGAGAACCTGCGCACACCCGAGTTGCGCAATGAATTCGAGCGGGCCAACAAGTTCCGGCGGGAGTAAATCAGAGCACGCGAAGACGACGGGCGGCTCAGCCCCAACAGCCGAGAGCGAGCGACGGAGCCTTCCATTGACCGAAAGCCGCAGCGATAAGTCACAACGAATGAGCCGGTTCGCGCAGACCTTCCTTTCTACTACCCCATTCGTTCGATAGGCGCTTATACTGTTTTGCCGATACACTCTCACAGGATCATGATGACGCACGGGTACGACCGGATTCGGAGCGCGGTCAAGCTGTCCTTGATCTGTGCAGGCCTAGTGGCCGCCACGCGCACAGGCGCGCTCGATCCTCAAAAGGCAATTTCCCAATACATCCAGACGGTGTGGGCGACGGAGGCCGGGCTCCCTTGGACCTCGATCTACCCGGTTGCAGCGACCGTTTGCTTGGGTCCGAGGCCGAGCCGGCTGGGGATCGAATGGAGCGCCGCTGCCGAGCCGCTGAATCTGGCAGTGGCGCCGGCATGGGACAGAACCAGGCTGGCATACCTCATCTACATTCTCGCCGGGATCATTCTGGCCTGGCTGGTTGTGGAGACGCGCACGCGCAGTCTGAAGCGGCGGCGCGACGAGCTGGAGCGCCTGGTGGTGGAAAGAACTGCGCAACTGGAGATCGAGAAACAGGGGCTAATGAGGGCGCGTGAGGCCCTGCAATTCCAGGCGGCACACGATTCGCTCACCGGACTGTGGAGCCGAGGCGCGATTCTGGAACAATTGGCCCGCGAATTAGAGCGCGCGACGCGGCAGCGCACGGTGCTCAGCGTAATCGTCGGCGACCTGGATCATTTTAAGGCCGTCAACGACACTTACGGCCATCTTTGCGGCGACTTCGTGCTGCGCGAATCGGCCCTTCGCCTGGTGGGATTGATGCGTGGATACGACGCGGTGGGCCGGTATGGCGGCGAAGAATTCCTCATCATCTTGCCGGGTTACGACGCCGCGAAAAATCCAGCGCGGACACAGGAGCTCGTGGATGTGCTCGCCGGGCGGCCTTTCGATTGCAATGGAACGGAGATCAACGTGACTTGCAGTTTCGGAGTGACCGTTGCGTGGCCATGGCTCGATCGAACCACGATCGACGATCTAATTCGCCGCGCCGACAAGGCTCTCTACCAGGCAAAGCGCAACGGCCGCAACCGCGTGGAATTCGATCCGTCTTATAGGCCGGGGAAGGCCAGGAGCTGAGCGGCGGACTCGACGTTTCAACTTGCTGTTGTGAGACCGGTTGAGCAATCTACGCCAGCCGAGCGTCGATCTACCTCAATTTCGCCCTTGCGCCGCGCCAGTAGAGGAGCAAACCGATGAGGATCGAGATGGCGGTGACAATGGCCACCTTGAGCTCGAATGCGACCTTGTTGGCGGAGTCGCCAGGAGGAACGAGAGAAACGAAAATGCCTACAAGGACCACGAAGAAGCCGAGGCCGCCGCAGATCCACACGCCCAGGATTCCGCCGGGCACGAGCACGGCATGCGGGTTTTCAGAGCGGTCTTTGCGGCTCACCAGCTTAATGACCGCCGCGAACATGTACAGAAAAGGAATGAAGTAGAGAATGATGGCGACGTCGACCAACGATTGATAGGCGCCGCGGGTAGATTCGTTGATCTGGCTCAACAGCAGTACTGCACCGGAGATGATGGCCTGCACGAGGATCGAGACGTAGGGCGTCTTCCACCGGGGATGGATTTTGCCGAAGACGGCGGGCAGATAACGATCGATGCCCACTTGGAAGGGTACGCGCGCGACGCCCGCTACGGTGCTGCCGATTCCGCCCGCATTGCCCGCGGTGACGAGAATGGCCGCAATTACGCCAAAGAATCCAATGCGGAGCGCAACGGAGCCAACTGAGATGGCTTGAAAGACGCCGCTTTTGGAATCGATGCTGTCGGCGGGAACGAGGGACAACACGGCAAAGGTCCCTGCAATGTACATGAGGGCAATGAGCGCCCCGGCGCCGAAAACAGCGCGCGGCAATGTCTTGCGCGGATTGTGCACTTCCTCTGCCATGCACGAGACCAGCTCGAGGCCGGTAAACGCAAAAGCGATTTGCGACCAGAAGTTAACCGTGTCCCAGTTCCAGGCGGGCATCATGTTGGCCAGGGTGAAATGCGTAACGGAGCCGTGACGCGCGCATACGGCAACAGCCACGACGACCAGCATGAGCAACGGCACATACGTTCCCACTCCTCCGGCGTTCTGCAGCCATTTGCCAATATTCAGGCCGATGATGTTCAACACCACGGCAATCACCAGCAGGGCGAGCGAAACCCAGAGCAGAAAGGAGCGGTTTTGCGCGAGGGCGGCGCCGTGGTTGGAGGAGATATAGGCGGACATGGATGCGCTGGCGAGCAGCAGACCGGGAAAGTAGAAGACGGTGTAGATCCAGTAGGTCCATCCGGCGACGAATCCGTGAAACGGACCGAAAGCGTCGCGCGCCCATGCGTAAAGGCCGCCCTCTTCGGGAAATCGAGACGAGAGCTCGTTGATGACAAGCGCGCCGGGGACGAAGAAGAAGAGAGCGGCCAGAACCCACAAGCTGATGGACGAAGTGCCGTTGTGTCCGGCGGCGGCTATCCAGCGCGGCCCCAGCACCGCTGCAATGTTGAAAAGCAGCACATCCCAGAAACCCATGGTCTTGCGCAATTGCGATTTGGAGTCGCGCGCGGGGGACGCGGGGATGGTCATGAAGTCACCTGGGCGTGAAAACGGTATGCGGAGATGATAATAGCCGCTAGCTTCCAGCGACTAGCTTTCAGCGGGTCGCTCCCGGACAGGCCTGAGCGAAACCCCGCGCTCCGTTTGCGAAGATTTTGTGGGCATCGGCGAGAAGAAGACCAAAAGCTGAGAGCTGACGCTTTGCGATGGAAGAACTTGGTCGCGAGTAGAGTGCAGGGGATCGGAATTGCTGCCTGGGGAGAGTTTTGATGTGAGGAAGTGTGGCTCGCGCCGCGCTACCGGGCCCCTTTCGCGGTTTAGGCGGTGTGCGAGGGGAGATTTACGGGGTCAAAAGATTCGAGCCCTTCCATCTTTGCGGCATCAAGCAGGGCCGGCGAGGCGGCGACGAAGGTAATCGCAGTGCCGGGGAACATGTCGCGGGCGGTGAGGGCAGAGCCAAGTTGCAGGGCCTCGGGCCAACGAAGCGAAGTGCGGTCAAGGAGCTGCCGCGCGCTTTCAAGGACGCCTGGATTCAGGGGCTGTTGCACCATGCGGGCGGACTCCACGCGCAGAAGCTCGAGCGCGGCGGCGGCGGCCTCCGGCGCGATTTGGCCGGATCGTTCGCGCCGCCTGATGGCCGCATACACTTCGAGGGGACTTGCTGCAGAGATGAGCTTACGATTGTCTTCCACAGTTTCCATGAGACGGATGAGCGCATCGGTTCCGGGCTCGCGCACAAACAGCCTGGCGAAGGCCGTAGTCTCAAGAAAATAGAGGCTCACTGGCTCCCCCGATCCTCATCGATGGCGGCACCTACCGGCTCTCCTTGCACTTCAATTGGATGGAAGCGCTGCGCCTCCTCAGGAATGCCGGCCTCGGCACGGTTGAGGCGGATGGTTGTCGTGGGGTAGGCCGGGGTTTTGGGGTTGGCGATTTTGCTAGTGAGGACGACGCCGCGCTGGATGGCTTCGGCCAGCACGACTTGCCGGGTTTCAGGATGCTGGTTCCAGCGAAATGCCTTGCGCGGCAGGAAGGAATCGCGGAACCACTTGAGCGCAATGAAGGCGTGGCCACCGCGCTCGGCCTCGGCTAGCGCCGCGCAGAGCTCCTTGACGCGGACGTCGAGATCGGCGGGCGACACCTCATCTATTTCGCCTTCTTCCTCCGCGGCGCGACTGGCGATGGGACGCGACGCACGGCTGAGACGCGAAGACGGCTCCTCGCCATCGATGCGCTCAAAGTAGATGCGCACCTCGTCGTCCTCGGGCGACCAGGTATCGGCGAGAGCGTTGCGGCGTTTGCTGCGGCCGCTTTCGCTGCAAAGTTCCACGATGGCCTGATAGCCGGGAGGCGCGAGAAAGCGGAGCACCCGCACCAAACCGGGATCCTGCGAATAGGCCAGCTCATTCAATGCTTCTTCGATCATTTCTTCAGCGGCAGGGATAGTCAGGACGCCGTTTTCCACAGAGTTCTGCGCAGATCTTGTCGATTTCATCTTTTCTCCCTCTATTGCCGCCTGCCGTTACAGAGCCAGCACATTCACCGGCCGAATTTCACTTACGGCTCGGAGCTGCTCGGCACGCATCACGCGGCTGCCTTCGATTTATGAGTCCCAAGACGCTCTTTGAACTGAGGAAGGCGAGCTTTAATTCCTCTATTCTGAGCAACAAAAATGCGATATTAAGGCGTTTCGCCTTCAGATCCGGCCATTCTTGCCTTCGCGCGCCGTGGCTATTTGCTGAGGGAAGCGCCGCGCCGATTCAATGGCCTTGGTTTAAAGCTGAAGGAGAATTGTGTTTGAGTGGGTACAACTGGATAGGGTCCCGCTGCACCTTTCCAGCCGACGGGTAAAATGGCCCCACAAAACCGTTGCAGCTACAATTAATGATTCATCATAGGCATGGTCTTACGACATGACAACAATTATTTGAAGTGGATTTCGTGGGAGGAATCTAGCCGGGAACAGTCCCCAGCGCCCTATCGAGGCATGAAACTCAATGACACCGAGCGGGTTTGCCCCGGGCACTCCGCGGACACGCATCGCTCACATCGGACGCCGGGATTCGTAGAATAGAGTACATGCGCCGTTGTCTGCCGTTGTTTTTTTGTCTTTGGGTAGCGTCACAAATCCTGCACGCCGACGGTCAGCCCTTCGATCTCTCGGGTCCCAAAGTCGATATTCACGTGAAGCGCGGAGCGGTTACGCTGCCGATTTCAGAGGTGCCAAACCTGCTGCCCGGCGATCGACTGTGGATCCATCCCGCGTTGCCGGATAGCCAGGCGACCCATTTTGTGCTAGTGGTCGCCTTTCTGCGCGGTTCCACCAACCCTCCGCCGCCGGATTGGTTTACGCGCGTGGAGACCTGGACCCGGGATTCACGCGAAGAGGGCGTGTTTGTCACCGTTCCCGAAGGAGCACAACAGGCCCTGCTGTTTCTTGCGCCGGAGACGGGGGGCGACTTTGACACCTTACGTAGCGCGGTGCGCGGCCGGCCAGGCTCGTTTGTGCGCGCCGCACAGGATCTGCAGGCGGCAAGTTGGGAGCGGATGCGGCTGGAGGCCTACCTGGCCGATGTGAAGGTGAGCAGCCAGTTCGATCCCGAGGCTCTGAAGGCACGCACAGAGATGGCGGCGCGCAGTTTGGGGATCAAGCTCAATGAAAGATGCTTTGAGAAACCACTCGAGGAGCAGGCTTCGTGCCTATCGCAGAACTCGGAGGGCATGGTGCTCGACGAAGCCAATGCGCAGTCGCTGGTGGGCCAGCTGGTAAACGGGAGCACTCTGGACCTGATGAACCAGATCAGCTCAACGGCCATGGCCGGGGGCGGCCTCTACAGTCCTTACGTGGGCGCGGTAGTGGATATGGCGAAGATTCTTTCGTCGTTGCATACCGCGCACTTCCAATACATTCCGGCGCTGGCCCTGCCCAAGGCCGACAGCCTGAACCTGCGGCTGAACATGCCGCCCTCGTTCCGCAATCCAATGTCGGTTGTTGTGGTGGCACTGCCTCCGATCGGAGCGGCGAGGCCGGAACCTTTGCACCCTGTGAACCCTGAGGAGGATTTCTGCGCGCTTAAGCCGGGATTGGTGCTGCCCGCAGAGGGAGCGCCACTGGTCTTTGCAACGGAGCTGGCTCACGATCTGGTTCTCCATGTGGAGCCCGTGGGTGCGAAGGCGAGCGCGAAGGGGCAGTCAGTTGACATTCCAGTCGACGTCGACGCGGAGAGGGGAGGACTGATTCCCCGCGAGAAGATTCCCGCACTACCCGACGGCGAACTGAGGGGCGAGGTTCGAGGCAAATGGGGCTTTGACGATTGGGAGGGCCCGCAATTCCAACTGGTGACTGCACAGCCGGGAAAATGGAGCGTCAATGCTGCGGATCGATCAGCCCTGGTTGTGGGCCGCGACGACATCATTGAACTCGATGGCGAAACCTCGGATTGCGTGGCGAATGTGGCGGCCCAGATCGATGAAGCCCCGGCGGTCACTTTGGGATGGAATTCGCCCAAGCCTGACGAACTCGAGATCACGATCCCGCTGAAGGACGCGGGGCCGGGACCGGTGAACTTAGAGGTTAACCAGTTTGGGCTGGCCAAGCCGGATCGAGTGAGAATGGTCGCATACGCCGCTGCGGCGGCGCTGGATGGATTGAATCTGAACTCCGGAGACAAAACAGCGCTGCTCAGGGGCACGCGGCTGGATGAGGTGGCAACAGCTCAGGTTGACGGCGTCAGTTTCACGCCCTCCAGCCTGAACAGAGTGGAGAATCTTGATCAGTTACAGATGGACGCAGCGGGGCCGACGGTCAGCTTGAAAGCGAGCGAACATTATGTCGCGTTGGTGGACCTGAAGGATGGGCGCACGCTGAAAGCGCCAGTCACGGTGGATCCGCCACGACCCCAGGTGACGCTGCTGAGCGAAGGCGTTCAGAAGGACGCTGCCGCGCCTTCGCCGGTGGAGATGAGCAGGCCTGACGACTTGCCGGTGGAGGGGCGGCTGGTCTTCTTTCTCAAGTCCGATGTCCCGGCCGAATTTCCACGCGACGAAAAAGTGGAAGTAGCGGCAGCCGACTCAAGCTTTGACACAACCCTCGCATTAGGCGACGGTGGCTTGATGCTCCAGGATGCGCAGACGGCGGTGGCCAATCTGGAACCGCTGGCGCGATTCGGCTCATCCGCCTTTGGACCGGTGCGCGTGCGCGCTATTTCCGCGGACGGCGCGGCCGGAGACTGGGTTCCACTGGGAACGCTCGTGCGCATTCCTGGGTTCAAGGAGCTGCGCTGCCCACGCGCGGCGGCCAAGCCTTGCTTGTTGAGCGGCACCGACCTTTTTCTGGCGACGTCGTTTTCGGCAACAGCAACGTTCGATAACCCGGTGAGCGTGCCGCCGGGGTTTACGGGAACGGAGCTCGTTGTGCCACACCCAGTGAAAGGCATCCTCTATCTAAAGTTGCGCGACGATCCAGCCAGCCAGGAGACGCTGACGCTTCCGGTAAAGTTGATCGCGCCAAGTACTCCCTCGGATGAGCTGAAGCCATTGACGCCGGCTCCCGGCGCAGTTCCGCTTGCGCCGCAGGCGACTCCGGCGGCTCCAGCTCCAACGCCGGCACAAACGCCCGCGCCCGCGCAGAACTAATCGCGGAGCGAGGAAGCTACGAGGAGTTCCGGTGGGCTGGGAAGAAACTCTCGTCTAGTTGAAGTATTTCCGGTTTGCCTCGGCGAATTGTGCCTTGTCGGCTGGTAGCTCGTCGAGCGAGAAGATGGCGTTCTGCGCGCAGATGGAGGCGCAGTTGCCGCAGTCGATGCACTCATCGGGGTTGATATAGACCTGAGAGACGGTTGCTGCCGCGGAATCGCCCTGAGCGGGCGCAATGGCGGCAGTGGCGCACTCGGCCACACAAACAAAATCCTTGGTGCAGGCATCGGTGACGACATAAGCCATGGAAATCTTGCTCCTCGATTGCGGGCGCGTTGTGGTTGGCGCCCTCGCCTTGAGATTATCGGCAGAGTCTCGCCGCGGACCGTGACCTGAGTCACGATTCGGCTGATGCACGGGTGGAATCTACCTGATTACGGTACGCGGGCGATCTCAACCCCTTTGTAACCATGCCTTGACGCCGTGTTCGCATGAGCCGGCCAATATGGGGTTATGCCCCCAGGCACAAGGTCCTCTTTTCGCGCGCATGTGCTTTCGTGTTGGAACTGGAAGTGCGCGCTGCTGAGCGCAACTGCGTGATCGCTGGTTTACCTTGCGGCGCTGAGGCGCTCTGGCCCGCACGGCCGCCTTTCAATTGTGCTGGTTGAGATTGCCTATGTTACGCTGACCGCCGGCGTTTATGCGGGATTGCAGCAAAGGGCTCTCGGGCTGCGTTCAAGGCTGTTGGGCAATGCGATCGTGGCCGCCGGCGTTCCCGCGCTTGCACAGGTGCTCGATTGGCTGGCACATCGCGCGGTGGGCGCGGCGGTTCCCGCGCGAGCGACGATCGCGGTGAGTCTGTTTACCGGAGTCTCTGCTCTCTTCCATTTGTTCGTGATGCGGCGTGGAGTGTTTCTGACGGGCCGAGGCTGCTCGCTTTTGGATGATTTTCGCCGCATTCCGAGACTGGTCGCCGCGTTCGTGGTTGCGCCGGTCGTCCTCTCCATCTCCTATGTGGCGGGAACTCAGCGGGGGGTTGAGCCGGAAGCGACACTTTAGAAGATGCGCACGCGAAGGCCCGCGTTGACACCGAAGGAATTCATGTTGCCAAAGGTGAACTGGGGCCAATCCTGATATTCGAAGTCGACGGCGCGCACGTAGATTCTGTGCGTCCAGTGGTAGTCCAATCCGCCGCCCGCAGTGACCACGAGGTAGCGCCCGTTGGCGTAGTTGTACGGGAAGTTGAAGTCGCCAAAGCCGACCAAGCCCTTGGCGTAGGGCTGAAAGCGGCCGACGTCGAAGTGGTAGCGGCCGCCGATCGAATAGGTTTCGGCGTGGACGTTCGCGGTCTGGTGGTACTCCAGCCAGCGGCTTTCGGCCTCGATGCCGAAGCGGCGCTTGGTGTCGAGATCGACGAATCCCGCGATGCCGGCCATCTTCCGCTGGCCGTACTGGAGCGTGTATGCAGAGCCCAAGGCGCCCACCGACAACCTGGCCCCTCCCTGGTCGCCGGGAGCGACAACCTGCGCGCGCGACGAACGCGGCCCGATGCATCCGATGAGGGTCGCCAGTAGGAAAAGCGCGGCCAACCGAACCCGCAAACCCGACTTTCCGTTTCGCCAAAGATTCAAATCATGCAAAAGCTTCATCTTTCTCCCGCGCCCGCTCGGCGACGACCTCCGCCTCTGGAACTATTTGGTAATGCTGAGCGAAACGTTCTGATATTCCTGTGCGTTGGTGCTTGCGCCGGTGCCGGTTACCTGGATGACGTAATTGCCGGGCGCGGCTGTGTTCACGGAGTAGCTGTTGCATCCGGTGGCCAGCAGCGCGGCGGCAGAAAGCAGAAGGACCATGGCCGTGTTGAAGATTCCGGGGTTGCGTCCGCGCAGGCGCCAGAAGATAAATCCGAAAAGGACGCTGAAGGGCAGGAAGAGCCCGGCTAATGACAACTTCGAATTCCCCGGCGAGGAGTTCATGGTCGAGGAGCCCCCGCTCAACGGGCTATTTGTGTCGATGGTGAGTTGAACGCTCGTAGAGCCCTCAGCCGTGAGCTTCACGTTGGGGCTGGAGAAGTGGCAGAAGACTCCAGCGGGCAGCGAGGCGCAGCCTAATCCGATGGTGTCAGCAAAGTTCCCGTTGGAGTTGAGGTTTACGGTCACGGTGGCGTTCTGCGAGGTCGCCATGGTCACGCTGGAAGGCTCCACTCCCAGGCTGAACAGGGTTGGCGTGCCTGAAACGGGGATTGTGGGCGAGGAGGAGGGGCTATGATCCGCGTCTCCGCTATACATGGCGACGATGTTGTAGCTGACGCCGGCGGTTAAATTCGGGGTGTTTGTCGCCACGCCGCTCGCGTTCAATGTGGCCGAACCGACCTGAGTGGTGTTGCTCATGAAGGTGACGGTGCCGGTGGGCGGAATTCCCGCGCCATTATTGAGAACTGTCGCTACCAGAACGACCTGCGCAGGCGGGCCGGCGGTCACCGAGGAGCCCAGGCTGGTGGAGGTGGGAATGAGGCCGACGCCTTCGCTGATTGAATTTGCGGTGCTGGGCGAGTCGGCTGCGTCGCCGAGGTAGCTCGCCGTGACGGTGTAGGTTCCGGGAGCTAGCGTGGAAGTGGTGAAGCTGGCGCTTCCCCGGGTGAGAGTTGCGGTGTTAAGCGTGGTTCCATTGGCGATGAAGTTCACGCTTCCGGTCGGCGTCCCACCATTGCCGGTGACCTTGGCGGTGATGGTGATAGCCGCCCCGACCAGCGCGGAGTTGGGAGTGACGGTGATTGCGGTGGCGGTGGTGGCCAGCGAAATGGTGAGCGATGTGGGCGACGAACTGCTGCTGCCATTGTTGGCGTCGCCGATGCAGGTTGCCGTGATCGAGTAAATGCCCGCGGCCAATGTTGCGGTGGTGAACGTCGCCTTTCCCGACGCGTTCACCGTTCCGGCGCCGATCACGCTTCCGTTGGCGAGGAAGTTGACGCCGCCGGTGGGAGTTCCGCCGTTACTCAACACCTGGGCGGTGAATGTGATGGGCACTTGAACGAGCGCGGGGCTGGGCGAAACGGTGAGCGCGGTCTGCGTGGTGGCTTGCACTACGGTAAGCGCGAGAGGTGCCGACGCGCTGCCCAAATTGTTGGAGTCGCCGCTGAAGGTGGCCGCGATCTGATAGCTTCCCTGCGCCAATGCCGGGGTGATCGTTGCGGTTCCACCTGCGCTGAGAGGAGCGCTGCCTAGTTGCGTGGTTCCCGAGGTGAAAGTGACTGTGCCCGTTGGCGTTCCCGAGCCTACGGTCACTTTGACGGTTGCCGTGATCGTCTCCGGTCCACCGGCAATTCCCTGGCTGGGAACAGCGGTGACGGTGGTTGCGGTTTGCGCCTGCTTCACCACCTGGCTCAATGGCAAAGAACTGCTTGGCCCGTTAGACGAGTCGCCTGAATAGTTCACAGTGATGATGTGCGTGCCCATGTTGAGGGCCGCAGTGGTGAAGGTGGCGACGCCCGGATTGCCGCCGAGCGTTCCAGTGCCAATCTTCGCGGCGCCATCGAGAAAACTCACCGTGCCGGTGGGCGCCGTTGTGCCGCCGGGAGGAATGGTTGCGGTGAATGTGACGGAGTTGCCGTAGTTCGACGGGTTGAGGCTTGAGGTCAACGTTGCGGTGGTGGGCGCCTGCACGTCCTGGTTGAGGACTGTCGATGTGCTTCCCTGAATCTGCTTGGCGGCATCGCCGTTATAGACCGCCGTGATCTGGTGGATGCCGGCTGTCAGCGTCGAAGTGGTATACATCGCGCCGCCACCGGCATTGATCGCCTGAGTGGTCAGTACGGTTGTTCCGTCGATGAAACTGACTGTGCCGCTGGGGGTGACGCCTCCGCCGCCGGAGACGGACACTGTGGTCGTGAAGGTGACGCTCTGACCAATCGCGGATGGATTCGCGGTTGAGGTCAAGGTGGTCGAGGTGCCTTCAAGAACGGTTTGGATAATCGCCGGCGCCGACGAGCTGGTGAAGTGCACTGTGTCGCCGGCGTAAGTGGCGACGATGGAGTGCAGGCCAACAGCGAGCGAGGAAGTGGAGAAGGTGGCGACGCCCGATGCATTGAGCGCAAGACCCGAGGCCAGGGTGGTCGTAGT
Organism: Acidobacteriaceae bacterium; assembly: GCA_003138515.1. Taxonomy (GTDB): domain Bacteria; phylum Acidobacteriota; class Terriglobia; order Terriglobales; family Acidobacteriaceae; genus Telmatobacter. Next base: position 93,993 of record PLGG01000015.1, on the reverse strand, counting down.
GCCACCGAAGGCGTCGGCGATGCTGACGGTTCCTGTAAGGTTTCCAGTTCCCGCGCCCGTGACCACCGTGACGGTGAAGGTGACATTTTGCCCGAAGCCGGAGGGATCGGGATTTGAGGCCAACGTAGTGGTGGTGGAGTTGACGGGCTCGGCGGTACCGACCAGCTCGATGTCGAGCGGCGAGCTCGCGGCGGAAACGCTGGGCTGGGCATCCTCGGTGACGTCGATGTTCGGCGTTTCAGTTTGATTGCTTGGCAGCGTTGGAGACGCAGCCGGCGCAAAGACCGCGCCAATCGTGCAATCGGAGTTGACGGCCAGCGACTCGCCGTTGGTGCAGGAGTTCGCGACCGCAGAATCGACAGCCGCGTTGGTGGCGGGAACGATAGCAGTCAGGTCGAGCGTGGCATTGCCGTCATTTTCGGCGGTCTCGTCCTGGGTTGCGGAGGTGTTGCCCTGGCGAATGGGCGTGGCGTAATCGAGTGCAGCGAAGTTACCCTGAATCTCGCGGACGACCATATCCAGCGTGTCAGCAACGTAGAGGTCACCGCTGCCGTCAAGGTAGAGACCGACCGGGCCGTAAAGCTGCACAGGCTGAAATTGACCGCCGGAGTAGAAATCACCACAACCGTTTTCGGCCAGCGTGGAGATGAGGCCGGTGGTGGCGCTGACCTTGCGGATAGCGGCGTTTTGTGTTTCGGCGATGTAGACATTGCCCGCGGCATCAACAGCAACACCCGAAGGCGACCACACGTTTGCCTGGTTGGCGGCGACCGGCGTGGCCGTGCAGGGAGTAGGGCCCGCATTTCCGGTGCCTGCAAGGGTGGAGATGGTGCTGGCCGGCGTAATGACTCCGCCAACCGCCGTCACTTCGCGGATGCGGTGGTTCGCCGAGTCGGGAATGTACATATTTCCGGCAGCATCGAAGGCCACGGCATAGGGAAAGTTGAGCTTCGCGCTCGTAGCTGCGATTCCGTCGCCGTTGTAGCCGCCCGTACCGTTGCCGTTGGTGACGCCGTTGCCCGCGATGGTGGAAATGACGCCGGTGGCCGAACTCACTTCGCGAATGCGATGGTTATTGGTGTCGGCGATATAGAGCTTTGCGTCGGCGTCGAGGGTGATGCCTTCAGGCTGATTGAGCGTCGCCTGCGTGGCTGGGCAGCCGTCGCCGACCGCATCGCTGCTCGAGCCGCAAACCGTGCCCCCGTTGTTGCCGGCGATGGTGGTGATGACGCCCGTGGCTGGAGCGATCATGCGGATCACGTTGTTGCCGCTGTCTGCAATGTAGAGATTTCCCGCGCCATCGATGGCCACATCGCCGGGATCGTTCAGAGTGGCGCTTGCCGCCGGACCGCTGTCGCCTGTGTAGGAGGGATTGCCGTTGCCGGCGATGGTCGAGATAATCCCAGCTCCCGCGCAGGTGGTTCCCCGAATGATGGCGCTCGTTGCGCTGGCGCACACCATGCGGATGCGGTTGTGCAGGCTGTCGGCGATATACAGGTTACCGGCTCCATCGAGGGCGATGCCGCTGGGAAGGTAAAGCTCGGCCTGCGTGGCCGGCTGATTGTCACCCACCGAGGTATAGAGACCAAGTTGGCCGGCCACCGGCAGCAGGTTGCCCGCCACCAACACACCCAAACCGCCGACCCCAGTGCCGGAAAGATATGCGGTGCCCAGGACAGATTGGCCCGAGCCGCCGGAGGGCGTGCCAACGAGGACTACCGCGCCCAATCTGAGGCCGGGTTTGGCGGGAGTGAATGTGATCCATTCCGTGCATGTGGCGCTCTGAGCCAGCGTGGCCGATGCGCAGTTTGACGTGCCCGTGCCTGTCGCGAAATCACCGGAGGGCGAGCCCAACGTAAGAATTTCAACGCTGCTGACCGTGCCCCCTAACGTCGCCGTGACCGTGACGCCTTGATTGCCTGTCGTTGCTCCCACAGGCTGCGAGCCGAACTGCGCGTGTGCGCCAGCGGCAGTCAGCAACAGTGCCAGGCCCGCCAGCGGACGGAGAACCCGTGCAAATGAAGTGAGGGGAATTGATTTCTTGCGGGGAAGATCGCAACTTTTTTGATCGATAGTGATGGGCACTTGATAACAAAGAGTGCGGACAATTGGTTCAGTCAGGCGTTGCATGTGCGGCTCCGTTCGCGGCCTCTCCGTGCGACATTGACTCGCCCGGATTGCTGAACCCGGCGCACCAAGAGCGGTCGGAAAGAACGTGACCAGCGGTGGGGCGCTGCCGACTTGTAGCCCGAGGAAGCATGTGTGGCCGTGCCCTTCCAGGCCCAATCCGAGAGTAGAGACTCAAGGTCGCATAGTTACCTTTGTATATGTATTGAGAGTCGACGGTAATCCAACGATAGTCGTACCGGCATCTTTAGGTCTTCACTATTGGTTACCTTTGTACTAATTGGGTCGATTCCGGCGGCCAAAGGCGTCTTTTCTTATACTCAGCAGCCAAAGGTGCGCGCGCTCCCCCCCAAGCCTTGCTTGCGCGTTGAAATCGAGCGATGAAGGCGCTGCCGATAACCGCTCTCGGCCGGCGCACACTTTTCCGTTGAGCCTCAAAAGTTCCCTGTGCTAGGCTTGCGCTACTTCCCCCCGCTGCATCGGCGCGGCCCCGGTTTCCTAAAGAACTCAAAGCGAGGTTTTGACGATGGCAACTGTGTCTCAAGGCGCGAGTGTGCGTCCGGCGGTTCACTTTACTGGGCGCGGCGGACTCATCGACAAGTATTTCTACTTCGCGATGTCGCTGCTTGTGGCTGCGATTGTCGTTTGGGGATTCAGCCACACGGTCGACCAGAATCTACTCCATGCTGCTCCGCCGCGGCCGCTACTGCTTTGGTTTCATGGCAGCGCGTTTTCAGCGTGGGTGCTGTTCTTCATTTTTCAGTCGGCGCTGGTTCGCACGCACAACGTGAAGTGGCACCGGTTCTTCGGTTGGTTCGGTCTGGGGCTGGCCACGGTGATGGTGCCGCTCGGCATTACCACGTCAATCGTGATGGGGCGCTTCGATATCCATACCCTTCACGAGACGGGCGTCGACTCGTTTCTGATTGTTCCCTGGTACGACATGGTTGCGTTTGCGATTCTCTTCAGCCTGGCGGTTCTGTGGCGGAAGAAATCGGAACTGCATCGCCAGCTGATTTTCATCGCCACCTGCGGCCTGCTCGACGCCGCGTTTGGCCGCATCGACTACATTTTCAATCACAACCTCTACTTCTGGTGCCTCGACGGGGTGATTCTTCTCGGCGTTGTGCGCGATCTCGTAGTGAACCGGCGCATTCATAAGGTGTACCTGGTCTCGCTGCCGGTGTTGATTGTCTGCCAGATGTTTGTCGTTCACACCTACGCGAGCGCTTCGGCCTGGTGGTTGAGGATCGCGGACAAGGTCCTCGGATAGCACAAGGAGTACGCTGAATTTCCGCTCTTTGGCAGCGTGTTGTGGCCATTTAGACTAGATAGGTTATGGCCACCGTAAAAGCTGTGCGCGGGACGCGGGATCTGTTGCCGCCGGAGACGGAGCTCTGGAACCTTATTGAGGCGACCGCGCGCCAGGTCTTTGCCCGCTACAACTTCGGGGAGATTCGCACACCGATCTTCGAAGACACGGGGCTGTTCGCGCGCAGCGTGGGCGAAGAGACGGATATTGTTTCGAAAGAGATGTACACGTGGGAGGATCGCGCCCGCGCGCAGTCGGAGAAGACGCAGTCGCTGACGCTGAGGCCGGAGAACACAGCCGGCGTGGTGCGCGCCTACATCGAGCACGGCCTCGGCGAAAGCGGCCAGTTGCAGAAGCTCTATTACGTCGGGCCGCAGTTCCGGCGCGAGCGTCCGCAGAAGGGCCGCTACCGGCAGTTCTGGCAGATCGGCGCCGAGGTCATTGGGCCGCCGTCGTCAGGGAGCGAATCGCCGCTGCGCGATGCGGAGGTTTTGGAGATGCTCGCCACGCTGCTGCAAGAGTTGGAAATTACGGGCTGGACGCTCGAGCTGAATTCCGTGGGGTCGGCAGCGGATCGAGCGAAATACAGTGACGTGCTGCGCGCGGCGCTCGTCGATGTCGCGCCGAAAATGTGCGGTGACTGCCAGCGGCGCGCCGTGACCAATCCCTTGCGCGTGCTCGACTGCAAAGTGCCGGAGGACCAGCCGATTATCGAGAGCCTGCCCAAGATCGGCGACTCGCTGGGGAAGGACTCGAAGGACCACTTCGCCCAGGTGACCGCGGCTCTGGATGCAGCAGGCGTGCCCTACAAGTTGAATCGGAGGCTGGTGCGCGGACTGGATTACTACACGCGGACGACGTTCGAGTTTACGCATGGAGGATTAGGCGCGCAGAACGCGCTGCTCGGCGGCGGACGCTATGACGGATTGAGTGAGGCGATCGGCGGACCGAAGGCGCCAGGGATCGGCTTCGCGATCGGTCTCGACCGGCTGGTGCTGACGCTGCAGGCGCTGGAGTCCACGCAGGCTCCTGCGCCCGCGGCAAAGGCTGATGCCTATATCGCGTCACTCGGCGAGAGCCTCAACGCAGCCGCGCTGGTTCTGGCGCGGGAGTTGCGGCGAGCCGGTCTGCGCGTCGAGCTAGGAGACGGCAGCTTCCGATTGAAGAAGTCGTTTGAGGCGGCCGACAAGATTGCGCGCCGCATCGTCATCCTCGGCGAAGACGAGCACCAATCCGGTATCCTGACAGTGAAGGACTTCACGACAGGTACACAAACAAAGGTTCCTCGCGCGGAGCTGGCCGCATATCTGGCCCGGCCCGCAGGCGAGTAGAAGGATTCTGGGAGTGCTCGACTTTTTAGGGAATCTCGAACGAACCCACATGTGCGGCACGTTGCGCGCCGCCGATGCGGGCAAGCAAGTGGTGCTGATGGGCTGGGTGAACCGGCGCCGCGACCACGGCAACCTGATCTTTCTCGACCTCCGCGACCGCACAGGAATAGCGCAGGTAGTCCTGGATCACGACCTGATTCCCGATGGCCATGCGAAGGGCGAGGAGGTACGCCCCGAGTACGTGGTGGCTGCTGTGGGCAAGGTGCGGCTGCGCGACAAGGACGCGATCAACCCTAAAATGCCGACCGGCGAGATCGAGATTGAGGCCTCGGAGATTCGCGTTCTGAACGACACGCGGCTGGCGCCGTTTTCGCCCTCCGAAGAGGCCATCCAGAACGAGGAAGTGCGGCTCAAATACCGTTACATCGATCTGCGGCGCCCCGAGATGCAGCACAACTTCAAGCTGCGGCATGAGATTACGCTGGCCATTCGCGAGAGCCTGAGCAAGCAAGGCTTTCTTGAGATCGAAACGCCGATTCTGACCAAGTCCACGCCCGAGGGCGCTCGCGATTTTCTGGTGCCCAGCCGCGTTCATGCCGGCGAGTTCTACGCTTTGCCGCAATCGCCCCAGATCTTCAAGCAGATTCTGATGATCTCGGGCTTCGACAGGTATTTTCAAATAGCACGCTGCTTCCGCGACGAGGACTTGCGCGCCGACCGGCAATTGGAATTCACGCAGGTTGATCTGGAGATGAGCTTCCCGAAGCAGGAGACGGTCTTCGGCGTCGTCGAGCAGTTTATGAAGGCGGGTTTTGCGGCGGCAGGCATCGATCTGCCGATTCCTTTCCCGCGCATTTCCTACGATGAATCCATGCGCCAGTACGGGACCGACAAGCCTGACCTGCGGCTGCCGGGGCTCACCGACGTGCGGCCGGCGTTTACCGGCGACGCGCTGGCCACCTTGCAGATCGATCCCGCGCTGCCCGTGGTCGCGTTGCGCATTCCCAGCGTGGGCGAGCTGAGCCGCAAGGAGCGCGAAGACAACCACCCGCTCTTCGACCAGAAGAAGGGCGCGAAGTTCATTGACGATTTCAAGCGGCTGGCAAAGAGCTTTCCTGAAGCTGCCGCGAAGGTGCGCGAGCTGGCGGGCGCGGCGGGTGCGGACTTCGTGATCGTGGTTGCGGGCGACCCGGCACACCACATCAAGGCCAGCGACACCAAATTTCCCGGGCGGCTTTCGGAACGCGAGATCAACGTGTACGCGGCGGCGGGCAATTACCGCGCCGAGCTGGCGAAGAAGTATGCGGACAGGCACGGTGCGTTCAAGGTTACCGACGAGGTAGTGCAAGACGCGGCTGCACGAAACGTGGCAGGGCAAAACACGGCCGAACGTGGCGCCGCGAGCGAGCTGATCGATGGCAGCCAGGCGTTCCATCCGATGTGGCTCACCGATTTTCCGATGTTCGAGTACGACCTGGCTTCGGCGAAATGGATGCCCGCGCACCATCCGTTCACTGCGCCAATCGAAGCCGACATGGCGAACCTCAAGAGCGATCCGGCGAGCGTGCGCGCAAACTGCTATGACCTAGCGATGAACGGATTGGAGCTCGGATCGGGATCGATTCGTATTCACCGCAAGGATGTGCAGCAGCAGATTTTTGCGTCGCTGGGAATCAGCGACGAAGAGGCTCGCGCGCGGTTCGGGTTCTTTCTTGATGCGCTCGAATACGGAACTCCTCCGCATGGCGGCATTGCGCTGGGCCTCGATCGCATTGTGATGCTGCTGGCCGGCGCGAGCAATTTGCGCGAAGTGATTGCCTTCCCAAAGACGGCGAAGGCCATCGATTTGATGGCCGATGCGCCTACACCTGTGAGCGAGCAGCAGTTGAAAGAGCTGCACATTCGCGTGGCGCTGAAGAGCTAGCGCATTGAACAGTGCGCCGCGGTTGGGAACCGCGCTGAGTCTGTGGTATATTTTTCAAGGTGCGGATGCGATTTTCTGCTCCGCCTGTAGTCGCGCAAGAAAGTCACTGGCGCGGCTTTTTGAACCCCAAGGACGCGTAGCTCAACTGGCAGAGCATTCGGCTCTTAACCGACAGGTTGAAGGTTCGATTCCTTCCGCGTCCACCATTCCGATACAGTTTCCAGTTCTTAGTTCCCAGTTCTCAGCCTTCAGCTTTCAGCTGCAATTCGCGGCGCGGAAGTTTAGCGCGAGATCGAGAATTCTGCCGAGATCGAGAAAAACGAAACTGTGAGACTGTGAAACTGTGAAACTGTGGCTGCAAGTTGTTGATTCGGCTGGCTCCACAGTTTCACAGATTCACAGTCTCACAAAAGGGTATGGGGGGGGTGGGGTGCGGATTGGTAGGGGGGTGGGTGTCGGAGGCATGGGGGGGTGGGTAAAAACAGCTTCTAGCTGCTGGCTCCTAGCTTCTAGCTCTTCATGCTGAGGCAGCGGCTTTTCTCGTTCCCTTGTTCCCTTGGTCCCTTGTTCTATTGTTCCCTGCCTCTTCACCATGGGACCATTGTGCGCTAAGCGGGCATAATGATCGGCAAAGTTGGCGAGAGAAATTTTGGGTGCGCGGCGGCTGGAGGGTTAGGCTGCTATCTGCCTCAAAGATTTGGAGAAAAAAGGCACCGTAGAGCGGACTTTGGGTGGGGGATGGAAGGAAATGAGGGGGCGGAGGGCTTGACGGAAAAGCAGGGAGCACGGGAGCGAGGAAGCGAGGGGGCGTGTGAAGATGTGGAACGAGTGAAGAAGTGAAGGGGTGAGTTGGGGATCATGGATCAGAAAATCAGGGGTCAGGCGTCAAGGAACGAGGCATTGTGGGGACGAACGGGGTGCGGGACCCGATACTGGAAGCACGGGGACGTGGATGCGGGGAATGCCCCAGGAGTGCCAGCAAATAACGCCAAAGTGTCATTGAGTCAGCAAAAGTAACGAGTTTCAATGTTACCAACGTGCCTTTGACGGAGGTACCGGGGGCGGACTCGATTTCTGGCTGGCCCTCGGTCAACATCCCGCGGCCTCCGCTGAGCGGTAATCCCCGACTACCAAGGAGGTCACAAATGAACAGCCTGTTTTTGAATCTGTACGCGCAATTTCAGAGACTGAAGAACGGCGAGGAAGGTCAGGATCTGGTCGAGTATGGATTGCTCGTCTCCTTGATTGCTCTCGTTTGCATCTCCAGTGTCACTCACGTGGCCAGCGTCGTGAGCACGATGTTCACCAACATCAGCGCCTCGATGGCGTAAATCGGGCAGGGCGGGCCAGCAAGCGCGGAGCGGCATCCGATCGGCCTGCAAGGCGCAACTTTCCTCTGATTCGGCAGGGAGCCTCTCGGAAGCGAGGGGCTTTTGTGTGTTTGGGGTGTCGAGGGGGAAGGTGAAGCTGCGCGACGATGAGGCGGCGGATAAGAAATGGTGCGCCCGGAGAGATTCGAACTCCCGACCTAACGCTCCGGAGGCGTTCGCTCTATCCAGCTGACCTACGGGCGCGGAGCAGTTCGCCACACGCCCCAAATCCATCCCTCCTCAATCTCTACTTCGAAGGCGTCGTCGCCGCCACCTTCGTAAACGTCGATTCCAGATCGGATGACCATGTCTTGCCGCCATCTGTGGACGATTCATATTTGAGTGTGTATTGCGTTTTGGAGACTTCCTTCTCGGTTAAGCGCGTCTCGATTGGCTTACCTTGAATCATCGACTCGGTTATCCAGGTCCAGGTGTCGCCGCTGACACTTCCTTTGGCCGTGATCGATTCGCCCCAACTGTCGAATGCGTTGTAGGTGTACATTTTGGTTTCCGGGTCATATCCCAAAACGCTCATGATCGAAAAGTCGCCCGCGGGCGATTTGTTGACCGAGTGACCCTCAAGAAAGAATCCTCCGGATACCCATTCCCACTCTTGCGTTGACGACACCGGTCCTTCCATGCCGTGCGCGGTAGATTTACCCTGTTCATTCCAGTTGCCGACAAAATACGCGAGCCGCTCCACTTCCGGGCCCGGTTTCGGCGGCCCTTGCGGAGCCTGCGCGTGAATTGAAACTCCGAGCAACACACAAGTCGCAACCGACCCGATTATCCGTTTCATGTGAGATCTCCTTGGCGTTGGACCCGCAGCTACGGTCTTTGAGGGTGATATGGAGATAGTCCAAATGAGGTGTAAGGATTTGAGATGGTGCGCCCGGAGAGATTCGAACTCCCGACCTAACGCTCCGGAGGCGTTCGCTCTATCCAGCTGAGCTACGGGCGCGCTTCAACAGGATACCGCAAATTGCGGATTCGCCGGTCCTCGACGAGCATGTTCGAACCCTCCGAAAGTTATGGTGAGAGAGGCGCAGGTGGCTTCGCTTCAGGAAGCAGATTACTGAATATAGGCGGTTACGCAGGGATTGGGGCGGGAGTTCACGGCTGGGGAGGGTTGTGGCGAAACAGGGCGGCGGGACCGAAAGGACGGTCCCGCCTGGATGTGGCACCCGAGCCGATCGTGATCCGCTCAGGAGATCTGTTTAGAGGGTGATCCGCCTAAGAGATCAGGCGAATTAAGTGATCCGGCTAAAAGTGGTGGGAGAGAGAGGCGATCACCGTGTAGTCGGAGAAGAACGCGTCGCCGTTGGAGATGTTGTACTGAATCTCGGGCACGCTTGGCGGCCGGTCGCGGTAGATGGCCCACGGGCCGTTCACTGAAAGCGTGTCTCTCTTGTAGTTGAACATGAGTCCGGGATCGAAGGAGAGGATAAATCCGGGCCGGCGGAAGCCATTGCTAGCGCCGATGAGGTCGTGCACCGGGACGCCCTCACCGCGAATGCCCGCGCTGAAGGCCAGCCCTCTGAGCGCTTTCACTTTCGGAACCATCTGCACGATTCCGGCACGGTAAAGGTACTGGTCGGTCGACGAAATCACGCCTTGTCCTTGCTGCGTGCGAAAGGAGTTCACTCCATTCGTATCCGCCGGGCTGGCAAGGTAGTTCCCCTGCGCGTATGCCGTTGCCGTGTGCCAAAGCGCCTGATAGGCCTGCGAGCCGACGCTGAAGGCCCATTCGCCATCGCCGGGCTGCAGGGACGGATCGGCAGTAGCGTTTACGGTCTGGCCCTTGAGGAGCGCAGCCCCGGTTGCATTGTCTTTTCCGGTGGGCAACTTGATCTGGGCGTTCACGGCAATATTCCCGCCATGTTCCGTGGGAGGCCGGAATAGCCATGACTCCATGCCGACGGTGATGTCGCCGATTCCGCTCACTCTGAAGATCCCTGTTGGCGGGTAGATCTGGTTGCGAGAGCCGTTGAAGACCGGTATGTCGCCGATGATGCTCCAGCGATGCGACAACTGGTACTGAAAGGCGACATCGAAGATATTCTGGTGGTTCTCCACCGCACTAGAGCGGGCTATTTCCTTGCTGCCCTGGAAGTATTTGTTCGAGTTGAAGACGCGATAGCCGATGTCGACGGTGAGGTTGTGGATCCAATTGTGAGTGCCGCCGGGCGAAGCCTCTGCGCCGCCGCCGGTGATCAGCTCGTCGAAGGATCGCTGATTGCTGTGAGCGGCCACGCATCCCTGCGCGCCGGCCCATTGGCCGCCGATTGCAATAACGGCAAGGGCGAGGGACAAAACTCTGCTGTTGAAGAAAGACATGGTTGACCTCCGGAGATGCATTTGCTGACTCAACCCGTGGGGAGATGGGATTTGAATCGCGAAATCGTTCAATGAGACCCGATCTTACGCGAACGTGAAGGGATTGTCGTCGGCCTTTGGGTGGAGGAATGTTTCAACCCTTGCTCGAGGTGGACCCGCTGCGAATGGGATCGAATGCTGGAGCCTGGGGCCGGTCTTTCGTTGACTTGGGGCTGATTTTTGAGTATTCTGGAGTTCTTGCGCGGTGTTGCGCCTGGGGTCTCGGTGTGCTCACCCGGACTTATCTGAAAGAGGCTCCGGCCAGGTTCTGGCGGCCCTCTGATGGAACAGGCCACCGGCTGCGGGACCAGGGAGAATGTGGTCCGGCGCAGCCAGGGTTCCGATGAGAACCAGCTCGTGCAGCTTCTCACCCGAACAGATTTGTTTGGCAGTGGGTAGAGGTTCTGGCCCGTGCGTTTTTTACGCGGGCGATAGTGGTTTGCGCGGGTTGGTGCGATGCCACCCTAAACGCAAAATGCGCGTTTAGGATGGGGCACCCGAGGTTGTAGGGAACCCGCAGTTTTTGAGGCGCGGGGCAAAATTTTTCGAGGGAAGCAGAGAGATGTCGACATTTATTCCGAGCGGCAAGGATATTAGCCGCAAATGGTATGTGGTGGACGCGAGCGGTCAGACGCTGGGGCGGCTGGCGACTAAGGCCGCGATGGTGCTGAGCGGCAAGACGAATCCGAAGTATGTGCCGTACATCGACATGGGCGACCACGTGATCGTGATCAACGCGGAGAAGGTCAAACTGACGGGTTTGAAGGACCAGACCAAGCTTTACCGCCGCTATACGGGCTTTCCGGGCGGGCTGCGCGAGGAGTCGTTTACGCGGCTGATCAATCGCCGGCCGGAGAAGGTTCTGGAAGAGGCGATCAAGGGCATGCTGCCGAAGAGCAAGATGGGGCGGGCCATGGGATCGAAGTTGAAGGTATACCGCGGCGACAAGCATCCGCACACGGCGCAGAAGCCGGTGGCACTGTAAGGCAGGGACTGCGGGACTCGGGACTACGGGACTAGGAAAGACAAGATTGACGGCTGAGAGCTAAGAGGAAACGAATGGCAGAGGATCTGGTTCAGTATTACGGGACGGGGCGGCGCAAGACGGCGATCGCGAGAGTTTTTCTGCGTCCCGGCACGGGCGAGTGGAAAGTGAACGGCAAGAAGTTTGAAGAGCACTTTGTGACCGAGCAGCAGCGGGTTAGCGCGAAGCGCACGCTGGCAGTGGCCGATCTCGGGGCGACCTTCGATGTGGTGACCACCGTGAAGGGCGGCGGAGTTTCAGCGCAGGCCGACGCGGTGAAGATGGGCATAGCCCGCGCTTTGGTTGAGTTCAACCCTGAGCTGCGCAAGCTGCTCAAGGCCGAAGGATTGATGACTCGCGACGCGCGCCAGAAGGAACGCAAGAAGTACGGGCAGAAAGGCGCGAGAAAGCGGTTCCAGTTCAGCAAGCGCTAACGCTTTTGCTAGCTCCTAGTTTTTTCGTGCTTGAAGAGGCAGTATCGGGACCTTCGAAGAAGTGAGGTCCGGCGCGGAAAAGCTAGTGGCTAGAAGCTAACGGCTAGAAGCAAACGGCTAGAAGCTGGTTTCACAAATCTCCCCGCAAGGGGATAAATCCGGGCCACAGAATCACCAGCCCGGATGCAGTCCACGAAGGAGGACCATTGGCAACTATCACCATGAAGGAACTGCTTGAAGCGGGTGTTCACTTCGGGCATCAAACGAAGCGCTGGAATCCCAAGATGAAGGAATACATCTTCGGGGAGCGCAACGGAATTTACATCATCGACCTGCAGAAGACGCTGAAGCTGTTTAAGGAGGCGTCAAAGTTTGTGGTTGAGCTGTGCGCAAGCGGCAAGACGATTCTGTTTGTCGGCACCAAGCGCCAGGCGCAGGATGCGGTGGCCGAAGAGGCGACGCGGGCGGGGATGCCGTACATTAACCAGCGCTGGCTGGGGGGCCTCTTGACCAACTGGGTGACGGTGCAGAAGAGTGTGAAGCGCCTGCAGGAACTGGATGAGATGGCTACGGACGGCCGCTACGACCTGCTGACCAAGAAGGAAGTGATCAAGCTAGAGCGCGAGCGCAAGCATCTGCAGGCCAACCTGGCCGGCATCAAGAACATGAAGCGCCTGCCCGACGCACTGTTCATCGTGGACTCGAATAACGAGACGATTGCGGTGAAGGAAGCGCGGAAGCTGGGCATCCCGGTGGTTGCGGTGGTGGATACGAACTGCGACCCGACGGTGGTGGATTACGTGATTCCGGGCAACGACGACGCGCTGCGGGCAATTCGGCTGTTTACGTCGAAAGTTGCCGACTCAGCCGCCGAGGGCGTGAACCTGCTGAGCGACAAGGCCTTCACGGAAGAGGCGCCGGTAGCGGCGGCCGCGGAAGTGAGCGAAGGTGGCGTGGAGGGCGTAGCGATTTCTGCGGAGTCCTCACCGGTTGAGGAAGTGGACCTGGAGACAGCGCTGGGCGGGGGCATTCGCAAGGCGCCGGCCGCCGTGGCGACGCTGCTGGAAGAGGACGAAGTGGCGGCGGAGAGCGCCAAGTAGCGGTTGGGCGCGGAAGCACGCACTGGAATCGGAAGAGCGTGGCCGCTCGGCGAGTCTGATTAGACCGACCGAAACAAGGGCCACGCTTTTCTTATGCCGGAAATTCTCCGGCGCGCAACACGATTGTGAAATCTTAAACGCAATACATGCATAAGGCCGCGTGCGGCCAGGGAAAAAGAGAGATGACGACAGTGACTGAAAAGATTGACGCGAAATTGGTGAAAGAACTGCGGGAGAAGTCGGGCGCGCCGGTGGGCGACTGCCTGAAGGCGCTGCAGGAGAGCAAGGGGAACATCGAGGATGCGTTTGTGGTGCTGCGCAAGCGGGGTATGGCCTCGGCGCAGAAGAAGGCTTCGCGCGTGACCAACGAGGGCGCGGTGGGCAGCTACATTCATGCCGGCGGCAAGATTGCCGTGTTGGTGGAGCTGAACTGCGAGAGCGACTTTGTGGCCAGGACCGAGGACTTTCAGGAGCTGTTGAAGGACGTGGCGATGCACATCGCGGCCAGCGACCCGCGCTATGTGAAGCCCGAGGACGTGACCGCGGAGGATCTGGAGCGAGAGAAGGAGATCTATCGCGCGCAGGCAGCGGCTACGGGCAAGCCGGCCGCGGTGATCGAAAAGATTCTGGACGGAAAGATGGCGAAGTTCTACGAAGAGGTTTGCCTGCTGGAGCAGCCGTTCATCAAGGACCAGGCCATCAGCGTGAAGGAACTGATCGCGCAAAAGGTGGGCAAGCTGGGCGAGAACATCACGGTACGCCGGTTTGCGCGGTTCAAGGTGGGTGCGGCCGATTGGACGGTTGCGCAAACCAAGGCAGTGGAAGCGGCGGAATAAGCGCGTAACGTTCGACGCACCGCGAACCGAATCGGAATTCAAACCAAATAGAAGGGGCAGTCCATTGCGGACTGCCCCTTTTGCTTTGGGCCTGAATTGCCGGCTTACGGCAGGTAGTAGCGGAACGAGGTCCAGAACATGTTGTCGATGCCCTTGGCTCCGATTCCGGATGCTCCCGACCAGCCTTCGCGTACCGCATAGCTGTACTGGATGCTCTGGCGGAAGCGGCCGCGGTCGCCCTTGTAGAAGTCGTACCAGTAGCCGGCGGTGTACTCCTGAATGTCGCGGTTTTGCGCGCCGCAGGAGCCGCCGGAAATGAAGCCGGTTGAGCCGCCGCCGTTGTATCCGGGATTGGAGTTGGTGTTGCAAGAGGAGTTGCTTAACAGACGCGAACCGTAACCGACCGCAGCCGCGGAGGGCGTGCCCCAATGGCCGCCCCACTTGCCGCCCTCTCCGACGAGCGCCTGCGTAGCGCTGGAGGAGCAGGTGATGACGCCGGCGACCGTCGCGCAGAAGTCCGCGCTGGGCGCGCCCAGGGTGGTCGCAGTCGCGGTGGCAAAGTCGGTACGGGCCGCGTAATCCATGCCGCCGTTGAAGTAAATTGCCAAACGCGGGGTGGGGTTGATTTCCAGAGTGGCCAAGGTGGATAGATCGTGAATGGGGGCAAGGTTGCCGCTGGCGTCAGCCGTCACGTCGGCAAGCGTGGAGTTACCGTAACGGCCCACGCCGGGCCCGTAAAGGCCCTTAAGGCCGAAGTTGACCATGCTCCCAAGCGGAACGCGGAAGCTGGCGGCAATGCCGCCCATTGTAATGCTGTCGGAGTGCGCTCCAGCGGTGGTGAGGGACGGCGCCACGGCCGCACCGGTAGCGATGTCGGTGGTCCCGCCGTACAGGTTGCTGTTCGTGGTTTCGCCGGGATAGACGGTCTCGTGGGCGAAGCGGCCGATGCCAATGATCTCATAGTGTCCCCAGCCGGGATCGAGCGTGAGCTTGAGGATCACGTCGGGCGCGTAGTTGAAGGAGAGGGTCGCGATGTCGGCGCAACCATTGAGGGTCTTGTAGACGGGAACGGCGACGTCAACGGTATTGCCTGCGGAGTCAGTTTCAGACTGGTTGGTGTAGTTCACGATGGAGGTGGCGGGGGTGCAGGTGCTGATGGCCGCGTTGTAGTTGCCGCCGCTGGTGCCGGCGCTGCCCAGCACCGCATAGGGCGTGTTGCCGGCCAGCGAGGCCGTATAAATCAACTGCGGATTCTCAACCGCGGCGCCGATGGCTACGGTCTTCCAGGTCTTGGTGACGCGGAAGCCGTACTGACGCGTCCAAACGAAGCCCACGTTATAGTTCGGGTCTATGGTCTGCGGCGTCATGATGTCGCCGGAGATGTTGGAGATGCCCTTCTTGTCTTCAGTCGCCAAGGACCAAAGCTGACCGCCGGTGAATGCCCAATGGTCGTTGGTTTCAGCCTGTGCCCAAATCACGCGCTGGCGGAAAACGTAGCTGTTTGACTGGTTGTTGTTTGAAGTGATGCCCGTGCCCAACCAATCACCCTCCCAGTAGCCTCTCACGGTTCCCCAGGGTAATTTTCCCTCTGCCATGAGCGCCATGCGCGACTGGCGGGCGCTGCCGAAAAATTCGCTGAGGGTATAGTTGTCGCCGTGCTCGTAAGGAAGCGAAGTAAAGGCGGTAGGAATGTCGCCGCCGGTGGCGTGAGCGCGCCATACTGTTTCACCCGCCACGTAACCGCCGGGTGTAAGAGTGATGCCCTTGTAGTGCAGCGTTGTTGGATTGTTGATCGCCTTCTTGATGGTCGTGGTCTCATCGGAGACGGTGGTAGCAAGCGAGACAGCGTTGATCTTTAGATCGCTGACTGTGCTTTGTAGTGTGGAAACGGCCGCTGAATTGTCAGTGGTCGCCTGCTGTTGCGCGGTGGCGTCCGCTTCCGCTTTGGCGGCGGCTGCCTGCGCATCGGCCGCTGTCTGCTGCGCCTGCTTCAACTGCTCATCCTTGGTGGCAAGATCGCTCTTCAGGCCGTCGATCTCGCCCTGGAATTGCTGCTTCATATCATCGATTTGCTGTTGCACCGTGGGGCCAGCCGGAACAGCGGGCTTTTTGGCCGTGGTGTGCTTCTTGGCCGGCGGCGTTGAGCCGCTGGTTTGAGCGTAGGAAACAACCAGACCGGCTGCAAGAAATGCAATGGCAGCCGCTTTCACTGTCAATTTCATTTGGGCCTCTCTTTTCCTTAAGGATTCGTGTTGGAAAGTGTCAGCGCCCCCGTGCACAGAGGACGCATTCCACTTCTGCATCCCGGACGCATTGAAGAATTGAAAAATCTGCGGTATTCCCATCGGCGCGAAAGATTAGGGGAGTGGTCACGGAAGGAGCCTCGCGCCGGCAAAACTCCTCCGCTTGTTCCGCATCCAAGCCTCGCAGAGCAAGATTAAGATTTGACGAATTCACACAGAATTCACAGTTGCGAGCGAGCGCAGATTTTCCGTGAAGAAAAAGGGCGAGAAATTCAAATTCTATTTACAGAGGCTTCGCCTTTTTGCCGCGCTTTTTGGAAGATTCCGGCAGGGAGATTGCGGCAATGTGCTATGGATGCGCGGCGGGCGATGGGGCCGAGGCGCTCGCTCCCTCGGCGCCGGCGCTGAGGAGGTTGGCGAGCAGGCGGTAAGCTCCCTGCACTAACTCAGGGAACTGGCGGTAGAGCGCGAACGCAACATATATATAAGTTCCCTTTCCGCGATGCGCGACGAGGAGCCCTCCGCGCTGCGGATCCTGACCGGGATCGGCGGTCTCGGTGAGCGCCGTGTATCCGGGGTCCCATTGATCGAGGAAGCCGTGGCCGCGCTCCTCAAACCATCCGTCGAAATCGGCGGAGGTAATTTTGTTGGGCGAGGCAAGGAGCGGGTTCGTGGGATCGAGCAGCCTGACTGGATCCTGCTCATCGACCACGCGCTCAGGCGCACCGTTCATTGAAAGCGGCAGCGGCGCGGGAAATGTAGCGCCCTGATATTGGACGACGAGCGTTCCGCCGCGCTCGACGAAACTCTCGAGGCGTGGCTCGGCGGCGGCGAGCGAGGGCCGCGTGGAGTAAGCGCGAATGCCGATGACCAGAACGTTCCACTGCGACAAATCCGCGGTAGCGAGCTCATCGTCGGTGAGGAGATGCGGCGCGATGCCGAGCGCCTGGATGGCTTCGGGGACGAGATCGCCGGTTCCCATCACGTAGCCCACGCGAAGGCCCGGCGCGACTTTTGCGTCGACTGTGCGGGTGCGAAGTTCCCCGGGCTTGTACTGATTGTAGGGAAGCAAGCCGGGATAGCCGATGCTCTGCCAGCCGATGGAGTAGTCCTTGCCGTCAACGAGTGCCACGGCCTTGATTGAGTAGGCGCGTGCTGCCACGTCGCCGGCCGGCGTTATGGAAAAGACAAGCGGCTCGGTGTCGCCTGCGGCCTTCAAGTGGAATTCGCGCTTCGCGGGATCAGCGCGCCAACCGTCGGGCAGCTTTAGATCGACGACTCCGTCGGCGGCGTGCTCGGCGTGAACGGTGACGCTGACAGGCAGCGGCGAACCGTCGAGGGGAAGAATGCGCGCCTCCGGCTGAACGCGAACTCCGATTGCCGGCGTGACGACGAGCGGCTGATAGACGCCGCCGACACCGGTGACGCGAGCCAGGGTTTGCACAACCTGGACGAGGCGGATGGGCACGCCGTCGAAGGTGAATTCCGCCCACGCTGACAGCGGATAGGGCGCGAAGGAGCGCTCGCGCCATGCTTCATTCGAAATGTCGTAGTAGGGCTGCTCGGTGGTGGGACGCGTGAAGTAGGGTTCGGTGGGCGCGGCGTCGGCGGGAACGTGCACGCGGAAATTGCGGTCGCCGACGGGCGCGTCAGAGGTTTCTTCTCCGTATGGAGGTTCGATCCCCCAAGACGTCCCGACCGTGTGAAAGAGCCCAACGCCGCTCAGGCGAACGCTGTCGACCGCAGCGTACAGGTGCAAACGGACGCCGAAGTCTTCGCCAGGCCATACACTGCGCGCGGTTTCGTCGGCGGATGCGCCACGACCACCCGGACCTTGGGCACGAGCGCCGCTGGTGGTAAACGCGATCAGGTCAAGGCCGAGCAGATCTTTGAACGCCGTCTGGAACTGAACGATCTTCTCGCCCAACTCGAGTTCGAGACCGGCTTTCGCCTCCGCGTCGAGATCGCTCGCGTTCACGCGGACGTAGAGGTCCCGCGTCTCGCGATAGATGGGCACGAGCTTGTGCGCGGCGTCAACGCCGCTTTGGTTTTTGCAGTCGCTGGTGGACGCATTCAGGCCGCTCTGGATTTTGCCGAGGCCGTCCACGAGCCACTGAGGGGCCGCGTTGCCGGCGAGCCGCGCGAGACCCGTGATGCTGGTGTCGATGTTGACCTTGGCGTTGCGGAAAAGGCTGTCGCGTGCGCCGCCCGAGCCGGCCGCGACGACCGATGGCGCAACGGCCCACAGGTGGTAGCCGGAAGAATCCGGGCCACTGAGCGCGGGATTTGCCCCACCGTATTGCGACTTCTGCTCGCCCCAGCCTTCGCGCGCAATCTGCACATAGGTGCGGCCGAGCACCGGATCCCATGTGCCCACGGGAAGCGTGACGTCGGCCGGCAACGAACCTTCGATCCACTCACCAGTGAGGTAATTGTGAAATCGCGCAGGCGCCCATTTGCCTGTGGCGTAGTCGAGCATTTGACCGTTGGTGATGGGCGCGAACGGCGTGCGCGAGTAAACCGCCAGCGGCTGCCAGGGCTGCAATCCGACGCCCCCTTCCTTGACTGCGCGCAATTGCTCGGGAAAGATGTTCGGATCCGCGGCGGCCTTGAAGGCTTCCTGCGCGATTTCGCCGGCAACCTGGTGCTGGCCGTGGCCATCAGTCAATCCGCCGACGAAGGTGGACAAGATGATTTGCGGGCGGACCATGCGAATGGCGAGGACTGCGTCGTAGAGGACGCGATCGTGGCCCCACTTCTGAAATGATTCTTCCTGCGTTTTGGAAAAGCCGAAGTCGGCCTCAGTGCCCCAAAGCTGCCGCACGCCGTAGTATTCGTCAGCCTTGAGCAGCTCGCTGGTTCGGATGAGGCCGAGCGCGTCGTAGCTTTCGGCGCCCAGCGCGTTCTGGCCGCCCTCACCGCGGGTGAGCGTGAGCAGAGTGACCCGCACACCCAGTCCGCGCGACAGATAGGTCATGAGCGCGCCGTCTTCATCGTCAGGATGGGGCACGATGAAGAGAACGCTGGCCGTGGTGCCGAGCCGCTTGAGGGTTTGTTCGAGATCGGCAGCGCCGCGATCCTCGGGCAATGGAAGAGCGTTCGCCGATGGCTCGGGCAGCGGAAGCTGGGCGAGCTCGGATGCGGCGGAGGCGGGCGGCGCGTTTTGCGCATGGAGCGGGGCGCGGCTGGAGACTATGAGCAGCGTGGCGCAGAGCGCGATGCAATGCAGTTTTCGGGGAATGGAACTCATCACGGTCAGTTTACAAGGCAGCGGGCGGCGTCAGCGCCAGTCGTCGCGGGCGTTGGCCAGGCCTTCATTCATCACGGCATCGAAGCCTGAGTTCTTCTTGACGAAGATCTCACTGAACTGGCGGTCCTGGCGGAGAAGGATGGCCTGCAGGCGCACCAGCTCAAGCAGCGCGAGGAACATGGCGATGAGCGCGCGCTCGGAGTGCGTGTGGCTGAGCAGGCGGCGCAGCGCGACGGGCTTGTCTTCCATGGTGAGGCGGCGAGTGAGGAACTGGATCATCTGGCCGACGGTGACGGAGTCTTCTTCCACATTAATGATGGGGCGGTTTCGAGCGCGGTCGAGAATGTCGCGGAAGATGCGGACGAGGTCGGTGGTGTCAGCGGCGATCTCGGGCTCCGCGCCGGCATCCTCGCGGAACTCGCGCACGCCGGGATTGGTCCAGGTGTTGGCTTCGAGCATCTGCTTGTCGTGCAGCATCTGCGCGGCGTTGCGGAAGCGCTCGTGCTCGAGCAGGCGGTCGACGAGCTCGCGGCGCGGATCTTCGGCCGACTCTTCCGGCCCGACGGGGGCGCGCGGAAGAAGCATCTTGCTCTTGATGTGAATGAGCAGCGCGGCGGTGTAGATGAATTCGCCGGCTACGTCCATGTCGCTGGCGCGCAGATGGTCGACGTAGGCGAGGAACTGCGCGGTGATTTTGGCGATGGGAATGTCGTAGATGTCGATGTCCTGCTTGCGAATGAGGTCGAGCAGCAGGTCGAGCGGGCCGTCGTAGACCTGGCCGACGAAGACTGAGAAGGGCGATTGCTCGGCATCCACGCCGCGGGCCTTGAGGGCGGCGGCAACTTTCTCGGCGGTGGTTGGCTCGGGGGCAGGCTTGGCGGCGGGGGGTTGGGGCGCGGGGGCTGCCTGGGCTGCGGGGGCGGGGGGAGTCGCGGGGACAACATTGGCTGGCGGGGCAGGTTCGGGCGAGAGCGCAGGGGCTGCTTCCTGCTCTGGTCCTGTCGCGCTCTCATCGGGTTGTGGGGAAGTATTCGTCAACGCAATCTCGTCTTCTGGTGGTTCGAATTCCGCCGGGGCGTCGTCCGGGCTGCCAACTTCTGCCGGCGCTCGGGGCGTGGTCAGCGCGATTGCAGGCTCGGGGTGATCGTAGGCGGCGCTGGCTGTAACGTTCGGTTCGACGATTTCAAATTCGACCTCAGCCGGTTCTTCCTTGATTGATTCGACTTCGCTCTCCTTATTCTCTGGCTGGGCGTCGTTCTCCACCCTGAGTTCTATTTCCGTGTTCTCTGGCTCGGGGCTGCTTTCGGGCTCAGTGGGTTTCTTCGTGTTTGATTCGAGTTCTACGATCTTGGGTTCGGGGCCGCTGCCATGTTCAAAACTACTTTCAGGCTCGGGGACAAATGCTTTTGCATTTGTCCCCGGAGCAATCTCAACCTTTCCGTTGACCTCAACTTTTCCGTTGTGGCGGAAGAGCCCGAATCCGGAGCGAATTCCGCTCAGCGCAACCTCGAATGCCCAACGCCACCACGGGAGTTTCTCTTCCATCGCTTGCACGTTCCTGACCCGACCAACCCCGCTTGTTCCCGTGATTCGTGCCTGCCGTTCATCCGGCGCATTTCCGCGTTTGTCTCACGCGGGCGCGACGGTCGTCAACGTCATTTGCATGGCGCTGCGCACTTCAATCATGGTTTGCTCGGCGCGAGCGGCGGCGCGGAGCGAACCAGCGTTCAGAATCTCGATGGCCTGCTTCTCGGTTGTGGCGGCGCGGCGGTGCTGGATCGGCTCGAGTATTTTTACCAGTGAGTCCGCGGCCCAGCTTTTGCATTCGATACAGCCAATCCCAGCGGATCGGCAGCCTTCATAGACTTTGGCCATTGTCTCAGGCGAGGAGAAGACTTTGTGCAGGTCGCCGACGGGGCACTTGTCGGGATCGCCCTTGTCGGTGCGGCGGACGCGAGCAGGGTCGGTGACCATGGTCTTCAATTTCTGGCGGACAACAGGCTCGGGGTCGCTGAGCAAGATCGTGTTGCCGTAGCTCTTCGACATCTTGCGGCCATCGGTGCCGGGGAGCTTGGGTGATGGGGTGAGAAGGACCTTGGGCTCGGGGAGGACGTAAAGAGGATGTACCTGCGCGGCTCGGAGTATACCTCCGGGGTTCTTCGCCTTTGCCCTCGGGTAGAACTGGTTAAAGCGGCGGGCGAGCTCGCGCGTGAGCTCGACGTGCGCCTGCTGGTCCTGGCCGACGGGCACGAAGTCGGGCTGGTAAAGCAAAATGTCGGCGGCCATCAGAACCGGATAACCGAGAAATCCGTAAGTTGTGAGGTCCTTGTGCGCCAGATTTTCCAGCATCTCCTTGTAGCTGGGGACGCGTTCAAGCCAGCCGAGCGGCGAGATCATCGCGAGGTCAAGGAAGAGCTCGCTGTGCTGTTTTACGCGACTCTGCAAGAAAAGTACGCTGCGCTCGGGGTCGAGACCGGCGGCAAGATAGTCGAGCATGACCTCGACGGTGTTGGGCGCGATCTGGCTCGGGTCGGCGTAGTCGGTGGTGAGGGCGTGCCAGTCAGCGATGAAGAAGTAGCAGTCGTACGCGTCTTGCAGCTTGACCCAGTTGGCCAGAGCGCCCATGTAGTTGCCTAGATGGAGTTTTCCCGTGGGGCGCATTCCGCTGAGGGCGCGCGGGCGGGACGCCGGAGTGGCGGGATCGGGCATGGGGCGAGTGGATTCCTCGGCGGCCTAAGAAACGGCCGCTCACTCTCAAAAAAGCGACTAAAACTCTCATTCCATTGTAGCGGGAAGGCGGGCGGCAGGCAGCCGGAATCAAAGGCGCAAAAGGAAGGAAAAGACGAGGACCAGAGCAGGCGTGAGCAGCAGGCGCAGAACGAAGCCACCCACAAAGATCATGAGCAGGTAGCTGATCCAGCCGCCGATGCGGTCGTATTGCTGCACGGCGTTATAGGGCAGCATATTGCGGACTACACGGCTGCCGTCGAGGGGTGGAATGGGCAGCAGGTTGAAGAAGAAGAGCGAGAGGTTGATGAGGATGGCGAGCGAGAAAAGCAGCGCGACCGGTTGCGCCCCGGTGGCCTCGGCAATGCCCAATGCGACAGCGAATGACAGCCGCACCATGGCCCCGCCGCTCGGCATAGTGAGGGCCATGATGGTAAGACCTGCCAGAGCCAAGAGCACCAGAATCAGGTTCGAAACGGGTCCCGCCAGGGTGGTGAGGTTGTCGTCGCGGACGATTTTCTTGAAGTTACGGGTGATGACGGGCGTGGGCTTGGCCCAGCCGACCAGCATGAAGGGAACGCTGAAGCCGATGAGCGGCCCGAAGATCACCATGGCGGGAAAAAGCAACGTACCGACGGGGTCGATGTGGGCCAACGGATTGAGGGTGATGCGCCCTTGGAGCCGGGCCGTCTGATCGCCTAGGCGCGAAGCCATCCAGGCGTGCGCGCACTCATGAAAACTGAGCGAGAAAAGCAGCAAAACAAACTCGAAAACGGCAATGACGAAGCGCTCGGACTGCAAAGGATTTCTCCGGGGGCAAGACTCAGCGTAGCACGGTGGGAACCGTCGGTCTTCGCGCCGCGCCAATGGCTATGCGGATTTCCTGCGTCGTTTCGGGTTCCTGCAGGTGCAGGGATTGTGGCCGCATCCAATGCAGACACCCGCGGCCCGTCGCTCTTGCGTCTTTTCGAACACAGGCGATGGGTGGTTCGTGCCTTCGAAGAGATTCCAATGTCGAAACTTGCTTGAGCGCGGATCGCCATTTGGTGGTTCTTTCCTCTTCACAAGGCACCTCTCAGCTTTCGATGTAGTCCCAGAAGGAGTCGGCGAGATCGGCGCCTAGTTCGGTGGTCATGCGGCGGGCGGCGCGCTCGACTTCTTCCATGAGGCCGTGCAGGTAGTCGCGGGAGCGGGAGACAGCCGCGATGCCCAGCGTCGCCGACTGCCAGGTGACGGCTTCGTCCAGCTCGGCCACGGAGACGTTGAAGCCCTGCCGCAACTGGTCTTTGAGCGAGCGAACGACCTGCCGCCTGTCCTTGAGCGACTGGGCGTGCTCGATACGAATCTCGAGGGTGAGTTGCGCAACCGGCATAGGAGTAAGGAATTGACACGGACAGTGTAAGGCGGTCGTGGGTGGACGGAGCAAGTATTTTTCTTGGTCCGGCGTGCGATCCGAGTTCTTCAAACATTAGGTTATTAGCCGACAAATTGGATTTCGCATTATAATGAATTCATGAGCGCGCATGTGATTGGCAACTCGGTGCCTACTCCGGAACGAATGGGCGAGATCCTCGGGCTAAGTTCCGACCGCGTGGTGGCTGTGCGAAGCATCATGAGCACGCCGTCCAGTCGGAAGTCTTCGAAGGGCGCGAGCTACTCCTTCAGGGTATCGACCAGGAAAAAGTCGAGCCGTTCACGAACCTCTTCCAAGGTTCGGGGCAGGCGATAGATTCGTCGTGGGACGTCGCAGGCATATAGAGTCAGTCTTTCTCAACATCCCATACGATCGCCAGTTTGAAGACCTGTATTTGGCCTATATCGTTGGCTTGACCCAACTCGGCCTGCGCGTCAATGCGGCTGTCGGCGTTCCGAACCAGGGCCGTCTCGAAACCATTATCCATTTGATAGAGGAATCCAATTTCTCGATTCACGACCTCTCCAGGATCGAGCTCTCAAAAGGGATTCCCCGCTTCAACATGTCGCTGGAGCTTGGTCTTGCACTCTACCGGTCGCGCGTCACAAGAGGCAGGCACCGGGTTTACGTGTTCGAGAGCAAGCGCTATCGGGCGCAACGGTCTACGAGCGATATCAACTTGATTGACCCCAAGATTCATAATGGAACTGCCAAAGGCGTCATGGCTGGGCTGCGCAATATCTTTCGACAACCTGGCGATGTGACTACGGTTCCCGAGATGCTCATCAGCTACCGCGCCGTCAGAAAAAGACTACCCCAGTTCAGGCTGAATGCGGGCGGGAAGTCGTTGTTCGAAGCATCGGTGTTCCAGGATCTTACGCTTGCGGCGCTCGTAGAGTCTCAGAAGCTAATCAATAGGCGAGTCCGCGCCCACCGCCCTTGAAACCGATTTGCGGGATCAATCACAGATTGGCTGGATTTCGGCCCGTTGACAGGCAAACCGGAGATTCCTGCGCCCCCTACTCCGCGAACTTCGCCAACTGCGCGGCGGACGGCTTGGGCGTGAGGGCGCTGACGACGATGAGCGCAGCGACCGCAACGAAGAGCGCGGGAAAGATGGCGTCGCGTTGCGCGAGAAGCGCGGGTAGATGAAGGAACTGCTTGAAACCGGGCGCGTCCCAGAGGAGAGTGACGACGGTTCCGGAGGCGATGGCGGCGACCGCGCCCCAGGCCGTGGCGCGCTTTGAGTAGAAGGCAGCGAGGACGACCGGCGTGACCGCAGCGGAGTAGATGGTGTAGGCGTAGAGCATCTTCTCAAGAATGCTGGGCGCGTAGATGGCCTGATAGAGCGCCCAGCAGCCGAGGAGCACCACGGCGAGACGCGAAACGATGAGGACGCGCTTGTTCGACGCGTCGGGCGCGATATAGCGCACAAAAACGTCTTCGACGAGGTTCGAGGCCGGCGAAAAAAGGTAATTCGAAGCTGTCGAAATGACCTTGGCGAAGACCGCACCGAGAAGCAGCGCGCCCATGAATGCGGGCAGCCCGTGGCGTGCCGTGTAGGGAATGATCTCGTAGGGCTGGCGGGCGACTTCGCCGGTGGGGTAGAGCGCCGAGCCGAAGACGGCGATGGCTACGATCAGCGTTTCAAGCAGCAGAGTGCCGAGAATCCAGCCGACAACGGAGATGCTGGCGTCGCGCTCGCTTTTAGCCGAGAAGAATTTCTGGTACATGACCTGGTTGCCGAGCATGAGCAGCATGGTGGGCACGAGGAACTCAAGGGCGCGCACAAGCGTGAGGTTGCCCAGAACCTCGAAGTGCGTTGGCGGCAGCGCGGCGTGCAGGCCGGCCCATCCGCCGGCCTTGACCCAGAGCATGGGCGTGGCGACGATGCAGATGACCGTGACCAGCGAGCCGATAGCCACATCCATATAGGCGACAGACGACATGCCGGCCAAGGCCGTGGTGAGGATGACGAACATGGCAATAATGTAGGTGCCCAGCTCCGGAGTGACGGAGTCGGGAAAGATGAGATGCAGCACGTTGCCGCCGCCCTTGAACTGGTAGCTGGTGATGGCCACGTAGGCGACGAGGATGGCGATGGTGCCAAGGACGCGCGCCGCCTGGTTATAGCGCGCTTCGAGGAGATCGGGCAGCGTGAACTGGGCAAATTTGCGAGCACGCGGCGCAATAAAGTAGATGAGCAACAGGCCGAGCCAGCCACCGGCCGGCTGCCAGAGCGCGGCAAAGCCGTTTTTGTAGGCGTTCTCAGCGCCGGCAAAGAGCGAGCCTGCGCCGATCCACGAGGTGAGCAGCGTGAGCACGAGGACAATAGCGGGGAGCGAGCGGCCGGCGACCAGGTAGTCAGCCTTGGTTTTGACACGGAGGGTGCGGAAGACGGCCACGGCCAGCAGCGCGGCGGCGATGGAAACGAGAACAACGATATAGAGTGCGGATTGCAATATGCTTCCTCGGGTGGCTTGCTCGGGCGGCTTGAGATTGAGAGAAGTGTATAGGATGGCGCGGCAGTGACCTTAGAGGTATCTCCCAAGACAACCAATGCATCAAAAGTAATGGTGCGCCGGTTGACGCGCCACGCGAGTAGAGCTACTCTCGCAATACCGGATTTGGTACGCGACTCCAACACGCGGAGCAGCAAGGCGGCCAGGAAGCTGGAGCTGGGTTTGCCTCGCGTCGTCTGGCTCCTTACACAAACTACCATTTGTCTTGAAGCACCCTGCCGGGGCGCTCGCAGGCGCAGCTGGCCGCTAGAGCGGCCGGCTCTCGCGGTCACGTCGCGGATCAACTTGGTGCCCCTCGCCGATAACTTAATTACCAACACTCCGGCGGCAGCCTTACGGGACCGCTGCCGGACAGCCTTAAAGAGCAATTCCGGAGGACGTTAAACCCTTTGAAGATCGCCCTGGAGATCACGCCTAACCTTGAGCCCCTGTTCGGGACC
Source organism: Acidobacteriaceae bacterium (assembly GCA_003138515.1). Classification (GTDB taxonomy): domain Bacteria; phylum Acidobacteriota; class Terriglobia; order Terriglobales; family Acidobacteriaceae; genus Telmatobacter. Next base: position 67,563 of record PLGG01000015.1, on the reverse strand, counting down.
CGCGATGAAAACCTAAGGCTAATGGAAGACTCGCTCGGCGTGCGCATCGACCTGCGCTCCGACGCCGTGCATGTGGAAGGCCCGGAAGCGGGCGCGGCCCGCGTGCAGCGGATCTTTGAGGACTTTGAGACGCTGCGCCGCCAGGGCATTAACCCGCACAATGGCGAGTTGAACGGGATGCTGCGGCTGGTGGTGGCCGATCCCGCGGCGACGCTGCGCTCAGTGGCCGAGGCGGGCAAGCAGCGGTCAGCCGGGATCAAGCGCACTGTGCAGCCGCGCTCGATCAACCAGCGGCGCTACGTGGAGGCGATCGAGCAGAGCGACATGGTGTTCAGCGTGGGGCCAGCCGGCACTGGAAAGACGTATCTGGCAGTGGCGATGGCCGTGGCTGCGTTCAACGCCAAGCGCATCGGGCGCATCGTGCTGGTGAGGCCGGCGGTGGAAGCGGGCGAGCGGTTGGGCTTTTTGCCCGGCACGCTGCAGGAAAAAGTGGATCCGTATCTGCGCCCGCTCTACGACGCGCTCTACGACTTGCTCGATCCGGACCGGGTGGACAAGATGCTCGAGAAAAACATTATCGAGGTTGCGCCGCTGGCATTCATGCGCGGGCGCACGCTGAATGACGCGTTCATCATCATGGACGAGGCGCAGAACACGACCGTCGAGCAGATGAAGATGTTTCTGACGCGCATGGGAAACAACTCGAAGGCCGTGATAACTGGCGACATTACGCAGATCGATTTGCCCAACCCGCGCAAGTCGGGGCTGCTGGACGCGATCAACGTGTTGAACGGAGTGGAAGGCATCGTGTTCTGCCACTTCGACGACGGTGACGTGGTGCGCCATCCGCTGGTGCAACGCGTGGTGCGCGCATATGAGAGCGCGAAGCCGCGGCAGCAGGAGCTTCCGCTCACGATGGGCGACGGGATTCAGGTGGGCGCCCAGGAGAGCGAAGAGCGCGCAGAGGAACAGGCGAAGCATCCGGCGAAACCGCAGTAGTCGGACGTCTCACGTAGAATCGAAGTCACTGCGGAGCCGTCCCGCACGGCGGCGCGCTGCACGATGATTCTTCTCGACCCAGAATTGGACCCTGACTCAACATTGGCGTCCGCCAATGCGCGGAAAACGGCTGCGTCCGGACTTGTGAAGAATTTGCGCGTTCCCTCGACGCGCACGCTGGGGCCGTTTCTTGCGCAGGCTCAGGACGCTGTTGGTCTCAACGGCCAAGTGACTGTGTTGCTGACCACCGATCGAACCCTCCGAGATCTGAATCGGCGGTTTCGCGGAAAAGACGAGGCGACCGACGTGCTGTCGTTTCCCTCGACGAATCCGGCGCCGGGCCCCGAGAAAATTGCCGGCGATGTGGCCATCAGCGTGGAGACGGCGCGGAGGCAAGCCACAGAGCAGGGGCACGCGCTCGGGGTTGAGCTGCGGGTCCTGATGCTTCATGGCCTGCTGCACCTGGCGGGCTACGACCACGAAACCGACACGGGAAAGATGCAGCGGCGGGAGCGGCAACTGCGCGCGAGGCTTGGCCTGCCGCTGGGGCTGATTGAGCGCGCGAGCCGTAATCGAAGTTCTGGTTCAAGGCCACGCAACACTGCAGGCGGCCGCGCGGCGCCCGAGCGAACGAAGACGCGGAGGCGCGCGCGATGACTCCGCTTGAGATCGCTGCACTCGTTGCGCTCATTGGGGTGGCCATGCTGGCTTCCTACATCCAGCGCGTTTACTCGGAGTACGGCAAGATTTTGAGCCGCGAGGTGCAGGAAAATCTCGACGCGTGGGAGGTGCGCATCGAGCCGCATCTCGGCCTAAGCCGCGAGCATGCGGCGCTCTGCGCCTCAGTGCTGAAGGAGCTCTCTCTCGGCGCGATCGCCCTCGGGCTCGGCGCGCTACTTTTCATCCGGCCCACACACCCTGGGCCGCCCACGGCTCTTGAGATCGCACAGGCCATTCTTGCGATGGTACTGGTCGTGATCTTCGCGTACCAGTTCATCCCGTCGCTGCTCTTCAACCGCACCCGCGGTCTGTGGGCAGCGCGCTTGCTCTGGCTCATCCGCCTGTTGCTGTGGGTGGTAACGCCGGTCACGGTCTTCATCCGATTTTTCTCTTCCGTCGCCGCGCTGGCCGAGGCGCCGGCCGGTCCAGAAGAAGAAGAGCCGGCTCCCGGCGTCGAAGCACTGATCGAGGCCGGCGAAGAAGAAGGCATTCTGGAGCAGAGCGACTTCGAACTGGTTCGCTCGGCGGTCGAGTTCGGCGACATGCTGGTTCGCGAAGTGATGACGCCGCGGCCGGAGATCTTTGCCGTTCCGGAGTCCACCACGATCGAACACTTCCTTGAGATGCTGCGCATACAGAACTACTCGCGGGTGCCCGTTTATTCCGGCTCGCTCGACAACATCAAGGGCCTTGCATTTGCCCACGACCTGCTGCAAATTACCGACGACGAAGCGCGGACGCGGACAGTTGCAACGATTCTGCACCCCGCCGCATTCGTACCCGAGACCAAGCGCGGCTACGAACTGCTGCGCGAGATGCAGCGCGAGAAGCAGCACATGCGCATGGTGATCGATGAGTACGGCGCGGTTGCAGGCCTCGTGACCATTGAGGATCTTCTGGAGCAGATCGTCGGCAATATCCGCGACGAACACGAGACCGACTCGCAGATCGAGGAGCCGCAGCGAGAGCCTTCGGGGTCGTGGCTGATTCCGGGCAGCTTTCCCGCCGATCAGCTCGGGGACATCGTTGGCGAGCAAGCGGAGCAGGGTGGGGACTATGAAGCCGCCACAGTCGGCGGCCTGGTAAGTGAGACTGCCGGGCGGATTCCCAAGGTGGGCGAAGTGGTCACGCTCGAGCCGCTCGGTTTGCGCGTGGAAATTGTTGCCTCGACGGGGAGAAGGGTGGAGCGTGTGCGGCTGTTTCCGCCGACGGCGCGGCTGCCGTTTCCGAAGGATGCGCAGGGAAGCTAGCGAATGAGGCCTTTGAGAATCGCTGCCCTGCCGCTGATTCGCACGTCGCTGTGGGGCAGGCGCCGGCCTCGTTCGAAAACGGCCATGCTGTCATAGAAGTGCATCGACAAGGTGGAATGGGTGAACTCAGTCGCCGGAAGCGCATCCCTGGTCCACTCAGCGTTTAATTCATCGATGAGCCCTTTGCAGACCTCGATGAACGTGCCCTCGCGTTTCAGGCCGCCGCCGAACTCATCCCAGTAGGCTGCGTGAAGATCCTCCACCATGTAGACGCCGTTAGGAGAGGTGCGAGGGTAAAGAAAACGGAATGTTTCGACGACGTCGCTCATTCGGTGGCTGCCGTCGTCGAGGACTACATCGGGCGTCCCGAATTCCGCGATGATGCTTTCGAGGAAACTCGTGTCGGACTGGCTGCCGATCCGTATTTTGATCTGGTCTTCCTCGAAGGTTTTGCACTCCTGGTTGACGTCAATTCCAACGATCAGTGCGTGGGGACCAAGGTAGCGCTTCCACATTTGCGCCGACCCGCCGCGGCCGCATCCGATCTCAAGAAAAATCACGGGGCGGTTGACGAACCTGCTGAAGTGAGCCTCATAGACGGGAAAGTAGTGCTTCCACTTGTGAATTGTTCGCTGCTTGTTATTGACGAACTCTGACCAGAGACTCAATCGACCCTCGCTTTTGTCCACGCTGCTCGTGAAGTGCGGGACGCAGTCGCTTCCTGCTCAGGCGTTCCCGATTCTCGGTGCTGCTAAGAGAAAATACACCAAGGAGCCCCGATTTGTCGCGAATCACAAAGAACAGCGCCGGCATCGAGAGAAGCTTCCGGTCGGCCCTGGTCTGCCAAGGCGTTGGCCAGTCGAAACGGGATTTGGAACACGCTTTTGTATAATCGCGGGGACTTGGGCATTGGAGTTGAACCGTTGGCTTTGAAGAGTGCAGGAGTGCGGATTGGCGGAATGCGGCGAGGTGGGCGCGATAGCTCTGGTCTGTCGGCGGCCGATTTGCGCGCGCTGCGCGCACTGAAGACGCCGGCGCGCATCCAGAAGTTCGTTGACGCGCTCGAGTACCAGTATGCCGACACGGCCTGGTCGCCTGCTCGCGTGCTGCGGGAGCGAAAGGGGCACTGCCTGGAGGGTGCGCTGGTGGCGGCTGCCGCCTTACGCGTCAATGGGCATCCACCACTGTTGATGGATCTGGAGGCGGTGCGCGATGACGACCACGTGGTGGCCCTCTACCGCGACCGCGGCTTGTGGGGAGGCATTGCCAAGTCGAATTTCGCAGGGCTGCGCTTTCGCGCGCCCATTTACCGGACTCTGCGCGAGTTGGCGATGAGCTACTTTGAGCACTACTACAATTTGCGCGGCGAACGCACGCTGCGCGCATACTCGATGCCGGTCAATCTGGCACGATTAGACAGCCAGCACTGGATGACCGATGAAGACGACGTGTGGTCGGTGCCGGAGCTGCTGATCGCGGCGCGACACTATGCGTTGTTTCCCGACAAGGTGGCGCGAGGGCTGCCGCGGCTCGACCGCCGCAGCTTTGAAGCGGGAATGCACGGCCGGGTGAAGCACTGACGTAACTGTAGAGGCTCCTCAAACATCCCATCCCACCCTAGCCGCAAAAGCAAACGCGCGGCAAGGGTGGGGCACCCACTCAAGACGAGATGACCTACACTGAGTCAGGAGCGCATCGCGCGTGAAATCAGGATTTGTTGCCATTCTCGGCCGTCCGAACGTGGGAAAGAGCACGTTGCTCAATGCGCTCACCGGCGAGAAGGTGGCCATTGTCACGGCCAAGCCGCAGACCACGCGCAACCGGATCATTGGCGTGGTTGAGGTGCCTGCGCACAAGGGTACGAGTCCGGCCGCACAAATCGTTTTTGTGGACACGCCCGGTGTGCACAAGCCCGGCTCGCAGCTCGACCGGCGTATGCTGCAGGAGGTTCACGAAGCGCTTGAATCGCGCGACCTTGTGCTGGTGCTGGCTGACGCAACGCGCCGGATCCAGTTTGATTCAGATCCTACTCACGATCCAAAATCGAAAAATCGCAAACCAAATTGGGCGTCCGAGGACGAGTTCCTTTTCTCGCTGGTGCGCAAGCTCGATTGCCCGGTGTTTCTTGTGCTGACCAAGATCGACCTGGTTCGCAAGGACCAGCTTCTGCCGCTGATCGAGTCGCTGACGCGCCAGTACAACTTTGCACAGGTGATTCCGGTGAGCGCGCGCAAACGCGATGGACTGGACGTGCTGGTACGGAAGATTGTGGACGTGCTGCCCAAGGGCGAGCGCTTTTATCCGAAGGACCAGTACACGGACCAGCCGATTCGGTTCATGGTGGCCGAGCTTATCCGCGAGAGCATTTTGATCGAGACCGGCGAAGAGGTTCCATATGCGGCGGCGGTGGTGATCGAACAATTTGAAGAGCCGGAGGCGCCAGCGAGGCCCGGTAAGAGACCGCTGACAGGAATTTCGGCGGTCATCTACTGCGAGCGCGACGGGCAGAAGGCGATCTTGATCGGCAAAGGCGGGACGAAGCTGAAGGCGATCGGCACCGGAGCGCGGAGGAAGATCGAGTCGCTGCTGGGCACACAGGTCTATCTCGAGCTGCGCGTGATCGTCGAGCCGGGCTGGCGGGACTCGAGCGGCTTCGTGGATTCTCTCGATTGGCGCAGGCAGTTGGAGAAGTTGGGCGGCGAGGGCGAGCAGTGAGGAGTGTTCGCCGGCGGCTGAGTGTCAGCGAATAACTTTGAAGGGGCCGGAGCTCGACGATCCAGAGCTTGGCGGTCCGGGCTTCGCGTTCGCGGCTCCGTAGTCGGAGTCGAAGCCGAGGTGAAGCCTGGCGCCCTCGGACATCATGCCCGGATTCCAGGGCGGATCGAAGACGATTTCGACATGAACTTCGCGAACATCGGGTAGCGCCGCGAGTTTTTGTTCCACTTCAGCCTTGATGACGTCGGACATGCTGCAGCCGGGCGCGGTGAGCGACATGCGCACGTCGATGCGCCGGCCGCCGGCTTCGAGTTGAGAAGATGCGGCCGTGTAGACGAGGCCGAGGTTGACGATGTCGACAGGAATCTCGGGGTCACGCACGGTCTTCAACTGCCGCAGGATCATTTCCTCGCGGAAGGGTCCGGCGATGGGCGCTGCGGCCGGATTGGTGTGGATCGAAGCTGTCATATGAATGGCTGAGCGCGCTACTCGGTGGAAACGGGCGTGTCCTTGTTTTCGAGAGCCGATTGCAGCGTGTGCCAGGCGAGCGTGGCGCATTTCACGCGCGCGGGAAATTTGGAGACGCCGGAGAAGACCTTCAGCTTGCCGAGATCCGCTGTTTCCGGCGCGGCCTCCTGGCCGGTGACCAAATCGCGAAACTCCTCGAAGAGCTTGGCGGCTTCGGCCTTGGTTTTGCCTTTGAGAATCTGCGTCATCATGGACGCGGAGGCGCGCGAGATGGCGCAACCGGAGCCCTGGAAGGCGATGTCGCGAATGGCGTCGCCGTCCATGTTGATGTAGACTGTGCAGCGGTCGCCGCAGAGAGGGTTGTAGCCCTCGGCGTGCTGATTAGCCTCAGCCGGCTTACGAAAATTGCGCGGAGCCTTGCTGTGTTCCAGGATGACTTCCTGGTAGAGATCGCTGAGTTCGCCGTTTTCCGTGCTCACGCAAACACCTCATGCGCCGCGCGAATTCCCGTGACCAGCGCGTCGACTTCTTCTTTTGTGTTGTAGACGGCAAAGGAGGCCCGCGCGGTGGCGGGAATGCCAAAACGCTCCATAACCGGCTGCGCGCAATGGTGGCCGGTGCGAATGGCGATGCCTTCGCGATCGAGAATCGTTCCCAGATCGTGCGGATGGACGTGATCGAGCACGAAGGAGAGGACGCCGGCGCGATCGTGGGCGGTTCCGATGAGGCGAATGCCGGGAATTGCGCCGACTGCTTCCGTAGCGGAGGCCAGCAGCTCGCTTTCGTGCGCGGCAATCTTGTCCATGCCCAGGCCGGTGATGTATTCAAGCGCAGCGCCGAGCGCGATGGCTCCTGCGATGTCGGGCGTACCCGCTTCAAACTTGAACGGTAGATCGTTGTAGGTGGTCTTGGCGAAGGTGACTGAACTGATCATGTCGCCGCCGCCCTGATAGGGAGGCATGGCGCTGAGCAGCGCGCGCTTGCCATAGAGCACGCCAATGCCTGTTGGCCCGTAAACTTTGTGGCCGCTGAAGGCGTAGAAGTCGCAGTCGAGCGCCTGAACGTCGACGGCGAAGTGCGGAACGGCCTGCGCGCCATCGACGAGGACGGGGACGCCGTTGCGGTGCGCGATGTCGATGATCTGGCGAAGCGGAACAACCGTGCCGAGCGCGTTTGAAACGTGCGTGACGGCGACGATCTTCGTGCGCGGGTTGACGAGCTTTGCAAATTCATCGAGCATCAGCTCGCCGCGATCGTCGATGGGCGCAACCTTCAGGTGCGCGCCTTTTTCTTCGCAGAGAATCTGCCAGGGGACGATGTTGGAGTGGTGCTCCATGGCGGTGATGAGGACTTCGTCGCCAGCGCCCACGTGGACGCGGCCGTAGGTCTGCGCAACGAGGTTGATAGCCTCGGTGGCGCCGCGGACAAAGACAATCTCGCGCGTGTCGGCGGCGTTCAGGAATTTCCGTACCGTTTGGCGCGCCGCATCGTGCGCCTCAGTGGCGCGCACGCTGAGCGTGTGAACACCACGATGAATGTTGGCGTTCATGTGGGTGTAGTAGTTGGCGATGGCATCGAGCACAACCTGCGGCTTTTGCGAAGTGGCTCCGTTGTCGAGATAAATCAGGGGCTTGCCGTTGATGCGCTCGTTGAGGATGGGGAAGTCGGCGCGAATCTTCGCGAGATCGAGGCCGGAATCGCTTGTGGGCGCAACTCCGCGCTGGAGCGGCTCGTGGGTTTCGGGCGGGGCGACTGCGGTTTGGGTGAATGCGGTCATCCCACTTCCTCCCAGCTTTGCGTTTCTTCTTTTACCGGCGCGGACTCTACCTGTGCGACGGGGGCGGCAGGCTGATGGTTCTTCGCCAGATCGGTGAGCCGTTCACCGATGAGCGATGCGACGAACTCGCGGGCCGGCGAATCGTTCATGCGGTCGAGGCACTCGGCCGCGAAGGCGTAGAGCAGCAGGTTGCGCGCCGAGGTCTCTTCGATTCCGCGCGAGCGCAAGTAGAAGAGCTGCTCCTCTTCAATCTGGCCGATGGTGGCACCGTGCGTACACTTCACGTCGTCGGCGTAGATTTCGAGCTGCGGCTTGGTGTCGATGCGCGCGTCGTCAGAGAGCAGCAGGTTGCGGTTGGTCTGCTTGGCGTCAGTCTTCTGCGCGTCTTTGTGCACTACGATGCGGCCGTGGAAGACGCCGCGCGCGTGGTCGTCGAGAATGCCGTTGTAAAACTGGCGGCTCGAGCACTGCGGCTGCGCGTGCTCCACTAGCATGTAGTTGTCGAGGTGCTGACGGCCTGCGCCGACAAAAAGGCCGTTGATCAGGCACTCCGCGCCTTCGCCGGCGAGGACGGGATGGACGTTGTTGCGCACCAGGCCACCGCCCAAAAGAATGGAGTGCGATGAAACGTTTGTGCCGCGCGCCAGCTCAAGGCGCAGCGTGGAGACGTTGAAGGCCGCAAGATTTTCGCGCTCGACGAGAAAGTGCGAAACAACGGCGTCCTGCCCGGCAACGAGTTCCGTGACCGCGTTCGAAAATGCGGTTTCTTCGCCGATGGAGACGTAATCCTCGATGACGGCCGCGTGGCTGGTTGGCTCGGCGACGATGAGAGTGCGAGGATGCGTCATGATTGCTGCGCCGGCACCGGCGGAAACGTACAAGAGATGGATGGGCTGCTCGATCACGGCCCCGCGGTGGATGCGCAGGTACGCGCCATCTTCCCAGAGCGCCGTGTTGAGTGCGGCGAAGACGTCGCGGCGCACGTCAGCATAGCGGCCAAGGTGCTGCTCGATGCCTTCGGGAGCGCAGCCAACAGACCCGCTGCCGTTGGGCTCGCTGCCTTCCATGGTCTTGGCGATGGCCCGCTCCAGCGAGCAAATCTCGAGAGTGTCGGGCAGGTCGCCGATCTCGGTGAGCTCCGGCGCAAAATGCCCGTTGACAAAGACGAGCCGGCAGCCCGCGCCCGGCACGCGAAACTTTTCGATCTGCCCGGCGGAAACGGTGACGCTTCCCTCGACCGCGCGCTGAAACGAAGTCTTCGCCAACGCAGCGAGATTGGTAAAGCGCCAGTCCTCGTCGTGGGTAGTGGGGAATCCTTTGGCGTGGAAGCGCTGCCACGCGTCCTCGCGCAGTTGGCGCAGCCAGACGGGGTCGCGCTCCTGCCGCTCGGCGATCAGTTCGCCATACGCTTCAAGATATGTGCCGAGCTTTTCAGTCGCCGTCGCCATCGCGTTCTCGTTTCCCGTGTTGTTGGCCGTTGTGCTCATGCGGGCAATGCCTGAGGCACATCTGCTTCCGATGGGCCATATCCCGTGTCTTCCAACTCCAGCGCCAGCTCCGGGCCGCCCGAGCGGACAATCTTTCCATCGACCAGCACGTGCACGAAGTCGGGAGTAATGTAATCCAGCAGCCGTTGATAGTGCGTGATGACGAGGAAGGCGCGATCGGGGCCGCGCATGGCGTTCACGCCCTTGGCCACGATGCGAAGAGCGTCGATGTCGAGGCCAGAGTCAGTTTCGTCAAGGATGGCGAGCTTTGGCTCAAGCATGGCCATCTGCAGAATCTCGTTGCGCTTCTTTTCGCCGCCGGAAAAACCTTCGTTGACCGAGCGGTTGACGAGCTTGTCGTCCATCTCCAGAATCTTCATTCGCTCCTTGTAGAGGGGCAGAAAATCCATCGCGTCGAGCTCGTCCTGGCCGTGGAACTTGCGGATCGCATTCATGGCCGAGCGCACAAAATACGCGTTGCCGATGCCGGGAATTTCAACCGGGTATTGGAAGGCGAGAAACACGCCCTCGCAGGCCGCGTCCTCCGGCTTCATCTCGAGCAGATCCTTGCCGTTGAATAGAACGCGGCCGCGCGTGACCTCGTAGGTCTCGCGCCGCGCCAGCACTGCCGCGAGCGTGCTTTTGCCGGAACCGTTGGGGCCCATGATGGAATGCACTTCGCCCGCATTCAGAGTCAGATTCAGGCCCTTCAGAATCTCGTGGCCTTCGACTGAGGCGTGCAAATCTTGAATTTCTAGTAAAGCCATTGGTTCGTCTCTCTCCATTCGATGTTCCGCGCGGGCGTGGAGGCCCGCACGACAGCCGGACTAGAGTCCGGCGCTACAAGTTATCCCACGCTGCCTTCGAGGCTCACGCCGAGCAGCTTTTGTGCTTCGACCGCGAACTCCATGGGCAGCTCCTTGAAGACGGTCTTGCAGAATCCGTTCACGATCATCGAGACCGCATTTTCAGCCGTCAGCCCGCGCTGGCGGAGGTAAAAGAGCTGGTTCTCTCCGATTTTCGATGTTGAGGCCTCGTGCTCCATGCGCGCCGTCGCGTTGCGCACCTCGATGTACGGGAAGGTGTGCGCCCCGCAGCGATCGCCGATGAGCAACGAGTCGCACTGCGTGTAGTTGCGCGCGCCCGTCGCGCTCTTGAGGATCTTGACCTGGCCGCGATAGGTGTTCTGCCCGTAGCCGGCTGAGATGCCCTTGGAGACAATGGTGGAACGCGTGTTCTTGCCGATGTGGATCATCTTGGTGCCGGTGTCGGCCTGCTGGCGGTTGTTGGTGAGCGCGACCGAATAGAACTCGCCCACGGAGTTGTCGCCCTGCAGGATGCAGCTCGGATACTTCCAGGTGATCGCCGAGCCGGTTTCGACTTGCGTCCAGGAGATCTTGGAGTTGACGCCGAGACACTTGCCGCGCTTGGTGACGAAGTTGTAGATGCCGCCGCGGCCTTCCTTATCGCCGGGGTACCAATTCTGCACGGTGGAGTACTTGATCTGTGCATTGTCGAGCGCGATCAACTCCACTACCGCGGCGTGCAACTGGTTCTCGTCGCGGATGGGTGCGGTGCAGCCCTCGAGATAGCTCACGTAAGCGCCTTCGTCGGCGACGATCAGGGTGCGCTCGAACTGGCCGGTCTCCGCAGCGTTGATGCGGAAGTAAGTCGACAGCTCCATGGGGCAGCGCACGCCTTTGGGCACGTAGACAAACGATCCGTCGGTGAAGACGGCGGCGTTGAGCGCCGCGTAGAAGTTATCGGTATGAGGAACCACCGAGCCGAGGTACTTCTTGATCAGATCGGGATGCTTTTGCACCGCCTCAGAGAACGAGCAGAAGATGACACCCATCTCCGCGAGCTTGCCCTTGAAGGTGGTGGCCACGGAGACCGAGTCGAAAACCGCGTCAACGGCCACGCCCGAGAACAGCTTTTGCTCGTTGAGGGGGATGCCGAGCTTCTCGTACGTGCGCAAAATCTCAGGGTCAACCTGGTCGAGGCTGTCGAGCTGCGGCTTCTTCTTCGGGGCCGAGTAGTAGGAGATGTTCTGGTAGTCGATGGGAGCGATGGTCAGGTTGGCCCACGTTGGCGCTCCTTCTTCTTTCGCCATGCGGAACCAGTGGCGCAGCGCGTTCAGGCGCCACTCCAGCATGAACTCGGGCTCGCCCTTGCGCGCCGAGATGAGGCGAACGATGTCTTCGTTGAGCCCCTTGGGGACACGGTCCTCGTCGATGTCGGTGATGAAGCCCCACTTGTAATCCTGCTCAGCGAGACCGCGAATCGTATCAACAGTTGAGCTCATTCGTCCTCCAAAGGACCCGGCGCGGGGTTGGGCACGGAATGCGGTCCCCAGGACCGCGCGGGCGTGCTCGTTTTGCTATCCCGCAATATAGGACTGGTTTAGTCCTATATTAAGTTAAGTGTACCCCGAGACGGCTTCCTTTTCAAGGCCGGTTGGGCGCAGTCGCGACCGGTAAGTTCTGCAACGCTATGAGGAAGCTACCCGTTGCCCCTTCGGAGACTGTGGGGCGGCAATGCTGACCGAAGAATCTGGAGTTTACGCCCGAGCGACAATTCCGGCGAGTGCCGGCTACCTTGGTTTCAGTAATACATTGTTGCCAGGTCGTGAGCCACGACGTGACCATCATCAGTTTGGATGACCGTAACTTCAACGGTGCCGCCCTGTCCCGGCTTAACGGACTCCTCGTAGCCGCCTGCCCGAGTGGCGTCTGGAGATGTCAATGAAACGCTTATCGTCATGAGGTATTCTTTCCCGCGAATCGGAACCCACGCCAAAGGCCCGGGTATCCCCGCAAGGGTCTGACCTGCGACGCCCTTAGCTGAAACATCGAAATGTCCGCCCGCTCCGGCGTCGATTCTGTAGACGCTTTCCGCCTCGACTCGAATGATTTGCCGCTCACCTGACGCGACCAGGCACCTAATCGGTGGCTGCATAAAAGAATTCTGATCCAGAATGTTGATATCACTGATCGTTAGTAGGAAACTTGAATCTGGTGGCGAGCCCGATGAAACAATCCTGAGCGTAGCCGTCCCCGACTCTTCGTCGCCTTTGCGACCAGGGCCCCTGATTAGGATGGGGAACAGTCCTTCAGTTGGCTGCTGCGGCTCTGATGTGCGTGCCAAATACCGCAGGCGGAGAAGAGCAGCGTCTTTCACTTCCAAGCCTTGTTGCGCGTCGTTTGCGATAAAGGACAGGATGGAAATGTCTGAGATCAGGGCAATAGCATCAATTCGATCTTTGATTCTCTTCGCCTTGGTAGCGATCCTTACGAGTTGCTGGCATGCGCCTGCGCGCTGTGCTGGCTCCGTAGAAGACGCACAATCTTTCGCGACCGACTCGGTTGTCTTGGCAAAGGCGAATGAATGCCCCAGCGCAAAAGCCGCCGCGAGACATACTGTGATTTGTGCTGGCCGCAAAATCTGACGACATTGCAAGACGAACGAAGAGCCACTCATGGAAGTACTAACAATATACTGGGCCCGAGCTCTCTGCGTTCTGTTGGGCGTTGCCTCATACCTCGCTTTCCAGTCTAAGAAAGGGTCCCTCCGATGACGGGAACGCAAGGGCTTGGAATGCCATTAGCATCTGATTCTATTGAGGATATGTTGCCGGAGTGGCCTTAGTGCAATTCGGTTCTCTTATGGGGTCCGGGCTCACGGACCCGGCTGGCCTCAAAGCTGACAATCTTCCAATCTCCATTGGCATCGCGCACATAGACCCGCGTGTAGCGGTAGCTGCCGCTCACCTTCCCGTCAGGGGTTGTGGCCTGAATGTTGGCCAGCGACGTGACCACGGCGGTGGTCCCGTAGAAGCGCACCTTGCGGTCGGAAACGTCGAGGAGAGTGAAATGAATGCGGCCGGAGCTAAGGCTTTGCAGGGTTTCATCGCGGGATTGAAGAGTGCCCGATGCCGTGATGCCCATGTAATCCGGGGCCAGCAACGAATCCATTACCTTGGTGTTTGCCGCGAGCATGGCGTCGCGCCATTCATCCTCAAGCTGATCGATATCGTGGCGGCTCTCGTGCTTTTGCGCGAGGGGCATCGCGACGGAGGGGATCGTGCAAATGGCTAATGCCAATGCAGCGCAGATAGCCCATCCGGCTTGCGGATGGCGGCGGCGGGTGGGGCTCAATCGTGCGGTTGCAGAACCCGGCATACGCGTCCACGGTAGTCCGGAAACGGTGCGCTGGTCAAATGGAATTCTCATAAAGGCGGCTGGGCCGCAGACCAAGATCCGGTTTAGTTCGCCGCTGTTCCGCTTTGGTGCACGACTCAAGCTTGAATTGGACGGGCGACGCGGGATTAGGATGTGATGTCGTCCAGCTCCGCGGCGAACTTCGGCAGCACGATGGTCTGGCCGCGGTCGGGGCCCGTGGAGACCATGCCTATCTTCGCCCCGCTTTCGCGCTCCTGGAAGGCGAGGTACTCCTGGGCGGCTTTCGGTAGCTTGTCGAACTCTGTGACGCCCTCGGTCGACTGGCGCCAGCCCTTCAGCGTGGTGTAACGCGGCTTGATCGCCTCCAGCCCGTGAACATCCGCGGGAATTTCGTCGGTGACCTTGCCGTCGATCTCGTAGCCGATGCAGATAGGAATCTCTTCGAGCTCGTCGAGAACATCGAGCTTGGTGACCACGAGCCACTCCGCGCCGTTGACCTGGTTGGAGTAGCGCAGCAGCGGAATGTCGAGCCAGCCGCAGCGCCGGGGACGCCCGGTGACCGCGCCGTACTCATTGCCACGCTGGCGCAGCAGGTCGCCGGCATTGTCGTGAATCTCGGTGGGGAACGGCCCGCCACCGACGCGCGTGACGTAGGCCTTCGTGACAGAGATGACGGTTCCGATGGCTGTGGGGCCAACGCCGGTTCCCGTGGCCGCGCCGCCCGCCGTGGCCGAAGACGAGGTGACAAACGGGTAGGTGCCGTGGTCGATGTCGAGCATGGTGCCCTGCGCGCCCTCGAACATGAGGCTGCCACCCGAGGCCAGGATGCCATTAAGCAGCCGGCTGGTATCTGCGACGAAGGGACGCACCTTCTCGGCCGCCGCCGCGTACTCTTCATACATTTTTTCGGGGTCGAGCGGGTCAGTGCCGAAGAGAGCGTGGGCGATAGCATTTTTCTCCGCGCAAGCCGCCTCAATGTGCGTTTTGAGCAGCTCGGTATGCAGCAGATCGACCACACGCAGGCCGCTGCGGGCCATCTTGTCTTCGTAGGCGGGGCCGATACCGCGGCTGGTGGTGCCGATCTTCTTGCGCCCCGGCGCGCTTTCCGCCGCCAGTTCGATCATGCGGTGGTAGGGCAGAATGACCTGCGCACGGTTGGAGACGAAGAGATTGCCATCGACAGCGACGCCCAGCTCGCGAATGCGGCCGACTTCACTGAGGAACGCGATGGGATCGAGGACGACTCCGTTGCCGATAACGCCCTTGCAACCAGGCCGGAGCACGCCGCAGGGAATAAGCTGCAACACAAACTTGTGCTCGCCGATGATGACGGTGTGCCCGGCGTTATGGCCGCCGGCGTAGCGTGCCACGGCGGAAAACCGCTCGCTGAGCACATCTACGATCTTTCCTTTGCCCTCGTCGCCCCATTGGGCGCCCAGCACGACAGCTGTTTTCGCTCGCATTGCCGTCCCGATTCCACACCAATACCACCCGCAGCAGGCATTCTGACAGCCGCTTGCGCGCGGACAAAGATTTGGATGCGGATTGTTTTTCCGCAACCTCTTCGATTCTAAACCCCAAGCGGTCTCGCGGCGGTTCCGCTGCCTGGTCTAGGATTATCCGTGCGCTAAGCTGGACCGAATCTTGCCGCGCCGCCCTGTTCTATTTCCCTATGCGAAGATGGATGCGCGCTGCGACACAGCGACTGCGGGAGGGATGAATCGATGGATTGGAGCGAGAGGACGAGGCGGTCGTTCCTGAAGCAGTTTGGTGCGACGGGCGCAGCGGCATTGGCGGCCGCAAATGCGGACGGGTTTGGATTGACGCAGGCCGCCAGCTCACAGTCAGCGCCGACGGCTGCCGACCTGAAGCAGGCCGCCACGCGCGACGCTCGCATGGCCTGGTGGCACGAGGCCCGATTCGGCATGTTCATCCATTGGGGTCTTTACAGCCTGATCGGGCAGCATGAGTGGGCAAAGGAGAACGAGGGAGTTCCTTTGTCGCAGTACGAGTTGCTGGCCAAGCACTTTCACCCCAAGCCCGATGCCGCGCGGGGGTGGGCACGGCTGGCCAAACGCGCTGGCCAGAAATACATGGTAATGACAACCAAGCATCACGAGGGGTTTTGCAACTGGGACACGCAACTGACCGACTACAACGCGATGGACCAGGGGCCGGGACGCGACCTGGTGCGCGAGTTTGTTGAAGCTGCGCGCGCCGAGGGGCTGCGGGTGGGCTTCTACTACTCGCTGATGGACTGGCATCACCCCGACGGCGCTATTTGCAAAACCGATGAAGCTGCGCGGCGGCGGTTCGTCGACTACACGCACGGGCTGATCCGCGAACTGATGAGCAACTACGGCAAAATCGACATTCTGTGGTACGACGTGGCGTGGCCCCTGACCGCCGAGCAGTGGGAATCGGAGCGAATGAACGAGATGGTTTTCGCGCTGCAGCCCGACATTATTGTGAACAATCGCAATTTGCTGGCGGGAGACTTCACCACGCCGGAACAGCACATCCAGGCCGCCGACGCGGGACGCGCCTGGGAGACCTGCATGACACTGAACGATAGTTGGGGCTTTAACCGCGGTGACGATGCGTGGAAGACGCCCAAAGCCATCGTCGACAACCTGATTACCTGCGCGCGGGGCGGCGGCAACTATCTGCTGAACATCGGCCCGGAGCCTGACGGATCGGTGCCGCCGGAGTCGGTGGAGATTCTGGAGACCGCGAGCAAGTGGCTCGACACGAATGGCAAGGCGATTTACGGCACCGAACGCATCGAGGCCGAGTGGACCACGAATCTGAACTTCACGCGGCGCGGCAACACGCTTTATGTACATGTGTACTTCTGGCCGAGCCACACTCCGGCGGCGGAGTGGCTGGACTTTTACAAGCCCGAGGTTGTGGTGGCATTCGCCGGGCTGAAGCCGAAGGCGCTCTCGGCGCGGCTCGTCAAGACTGGGCAGAAGGTCGAGTTTACGCAGGATGAGTTTTCCTTGCGGTTGACGGGGCTGCCGCTGGTTGCGCCCGACCAGCCCGCCACGGTGATCGAGGTGGAGTGCGACGGCGAGCCAGCAACAGACCACAGCGCCCTGCGCCCGCTGTGGCCGCGGCAGAACGTGGGCGTGGGCGTGAAGTTCGCGGCGAAATCACCCGGCCGCAAGAACAGCGTCGGCAATGCGAGCGGCTTCGACTGCGGGCCGCACTGCGTGCACGCGCACGATTGACGCACCGTGAAGAATCGCCGCCGTCATCGCGGCCAGGCTCGCGAATTCGCGGCCGCCAACGGGCGCGGGCTCGCCACCGAAAAGCGGCGCCAGTGTGTGGCCGAGGAATGATTTGCGGCTGAGCCCGGCGAGTAGCGGCCGGCCGATTTCGAGCAGTTCCGATTGACGAGCGAGAAGTGTGTAGTTCTCGCCGAAGCGCTTGCCGAATCCGTAGCCGGGGTCGAGGACAATCGATTCGGACGGGATTCCGGCGCGTTCGGCGGCAGCGAGACTTGCGGCCAGGCCCTCGCGCACTGTGGCAAGGAGCGCGTCGGGCTCAAGCTGCGGTTGCGTGCGCCACTTCTCGGGCCGCCCGCGCGTGTGCGAGAGCACCACTGCTGCGTGAAACTCGGCACAGACTTCGGCCATGCGCGGATCCCACGAGAATCCGCTCACGTCATTCACGATCTCCGCGCCGGCAGCGAGCGCCGCGCGCGCTGTTTCGGCTTTGTACGTGTCGACTGAGACGACTGCCTGGGGCAGGCTCTTGAGGATTCCTTCAAGCACTGGGAGCAGCCGCGCCTGCTCTTCGTCTGCACTGACCGCCGCACTTGCGCTGGCCGTCGAGCCGGGGCCGCCCGCGCGCGAGCCGGGCCGCGTGCTTTCCGCGCCCAGGTCAAGAATGTCCGCGCCTTCCTCGATGCATTGCATGCACCGGGCCACCGCGGCTTGAGGTTCCAGAAAAAAACCGCCGTCGCTGAAGGAGTCCGGAGTGATATTCACGACGCCCATCACAAGCGTGCGCGGGCCGAGTTCGAGGGTCCGCGTCCGCAGCCGCCATTGTGCCGGGCTTCTCATGCGTGCTCATTCCCGATGGTACGCCGCGACGTTGCGGAGTTTTGCTACACTTCCGGGCATGGTCTCCTTTCGGCGAAACCTGGCATGGAGCAGCCTTTTGGTTTGCCTTTTGGGCATGCAAGCTCAAGCTCCCGCTCAGGCCCGCAGCAATCCGCGTCCGGAGCGCCGTGTCCCCACGACGGGCCCGCTTGCCGACCGAATCCAGGCCATCCTCGCCGATCCCGCGCTGAGCCACGCAGACTTCGGCATCAGTGTGACCACACTCGATGGGCAACCGCTCTACGGGCTCAATGACGCGCGACTCTTTACGCCCGCGTCCGACGCCAAGCTGACGACCACAGCGGCGGCTTTTGCCCTGCTGCCCGTGGACACGCTGACCTGGACCACGTTTGTGGCCGCCGACGGCGAAATCGATGCAAGCGGCACTTTGCACGGCAACCTGGTGCTCCTTGGCGTGGGCGATCCCACGATCAGCGGGCGCCACTACCCGTACGTCGAGCCGGGGACGACCGCGCCTGCGGCTCAGGAGAATTTGCCAAGCTCGGCGCCGAAGACAGCCATGGATGTTCTGGGCCTGATTGCCGAGCAGGTGGAGCAGACAGGCTTGCGAACGGTGGATGGAGACGTGATCGGCGACGATACGTTCTTTGTGAGCGAGCCCTATGCGCTGGGATGGAACTGGGATGCGCTGCAGTGGAACTACGGAGCGCCCGTTTCCGCGCTCACGTTTAACGACAACACAGACGAGCTCGACATTACCGCCGACCCTGCCGCGCCCGGCGCAACTCTCGCCGAGTGGTCGCCGGACGTGGATTACTACACCACCGACAACAGCATGACTCTCGCCGGGCAAGGACATGAAGCCTACCCCGGTCTTGAAAGGCGTCCCGGATCGTTGCTGGTGCGGTCGTGGGGCACGGCGCCGGCAGGCGGGCTGCACGTGGCTATGGCTGTCGAAGACCCGGCGCAATTCACCGCGGCAGCATTCAGGCAGGCGCTCATGCTGCGCGGCATCAAGGTGACCGGCGCGGCCGAATCGCGCCACAAATACCAGACCGGCACGGGCGACTTCGCCGCTGAGCGCGAGCAGCCGCTGAAGCTAGCGCCCGGCAACTTCACCTCGATCGCCGCTGCGGCGGAGGGCCGCCGCATTCTGGGCGCGCATATGTCCGTGCCCATCGCCGAAGACATTACCGTGACCAACAAGACCAGCCAGAACCTGCACGCCGAGTTGCTTCTGCGCCTGCTGGGCAAGCTCTATGGGACCGACGGCAGCTTTGAGCAGGGCGCGCGCGTGGTGCGCCAATTCATGGTGGATGCCGGCGTAGAGAATGGCGACTTCTTTCTCTACGACGGTTGCGGCTTGAGCGCCAACGACAAAATTACGCCGCGCGCTTTTACGCGGCTGCTGGCGTACGCGTCGAAGCAGCCGTGGGGCGAAGACTGGCGCGCAACATTGCCCGTGGCCGGCGTCGACGGCACGCTGGATCGCCGCTTCACGAATTCGCCGCTGAAAGGGCGAATGTGGGCCAAGACGGGGACGCTCGACGAGGTTAACACCCTTTCTGGCTACGTGAATGCCGCGAGCGGCCGCATGCTGGCGTTCTCGATTCTCGTCAACGGCCGCTTTCCCGGCAGTAACGCTGAAGATGAGGCCATCGACCGCATCGCTGAAGCCATCGCCGCGGCGGAGTGAAGGGCGGCCAAAACGGAGCCTTCCTATTTCGCGGCCGCCATTCCCCTTCGGGGATGGAGTTGCAAAACGGGTGACACTCGTTCATTGCGCCTGCTGAACGCGGCTTAAGCGGCTGTATCATGGAAGGCAATGCGCGCGTGGAATCTTCTTATGGCTTCTGCTTTGACCACATTCGCCTTCGGTTTGGCTGGCTGCCGCACGCTGCCGCCGTCGAAGCCGTCGTCAGAGTGGACGCCGCAGGAAGCACGCGGCGCGGCGGTGTTCAACCAAAAGTGCGCGCGCTGCCACTATCCGACTACGACAGCGCCACTGCACGGGCCCGGCTTGCAGGCGATCACCAAGGTAAAGGCCATGCCCTCCGGTGCTCCGCCCACTGACGAACGGCTGACGGCAGTGATTCTCGACGGGCGTGGGATGATGCCCGCAACGCAGTTGAACGACGCAGATCTCGCTGACCTGCTCGCCTACTTGCACACGCTATGAGCACGAACGCCAACACGAGCACTCCAACCACTGGCATTGCACAGGCACCCACAGGCCGAAAGTCGCAGACGCCGTCGCTGCTCAAGCTCCCGGGCCTGATCGCAATCAGCCTTTACATGCTGCTGCTCTCCGGCGTCACCGTTGTGTCTGTCATGAACCACCGCGCCGGGGCGCTCTATCTTGTCTTCTCAGTCTGTTTCATCGCCGGCGCGCTGGGCTTGCTGCTGTTGTTGCGCTGGGCGTGGGCGCTCACGCTGGCGGCAGTGGCGCTTCTGTCGGGATCGTTTCTCTGGGGATTCTCGATCCAGCACTCGTATCCATCCCTGGTGCAGGGTTTGCTGAATCTTCTCTTCTTCCTCTATCTGGTCCGTTCCGATGTGCGGGAGAAACTGAGGTAAGCGCGAGAAAAGCCGCACGGAGCCAGCGGCCGGGGGCCAATTCTGAACCGCGTAAATCTTCCCCCCAAAATCTAGAACCAGTAATTCGGCGCGATCACGCGTAACATCGCGCGCATTCCTCGCGAGATGGCTGTGCGCGGCGAATCGTAGCGCCGGTCCTTGAAGCCGAAGTGGCCCACGGGGTCAATGTTGCAGGGGAAGCGCAGGTAGCAGCCCGGCCGGCCTTTGAACGGAATCACTTTTCGGTAGATCAGGTGCTCCAGCAATCGAACGCCGGTGGAGTTCATCTCGCGATTCGAGTTGCGCAGCACGCGATCGTAGAAGGCGTTGGAGCAGACGAAGAGCTGAACCCGCGCGTCGTGGCCGCTGCGGAAAAGGCCGAGCTTGCGGCAATCGATCATGAGCTCGAAGGGAGCGGAGGTCGAGCCGGCGATACGATCGAGTGCCTTGCCCAGCGCGGGGAAAGTCAGCCGGCCTGTGACTTTGATCATGTGCGTTGTGGCTGGGCGGAGTTTGCTCAGGGCCAGGCCATGGTCGAGGGATTGCATTTCTGTATAGCCATAGTTTGTGCCGGGGGGAATTTCGTGAACCGGCAGGGACAAAAACTCAACCTGGCGGCGCTGCGGATTTTCGGTTTCCGCAATCGCGCGCAAATCGCTCAGGTCCGCGCCGGAGTTCTCAAGGAAAAGAATTCGCTCTGCGGCTGGATGCGGATAGCTCAACCAGAATCGCAGCGCGCGTTTGTAATCCTCAAGGCGGACTTGCGGCGAAGAGCGTTTGACCTGCGCATTCGCCGACGGCGCGATGGTGGCTGTCATGACGAGCAGATAACGGGGCGCTGCAGGTGTGGGCGGCGAATCCATTGGAGAGGTCATTTCTCGGGAGGGGGCTCGGAAGATCGTTTCTCGGGGAGCGATGGCGCGCTGGACTCGGCAGCCGTAAATGCAGGTGCGACGGGTGGATCGGCCTCTTTGGCGGCGGCCTCGTTGGTGGCGGACCGATGCGCCTCCCATGCCTTGGCGAACTTCCAGTTCACGTATGCGGAATGATTCAGGTGGAAGATCAGGCCCTCCCTGCCGTCAAGAAAGCCAAGGCGAAAGATGTAGTTCTTGATGAAAGTGAGCGCTGGGTTGATGACCGTGTTCGCGACGAAAGCGAAGATCGAGTCGCTCGTCCTGCCCTTGCGCAGGGAAAGCGGAATGGTCGCGGTACTGTAGCGCTGCATGTGTTCGAGGTAATACTCAATCGTCGGATACTGGCGGTGAAGCATGTGGTTTTTGAGCTTGCCGGTAGGCTCCTGCGTCTTGGGCGTGGCGTGCGGCTCGGTATCCTCGCGGAGGCGCGCGCTGCCGCGGCGAAAGAGCCGTAACTTGTGGTCGGGGTAGAGGCCGCCGTGGCGCATCCATCGGCCAAAGATCAGGTTGAGCCGGGGAACCATGTAGGCGGCATAGCGGGGCTGGCCGCCGAGCAGCGTTTTGATCTCCAGCGCGAGCTCCGGCGTTACCCACTCGTCCGCATCGAGATTCAGGATCCAGTCGCAGGTGCACTTATCGATAGCGGAGTTGACCTGGGGGCCGTAGCCCTTCCAGCTTTCGTAGAAGATCCGCGCGCCAAAGGTCTTTGCGATTTCGATGGTCTTGTCGGTCGAACCCGAATCGACGAGATTGATTTCGTTGGCCCAGGCGACGCTGGCCAGTGTGCGGCGGATATTTTCCGCTTCATTGCGTGCGACGATCGCTACTGAGATGCTATGCATGGTTCGCTGCGTGGTTGCTCTGACAATTGTGCCCAGAGTAGCACGCCGCGAAGCCGAGCAACTGGCTACAATAAGCAGGATGGAGCTGGTCCAGATTGAACCC
The DNA here is from genome assembly GCA_003138515.1 of Acidobacteriaceae bacterium. Lineage (GTDB taxonomy): Bacteria > Acidobacteriota > Terriglobia > Terriglobales > Acidobacteriaceae > Telmatobacter. The sequence goes on along the minus strand of PLGG01000015.1, from coordinate 45,460 downwards.
GCGCGCCGCGCGCCCGCGCCCAAGCCGGAGTGGCTGAAGGCCCGTGCGCCCGTGGGCGAGAACTACCACAGCCTCAAGCAGCTGGCGCGCTCACTGGGCCTTCACACAGTATGCGAAAGCGCGCAGTGCCCCAACATCGGCGAGTGCTGGCATCACAAGACGGCGACCTTCATGATGCTCGGCAATTTGTGCACGCGGCGCTGCGGATTCTGCGCAGTGCCCAAGGGACGGCCCGAGCCGATCGACTTCGACGAGCCGCGCCGCGTGGCTGAGGCCGTCGCCACGCTCGGACTCCAGCATGCCGTCATCACCAGCGTGAATCGCGACGACGACAACCTCGGTGGCGCGCGCGCTTTCGCTCTGGTAATCGCGGAGATTCGCCGCCAGGCGCCCGGCTGCCGCGTCGAGGTTTTGATTCCCGACTTTCAGGGCGATCGGGAATCCATTCGGACGGTCGTCGAAGCCAGGCCGGAGGTGCTCAATCACAACACCGAATCCGTGCCTCGCCTCTATCGCGTGGTGCGATCAGGCGCTCGGTACGAACGGACCCTCGAGCTGTTGCGCTATGCGAAGGAGCTGCGGCCCGGAGGGGTGACGAAATCGGGAGTGATGGTGGGCCTCGGCGAAGAAACGCACGAACTGCTTGAAGTCTTCCGCAATCTGGCCAGCGCGGGCTGCGACATTCTTACGATTGGCCAGTATCTGCGCCCCTCACGCGACCACCTGCCCATGGCGCGTCTCTACACTCCGCGCGAGTTTGCCGAGCTGAAGAGCGAAGCGCTCAAGATGGGTTTCCGGCACGTCGAGTCCGGGCCGCTGGTGCGGTCGAGCTATCACGCGCATGAGCAGGCGGCGGCGATGGGGCTGGCGGTCGTTGCATAGAGTGCCTTGCACTCCTGTCACACGGCATCGTGTCCGCGCTCTAGCCCTCTCCGAAGCAGGTACAGTTTTATGCTTTCCCTAACCGCGTATTTCGACGAATCGGGCGACAGCGAGGACCCCGTTAAGAACTTCATGGGCCTGGCCGGTTTCATAGCACCGGCGGACGTCTGGAAGCAGGTCGAGCGAGGGTGGGATGAAGTCGTCAATGACGCAGAATTTGCACTGACCGAGTACTTCCATATGAAAGATTTTGCTGCTAGCCAAGGGCAATTTGTAGGATGGGAAAAGACTCGGAAAGATAAGCTCCACCAGGCTCTCATTGCGATTCCCGTGAAGGCCGAGCTAGTCCCCGTCGCAGCGATTGTCCATTTGAAATCATTTAACGATCTAACTGAATCGCAGCGCACTACCTTCAAAAGCGCATACACCCTGTCGGCGCAGGAATGCATAGGCCTAGCATCCATAAAGGCGACTATTCTGGCGTCTTCCGAACGAGTCTCTATGGTGTTTGCTCGTCAAGAAACTTATGGAGCACTGGAACCTCGCGGCCCGAACAATCTCGATCAGGCTGGAGATTTAGAAAATCTGTTTTATGCAGTGAAGAGGCTCCTCCCGCACGGGCAGGCGATCGGCTCGTATGGCGCCTCTACACCGCAGCGATCGATCCCGCTTCAAGCTGCGGATATGTTGGCATGGGAACTGACTAAGGAATTCGAAACCATCCTTCAAGACCCGCCCCCGCGCCCCATGCGTAAAAGCTTGCGGGAGCTGCTGCGAGCAGGAGGAAACGCACCGCTTATCAGGCTCTTTGACAGATACCATTTGTTGAGAGTTGTGAAGCAAAGCGGATTCCCAGACCAGACCGGTACCGAAGGCATCGATGAATCCAGCATTCCCCAAATGATGCACAGACGCATAGCACAAGACCTCCTATTTGAGAGAAGAGGATATAGCTCGGAGCCAAACTACTTTCCGAAATGGTTCAAAGATGAGACCATGAGGCTTCTTAACGAGGAAATCACCCGCACCAGAGGAATACGAAGCCGCTGAACGCAAGCGGGCCGTGGCACAAACCGCATTGCGCTTCTGCCTGCGATTCCGCACGCACGCTCCACGCGGTTGTAGAATAGCCGCTGAAGAATTCGCGAAGTGAGGGCAAGTTCCAATGGCATCGTTCATGGAAGGCAATCCGGCACTCAAAGGCCTCTACAGCGACTTGAAACGCCGCATGGATCAGTCGGTGGCCGACTTCCAGGCCAGTCTGGCGGCAACGCGCACCGGCCGCGCCAGCGTGCACATGCTCGATCAGGTGAAGGTCGATTACTACGGCACGTCGACGCCGATCAATCAACTGGCGCAGCTTTCAGCCCCGGAGCCGCAACTCATCGTGATCTCGCCGTGGGACCCGACGATCTTGAAAGACATGGAGAAGGCAATCCAGACCGCCGACCTCGGCTTCAATCCTCTCTCCGACGGGAAGATCATCCGCGTTCCTGTCCCGGCCATGACCGAGGAGCGGCGCCGCGATGTTTGCAAGCACCTGAACAAAGTACTCGAGGAGCACCGCACCGCGGTCCGCAATGTTCGCCGCGACGGCAACGATGCGTTGAAGAAGCTCGCCAAGGACAAGAAGATCAGCGAGGACGACGAGAAGCGCGCGCTTGAAGAAGTGCAGAAGATGACCGATGGCGAGATCCGCCGCATGGAAGAACTGTCGCAAAGGAAAGAAGCCGAAGTGATGCAGGTGTGACGGGCGCGTCCCTTGTTCACGCAGCGATCTCGCTCATCCGAGACTCCGCCCGCGGCGCTGGCGGCAGTGCCTCTCCCAAGTCATTCGACACAGAGATGCGGTCGAGGCCAACTTTGGAGCGCCTCTTCTGGCCGCTACAGCGGTTCCAGAATAGATGTACCCCGAATCCGCTGGCGCCAAGTGGCATTTTCATCAAGAAACTGCCATCTTTCAACTCTCAGAAAGGGCACGTGAATTCTGGAACCGCTCCAGTCAGCCCACCAATTTGCGGTATAAATAACCATCCGGCTCCCCGTTTCACATTCCTATCTCCAGAAAGGCAAACAAGATGAGCCTCACGCGACGCGAGTTCCTGATGCGGGCTGGCCATGTAGGCGGATACGGCGCTGCCTTCGTCCTGATGCAGTCTCTTGGGCTTCTGGCTATTCCTGAAGCGGCTGGCGAAACCGGCCCGCTCCGGCTGGTCGACGGCAAAGGCACACGCGTGGTGATTCTCGGCGGGGGCATCTCCGGCCTCGTCGCGGCCTATGAGCTGGGCAAAGCGGGGTGGTCGTGCACGATTCTCGAGGCGCGCCAGCGCCCCGGCGGCCGCAATTGGAGCGTACGCAACGGTACCCAAGTGGATTTCACCGACGGCACTCGCCAGACCTGCGCATTCGAGGAAGGCCACTACTTTAATGCCGGACCTGCGCGCCTACCCTCCACGCACCACACCATGCTCGGCTACTGCCACGAACTGGGCGTGGCGCTTGAAGTCGAAGTGAACTCCTCGCGTAGCGCGCTGATGCAGAGCGACAAGCTGAACGCCGGCGCGGCTGTCCCCGAGCGCCGCGTGGTGAACGACACACGCGGACACGTGAGCGAACTGCTAGCCAAGTGCGTTCGCAAGGGCGCTCTCGATGCGGAGTTTGACGCCGGCGACCGCGAGCGCATGATCGAATTCCTGCGCCAGTACGGCGATCTGAATCCCGATCTGCTTTTCCGCGGCACGGATCGCTCCGGCTACAAAGTTCCGCCCGGCGCTTCGCAGCAAAGGCCAGTGGTCAACGATCCGCTCGCGATGCACGAGCTGCTCGATGCAAATTTGTGGCAGGGAATGCTGGTGGAAGACGTGATCGAGTGGCAGCCCACGATGTTCCAGCCCGTCGGCGGCATGGACCGCATCCCTTACGCTTTCGCATCGCGGCTCGACTCGGTCATTCGCTACGGCGCGGTGGTTAGCCGTATTCGCCAGTCGGATTCCGGCGTCGCCGTGACGTACAGCGATGGGGCCGGCGCGGACCAGACCTTGAACGCCGACTACTGCATTTGCGCGATGCCGCTCACCATTGCGCGCACGCTCGATGCGGACTTCAGCGCGCCCATTCGCGCGATCCTCGATTCGGTTCAGTACGATTCGGCCTACAAGATTGCGTGGGAGGCGCCGCGCTTCTGGGAGGGTGAAGCGAACATCTTTGGCGGCATCTCCTATTTGCAGCAGACCGTCGACCTGGTGTGGTATCCCAGTGCGCGGTTCTTTTCACCGACTGGAGTGGTCATCGGCGGCTACTTCATCGAGCAACCGCCCGCCCTCGGCGCGCTGCCCAATCTCTTGGCTAAGTCGGAACTCGCCTATCGGACCCAGTTCGCAAATGGATACGCCTTCGCCTCGCTTCCCTCGATACAGGCCAAGCTTGATGCCTCGCGGCGATCGATTGAGCTACTGCATCCTGGCCACGGCAAGGATCTCTCGAACCCGGTCTATGTGAGCTGGGGACACATCCCGCACAACCTAGGCTCCTGGATCAGCCTTGCGTGGAACGACGAGAAGGCGCTGGCCACGCTGCAATCGCCTGATCGCCGCGTCTACTTCGCAGGCGACCATACCAGCCGCCTTGTGGGCTGGCAGGAGGGGGCAGCGCTCTCGGCTTATCGCGTGATCAACCAGCTTGGAGAGCGGCTGGCGGCGGCAGGCTGAGAAAAGCGGCGCTACTTTTTCGGGCGCTTGTAGAACGGCAACGGGACCTGTTTCGCGCGCACCTTGTTGGCGCGGCATTCGACGATCAGATCGACGCCGCTGGCGGCGACGGCTGCGGGAACCAGCGCCATGGCGATGTTGGTCTTCAAGAACGGAGCGGGTGAACCGGAAGTCACCCTGCCGATGAGGCTGCCGGCGAGATCGTGGACTTCGTAGCCGTCGCGCGCGATGCCGCGCTCGACCATTTCGAGGCCGACGATTCTGAGCTTCGGGCCGCCCGCGGTTTGAACCGCCAGCAGCGCCTCGCGGCCGATGAAATCGCCCTTGTCGAGCTTGAGCCAACGATCGAGGCCGGCCTCAAACACGTCGATTTCCTCGGAGATTTCGTGCCCATAGAGGCTCATTCCCGCCTCGAGGCGTAGCGTGTTTCGAGCGCCCAGCCCGCACGGGCGTATGCCGAATTCGGCGCCGGCATCGAGCAACGCGTTCCACATTTTCACGGTAGTGGCTTCGTCGGACGGAATGTAGACCTCGAAGCCGTCCTCGCCGGAGTAGCCGGTGCGCGCGATGAGAGTGTTGGCGATGCCGGCCACTGATCCCCAAGTGAACCAGTAGTTCTTGATCGCGGCGAGATCGACTTTCGTCAGCTTGGCCAGCGTCTCAAGCGCGCGCGGTCCTTGCAGCGCCAGTTGCGAATAGTAGGCCGAGTAGTTGCTGAGGTGAATGCCGGGCCACGTGCCCACCTGTTGGCGAATCCAGGCGAAGTCCTTCTCCGTGGTGCCCGCGTTGACGACCAGCAGATAGTCGTTTTCGCTCAGGCGGTGCACGAGGATGTCGTCGACGAAGGTGCCCTGAGGCGTGAGCAGCGCGGAGTAGTGCGCCTGCCCATCCATGAGGCGCGACGCGTCGTTCATGGTGATGTGCTGGACAGCAGCAAGCGCGCCGGGACCGCGAAACTGGATCTCGCCCATGTGGCTCACGTCGAAGAGACCGACGGCGGTGCGCACCGCCATGTGCTCCCCAATCAATCCAACGCCGAGGCCGCCGGCGGAAGCGGGGTATTCGACGGGCATATCCCATCCGCCGAAGTCGACCATCTTTGCCTTGAGCGCGCGATGCGTGGCGTTCAGCGCGGTCTTTTTGAGCGGGGCGGCGGCGGGCGCAGCAGGATCGGACATGCGGGCTCCTTTCGATGACCTGAATTCAACTCTCATCATAGGGACTGCCGACGGCAGGGTCGATCCAGGGCGGCGGCGTTTAACATGGTTGCGGCCGTCGCTTGACGAACCTGAGCCGCCGAAAGGAAGCGCGCGTGAATCCCATTCGAGGCATCGTAATGCTCGCCGCCGCCGCCCTGGCCATCTGGAAGGGCTGGCAGATTCATCGCGGCGAGACGGCGGTGCTGGCTTACGGCCTTGGCGCGATGGCCCTGGCGCTGGGTGTGTGGCACCTGCTGCGAAAGACGCCCCAGCCGAGAGTCTGATTGATTCTGAGGCTTTTAGCGGCTCTCTTGTTTTTTGATCGGCGAACAAACCGAACGGGACTATAATTCCGCCAACCTAACCCTATGGAACCCATCGTCTCTCTACTCATTCTCGTAGTGGTCGCGATCATCGTCCTGCCGATCGTCGCGATTGTGACGGCGAACTCCCGCGCAAGCCAGTTGCGCGCCGAGATGGCCGAGTTGATCAGGCGCATTCACTCCCTGGAGGAGAGGCTGGAGAATCTCGTTCAGCGTGTGGCAGCGGGCGCTCAGCCGCAACGTGAGGCAGCTCAGGCCGCGCCCGCGCCGCCGGCGGCAGTCGCGCCGCCCCCCGAGGTCGAGGCAGCGGGAACGGTTGAGCGCGTTTTGCCTCCCGGGCCATTCTCGGTCGCGGTCTCTGCGCCGGCGACGGCCACTTTCGCACCTTCGGCTCCGATCGCGCCGCCGCAATTCTCGTCCCTTGAAACTGCGACAGACAGCGACTCTCGTTCGCTCGAAAGCCGCATCGGCTCGCAGTGGTTCAATCGCATCGGCATTCTGGCTGTGCTCATCGGCGTGGCGTGGTTCCTCAAGCTGGCCTTCGACAATCATTGGATTGGTCCGCTTGGCCGCGTTCTCATCGGATTGCTTGCGGGCGCTGCGCTCATCGGCTGGTCCGAGCGCTTTCACAGGCGCGGATACGCTGTTTTCTCCTACTCCCTGAAGGCCATTGGAAGCGGCACGCTCTATCTATCGTTGTGGGCTGCCTTCCAGCTTTATGGACTGATGCCGGCGGGCGCTGCCTTTGCGGCCATGATCGCCGTGACCGCCTTCAATGGCTACATGTCGTGGATCCAGGATTCAGAGCTGCTGGCGCTTTACGCCATCGCGGGCGCCCTGAGCACGCCGCTGCTCGTCTCAACCGGCGGCAATCACGAGGTGACGCTCTTCACCTATCTGCTGATTCTGGATCTGGCAGTGCTCGTTCTGGTGGCTCTGCGTCCCTGGTCGCGCCTGCTCTTTGTGTCGTTCGTGGGCACGGCGATCTTCATCTTTGCCTGGTGGTCCTCGTTTTATTCGCAGGACCAGGCTGGGCGAACAGCCTTCTTCCTCTGCTTTTTCTTCATTCCCTTCTCGCTTGCGGCGCGACTGTTCAAGATCGCGCTCGGTCCGGGCGAATCTTTCCACGGCTGGGATTCGCTGGTCTCATTCGTGCTGCCTGTGGCCAATGCAACGGTGGGCTTTATCGGTTTTTACTCGCTGATCGATCCTGCGGCGGGAGATTGGGGCGGTGCGTGGCTTGCGGTCGCATTTGCCGCGTACTACCTGCTGTTGATGCGGCTTCCGGAAGCGGGCCCTTTGCATGCGGGAGTGCGAGTGCTCCCGCCGCTGCACTTGACCATGGCCATCGTCTTCCTGACTATTGCGATTCCGCTCAAGACACAAGGCCGCTGGATGACGATCGGCTGGCTGGTGGAGGGCGCGGTGCTGCTATGGCTCTCGCGCCGGGTGCAATCGATGCTGCTGCGGGCCTTTGGGCTTATTTGCACAGTCCTTGGATTGGGCGCGCTGCTCATCATGAATCCGCCAGCGGCAAGCCGGCCCATTTTCAACGAGCGGTTTGGAACCTACTGCGTGGCCATTGCAGCGTGCGCCTTTATCGCATGGCTGGCGCGGAACTCGCACGATGAGCAAGAGCCCTCGCCGTTGATGCACTGGCCCAACCTGGCCGCCGTTGCCGTGCTTGCCGTGAACTCGCTCATACTGATTGCTTTTAGCTGGGAGATTCACAGCTACTGGTGGTTGCTGCGCTGGAACGGCGACGACAATTTGATGCACAACTATTGGATGTACACTCAGTTTTCTTACTCGGCCCTCTTCATGCTCTATGGCAGCGCTCTCTTGACCATCGGCTTCATCAAGCGGTCGGCGTTCCTGCGCTGGCAGGCGCTTATCCTGATTGCGGCCACCATTGCCAAGGTGTTTCTTGTGGATATGAGCGAGCTCGGCAGCGGGCTGCGCATTGTGAGCTTCATTGGCCTGGGCATTCTGCTGCTCTCGGTGAGCTATGTTTACCAGCGCGACTGGCTCAACCTGCGCGGACAGAAGGAACGGAACTGATGAAGCTGCTCGCTGCCCTGGCCGTGTTTCTTCTGGCGGCTCCAGCGCCGGAGATCCGCTACTTTCAATTCGAACGGCCCATCGCAATGTCCGCGCAAGCGAGCGGGCAAACCTGCATGGTCGTTGATCCTGGCGTTTTTGCCCATGCTTCGGCCGGGCTTGCGGACCTGCGGCTTTATCAAGGCGCGACCGAGACACCGTATGTCGTGCACTCCGAGGTTCCCGTTCTCCCCGCGGACCAGAACATCTCCCCACTCAACCTGGGCAAAAGCGGAGGGCAAACGGTCTTTGACGCCGAGATGCCGGCGGGAACGTACAGCGACATCCAGCTTGAAGTGAACGGCCACGATTTTCTGGCGACGGTTGCGGTCACAGGCAGCCAGACACAAGCCGCCGGCTCGCGCACGAAGCTTGGCTCGTTTACTATCTTCGATCTCACCAGGCAACGATTGGGCCGCAGCACCGTGCTTCACCTTCCGGAATCGGATTTCCACTATTTGCATTTTCAGATTGCGGGCCCCATCGCGCCGGAGAACGTGACCGGACTTTCCGTGACGCGCCCGCCGAAGAGCCAACCGAAATATGCGACGGTGGCCGAGACGGCACAGAGCACGTTGAAGGATCCCAACTCGGTGATCGAATTCGACGTGCCCGCGCACACTCCGATCGATCGCATTGTTTTTGAGCCCGGGCAACACCCGCCCAACTTCAGCCGCGATATCCAGATCAGCATTGCGGCGGTTCAAAAACGGCCGGCCAATGACGGAAGCGAGCCGCCTCCGCCGGTTACAGGCTGGGGAAACATTCTGCGCGTGCACAGCGTGCAGGACGGTCACCGGATCGACGAAGAGCGCCTCACCGTGAGCGCGCCCGAAGCAAACTTCGACGCTCCGGCAAAGTGGACGATCACCATCGATAACCACGATGACGCGCCGATACAACTGACATCCGTCCGGCTTGAGATGCTGGAGCGGAATGTTTGCTTTGATGCAACTGCCGGCGATGTTTACACTCTCTTCTACGGCGATCCGGCGTTGGCGGCGCCAGTTTACGACTACGCCGCTCTTTTCGTTCTTCAGGAGAACGCGGTCGCCGCGCAGTTGGGAGCTGAAACTGCGAATCCGGCCTATCAGCCCCGGCCGGACGAGCGCCCCTTCACCGAGAAGCATCCGACACTGTTGTGGGTTGCGCTGGTTTTGGTGATTGCGCTGCTCGGGGCCGTGGCGTTCCGCTCATTCAAGGCGGCGCGGGCCAAACGATCGTAGGTCTTGCACGCGCGCCTATCTTCTTTCCTTAGAGCAGGCTGGCTGTGCGGCGGCCTGTATAATTCGCGTCTCGAACAAAATCGTGATAGGCTCATTTTTGGAGCCTTTTTGGGCGGATGCTGACGCTGCGCGAAAAACTCGCCGATCCAACGCGCTTTCTTGTCGCTACGGAGTTGGTGTCTGTCCGCGGATCGATGGCCGGGGTGAACGCCATCAAGGCGCGCGACTTTGCCAACGACCTGGTCGCCTGTCCTGAGATTGACTGGATCTCGATCACGGACAACGCCGGAGGTAATCCCCAGCTTGCGCCGCTGGTTCTGGGCCGGCCCATTCTGTATGCGGGCAAAGAAGTCGTGATTCATTTGACCTGCAAGGACCTGAACCGGAATGGCCTCGAGAGCGAGGCCTGGATGCTGAACAGCGAGGGATTCAACAACATTCTGGCCATGACCGGCGACTACCCGGTAGCTGGCAACGACGGGCTGGCGCGGCCGGTGTTCGACATCGACTCCATTGGATTGATTTCTCTTTTGCAGAAGATGAACCTGGGGCTCGGCGGCGCGGAGACGAACGGCAAGCGCGTGCAACTGGAAAAGACGCAATTCTCGATCGGAGCGGTGACGACTAACTTCAAGCTGCGAGAGGGCGAGGTCATCCCGCAGTACCAAAAGCTCAGGAAGAAAGTTGAGAGCGGCGCGCAGTTCATCATCAACCAGATCGGATTCGATTCGCGGAAGATCAGCGAGCTGCGCTGCTACATGGACGCGCACGGGATGAAAGAAACGCCGCTGATCGGCAACGTTTACCTGCTCAGCCGGCGTGTGACCGATCTTTTCCACGAGGGTAGGATTCCCGGCGTGGTGGTGAGTAAGGCGCTGTGGGAGCTTTGCCGGACGCAGGGCGAATCCGCGGACCGCGGAAAAGCATTCTTCCTGGAGCTCGCAGCGAAGCAGGTTGCGATTTATCGAGGTCTCGGGTTCCGCGGAGTTTATCTGGGCGGAGTGCATAGCCTGCCCGCGATTGAACGCATTCTTGGAATTGAGCGAAGCTTTGCGCCGGACGATTGGAAGCAGTTCGCGCGCGAGATCCGATTCTCGCAGCCGGGAGAGTTTTTCTACTACTCAGAAGATGCGGCGACGGGACTTGCCAATCCGATCGAGGAAAGTCCACGGCCGAAGACTTCATCGAAGCACGTGACTGCGGTCTATCAGATTTCCAAACTCGCCCATACGACGATGTTCGCTCCTGGCACGGCTTTTGCCCGCTGGGGCACGAAGGCATGCGCGCACTCGAAGAACCCGATGCAGGGACCCGCACCGCTGCGGGCTCTTGAAGAGGTGAGCAAGGCCGTCCTCTACCGCTGCAAGGATTGCGGCGACTGCTCGCTGCCCGATATCGCGTACCTTTGCCCCGAATCGCAATGCGCAAAAAACCAGCGCAACGGCCCGTGCGGCGGTACGCGAGAAGGCCGCTGCGAGGTGGACGGATACGGCGACTGCATTTGGCTGCGCGCCTATGAGCGCCTGAAACACGATGGCCACGAAGAAAAGCTGCTCGATCACGTGCCCGTGGTCCAGAATCAGGGCCTACGCGGAACTTCGGCGTGGGCAAACCTTTGGTTGGGCCGTGATCACAATTCCAAACGGGAGGCTGCAAAGGCGGAGACGACCACTTCGATTCCAGAGCTTCAAAAACAATGAATAAGAAATTGCACATTGTCGGCGAATTGATGAACAACTCCTATGCGCGCGCGCGCAAAGCGTTCAACGCACGCGATCCGAAAGGCTATGGGGAACTGGCCAAGCTGCAGTCCGACCTGGGCGCGGAGTATTTGACGCTGAATATCGATGGCACGCAGCGGATTCAGGTGCGCCGGCAGGAAATGTTCGACTTTCTGCCGGAGGTGATTCCGGCCATCCAGGAAGCTACGTCGACGCCGATTGCCTTCGACAATCCGTCTGTGGACTACCACAAGATTGCGTTGGCGCACTACGACAGGAAGAAGAGCGGCCCGCCGATCCTGAATTCGCTGGCCGCCTCGCGCGAGCGCCTGGACGAGATGGTGGAACTTGTGAAGCACTACGACACGCTCGCTGTGGTGATGGCTTCGGAGACGTTTGTGCCAGGGGGAACTTCGCAATGCCTGAACCCGGAGGACTCCTATCACGCGGCGAAGCATTTTGTTGAACTGCTGGTGACCAAGGCAGGCCGGCGCAACGATCAGATCATCATTGACACCGGCCTGGCGCCGGTGGGCGCGGATACGTATGGACTGGTGAACATTGGCCTCGACGCGATGCGGCTGATCAGCGCCGATCCGGATTTGAAGGGCGTGCATATGATTGTGGGCCTTTCGAATTTCGCATGGGGCACGCCGAAAGAGGTACGCGAGGAACTGGAAAAGGCCTACCTGACGCTGGGGATGAAAGTGGGGCTGGATTTTGCGCTGGCGAATCCGGAGAAGACTCCCGCGCCGTTGCCAGCAGGCCATCCCATGGTGGCCAGGCTGCGCGAGGCGCTCGTGCAGGGCCGCCGAGGCGAGGGTGAGTCCAGCGAGACTTCCGGTTTCCGCCAGGCCGAAGCCATCATGATGATTTGCAGAGAGGGTGAGCCCGTCGACTACTGAGCGGCTGCGAAACATGCCCGAGATTGACCTTATTTCCCCTGAGAGCGATGACCGCCGCGTCTGGCTGCGCGTAGGGACGCTGCTGGACGGCGTGAGCGCTGCGCCCCTGCACGACGCGAATGTGGTCTACGACAGGAAAGGAATTCTCTTTGCCGGTGCGGATTCGCCGCCGAGAGATTTGCTAAATGCCGGGCAGATGCAGCCGGACCACGACCTGCCCCAATACACGCTGCTGCCGGGATTGACGGACGCGCACACGCATTTCTTTCTCGAAGGCGGCGAACTCGATCCGGACAAGCGCTCCGCTTTTCTGAAGCAGAGCCCGACAGAGCTGCTAGATCAGGCATGTCGCCGCCTGGAGAGGCTGGTTCGGCTGGGGATCATCGCCACGCGCGACGCCGGCGACAAGGATGGCGTGGGCCTGGCGCTAAGCAGGCTTTACTCAGGCGCGGGCCGGCCGCTGATGCCGTATGTCGACAGCCCCGGCGCAGCGATTCATCACCGCGGCCGGTACGGCGGCTTCATGGCCGAGCCGTTTGAGGACTGTTTGACGCCACGCCAGTGCGTGGAAGCGCGCGTGAAGGCGGGGGCCGACCGTATCAAGCTGATTCCGACCGGGATCATCAACTTCAAGAAGGGCGCGGTGACGGCCGTGCCGCAAATGTCGACGGAGCGGATCGCCGAGTTCGTTGCGGCGGCGAAGTTCTTTGGCAAGCAGACGCTGGCACACGCATCCGGCGATAAAGGCATCGATCATGTGATCGACGGCGGCGTGGACTCGATCGAGCACGGGTTTTTTGTGCGCGACGATCAGCTCGCGAGGATGCGCGACCGGGAGATTGCGTGGGTGCCGACTTTCGCGCCCGTGCAAATGCAGATGGACCACGCGGATTGGATGGGCTGGGATGCTCATGTAGTCGGGAATTTGAAGAAGATTCTCGATGCGCACGCGAAGAGCCTGGTGAAGGCTCACACGATAGGCGTGCAGGTGATCGCGGGCGCTGACGCCGGTTCTTACGGCGTGGCGCACGGCCTGGGCCTGCTGTACGAGTTGGAATTGATGCAGCGAGCTGGGCTATCGCCGCTGGCAGTGATCAACTCGGCTACGGGAGCCGGGTCGAAGCGGCTGGCCTTCAAGGAGAAATTCGGGCAGATCAAGCCCGGATTCCTGAGCCGATTCATTCTCACGCGGCGCTCTCCGCTCAATGACGTAGCCAACCTTCGCAAGGAACGAATGATCGTGTTCGACGGGGCGGTGTTTGCGACCGGCCAAGATGTGGACCCCGGCGGTCTCTAGAAAAGGCCAGCCAACCGAATCACGGCCACTCAGTCCCGACCGCTGAAGCCGACACTTTTCCGGCGCGAAAGACTCTAGCTGCAGGTCGGCCTTATCGGTGCCGCGCCCGCCAGAAGGAAGTGACTCCCAGGTAGAAAAAAACCACCGCCGCGCCAATCGAGAGATCGCGAGAAATCTGACCGATCCCTGACCAGCTCTGCCAAAGGCGCAGCGCGAAGAGGGCTGCGAACAAAAGGAAGAATGTGCCGGTGACCTCGAGCCAGACGATGCCACCTACGCGGCGGAAGGGCCGCAGGAAGCCGCCGATTCCCTTGCTTACGCCGCGACTTGTTTGAGCTGCGATATTCGCGGCGGCTCGTGCCTGAGATTGCACCTGGGCGACGCGGTTGGCGGCCTCGACGGATTGGCCGTTGACATGGGGCGCGCTCGAGGCGGATTGCGCGGAACCAGCAATTCGTTGGCCGGCAATGCGCCCGGCAATGCGAACGCCGATGCCCAGAGCGCGGCCGATGTTTTGCGGTCTCATACCGTTTATGATGGTAGCAGTGGCTTACGGTGCTTTTCGCGGCTGGGCGCAAGTCCCGGGTTGCTCTCAACCCTGAATGGAAGTAAGGTAAAGAGATTCCGCGTTGCGACCCGCATTCCGAACATGCGGGAGCGCTGCTCATGGAGGTAGCTGTGACATCCCGTCTGCGTGAACTGATTCAGCAACTGGGCGAGGCCATCCATGAGTCGGTCATCGAGAGCGAGCAGATCGCTGGCGTGGTGCAGGACATCCGCAAGCACGGGTTCGATGTGCTGCTGATGCTCGAAGCCACCATCGGTCTGAACGAAGTCACCGAAAAGAGCGCAGCCGCCTGGGCTCCGGAACTGGGCGAAGGCGAGGTGGGGAAGTTCACCCCGAACGACCTGCACTTCTTGCGCTCGCTGCGGATCGCGGTGGAAGGTGAGCCCGACGAGGACGCAACAGACGTGAAGTAGAGTGCGCGGTTTGATGGTCGCGAGGGCGTAGACGGCCCGGCGCTGCACTCCACGCAGGTAGTTCCCTAGAAGAGTCCCGGACAAATCGCTTTCCATTGAGCTTCGGAACGCGCTGACAATGTGTCCGTGCGCGATTGACCCTGGTTACATGGCTTGATAAGATGGAGGTGCGGGGTGGAGCAGCCCGGTAGCTCGTTGGGCTCATAACCCAAAGGTCGCTGGTTCAAATCCAGCCCCCGCAACCAATCTGAGTTGCATATCGAAAAGGCTCGGGAGTTTATGGCTCCCGAGCCTTTCTTCTTGAGCCGTATGCGGGCGTCTGAGCCCGCAGGGGAGATCCCGAAGGTAGCGAGGGACCCTGAGGCTAAATTTGCGGAAGATGGGATTTGGTGGACCTGGTCGGGATCGAACCGACGACCTCTTCCATGCCATGGAAGCGCGCTCCCAGCTGCGCCACAGGCCCACGTTTGGCGGGACAACTCTTCTATTGTCGTAGCTTGCGGCTGGTTCGTCAAACGCCGGGCGACCCGTGGAAGCGGGGGATCGGGGCAGGAGCACGCGAGCGCTGTTGGAGCACAGTTGCGCCCGCGCGCCAAGCCGTCCGGTTCCTACTCGATGGGAACAGCGAGAACATATACGTACAGCAGGAATCCCATGCCAATGAATCCGGGAATCAGCCCGCAGAGGTAGATCGGGGTTCCAACCAGCAGAGCATGCAGGAAGATCAACACGCCGATGCCAACGCCAATGTTGACGAGGCCCGCGATCTTCATCCCTTCGCGAGTCTTGCTCTGCTTGAGCCGCTCATCTTCCCGCATCAATTCGATGGCCGCTTTGGCGCCTTCACCCGACGCCTCGGTTACCCGGCGAAGGGTATCCGCCTTGTAGAAGGCCTCGCGCTCCTTGCGCTGGCTATCGACCCAGTGGACCACCGTAACGAATGTGAACGTCGCCACAATCGCCACAATCGGAATTAAAATCACAATCATCTGCGGATCGTCCAACATCGCAAGCATTTCTGGACCGTTCACCATCTGATCCTCCTCGCCGGGGATTTACCCCTTGCAACCGGTACGACAGGAGGAGCGGGCGGCCGGTTGCATAATCTTTCGAGAAAGATTCTTCTAGAGAAAATGCAACCGCGGCCGGGCGCGGATGGTCTTACGGTTTCGAGAGGAATGCTTTCAAGAGATGCACGCCGCGATCAGCGCCGAAGAAGACCCGGCCGATGTGAATCGCGTGCTGGCCGGCGATGTGCAGGCCTTCGAGGGGATCGTTCGCCGCTGGCAGGGGCCGTTGGTGAATATGGCCTGGCGCTACTGCCGCGACCGGGGCCGCGCAGAAGAGATGGCGCAGGAGGCGTTTTTGCGCGCCTGGCGCGGGCTGGCCGGATGGCGGCGCGAATCGAGCTTCTCGACGTGGTTGTTCGCGCTCGCGGCAAACGTGTTTCGCTCCGAGCTGCAGCGGTTTCCCACGGTCAACGTTTCTCTGGAAGAAGCGGCCGAGCCTGCCGGCCCTGCCACGCAGCACGAAGGGCTGGCCAGGAAGCAGAGCGACGAAACAGTAAGGAGGGCGGTGCTGGCATTGCCTACGCGCTATCGAGAGCCGGTGGTTCTCTACTACTTTCACGAGATGGATGTGGCGGCCGCAGCGCGAACGATGGGCCTGCCCGAGGGAACGGTAAAAGCGCGCCTGGCGCGTGGGCGCGATCTGTTGCGAAAGCGATTTCCGCATCTGAACGAACAAAGCACGCCGCCGCTCAGCTCGACACCTCGGCCCAAAAAGGAGGTCCTGCAATGAAACCCAATGTGAACCTGGAAACGGATCGCGACGCGAATGATGTGATTGATCGGATTCTGGAGGCCGAAGGGGAGTTGATTCCCTCGTCGGGTTTTCTGGCGGCCACGATGGAGCGCGTGCGCGACGAGGCCGCAATTCCCAAGCCAATTCCCTTCCCGTGGCTGCGCGCCCTGCCCGGAATCGTGCTGGCGGTCGCTGTCCTTGGCTGGTGCGGGTTTGAGCTGGCGCGCGTGGTTTTGGCCAACGCGAGAGAGAATTCGTTTGCGCAGGTGCATCTGACCGCCGCAACTGGGCGCGCGCTGGAACCGGCCGAATGGGTGGTGCTCGCGCTTGCCGCTTCAATGCTCTCCTGGTTTTTTGCGCGGCGGCTGGCTGGGAGGTCGGGGCTGCTGTAGGGCGGGCGTTCCTTCTTGCCTACTCGATGGCGAAGACGGCGTAGACGGTGGCTTCTTCGCGAACGGTCTGGGGGCGGATTTCAAGGGTTGGTGCCGAAACAGGCGTCCCGGCCTCAGCTGAAACTTCCACTGTCTCCGAACTCGAACCGACGGTATTACCGGCAAAGTAGATCCGCGAAATTGGGGTTTGATTGCTCGCATAGATTAATGCGCCGAGCTGTACGTGCAATCCATCAGCCATTCTTGATGCAACCTCACGCGCCTTTACCAATGCGGCTTCCGCCGCCTTTGCCTGCAGGGTCTTCCTATTGGAGAGACGCCAGTCGATGTCTCCGGTTTTGTTGGCTCCCGCAGCAATGGCAAGGCGAATTACCTGTGCCGCGCTTTCCGTAGAAACCGAAACCTCCCATGATTGCCGAAAGATGAATTGTTCCTTCGCGCGCTGATCGAGTGGTTCTTTCTCGTCGAATTCGGTGTTTTTGAGAAGCCCCTGCGATTGACTCTCGATGTTTTTGTCGTCGACCCCGGCCTTGTGGAGAGCTTGAAGAATCGCTTGTGAAAGTTTGCCAGCGTCAGCGTACGTGCTTTGTGAGTCAGGACCGTAAATCTCGAAGCCGACTGTGACAGCTGCAATGTCCGCCACGGCCGTTGCCTCGTCAGTAGTGCTGATTGCGATTGTCTTGTTTTCGCGATTGATCTGGATGGTTTGTGCCGACGCCGCACCAACCAAGAGGCAGCCGGCCAGGATTACGAACGAGGCGATTCTTACTTTCGCAGACATCGATTTGTCCCCCTCTTTCTCTGAACGCAAAAGGATAACGCAACTTGCGACAAGAATTTCCGATTTTACTGAATTTACGCATCGGAGCTATTTTAGTTGGATTCTGAGGAACGCTTCGAGCCGAATTGCTGAAGCTTTGCGAGCGTGGCCGCGGCCTGGCCGGAGTCGATGGCCGCGGCGCCCATGGCGACGCCTTGTTTTAGATCGCCGGCGAGGCTTGCGGCAACCAATACGGCTGCAGCGTTGAGGAGAACCACGTCGCGGCGCGCGCCGGGAACGCCGGTGATCATGTCGTAAAGCAGAGCTTTGTTGGTGGCCACGTCGCCGCCGGTGAATTGATCGATTGTGGCGCGCGGCAGGCCGGCCATCTCCGGCGTGATGCGCGCGGCCTTGAGTTGGGGCTCGCCCGACTCCGACTCCTCGATGCGGGCCACAACAGACTCGCCGGTGGTGGTGAGTTCGTCGATGCCGTCCGTTCCGTGAACGACGAAGGCGCGCCTGGCTCCGAGAGCAGCGAGTGTGCGGCCGACGAGGAGAACTCTGCTGGGAGCGAGCACTCCCACAACCTGCGTGCGCGCGTGAGCGGGATTGGTGAGCGGGCCCACCAAATTGAATATCGTCCGGAAGCCGAGCGCGCGGCGAAGCGGTCCGAGGGCTTTCATGGCCGGGTGATAGAGTGGCGCGAAGAGAAACACGAAGCCTGTTTCGCGGAGACATTCGACGGCCAGCTCCGGAGAGAGTTCGATGGGAACGCCGAGAGCTTCGAGGACATCGGCCGCGCCGCAGCGCGAAGTGACTGCGCGATTGCCATGCTTGGCTACGCGGGCTCCGGCGGCTGCGGCAACGAGCGCAGCCCCACAGGAAATATTGAAGGTCTGCGGCCCGCCGCCGCCGGTACCTACGCAGTCGACAAGCTCATCGCGCTCAGCATCGGTGAAGGGCATGGGCGTCGAGTGCCGGCGCATCACGTCCACAAAGCCAGCCAGCTCGGGAGCCTGCTCGCCGCGAGTGGCGAGGACCGCCAGCAGAGCGGCGGTCTCGACCTCCGGCACGCCGCCTGCGAGGATCTCCCCAAGCATTTGAGCCGCCTGCTCGCGGGTGAGCGAGGCGCCGTCCTCAGCCAGCAGGCGAAGCAGTTCCTTCACCAAAGACATGAAAGAAGTATTGCAGAGCGGAGGCTGTTGAGCGAAAAGGCTCTCCCAGGGCTGCCCCTTCGCTTCGCGAAGTGTTGCCCTGGGCTACTTTCCTGCGCTCCCTCCGGGAGCTTGTCGTTGAGGCCGCGAGAGAAAGTGCTTCTTGACGCACTGAGTCACGCTTTCGCCTGCATTAGGTCGCGAAATTCCAGCGGAATTCTGCGTGGTAATCTGAGATTCGGTCGAGGTCTTTATCCGTTGAAAATCCACGAGTATCAAGCAAAGGGAATCCTGGCGAAGTATGGCGTCGCCGTGCCTAAAGGCGAGGAGGCAGCCACCTTCGAAGAGGCGGTAGCTGTGGTGCGCAAGCTATTTGCCGACGGCGCTCCGGGAGTGGTGGTAAAGGCACAGATTCACGCGGGAGGCCGTGGCAAAGGCGGCGGCGTGAAAGTCGCCAAGACACGCGAGGACGCCGAACTGCACAGCAAGAACATTCTGGGCATGACGCTGGTGACCCACCAAACCGGGCCCCAGGGACAAAAGGTGCAACGGCTACTGATCGAAGAAACTGCGGCCATCGAACGCGAGCTCTATCTCGGCATCGTTCTTGACCGGAACGAGGGCAAGCTGGTGTTTATGGCTTCGCAGGCCGGCGGCATGGAAATCGAGGAGGTCGCAGCGAAGACCCCAGAAGCGATCTTCAAGGAGACGATCGATCCGGCCATTGGATTCGGCGCGTGGCAGGCTCGCAAGCTAGCGTTCGCGCTGGGGCTGAAGCCCACGCAGATCAACCATGCAGTCACTTTTTTCCAAAGCCTGTACAAAGCGTTCATTGAGGCGGACGCATCGCTGTTGGAGATCAATCCCTTCATTACAACGACCGATGGCGGGTTGTTCGCGCTCGACGCCAAGATGACCTTCGACGACAACGCGCTCTTTCGCCATCCCGACATCAAGGCGCTACGTGACGTGGCTGAAGAGGATCCGCTGGAGGTGGAGGCAAGCAAGTACGCGTTGAACTACATCAAGCTGGACGGGACTATTGCATGCATGGTGAATGGCGCGGGCCTGGCCATGGCGACGATGGACATTATTCAGTACGCCGGCGGCAGCCCGGCGAATTTTCTGGATGTGGGCGGCGGCGCAACGCAGGAGCAGATTGAGCACGCCTTTGAGATTCTGCTCTCCGACAAGAACGTGAAGGCCATCTTCATCAATATTTTTGGCGGCATTTTGCGCGTGGACCGGCTCGCAACTGGCGTGGTGGCGGCGGCGCGGAATCTGCACGTGAAGGTGCCGATTGTGCTGCGGCTCGAGGGCACGAACGTGGAAGAGGGGCGCAAGATTCTGAAGGAGTCGGGATTGAATTTCCAGGTGGGCGCAACGATGAAAGAAGCGGCGGAAATGGTTGTCGCCGCTGCGGCGGGAGCATAAAGATGGCGGTTTTGGTCGATACGAATACACGGCTCATTGTGCAGGGCATCACCGGCAAAGAAGGCACGTTCCACGCCAAGGGTTGCGAGGAGTACGGAACGAAGGTGGTTGGCGGAGTGACTCCGGGCAAAGGCGGGACGGTCCACGAGGGGTGGCCCGTGTTCAACACAGTGGCGGACGCAGTGGCGAAGACGGGCGCCAACGCGACGATGATCTTTGTACCGCCGCCGTTTGCCGCTGACGCGATTCTTGAAGCCGAGGACGCGGGGATTCCGCTGATCGTCTGCATCACCGAGGGCATTCCGACGCTCGACATGGTGAAGGTGTGGGCCAAGCTGAAGACATCGAAGTCGCGGCTAATCGGGCCGAACTGTCCGGGCGTGATTTCGCCGGGAAAAGCGAAGATTGGGATTATGCCGGGACGGATTCACAAGGAAGGATCCGTCGGGATCGTTTCGCGGTCAGGTACGTTAACTTACGAGGCGGTGCATCAGTTGACGCAGCGAGGGATTGGGCAGTCGACGGCGATCGGTATCGGCGGCGATCCCATCATTGGCACGACGCACATCGACGCTCTACGGTTGTTGAATGACGATCCGGAGACCGAAGCCATCATCATGATTGGCGAGATTGGCGGTTCTGCGGAAGAGGCTGCGGCGGAATTTGTGAAACAGTATGTCAAGAAGCCGGTGGTGGGATTTATCGCCGGACAGACCGCGCCTCCCGGGCGGCGGATGGGGCACGCCGGTGCCATCATCAGCGGCGGACAAGGAACGGCGGCCGACAAAATGAAGGCCATGACGGCTGCGGGAATCCACGTCGTCGTGTCGCCGGCGGAGATTGGCGCCACGCTGGCGAAGGTGATCGGCAAAGAGTGAAGACAGCCATTAGCCTTTAGCTCTTTGCCATTAGCTCGGCGCTCGGCAGGCGGACTCATCGGCGGCACGATAGTGCGCCGCGCAGTAACTTGCGGCGGATTACTTTCAGCCTTAAAAGTCGGTCAAAACCCGCTCTCGCGCCTCAAGCGAGGTGGATAATCGATGCATCGACATGCTAACTGGGACCATTGATCGCTGCCGCGGTTGCGGCCCAGTTGCATGCTGTATGAAAGCTCCTTTTGTTGTCATGGTTTTGCCTTCCCCCGATGATTGCGGTGTGAACCCTCGCTGCTGGTGCCGGCGATAAATCGAGATGATCGGGAGGGCCGATCTCGATTCCGACTGACGCCTTGAGAGGATTCCACGGAACTGCGTTGGTTTCTATGAACCGTCCATTGCCGGCACCGGCGGACGCGCCGCCTCTTCGTTATTGGTTTGCGGGCTTCAGGCTCGAGGCCGATGGGACGCTTCTGCGCGGGGAGACGGCGCTCGACCTGCCCACGGAGGAGGAAGCGGTTTTGCGCTTGCTGCTCATGCGGGCGGGCGAGATCGTCAGCCCGATCGAGCTTAAGCGCGCCGTGTGGGGCGAAGAGCATGCGTCGGGCGAGGTCGTCGCTAGGTGCGTTGCCTCGCTCCGGGAGCGGCTGCAACCCGCGGATTGCATCGAGGGCGTCTATAAGCGCGGATACCGTATCTGCGCGGCCATCCAGACCGATGACGTGCGGGAAGCGGGCGCGATACCGCGGCTTGCCATCCTGCCGTTTGGCGGCGGGTACGGCGTTCCCGAGTATCTCGGTTCGGCGATCGCCGAGGCAGCGATGGAGCAGTTGAGCGCCGCGGAATACAAGGTGGCGTCGGTGGTGGCACGGGAATCAGTGTTCACACTGGCGGGGCGCGGAAAGACACCGCACGAGATCGGCAAGGCGCTCGAGGCGGATCTGGTTCTTGGCGGGGAGCTGCATGCAACGCCGGAGCGGCTCAGGCTGCGGGCGGAGATGATCCGGGTTGCGGACGGCGCCGAGCTTTGGATCGAAGATGTGATGGTCGAGCGCGGCAGGATCATCGAGCTCGAGCGGGAGCTGGTGAACCGCGTGAGCAGCCGAATCCGTTGCGGCAGCCTTTCCATCGCGGCCGTTGCGGCGGCTGGAGCTACGCATGAAGCCTCGCCGCAGCATGGCGAGGCGCACGAGCTCTATCTGCGAGCGCATCATGAGTGGCAAACTCTGGAGCGGCACCGGATGCAGGATGCGATGGGGCGGTTGCAACGGGCCATCGATCTCGATCCCTCGTTCATCGCCGCGCGCGCCGACCTTGCGCATCTCTGCGTCAGTCAGGCCTTTTACGGCTTCATGTCGCCGGCGGCCGCGGCGAGCGTGGTGCGGCGGGCGGCGGGGCAAGTTCCGGAGCCGAATGGGAACGCGGAGACGTTGCTGCCTGCGATGGGATGGATCCGGTTTCATGTGGACCGGAATCTGCGCGCGGCTCTGGACGCGTTCGCGCGCTCGTCGCACTTGCCGCACGATCATTTGCCGCACGGTCGGGGGATCACGCGGGTGCGCACGATGTTCCTCTTGAGCAGGCACCGATTCGACGAGGCGCTGGGTTTGCTGCGCGAGGCGATTCAGGCCGATCCGTACTCGCCGTGGCTGCAGGCGTGGCTGGCGTGGGCGCTGCACCTGGCCGGCGAGGCCGAGGCGAGCGTCGATCAAATCCGCAAAGCAATCTCGCAATTCACCGAGCACGACGGAGCTCATCTTTATGGCGCGATGATTCTGGCGTACAACGGCGAAGCCGCGCGGGCGGTGGAGCTGGCGCGCGCGCTGGCGTCGCGGTCGGCGCACTTCGACCTGGCGACGTCGGCGCATGCATACGCGCTGGCTTGCGCGGGACGCAAAGAAGAGGCGCGAACGCTGCTGGAACGGCTGCAATGGCTGAGCCGGGAGCGCTTCGTGATGAACACCTTCGATGCGGCGACGTATGTGGCGATGGACGAGGATGAAGCCGCGCTCGAGGAACTGCGCATTGCCAATGAGAATCGCTGTCCGTGGTTTTTTCAAATGCTTGCCGACCCCCGGCTGCAACCGCTCAGGGGCCGGCCGGAGTTTGAAAGGATGCGGAGTTCGCTACGGGCGATGGAATCGGACGCGGAAAGAGGCGAGGAGCCGGGCTGGGCTGCGGCTCGCGCTGGGTGAGAGAGGCCGCTCCCGCGCGGGGTGAGTCCGAAAACAGTGGTTAGTGGTTAGTGGCGCCGCCAGTCCCGACCATACGGCGCGAGGCAAATCGCCGGTTCAAAATGTCAGCCCTGTTTCCGTTCAGTGCCGTCTATTTACCTTTTAGCAAGATTATTCCCTTGACGAAGGGTACGGGGGAAGCGTCCAATGGCCTCTAAGCCGCACCGTCAGCCAAAGGGGGGTCGAGACTTGACCATATGTATCGCCGGGATTCATGACAAGCAACCGAGCAGGGTGATTATCGCCTGCTTCGATAGACGACTGACAACGATGGGCGGCATTCATTCTTCCGACGGTACAGCGTGGAAGATGAAAACCGTTAGAAAAAACTGGTGGGCTTTGCTGTCGGGCAAAACTTCGGATTTAACAGCGATGGGCTACGCTTTTGAGGAAGGACTAAAGGACGCGGTTCCTGAAATTTTTATTGATTTCGCGCGATATTGCGTCGGCATTTACAAGGTTGAACGTCGGAAACTCGTCGAGACGGAAGTTCTTTCTGACTACGACGTGAATTCATACGAAGAATACCTTTCACTGAAAGCGTCTGACCGCGACTTCTATGACGCGATAGAGGCAAAAGTTAAGGATTTCGATCAGGGTCTAAACGTACTGATGTGCGGTTTTGAGCGGGACTCTATTCCGCATATTTTTGTTATCTCTGGACCCGGGAACCTTGCCTTTTGTGATGCTCAGGGATACGGCGTCATCGGTACGGGGGCGTGGGCGGCGCAATTCTCATTAGACCGTCAGCCATACGATAAATGGAAGCGGCTTGGCGAATGTATTTTCGCGGTCTTAGCCGCCAAATTTACAGCGGAAGCAGCAGAGGGCGTGGGACCAGATTCCGTGCTCTTTGTGCTCGATCCTGAGTGGAATAAGTTGCAAGCCCTTCTTAAAGAACCAGCACTTGCGGGATACAAGGAAAAATGGAAAGCGCTTCCGCGGATACCGGATGGCATAGTGGATGACTTGGAAAACAGCTTAAACATTCACGATATGGTCACGAGAATGAGATCATCCCACGCCGAGGCGTACACTATGCCGTCAGATTCTGAAACGTCAGAGGATCAGCAGTGACCATGTGCCGCAGCGTATCAACAAACAGATCGGAACGGCCCCGGCGATTGAACCGGAAGGTCATTTCCTCAAGGTAGGCCGGAAGATGTTTTGCAGAGACTTTATGCCACGAACCAAGGATGCCCCGCTTGAGCAAGGAGAAGGCGGATTCGATTCCGTTCGTGGTAATGTCGCCATCCACATAGACCTTAGCGCTGTGGTTGACCGTCCGGTGCGGAACGTCCTTCATTCCTGCTTTTACAATCGCGCCGGGATAGGCGGGAAGCTCATCGGTCATGATGACCTCGACATCCTGGCTGACGTTCTCTTTGATGTATTTCGCCAGTGTCCCTTGCTTCGCATCCTCAGCGTGGAAAAAACGAAGATCGCCGTTGCGCTGCTTGATGCCGACGACAACTTGTTTGAGGTCCGGGTATTTCCGCCAGTGGTGTCCAGCGCCTTTAAGGCGACCGCCAAGGTAGGTCTCGTCCATCTCCACTGTTCCGTCGAGCATCGTCTTTTCCGCCGTCGCCATTGCCGCCCGGATGCGATGGCAGAGATACCACGCCGTCTTGTAGCTGCCCTTGTGCTGGCCCCAGAGCGTCCGTTTCAACTGCATGGCGCTCATCCCCTTCTTTGCCTCACAGATCAGCAGAACAGCCAGAAACCACATCGGCAGGGGGAGGTGGGAATCATGGAAGATCGTCCCGCTCATCACCGTAAATTGGTACTCGCAACCGACACACTCAAAGCGGGCGTAATCCTTCATTCGAGACACGCGGCGATCCTTGCAGCGCGGACACGTCACGCCTTCGGGCCAGCGAAGCCGCTCAAGCAACTCGCGGCACTTATCGGCAGTCGAAAACATCGTATTCACTTCAGGGAGTGTCATGCCTACACCTCGTAAACCGAAATCGCCTTTGCAGCGCGTACCCACCCGAAAGCTAGTTGCGAGCATAAAGCGAGATTTGCGGCAAATGCCCCGTCCAACCATGTCAGTGAAACCAAAGAAAGGAAAGGGGTAACGATCATCATGAAAACATGTTATCGAAATCGTTACCCTTTGTCAAGTGAATAATCTTGCCTTTTAGTACCTACCCCCTGCCCCCCACCCCTTTTGGGGTTAAGCGGTTTGTTTTCAGCCACTTGTATCCTTGATCTCCGCCCGCAAACCATTGATTCCAAAATGGTTAAGCCTCAAAATCCTCATAAATAAAGGGTTGCGGCCGCTTTTTCGAGGCATTTCCGACTTTTCGTGCTGCATTGCGGGATAAGTGATCAGTAGAACAGTGGTTAGTGATTAGTGGTTAGTGAAGCAGTGAAGCAGTGAAGTAGTGAAGCAGTGAAAGAGTGAAAGAGTGAGCAGTGGACTGTAAACAGTGGCCAATGCCCTTTCAGCCGTGGAATTTCGATTTGCTCTCAGTATGCGCCGAAGGGCCGAAATGATCGGCAAACTTCGGAAGAAAAAGATTTGGCGTGGAATCAAGGGGATGCGGGGCAACGAGTCGGAGCAAGCACTTGACAGGGCGGGCTGGTGGATGAGGGAATCAGGCCGCGGTTGAGTCGAAGCGAATGGGCGCCGGCGCTCCCTGAAGCGAGACGAAGCGGTCAGGCCGGCAGCAGGCTCGGCTCAGGCAGGCCAGGTCCGACTGCATTTCCCGATCCAGCTTGAAGGACTCGAGCGCAGCATCCAGCACCAGTGCAGACGCCGCATCGCGAGGGCGTTCCATGCGGTAGTGCATCCACTTGCCTTCTCTCCGCGCAGCGACCACGCCGGCCTTGCGCAGGTAGGCCAGATGGCGCGAAATCTTGGGCTGGCTCTGGCGCAGGATCTCCACGAGATAGCAGACACACACCTCGCGCCCCGCAATCAGATTGAGCAGACGCAGCCGTGTTCGGTCAGCAAGCGCTCGAAACAAGGGCGCCAGATCGGCCGGCTTGGTCCGGGAGTTCATAGTTTCATAATATACGCATTGACAGATATGTCCAGGCTGGCATATATTTGCATTGACGTATATGAGGAGATGCAAATGGAAGCTGCAAGTCAAGAAGCTGCAAGTCAAGAAGCTGCAAGTCAAGAAGCTGCAAGTCAATTGGTCCCGAGGCAGGTGAAAGAGGAAGTGAAAGAGAAGTACGGCAGCGCCGCGCGCGCGATTGCGCAGGACGGAAGCCTGGCCGCATGTTGCGATCTAGCGCTTCGCTGCTGCGACCCCATCACTACCAATCTCTACAGCGCCGATGAAAAGGGACAGCTCCCCGAGAAGGCTGTTCTGGCCTCGCTGGGCTGCGGCAATCCCACGGCGCTTATCGAATTGAAACCGGGCGAAGTGGTGCTCGATCTCGGTTCGGGCGGCGGAATCGACGTGCTTCTCTCCGCGCGCCGCGTGGGGCCAACCGGCAAGGCGTACGGCCTGGACATGACCGACGACATGCTGGCTCTTGCCCGCGAGAATCAGCGCCGCGCCGGTGTTGAAAATGTTGAATTCCTCAAAGGCGAAATCGAAAACATTCCGCTGGCCGGCGGCTCCGTCGATGTGGTGATCTCGAATTGCGTGATCAACCTCTCGGCCGACAAGGACCGCGTTCTGCGCGAAGCATTTCGCGTGCTCAAGCCGGGCGGCCGCTTCGCCGTCTCCGATGTGGTGGTGCGCGGCGATGTGCCTGAGCAGGTGAGGCAAAGCGTGCTGCTCTGGGTGGGCTGCGTGGCCGGCGCTTTGGAGGAACAGGACTACCGGAAGCGCCTTGAAGCCGCGGGCTTCAGCAGCGTGGAAATTGAGCCGACCCGCGTCTACAACATTGAAGACGCGCGGCAGTTTCTTACCGGATCCGGCGTGGATGTGGACGCAATCGCGGCCGAGACGCAAGGGAAATTCATGAGCGCGTTCATCCGCGCCACCAAGCCGCAAGGATCGGCAGAGGGCCCGTGCTGCGGATCAGGATGCTGTTCGACTACTTCAGAGACGGTGAGAGGCTGACTCCAGAATGCCCGCACACTACAACGTTTTGTTTCTCTGCACCGGCAACTCGGCCCGCTCCATCCTGGCAGAAGGCATCCTGAACCATAAGGGCGGCGGCGCCTTTACCGCGTACAGTGCGGGCAGCCATCCATCCGGCGCAGTCCGGCCCGAGGCGCTGAGGCAACTGGAGCTCGCGCACATTCCGACCGCGGGCCTGCGCAGCAAATCATGGGATGAATTCGCGGGCGCGGATGCGCCGAAGATGAACTTTGTCTTCACGGTCTGCGACAACGCGGCGAAGGAAGTTTGTCCATTCTGGCCGGGGCAGCCGATGACGGCGCATTGGGGAATTCCCGATCCGGCCGCCGTGAAGGGAACGCCGGAAGAGATCGCGAGGGCGTTCCGCGACGCCTTCATCGTGCTCGACCGCAGGATCGGACTCTTTGTGTCCCTGCCGCTCGGTGCCCTTGACCAACTCGCCATCAAGCGCGAGGTGGATAGCATCGGCCGCTCGTAGCGAACCTTGTGGAGGCCCGAAGTTGAAGAAAAGCCGTCTTTCGTTTCTGGACCGCTATCTGACCGCGTGGATCTTTGGGGCCATGGCGGCCGGCGTCGCGCTGGGCTTGCTGGCCCCCGGAGTGGTGCCGTTTCTGAATCGCTTCAGCGTTGGCACGACTTCGATCCCAATCGCGGCGGGGCTCATCCTCATGATGTATCCGCCGTTCACGCGAGTTCGCTTTGAGGAACTGCACGAGGTCTTCCGCAATAAGCGTGTGCTGGGGCTTTCTCTCGTGCAGAACTGGCTGATCGGGCCGATTCTTATGTTCGTGCTTGCCATTGTGTTCCTGCGGAACTATCCCGAGTACATGGCCGGTCTCATCATGATCGGACTGGCGCGCTGTATTGCGATGGTGATCGTGTGGAACGAGCTTGCGAAGGGTGACACGCAGTATGCCGCGGGACTGGTGGCGTTCAACTCGCTTTTTCAAGTGTTTTTTTATTCCGTTTACTGCTGGGTGTTCATCACGGTTCTACCGGGCTGGTTTGGATTGTATGGCGCAGTGGTAAAGATCTCGATCGGCGAAATTGCACGAAGCGTGTTCGTCTATCTTGGTATTCCTTTCATCGCCGGATTTCTGACTCGCACCGTGCTGGTTCGCGCCAAGGGGCGTGAGTGGTACGACGGCAGCTTTGTTCCGCGGGCGAGCCCGCTGACGCTGGTGGCTCTGCTCTTCACGATCGTGGTGATGTTCTCGCTGAAGGGCGGCACCATAGTGCGTCTGCCGCTGGACGTGCTAAGGATCGCGATTCCGTTACTGATCTACTTCGTCGTCATGTTCCTTGTGTCGTTCTACATGGGGCGGAAGCTGGGGGCCGATTATTCGAAGACGACGACGCTCGCATTCACAGCCGCCTCGAATAACTTCGAGCTGGCCATCGCGGTTGCGGTATCTGTTTTCGGCATCAACTCGGGCGCCGCGTTCGCGGCAGTGATCGGGCCTCTAGTCGAGGTTCCAGTGATGATTGCTCTGGTGAATCTGGCTTTGTATTTCCAACGCCGGTACTTCATTAACCCTGCGCCAGGTAACGTCGAAAGTGTCTGCGTCTCCCGCCCCCGGTAGACCGGCATCTGGCGTAGCCGGTCGCCTCGGAACCGGGCCTGTGCGAAGCCGAAGAACCACGCCCGCCGCTGACTTACTAACTCGCTGACTCGCCGCCACGTCCTTACAACTTCAGGTAATGGTCCGCTCCAAAGACCAAGCCCAGCGTGAGCAGAGCGATGAATGCCTCGCCGATTGCGCCGACTGCAAAAGGCCTCCAGCCTTGCGCCCCAAGTTCACGCAGATTGGTGCGGAGGCCCACTCCGGCAAAGGTCAACAGGAAGGCCCAGCGCGAGAGGTTGGCGAGGCTTGCGAGCTGCGGCTTGGCGAAGAAGCCGACAGTTGCGAGCAGCGAGATGAGCAGGAATCCCAGAACGAACTTGGGGAACTTATTCCAAAGAAATGCAGCCTTGTTGCCGATGACCTGAGCCTGGCCGCGCGATGACCAATAGATGGCATAGGCGAGCACGATGAATCCGATGAGCGCGTTGCGGGTGGTCTTGGCGAGGACGGCGACCTTGCCGGCAGCGTCAGAATAGAGAGCGCCCGCAGCAGTAGCCTCGGCGGTGTTGTCAACGGCGAGCCCCGCCCAGAGGCCGTAGGCCTTGTCGCTCAAGTGCAGCGCGTGGCCGATGAGCGGAAAGGTAAACAACGAGATTGCGCCGAGGGCAAGGATGGCGGCGATGGCATACGATGCGTCTTCATCGTCGGCGTCGATGGATGGCTTGGCGGCAATGATGGCCGAGACGCCGCAGATGGCTGAGCCGATGGCGAGCAGCGAAGTGAGCTTGGGCTTGAGTTTGAAGGCACGGCCCAGCAGATGCATGAAAGCAAGCGAGAGCGAGAGCGCAATGGCAACCAGCAGCAGAGAGATTCCGCCAAGATGAAGCACGTCTCCGAGCAGGAATCGCGAGCCGAGCAGAACGATGCCGGCTTTGAGCCAGAATTCATAGGTGGCCACGCCGGGCGCGAAGATGCGCGGAATACCGATGGTGTTCGCGATAATAAGGCCGATGACGATGGCCCAAAGCACAAATTCAATGTCGGGGAAGGGAGTGTGATGGGCCTTGGCGTAGGCATTGATCGACTGCTCGATGAACTTGCCCGCGTATCCCACCGCGGCAAGAAGCAGCAGGCCGGGGATAAGGGCAATGGTGCGATGGCCGAAGGATGCAGCTTTTGGCGATCGAATGGCGGCGGTTGCCATAGAAATCTCCTTGTTTGGCGAAATGTGGCTGTTCCAGTTCGATGGATTGAATCACCACTTGATGGGCGGGATCAGGTTGAAACGCACCAGCAGCGCGGCGAGAAGCGCGAGTGCGACGGCATAGAGGTCCAGCGAAGGGCCGGACGAAACGGCGGGTTGGGATTCGGCTGGTTGAGTATTCGACATGGTCGTCCTCCGGGAGTCGGGTTTGGATTCCAGTTCGAAATGCGTGATTCAGGTGGACCGGAAAAGCAGTTGCGTTGATGTTGCGTTGACGTTGCCGCGACCCTGACATTCTTGTCGCGACCCCATCGGGGGTCTTTGAAATTGGAGGGCCGGGCGGGAATTGAACCCGCGAATACAGGTTTTGCAGACCCGCGCGTTAGCCACTTCGCCACCGGCCCCCTACCGCTCACTCAGCAGTTTCCGACGTTACGATTCCCCCCAAGAATTCAGGCCAAAAAGCAGAAAACCCACCTGCCAGTTCAGATTCTGGCGGTGGGTCAGTTGGAGACGGCAGCTTGTGAAGTGCTCTAGCCCAGCCATTTCCTCACGCCAGAATGCGTGTGCGCGCAACGGATGACGGCGCGACAACACGTTTCGGCGTTCATGGGGGCGAATGACTTCATCGCCAGAATGTAACACAAGCCCGGGGGATGAACAAGACGCAGGGAGACAATTCACACGGCGTTCATCAAGGCGGACCCCGGCGCTACAGGCAGGCGTGGCTATTCGGCGTGGAAGACGACGTCGAAGAGCAGCAGGCTGGCGGTGGTGAAGATGATGTCGTAGCCGAGGAGCATTTTGATCCAGAGCGCGGGGTCGCCGTCGCCGGTAAGGATGGAGGTGACGGCCTGGACCATGGCGAGAAGAGCGGGAATGAAGATGGGGAAGAGGATGAGAGAGAGAAGGAACTCGCGATTGCGGCTGCCGATGGAGAGCGCGGCGAAGAAGACTCCGTTGACGACCAAAGCCCAGGTGCCTAGCGGAAGAACGAGGGCCAACTGCCACGCATCGCCGGCGATGTGAAGGTTGTAGAAGACGAAGAAGAAGGGCGCGAGGACGATCTGGACGATGGAGACGAACAGGAAGTTGGCGATGGTTTTGGCGAGGTAGAGCTCGGCGCCCGCGGAAGGGACCATGCGCTGCGCGTCCATGACCTGGTGGCGGATTTCGCGGGCCCAGGCCTGATTGAGGGCGGTGACCGAGGCGAACATGGTGGCCACGCAGAGGACGCCTCCGGCGATTTGCTGCGAGAATGCGCCGCGGGGATCGAAGGCAATGGAGAAGAGCACGACGACGAGGCCGGAAAAGAAAATCATGGAGATCATGGCATCGAGAGTGCGCCACTCGATGCGGAGATCTTTGGCGAGATGAGTGAAGAGGGCGCGGGTCATTCGTGGCCCTCCGGGGCGCTGGGTTGGGCGGCTTTCGTCAGGTCTGCGGTTTGGACGGGCTGGCCGATTGCGGCAGCGGCGCGGAGATAGTCGTCGGGCGCGAGGATCAACTGCGTGCCGCGGGTTCCGGCGGAGACGCTGATCCGATCGAAGAGGATGGCGGTTTCGTCGACGTAGATGAGGTAGGGCTTTTTTGCGCCGAAGACGGTGACGCCGCCGCGGATGTAGCCGGTGAGCGGCTGGACGTCTTTGAGGGGAGCCATCTCGGCTTTGCGCCAACCGGCGAGGCGCGACAACTTCTTGAAGTCGAGCGCGGCGTCGCCGGGAATGACGGCGAAGACGTAGCCATGTGCGCCGTCGGTGGTCAGTAATGTTTTGAAGACCTGCTCGGCGGGCATGCCAATTTTCTTTGCGACCGTCTTCGCCGAGAGATCGTCGGGATCGACCTCGTACTCGCGGAGCTCGAACGGAATGCCGAGGGATTCAAGGAAGCGCGCGCCGTTGGTCTTCATTGCGTGGGGCTCCCGGGATCAACGGACGCGACGCGGCCGGCATGGAGAGTGATGACGAAGTCGGCGATTGGTGCGGCATGCTCGCGCTGGTGCGTGGTGAGGACGATGGTGCGATCGGACTGGCGGAAGCCGGCGAGGAGTGCGACCATCTGACGGACGCTTTCAACATCCATGTTGGAGAAGGGTTCGTCGAGAAGAAGCAGCTCGGGCACGGAGAGCAGCACGCGGGCGAGCGAGGTGCGCTGGCGCATGCCCTGCGAGTACTGGCCGAAAAGGCGGTTGAGATCGGGGTCGAGGCCGACCTGACGAAGAGCTTCAGCGGGCGTGAGACAGGGGCGGCCGGAATAAAGACTGCTGAAGTAGCGGAGATTCTCCTGGGCGGTGAGCTCGTCGTAGAGCATGGGCGCGTGGCTCATGTAGCCGATGCGGGCGCGCGCGTCATGGGGCTGGGAGTCGCCGAAGACGCGGACCGTTCCGTGCGTGGGACGGAGAAGGCCGGCGAGTACGCGGAGAAGCGTGGACTTGCCCGCGCCGTTTTCGCCGAGGAGAACGTAGCAGCAACCGGGCTCGAGCGAGAGCGAGACCTGGCGGAGAGCGGCAAACGTGCCGAAGAGTTTGGACACCTGGACAAGTTGCGCGTTGGTGGGTCGCGCGTTTTCGGGTCGGGCGCCGAGGGTTGAGCGGCCGGCTTCGGGGACGTTCGTCGTCATTCGATCAGTTAGCGGCGGTTTGGGTGGAGGCAGGAGGCGCGTACGGCGGAGCCGATGCGGTGTTCGGCTTGGAGGTGGGCGGAGCCGCCGGAGTCGATGGCGCAGCGCCAGGCTGCTGCGGAGCGTATTTGCTGGCGCATTTGGCCTGAAGCACCGTGGCGTGGAAAACGCCGTCGCGGCCGTAAGTGCCCTCAGCGAGCGCCATAGCATCGTCTTTGAAGGTGTCGGGCGGCGGCTCGGTTCCCTTGTAGGTGACCTTGAGCAGATGGCCGCTTGGGGCTTTGGGCGAATGGCTCTCGTATTCGTTCAGGACGAAGTCGACGTGGGTTCCAACCTGCTCAATGGAGCCGGGCTCGACGAAGCCCTCCACGCGGAGATTGCTGTGATAGGCCTTGTCGCCCATGCCGCCGAGCTCGGCGATGGTGACGTAGTAACTCTTGTTCGAGGCGTAGCCCGTGTAGGCCAGCCAGGAAATGGTGCCGAGGATTACGACCACGGCGACGCCGATGCGAAGGGTTTGATAGTGCGGCTTCATAATGCTCCAACTATTAACGATACGAGTGTGAGGGCGAGGGGGTCAAATTCGAAGTGATCTAAATCACAGGTCAAAGGCTGACAGGCGGGGACAGCGAAGGGACTGAGGGACTTAGGCCGGGCGAGGGCCAGGCGGGCAGAAGTAGGAGCGAGAGGACCGGCAGGCGAGGGCAAGCTGGAGTGGGCGCAGGTGTGGGAGTGGCTGCGGGCCAGCGGACGGGTTGCGGGCCTAGTTCTCGTCTGGCAGCTTGCGGAACAGGCCTGTGCGGTTGGGCACGCGAGCTGGGCGCAATGATGTTGCGATCATCGGCACCAGGATCGTTGCCAACAGGATCATTTCAATGACGAGGTCAGCCATGCGCATCACCACGGGTTTGCTCCTTGCAAGTGCCGTTTGTTTAGCGGGGCCTGTGCGCCTTGACCAAGTGCCAGTTGGACACAATCGAGGGCGAGAGAATCATCGCAACGAAAGAGAACCCAAGCACAAAGTCAAACATAAGAAACTTCCTCGTACAGGCCGCAGCAACCCTTTGTTCAGGGAATATCGGCAGCTTGCCAAGGACGTTAACGCTTCGTTAATACGATGGGGAATCACTCGTCGGTGGGAGGGGATGGCCTTTTTGCGGGAGAGCGCCGGCAACTCGTTGATATGCAAGAGATTGCCGGTGTGGCCTGAGGCGGGATTTGGGCTGAGGTTTCCGGGTCAATGCGCGGCTGAGAGGACGATTGCAGCGCGATCGAGGACTTGAGAGAGGACGGCCAACTGCTGCGCGGCAAGGGTGGGGTTGCGGGCGTCAATGGCCTCGTTGACGCCGGGAATGACAACGGCGGCGTAGCCGGTGAGTTCGCCGGGAGCGTAGATGGTGTGGCGATACCACGGGCGGCCGGGGAGGCCGGAGGGCGAGAGCAGCGCTGTTTCCGCCTGGCGGAGAGCGAGATTCAACTGTGTGAGATCGCCATATGGAGTGGACTGGAGGGCATGAACGTGGTCGGCGGCGGCGGCGAAATGCGATGCGGCTGCTTCGACGGGTGCGAAATCGAGAGAGGCGAGGCCGTTGTCGGCGGCCCTGCGCTTTGCCGTCTGGATGTACGCCGAGATTTCGCGCGCGTAGGCGATGTAGTTGTAGGGAAGTGCGTCGGCGTCGGCCATGCGCATGGCTTCAAGGCCAAGGACGCGCGCCATTTCCTGCAGGTAGACGAAATCGGGATCGGCGTTTTGCGTATACCAGGCGAAGTCGTCGAAGGCGGAGTGATAGACGCCATAGGGCCCGTTTGAACCGACTTCAGTTGAAGGCACGCCGGCGTGTTGCAGGAAGGGAGTGAAGTCAGACCCGGAGCCGAGATCGCCGACGTGGACTTCTTCGCCCTCGATGGGTGGCGCATTCGATTCGTGATGTTCGTCAGCGCCGGATGGCCTGAGATGCCACTGAAGAAAAACTGAGCCGGTCACAGGGCTGGGAACGGAACGGGCCACATCGCGGATGAAATTTTTCAGCGAGGGCACGGCCGACGCGGAGAAATCGGGACCGGAGACGGCGACATCGACGTTAAAGTAAGCGACGGCGCGGTCGAGGGTGTGGTCCTGCTGCTCAACCCATTCGGTAGAGCCGACGAGGCCTTCCTCCTCGGCGTCCCAACTGCAGAAGACGATGGTGCGGCGAGGACGCCATCCCTGATGGAGAAGCGCGCCGATGCCGCGAACCGCTTCAAGCATGGCGGCGGTGCCGCTGGAGGGGTCGACTGCGCCATAGACCCACGCGTCGCGGTGATTGCCGACGATGACCCATGCGTCAGGATCTTGCGCGCCTGGGATCTTTCCGATGACGTCCCAAATGATGCGGCGCTGGTAGTCCTGCTGGGAGACGAGGTGAACTTTTACTCCGGCGGGACCGAGGTGATAGCGAAACGGCAGCGCACCCTGCCAGCCTTGCGGCGCGCCCGGACCTTTGAGCGCCTGCAAAATCGGCGCGGCATCGTGAGAACTGAGGGGAATGGAGATGATGTGCGGCTGATTGCCGTCGGGCCCATCGATTTTCTTGATGCGGGCGGAGTCGGGCAGATCGAGCGTGGAGGCGACGCCGGGAGTCTCAGGATCGCCCGGATAGCGAAAGAGATATTGAACCGAGCCGCGCTGGACGCTGGTGTCGGGGCGCCACGGACCGATGGGATAAGGATCGCCTTTGTAGTAGCCGTCGTCCTGGGGATCGGAGTAGATGAGCACGCCGATTGCGCCCCGCTGCTCTGCGAGGTAAACCTTGACGCCACGGAAGTTGGTGCCGTAGCGGCAGACGGCAATTTTGCCGTGAAGATCGATGTGCTGCGCGGCGAGCGAATCGAAGTCTTCAAGGCGACAGTAGTTTGCGTAGACGGCCTCGCCGGTCACGTCTCCGGAACCGGAAGAGCCGTTGAACGGCATTACGATGCGCGGGTCATCCTGCTGAGGATCGCCGTTCACGTGCTCGCGCGCGGGACCGGTCATGAGCGGATGGCCGGCTTCGTCCCAGGCCTCGACGCGAACGACCTTGGGCTGGTTGAGGAGCACGCGATAGGGAACGATTTGCGTTTCGAGACCGGCGGCGCGGAATTTGCGCGCGACGAACTCGGCGGTTTTGTAGTCTTCAGGCGTTGCGGCGAGATGCGGCTCGGCGGTGAGGGTCTTCAGATCTTCGCCGGCAAGTTTGGGGTCGGGAACAGCAAGGAACTTTTCTTCGAGCTTCGCTTCGGCGCCGAAGTCGGTAAAGCCGAAGGCGCCCTGCGGCACGATCTGCGCTGGCGATGGGCGCGAAGAGAACCCAACGGCCACGGCAAGGGCAACAAGCGCAAATGCAGAACGGAATCTCATTGAATAGGCCATTCGAGCGAGCGAGTTTTTGATCAACCCGGGACTAGGCGACGGGTTGTGCGCAATGCGCGCAGCGGCGGGCCGCCAACGGAATTTCGCTCAGGCATTCCGGACAGTTTTTGGTTGTGGGGGCGGCTGCTTCTTCAGGCTTCTTGAGCCGTGCATTGAACGCGTTCATGGGCACAATGATGGCCAAATACACGACTGTAGCCACAATCAGGAACGAAATCGTCGCGTTGAGGAAGTTGCCCACCTTGACTTGACCGTTGCCCACGTGCAGAATGACGCTGCTAAAATCGGGCTTGCCTACGGTTGCGGCGATCAGCGGGTTCAACACGTCCGCAACCAGAGAAGCAACGATGGCATTGAATGCGGCGCCAAGAATCACGGCTACCGCCAGGTCGACGACGTTTCCGCGGAAGATGAAATCTCGAAATCCCTTCAGCATGAGTTCCTCCGGAAAATCCAGGGTTCAACCGGCGAGTGATGCGCAAGCCAGGAGATGGCCGCTCTGGAGAGTTACCGATTGAACACTATGCAATGCTACACGGCGATGCGGCCCTTGTGCAGCGAGGTTTGCGCAGCGAGGTTGGCAAGTCGCGTGAGCCTTCAGGGAACAGCAAGCATGACCACGATGGCCGCAAGGATCATCAGGTCGGTATACAAGAGGATGAGCACGCCGGCGTGGTAGAAGCTCCACTTGCGCCGCAGGCAGCGGGCGGTCTCTGCCATACCCCACGCAGCAACCAATAGAGCGAGAACCTGCCAGTGCGAGCCGTGAATGTTCTCGATGTGGGGAAAGCCGGCGAGGCGCAGGCTGGCGGCAAATGCGCCCACCGAAAGGAGAATGGCGCGCACCAGCGACCTTTGCCGCAAGCGAAAGATCGAGAGGAGGAGATGCACAACCCTTCAATGTATCGCGGCGGCGCGGAGCGGTTGTTGCGCGATGGGACTTGGCGAGTGATACACTCGGTGAGCCCGCCCCGGGATTCCCCAAATTTCAATCTTCCCGCTGGGCGAAAGAGGAGGTTGTTTATGTCTGCTGGTTCTCAAGCAGCACCGTTGAACCCGGGCCTGGTTTTCGAGATGGTGCAGGCGCACCAGCGCACGGCGGCTCTGAAAGCGGCCATCGAGTTGGACGTTTTCATGGCGGTGGGTGAAGGGCCGGGCGATGCGGCCTCAATTGCGCGCCACGCGAAAGCATCGGAGCGCGGCATCCGAATCCTGTGCGATTTTCTCGTGATCAATGGCGTTCTGGCGAAGGAGAACGGGAAGTATAAGCACACACCGACGAGCGCAGCGTTTCTCGACCCGCGCTCGCCAGCGTGCATGGCTTCCGTAGCGAAATTCCTGAGCACTCCGGAGCTGCGGGAGCCTTTCGACCGCCTGGCGGAGGTAGTGCGCGACGGGCGAACCACTTTGCCGGGCGATGGCACCGTGGAGCCGGAGAACCCGGTATGGGTGCTGTTTGCGGAGCAGATGGCGCCGATGATGGGACCGATGGCGGGTCCGCTGGGTGCGGTGGTGCTCGAGGGACGCAACGGGCCGATGCGCGTGCTGGATATCGCGGCCGGTCACGGACTGTTCGGAATTGAGATTGCGAAACAGAATCCGCAGGCGCAGGTGACCGGCCTCGATTGGGCTCCCGTGCTGCGCGTGGCGCTGAAGAACGCGGAAAAGGCCGGCGTAAAAGACCGTTACAACATGCTGCCGGGTAGCGCGTTTGAAGTGGAGTTCGGCGGGCCGTACGATGTGGTGCTGCTGACGAATTTTCTTCACCACTTTGACAAGCCGACGAATGTCGGGCTGCTGAAAAAGGTTCGTTCGGCGCTGAAGCCGGGCGGGCGCGCGGCGACGCTTGAGTTTGTGCCTAATGAGGACCGCGTCTCGCCGCCGATGCCCGCGGCGTTTGCCATGACGATGCTGGCCTCAACGGCGGATGGCGACGCCTACACGCTGAGCGAGCTGAACGCCATGCACAACGAGGCGGGGTTCAAGGGGGTCAAAGCGCATCCGATTCCGATGAGCCCGCACACGATTGTGATGGGGACGGCGTAAGGGGAAAAGTGAAGAAGTGAGCGAGTGAAGGGCTGATGCAAGCGGGTGCGCGGCCCCCCGCTTGCGCTGGGTATCGTGTAGCGTTACACTACTCGCATGATCAAGAGCTTCCGGCACGCAGGTCTGGAGAAGTTCTTTTTCACCGGCAGCAAGGCCGGGATCCAGCCCAGCCACGCGCGCAAGTTGAATGTTCAACTCACGGCCCTCAACAAAGCAAGAGTGCCCGCGGATATAGCTGTTCCTGGCTGGAACTTGCATTCACTCCGCGGAAGCTTGAAGGGACATTGGTCGATTCAGGTGAACGGCAACTGGAGACTCACTTTTCGATTCGAAGGTGAAGACGCAATTTTGGTCGATTATCAGGACTACCACTAGGGGGTGCAAACATGCGGCAAATGTACAATCCGGCGCATCCGGGGCGTGTGCTGCGCGAGTGGCTTGGAGAGATGCAGGTTTCTGAAGCAGCAGCCAAGTTGCACGTGTCGCGCGTGACCTTATCTCGCATCCTGAACGGAAAGGCCGGAATTTCGGCCGAGATGTCGCTGCGCCTCTCCGATGCCCTTGGAACCAGCCCGACACTTTGGATTGATCTGCAAACCCAGTACGACCTCTGGCAGGCGAGCCGCAAGCGTCGGCCCAAGATCGAGCTGTTCAAGAAGGTCGCGTAATTCGAGCGAGTGACGTGACGGAGTGAAAAGACCAAGGGCCGGTTCGGACGAGCGCGCCGGCCTTTTTTGCGTCAGACTATTTTGCGCTGCGCCGGGAGCGGACGGCGGCGGCGAGTTCGGCGAGAAGCGTGTGCGTTTCCTTCCAGTCGATGCAGGCGTCGGTGATGCTTTGGCCGTAGACGAGAGGCTGGCCGGGGACGAGCTTCTGCGCGCCCGCGACGAGATTGCTTTCGATCATGACGCCGATGATGTTGCGATTGCCGGCGGCGATTTGCGCGGCCACGTCGTGGCAGACAACGGCCTGGCGGCGACAATCCTTGGCGCTATTGGCATGACTGAAGTCGATCATGATGCGGGGCGCAATGCCGGCTTGCTCCATGAGCGCGGCGGTTTCAACGACGCAACCGGCGGTGTAGTTCACGGTCTTACGGCCGCCGCGCAGAATGATGTGGCAATCGGGGTTGCCGGCGGTGACAAAGATGGCGGACTGGCCGTGATGCGTGTGGCCGAGGAAGGTGTGCGAGCAGGCGGCGGAGAGCACCGCGTCAATGGCTACCTGAACGTCGCCCGAGGTGGCGTTCTTGAATCCGACCGGGCAGGAAACGCCGGAGACAAGCTGGCGATGCACCTGGCTCTCTGAGGTGCGCGCGCCGATGGCTCCCCAGCAGACGAGGCCGGCGATGTACTGCGGCGAGATCATGTCGAGGAATTCGGTTCCAGTGGGCACGCCCATCTCGGCGAGGTCGATTAAGAGATGGCGCGCGAGGCGCAAGCCGTCGTTGATCTTGTATGTGCCGTCAAGATGCGGATCGTTGATGAGGCCTTTCCAGCCGATGGTGGTGCGGGGCTTTTCAAAGTAGACGCGCATGACGATGCGCAGGTCAGCGGCGAATTCGCCGATAGCGCCTTTGAGCAGGCTCGCATATTCGCGGGCTGCATTGGGGTCGTGAATGGAGCATGGACCGGCGAGGACGATCAAACGGTCGTCTTGCCCCTTGAGGATGGAGATAATTTCGTTGCGTGCGTTGAAGATGGTGGACGACGCAGCTTCGGTGACGGGAAGTTCTTCCTCAAGAAAGACGGGAGGGAGAACGACTTTGGTCCATTGAATGCGGAGATCTTCAGTGGGATGGAACATGGGCTCTCTTGTGGCGTGGCGCGTTGCGGGCGGCGCGCAGGCGCGGCCCTCTAACGAATCTAACAGCCCGAAGACAAGAAGGGACTCGCGCAGGTGGAGTCTCTGGCGGGCGCTTCGGGCCTTGCGATTGAATTGAGAAGGCCAGAGACCCACGCTACAGCCGATCTACCACCCCAACAAGCCAAAAGCGGGCTCGTTGGGGGCCCCGGCCGGGAGGCCGGCGCTACATAGGAGCACGGGCGATCGGCGCAGCGGTCTGGAGGCCGGCGTTACTCGTGCCGCGCGGCGGATCAGCGCAGGACTTCGTACGTTGCGATTCCGGCAGCCGCGGCCCCAGCGCAGATCAGCACCGGCACCAATAGATGAACGTGATGGCGCGGCTCCGAGCCCTCTCCGATGAATTCTCTGGCCTTTTTCACTTCCACCAAGTCGGCGTAAAGGTGCATCTGAGTCCGGTTGCTGTCTGAATCGGTGAACTGGAACGACGTGGCCGAGAGCGGGCCGAGAGAACCGAAGGTCTGAGAGCTGTCGCGGAATTCGAAGTCCAGAAAGGTGCCTTGGCGAAACTTTGTGAGGCGCTTTTCGATTCTGCGCGCGTGCTTGTCAAGCGGCGCGGGGGACTGCGCCTGGGCGAGCGTGGCTGCGGTCATCAACACGAAAGAGCCAAGCGCCAAGGCGGCAAGGATGTGAACGGCGGACGTGCACCGAAAACCACTGAAAGAGATTTTCATATTGGGCCCCCTCCGAGAAGAACAACAAACACCAAGGCTGAGCGGCCTGCCGTGCGGCGTGCACAGCAATCGCCGGTGCGTAACAACTTACCACTAAATTGGGTTCTTGAGTCACCATCGGCGGTGCCTTTGGTAATGTGAAAAGCACTGAAGGCGATGAGAATCAAAGACTTGTGGACCGCTGGAAGATTGTTATTTTTCGTGAGCGATCGAGGTTGAGGCGGCGTTTCGGGAGGGCTTCTTCGGAAGAGAAATCATGGCCTGGGCACTCTTGGGTAACCCGACGGTGTCTTGACAGTAAACGCCTACAATCCGTAAGATCAAGAGGACGGGGTGTGCAAAAGTATCTCTTCAAGTATAAGAAATATAAGCATTTAAGGACTCGCGCCCTCGTCTGACGCGTGGCCGTTTAGCGCGTGCCGAACGGAACGGAGAGCAGCCAAGATGCCCGAAGCACGCCTGAGTCCGCGCGAGCGGCTAGTGTTGACGGCCATCATCGAGTTGTACATCGCGACCGGCGAACCGGTGGCGTCGCAGGCTGTTGCGCATTTCTTCGCCGACCGGGAAGGGCTGAGCTCCGCGACACTGCGCAATGTGATGGCAACATTGGGCGAGGCAGGACTGCTGGAGCAGCCCCATACGTCGTCCGGACGCGTTCCGACGGCAGTGGCATTTCGCTATTACGTGGAGCAGATCACGCAACCCGGGCGGGCACAGGCGGGCCTTGGCGGCGGAACCGTGCCGGGGCGCGTGGAAACGCCCATGAGCGAAGCTCGCCGCGGACAGATTGAGGAGAGCTTTGCCGGCGTGTCCAGCTCGAATGATTACCTGGAGCGCACGTCGCACGTGCTGGCGCTGATTTCGAGCGGGCTGGGCGTGGCGCTGGCCAGCTCGACCGCGGGACAGGTGCTGGAGCACATTCATTTTTCGCGACTTTCGACGGGACGCGTGCTGGCGGTGCTGGTGACACAGGCCGGCGCAGTTCAGGATCGCGTGCTGGCGGTGGATCATCAGATGACGGCGGTAGAACTGGAGACGGCGGGC
Source organism: Acidobacteriaceae bacterium (assembly GCA_003138515.1). Classification (GTDB taxonomy): domain Bacteria; phylum Acidobacteriota; class Terriglobia; order Terriglobales; family Acidobacteriaceae; genus Telmatobacter. The sequence continues at coordinate 4,012 of PLGG01000015.1, read as the reverse complement.
ACGTATTTGAACGAGAGTTTCCGCGGCTGGCAGATCGAGCGGATCCGGGCCGAAGTGGCTCGCCGCGTGGAGATGGAGCGCGAGGCGTGCCGGGAGTTGCTGACGTCGGTTGAAGAGCTGTGCCGCAAGGGCGCGCTGGCAGGCGACGATGGCGGCGCGACGATTTTTGTGGATGGGATTGCAAACCTGATCAGCGCCGAGCAAGACCGCGAGCGGCTGCGGCAGATGCTGCTGGCCGTGGAGGCCAAGCAGCGGCTGGTGGAGCTGCTGAATGCGTATGTGGACGGACGCCAGCAGGAGGTGCGCGTGGTGGTCGGCCTGGACGAGGCATCGCCTGCCATGCAGGACCTGGTGCTGATTGGCGCGCCGGCGCGGCTGGGCGGTGGCAATCTGGGCACGGTGGCGGTGATTGCGCCCACGCGGATTCAATATCAGGAAATGATCCAGGCAGTGAGCTACATCGCGCGGCTCTCTGAGAGGATTCTGGACGTTCCTACGACGTAGGCGCGGGCATCATGGCGGCGGCTAGACCGCAATTCCGCCAGGCCGGCGTGATTCAAGGTGGGCGTGCAACACGTTGGTTCTTCGGGATCGGCGCGGAAAGCTGCAGCCGGGCGGGAAAAGACATCATCCAATAGAAAAGGCCAAAAGATTCTCGGAGAATGTGCTGAATTATGTGGAAGCAGAAAACACGATTGACTGAAGTGGACTCCCCGGAGTTTGAAGATGGCGCGCGCAAAGGGAAGGAAGTGAATCTCGATCCCGCGACGGAGCTGCCGGCGCCGACGGCTGAGGAGGAGCTCGACGATCAGGCTGACGGGGAGGGCGGCGGAGCGGCTGAGCCGGCTGCACAGACGGAATTTGAGCAGATGAAGGCGGAGCGCGATCGGCTGCTGGATCGGCTGGCACGGCTGCAAGCGGAGTTTGAGAATGCACGCAAGCGCGCGGAGCGCGAGCGGGCCGAGTTTCGCGAATTTGCGACGGGCAGCGCCGCGGAACAGTTTCTGCCGGTGCTGGATAATCTGGAGCTGGCGCTGAAATCGACGGGCTCGGTGGAGCAGTTGCGGTCGGGAGTGAGCCTGATCGTGAAACAGATGGAAGAGATTCTGGAGAAGATGCAGGTGAAGGCGGTTCCTACGGTGGGCGAGGCTTTCGATCCGCGCTTTCACGAGGCGCTGGGGACGGTGGAGCGCGACGACTTGCCGGATCAGCATGTGGCCGAGGAGATTCGCCGCGGCTACAAGATTCGCGAGCGGTTGTTGCGGCCGGCGCTGGTGCGCGTGGCGCACAATCCGAAACAAGTGGAGGAATAGAGCCGCTAGCTTCTATCCTCTAGCTCCTAGCTTCATCGAGCAGCTCTTGCTGCGGGGTCAACGGCAAACGACGTGCAGGTTTGGTGAGGCGGAGCTGACCGGCTTCCACACTGGGACAAGCTAGCAGCTAGCGGCTAAAAGCTAGAGGCTGATTAAGGGGACGAATGGGTTCTAATACAAAAGTGAGCAAGGCAGATTATTACGAGGTTCTGGGGGTCTCGCGCGAATGCACGGATCAGGAGTTGAAGAGCGCGTACCGGAAACAGGCGCTGAAATACCATCCTGACCGCAATCCCGGGGACCACGCAGCCGAGGAAAAGTTTAAAGAAGCCAGCGAGGCCTATCAGGTGCTGAGCGACGCCGACAAGCGCGCTGCCTACGACCGCTTTGGTCATGCCGGGCTGGGCGCGCAGGGATTCGGCGCGGGTCCGTTTGCGGGCGGCGTGGACCTGGGCGACATTTTCGGCGATTTATTCGGCGAGATGTTCACGATGGGCGGAGCGCCGGGTGGGGCATCGCGCGGCTCGCGGACCCAGCGCGGCGACGATTTGCGCTTCGACATGACCATCGATTTCGAGAATGCGGTCTTTGGCATCGAGAAAGAAGTGAAGATCCGGCGCCTGGAGATGTGCGGCGTTTGCAACGGCAAGGGTAGCGCGTCTGGACGCGGTCCGAGCATCTGCAGCCACTGCCAGGGGCGAGGCCAGCTCCGCTATCAACAGGGGTTCTTCTCTGTGGCGCGGACGTGCGTGGCTTGCAGCGGGACCGGAACGGTGATCAGCGATCCGTGTCCAGCGTGCCGCGGCGAGGGGCGCAAGACCGCGGAGGTCAAGCTGAACGTGAAGGTGCCGCCGGGCGTGGAAGAGGGAACGCGCATCCGTTACGGCGGCGAGGGCGACGTGGGCCGCGTGGGCGGACCGAAGGGCGACTTGTACGTGATTCTTTCCATCCGGCCGCACGATTATTTTGAGCGCCATGGATACGATTTGCAGTGCGTGCTTCCGATCAGCTTTCCGCAGGCGGCCATGGGCGACGAGTTCGAGATTCCGGGCATCGACGGGCCGGTAAACATCAAGATTCCCGAGGGCACGCAAAGCGGCAAAGAACTGCGCATCCGCGGAAGAGGCGTTCCCTACCTGAACGAAAGAGGAAAGGGCGACCTGATTGTGAAGGTTCTGGTGCAGATTCCGCGCAAGCTGAACCGCGCGCAGCGCGAGCTGGTTTCGAAGCTGGCCGAATCGATGGCCGTGGACAACAAGCCCACATCGCCGGGGTTGATGGAGAAGATGAAGGATTTGTTCAGCTAGGGGTGTAGTGCGGTTGGCAGGAAGGGATTGGTGGAGCTGAGCGGGATCGNNCTGAGCTACAGCCCCACGACTTATCTAGTTTACCAGCGTCCGGAAAATCCTGAAAGGGCGGCTTACCAGGCCCAGTGCCTGGGGTCCAATCTGCGGGTAGGGTTTGCGGCGAAGACTTTCAGCGTCACAGGTCCAGGTCAATTCCATGCGCGTCAAACGATTGCCGGCTTTGACTGGGTGTTTATTGGTGCTCGGAGTAACCGTGCTTCGAGCTCAAGTCGCTCATCAGCCACCGCCGGTGGAGCAGGTTGTAGTGGAACTACCGCAAGACGAGGCACGCGTGTGGGAACACAGGCTCGGCCCAACAACTGCCGTGCATGTGAATTCGGTTGAGGCGCCCACGCTTGGGTTTGAAAGCTACTTGACCTTCGAGATTGTTGTCTCGACGGAAGGCCGTGTGGAGTCCGCGAAGCCGATCGGCGACGAGAAGCGGCATCTGGACGAGGGTCGCGCCATTGAGATGGCGCGCACGTTCAAGCCGTGGACGCGAGACGGGAAAAGTATCCGCGTGCGCGTGACGGACGATGTGATGCTGCTTCCGCCTGAGCGGTGGGCGCTGGTTCCGCGTAGTTTTCCTGAGCCGTGGGATCTGAAGAGCGTGAAGATCGAGCTTTCACGCACAGTGTGCTATGGAACGTGCCCTGCCTATTCGGTCACGATTCGCGGAGACGGAAGCGTTCACTTCAGCGGAGAGAAGTATGTTCTGATTCCGGGTGAACACGATGCGCGTATTGCTCCGGAGGCAGTCATGGAGCTGGTGCGCCAGTTCGAGAAGGCAAAGTTTTTCGCGGCCGGCGACAAATATATTGCCGAAGTCACGGATAACCCAACCTACACATTGACCCTGACCGTCGCCGGGAAGACGAAGACGGTGACGGACTACGTGGGTGAGCAGGTTGGATTGCCGCTGGTGATTGAAGATCTGGAGGCTGCCGTAGACGAGACAGGCGGGACGGAGCGCTGGATCAAGGGCAATGAAGAGACGCAATAGAGCGAGTCCGGATCGACGAAGAACAACCGCAGATCCTTCGACTCCGATTCCCTTCGACGGGCGAAGGGGAATCGTCGCTCAAGATGACAAGCCCTAAAAAGGCCAACCTACAGCTGGTTCATATTGGCCAGGAATTCGGCGTTGTTGCGCACCTTTTCCAGGCGGCTGATCAGCAGCTCCATGGCTTCGACCGGCGATAACGGGTTGAGCACGCGGCGGAGGATGAAGACGCGCTGCAAGTCTTCCTTGGGAATGAGCAGCTCTTCCTTGCGGGTGCCGGAGCGTTGAATGTCGATGGCTGGGAAGACGCGCTTGTCGACGAGCTTACGGTCGAGGATGATTTCCATGTT
>PLGG01000007.1:411-6240 GCA_003138515.1 Acidobacteriaceae bacterium | reverse complement strand
GCATCGCAAGGTGCTCGATGCCATCGTCCGCTGCCGCACCGCGGCACTGGGTGGTCATCGTGATCAGTGCCTTCGCTGCGGCCATCAGGCCATCTCATTCAACTCATGCCGCAATCGGCACTGCCCCAAGTGCCAGGGGAACGCGCGCGCAAAATGGCTGGCCGCGCGCTCGGCCGAACTGTTGCCCGTGCCGTACTTCCACGTCGTCTTCACTCTGCCGCACGAACTGTCCGCCCTTGTCCTCCAGAACAAGCGACTGCTCTACGATTTGCTCTACCGCACCAGCGCTGCGGCGATGCTCGAACTGGCTCGCGATCCCAAGCACCTGGGAGCGGACATCGGATTTATTGGCGTGCTCCATACCTGGGGACAGAACCTCGAGCATCATCCCCATGTCCACTANNTCCAGATGGATCGATTCCTCGCCACGCTTCTTTCTGCCGGTTCACGCACTGAGCCGCGTCTTCCGTGGCAAGTTCCGCGAGCAACTTCACGAACTATTCCAGCAGGACAGACTGCAGTTCCACGGCTCACTCGAACAACTGGCCTCGCCTGTCGCATTCAGCCGCTTCCTCTGGCAACTCGGCCAGAAGGACTGGGTGGTCTACGCCAAGCCACCCTTCGGCGGTGCCGAACATGTTCTCAACTATCTGGCCCGCTATACCCATCGCGTTGCCATTTCCAACCATCGCCTCGTGGCCTTCGAAAATGATCGTGTCTCCTTCCGCTGGCGAGATTATGCCCACGGCGGCAAGAAGAAGGTCATGACCGTTTGCGCTCATGAGTTCCTGCGCCGCTTTCTGCTTCACGTCCTGCCCGGCGGGCTGGTTCGCATCCGGCACTTCGGACTCTTCGCCAACCGTAGGCGGCGTGCTGCGCTCGAACGCTGCCGCGCGCTGCTCGGCATGACAGCATGCGTCGATCGGCCCGGGCCACCCACCCTGTACTGTCCAGTCTGCTCCGGCATCATGATGGTCGTCGAACGGCTAACCCGCGGACAGCTTCACTTCCGCGCAGGTCTGAACGCGTCCGAGCCCAGGAGGTTCAGCGATGACACTTCCTGAGCGCATCTACACTCGACCGGCCGCTATCCATGCTTCGCGACTGCGTGCCACAGCACGCAACGCAGGGGTGCGTTTTAACTCCGATGGCGGCCCTCACAACGCGCATTCGACGCTGCGGAACCAGCCCAGATTTCGCTCCGGAAACGGAGGTCACCGCCCACCAGCCCATTGCTCCCTGTCCTCGCAGACCCCCGCAGGCCATCTTGCGCTCATTGAAATCCCATAGCTGGATCACCGCGTCCGTCGCAAACGCCAGCGACTTACTCCAAACGGCCCTATCGAAACCGCCCCGCCCGAAAAAACCGGACTCAATCTTGCCTCGCCTGCCGGGGCGGTCCCGATAGGGTTCTAACGTTTGTCGGGACTGATCCGGAAGGCCGCGGTGCTCAATGAGCGCATTGGGCAGTTTGCAACAAGCGACTTCCCGGCAGCCTTGATCGGCAGGACCTGGGAGCTTCCCAAGTCCTAAAATCCGGACCTTGGGAAGTAGCTGGGCGGCATCGATCAATTTCTTTGTCGCTCCCGGCCTGACGGTTTGCATCATACAGGGAGGGGAACACTATGCCTCAGAGTTCGCACGATCGAGCCGCAGAACTTCACAATCTGGCATCCCACGCCCACGCCGTCGCAGCAGTCGCCCACGGCAAAGCAGATCATCGAACCGCGCACGAACTCAGCAAGCAGGCTTACGAGCTCTCTCGGAATGCCTTGAAGCACTCCGAGCAGCTCGATGCAGCAGCGGCTGAATCTACCAAAGCGGAAACAGGGAAAGGCGAGAAAGTAGAAGCTGCGCATATTGTCCGCCCAGGACTTCCCGGTTAGCCAGCTCATCCAGCGTCTTCTTCAGACTGGCCACAACTTCCAAATCGAGAGCTTTCGCCGGGTGCCCCGCTTTTGGGACCTGGGGTCGGATGACGCTCAATTGCAACGCACGAAAATCACGCGGTCAGAGCCTTGGTAAAGGATTCACTGCACGGGGAGAATCCAGGCCGGAGGAATCAATATGACGAAACTTACCTATGCGAAACGCGAGAACCTTTCCAAGGATGAATTCGTGTTTCCCGAAACCCGCCGCTACCCGATCGGAGACGCCGCCCACGCCCGCGATGCCCTGGCCCGGTCCAGTGGAAAACCCGAGCACGCCGCGGTGGTGTCGGCAGTACGGCGAAAGTATCCGGAGATCGACATCGAGAAGTAGAAGGACCGGGGAACAGTGAGCGGGTAGACGATATTGGCTATAAAGGCATTATGACGGGTCATCTCGCTCCAAGATGCGTGAGGAAATCTCTTCTTCAAAACTTGCGCCGCTGCGGTGATCTTCTGCGGCGTCGAGAGAACCGCAGCGTTGTCAGTGGAAATGTCGGCTTCAACATCGGGGATGTCGCTCCAGAAGGGAACAGTGAACTGCTCAGCACCAGCGTTAAGCTGCGCTGACATCTCACCATTGGGCAACACTACGCCAGATTGAAATAGCGCTGTGCTGAGCATGGAGTTTTCAACTTGATAGGCCGTGAATTCGGCGGGAACTACAACGTCCTTAATCTGAACCTGTGCCATGTGGCTACCTCGAATCAAAGTGGTTTTTTGATCCGGGCTTGCCGAATGGTTCGCCTTCGTTCCCGACTGGGAAGGTGTTACCTGCTGCGTTTGCCCGACTGGGTGGCGTATAACTTAGCGCACTTTGCGTGCGAGAGCAAGTCTTTTATTTATAAAGACATAGGCAAACATTGGTGGACGAAGAATCCGGTCGTTGCGTTGACGACGTTGGAGAATCATGGTATTGTCAAGCTAATTCCGCAACGGATAGCTTATCTGCTTATCTGGGCCGGAAGGGGGCGCAAACTGGCGCGGAACAGCTTAGTACCGCAACACCCAACGCGGCTAAGGAACTGACCGCATTTGATGAAATGCCCGTTTGGCCATTGGGGACAATTTAACCGGGAGACAAAAAATGGAGCCTTTTGGCTCCATTTTTGTTTGTAGAATTGGTGCACATGATTGACGAGATTTGGCAAGTGATAATGGCGGAGGCTCTGGAGAACGCATTCCAAGTCTCAAGGGGTGCAGTAGCGGGGGCCCGCTTTAGAGAAGTGGTCGCGGCAACCGCTTCGAAACATGGTCAGCAATACCCACCGACCGATGAGAAATTCGGGGATTTCCTAAAGCAATTCAGCTCGCTCCTAATCGTATTGAGGCGACCAGGGAAGGACTTGCTAGTTGCTCCCGCCGACCGCCCTGAGTTGCTAGCGGGGGGAGGGGGAGATAATCAAGCGTTCATTCGAGACGACGTTTTTGAAGCTTTTACTCGGATTCCGTACGAGACGCCACCCAGTGAACCTTGGTACAGAAGAGACAACGATACGTTTTGTTGGATTCGAAATGGAGGAATTGTTGACGAAACCCAATTCCTAAGAGTGCCTCCTCGCACAGAGGCTCAGGAGGTGGAAGAGCGTAGGGCTTTTGCAAACCTTTCACAGTACGACAGGATCAAAGACGAGCTTCTTAAGACGCTCGACACGCACGCGGCGCTTTGGGCGTTTTCCAGAGTGATGAAGGAAAAAGGCCTAGGGCGCGAATGGCATGCCTTCCGACTGCAATCCATCGTGAAACGAATTAGGGTTTGGTGCGAAGAGCAACATGTTGAGTGGCGTGACGAATGGTTGACTCCAACAAAGGTCGCCGCCGCTCCACGGGTCACCACAGGTGCGCAACGCGAGGAAACCTCTCAAAAGGTGGCGTTCACCAAGCTCGTTGAAGTTCTCAGCGAGGAGGATATTAAGAGAATCCAAGTTCCTCTTGACGTTGTTCTCAGACTGTTGCAACGGTGAAAGCGACTCAACATGAGTACGGCTCTGTTGTTCGGATTTCCACAAAAATACGTCGGCAAAGCGAAGAGCATCACGGCGCGAGAGTCGGGGCGATTTGGCGGTTGGGACATCAAGTACTTGACTGCCAATGGGGGTGTGACCGGCCCAACGAAGAAGGACTTGGACAGAATACCCACCTTCGCTGAACAGCATCAGGACCTTCATATTATTGGCTTTTCCCAGGAGAAGAATAGAAGTGAATTAGCCAATCAAATTGCCCCATATTTCAGATTTCGCTGGTTTGATTACGGTTTGATCGGATCATTAACCAGCCCGGACCCAAGTGCCTTCGTGGAAGAACTTGCCGACATTCTGGCAGAAGAGGCGGAATGGGCTCTGCGAGTGAAACCACCGAACATCGAGTCTCCGCTGTTGCTTCCACAGTGCGCCTTTAAATGCGATAAGCGGAATGCGGAGCTGTGGAGACACGCACTTGCATACGGAGACATAGAGAACATCATCGGAGCAGAAAAGGCAGTCGAAGCATTCCGAAGCTCGCACCATCGCAAGGTGATAGTTCAAAATTCAAGCAAATACAAGTGGGTCGATGAGGTGGATCGGATTTTCGACGACAACGGCGCACGACACGGACAAGCTCAGTATCCACGAAACTGGAAATATTCGTACCGCATTGAGATGGGTTTTCACTACGATGTCACGAATGCGAACGGACAACGGTTCGCGATCATCGATTTTGAAAACAGGAGTCACTCTGTAAACCGAGGGGCTCACGCAAATATCGATCCTCATGGTTACGTGAGGGGCTGAGAGACGAGAGAGCGATGCATTCTCGTGGGCTCCGAGGCGACCATCTTGGTCAGTGATTCGACAGCCAAAGAGGAAGAGCCGGATTGAAAGAAATCCTGATAACGTTTGGTTCGATTGTCGCGATACTACTTGGCGCGATTCTGCTCTATGTAAACGTCTTTGAAGGCCGTTACTGGGAATTCGGATACCAAGTCTGGGCAGGCTTCGGCGTCATCTTTCTTGCCGCAGGCATCACCGGGTTATGGCTGAAGAAGCGCTTCAAACAGGGATAGATTATTCGGCCATGACCGAATTCCTATTGCATTCGCCGATTGACGGAGCCGTATCCCCGCGATTCGCCGGATGGCCGCTGGGGGTGTGGGGGGTCTGCGGCAGGCTCTCACAGCAATCGAGCGCTGCGAACGAATCGAACGGCACCCCCGCCCGACAAAGATGCCCAAGAAATCTTCGCTCACTGTGAAATTATTGGGGTACAAGTCGGGGTATATGCCGCAACGCTGGCTATAAGGTATTGATAAATATAAGAGATTGGCTCCTCAGGTAGGACTCGAACCTACAACCCTTCGGTTAACAGCCGAATGCTCTGCCATTGAGCTACTGAAGATCGCTTGATGGAGCACGTTTTGAGGGACGCGCTTCGTTAAGCCTTTCATAGCAAAGACAGTTGAATCGGTCAATTAAGCGCTGAAAAATGAAGGACTTTTGGCATCGCCCACGATCTGCACGGTTGCTGTTCCCTCTCCCCCTCCCATTCGCGGATTGCTATCGGTACATCCCCGATTATGACCGATTTTGAAAGAGGCTGACGACAAAATTGACTACATTTTGGGGGGCGGGTATTCGAGCGCAAAACGGCCGGATTTGGCGGCGGAACACAGGGTCTTGCGCCATTCGCCTGTGGATCTCTGGCACGCGCAGGTGGGAGCGGCTCACTACGATGGCGACCGGTACACCAAGAAGCTTTTCTGCTGGGAGCAGTTCCTCGCCATGGCCTTCACTCAACTGGTCTCCCGGGAGAGCCTGCGCGATATTGAAGCCTGTCTGGGAGCGATTGGCCCCAAGCTGTATCACATGGGCCTTGGCTCCGCCGTGGCGCGTTCCACCTTGGCCGACGCCAACGAGAACCGCGA
>PLGG01000007.1:0-312 GCA_003138515.1 Acidobacteriaceae bacterium | reverse complement strand
TCTCTTGCTCTCTCCTCAATGCGTCAGATGGACAAAGTCTCTGGGGCGCATCAGATTTTCCAGGTAGCGGGATTTCATCTGCTTGCTGGCCATGATTTGCTTGACGGGTGGGATCTTGAGAATCACGCCCAGAATGGCGGCCATGGCGCGATGATTCCAGTGGGCTTGATTGTCGAAGATCAGGTTCTGCAGCTTGCCTCGCTCGATGGCCATCAGCACGGCGCGGTGGGCGGTGGTGACGGGGGTGAGCACGCGCTGGGGGCGGGCGTGGAGCTTGATTGATGCGCTTGGGCAGGCGCGGACGCAGACGCC
>PLGG01000034.1 GCA_003138515.1 Acidobacteriaceae bacterium | reverse complement strand
GTTGATGCACCACAATTAGGGATTAGAAAAGGGGGGAACAACGGAGCAAGCCACTACTGTGACAAGACGGATGGCGGCGGGCGACGCGATAAATGGCGGCAGAGCCGCGAAGGAATCGGCTAGCGGATATGCCAGAGATTCCAAGTTGCGTAGATGCAGAGAGCGACCGCGCCTTCGAGGATGAGCGCGAAACTGACACCCGTGACCACGTGCCTGAGATTCACGATTGCTTCTGCGGCCCATTCCGCCTTGGGTTCGCCGGGAACGGCGACCGCTGCGGATGGGGCGACATAGCTGGGCAAAGGGAGTGAAGACACGGGGAGGGCGGGCATGAGCAGGGAATGCGAGGCGGTTGCGAGTTTCCAACTGTCAAACTGTGTCGTTGCCACTTGAAACCCTCCAGCGGCGCGAATAAGTGGTGCGCCGGGAAAAACAATCATCCGATTGCCATTAGAAGACAACTTCTGCCCCAAAATGGAGCAATCGCCTTGCCATCGGTGGGGCGAAATGGACGAATCCTCTATCCTGCTCATTCGGGAGAGGTTAAGTTATGGAAAACACCAAACGCAAGGACTTGAAGGCGTTTTTAGGCCGTGCGGGACCGTGTAATTCCGAACCGGGAATGTAAACTTTTCCGGAACTCTCTCTTAAGTTGGGCAACCCGGAAGGCGGTTGAGCATGGGCCAGCTGGGAACAGGGCGGAGTGGGTTGCGGGGTGCGCGACTACTCCTCGATACGGTAGGTGTATTCCTCGATGACGGGGTTGGTGAGGACCTCGCGGGCGATGCGCTCGACTTCGGCGCGGGCGGCGTCGCAGTGGAGGCCGTCGGCGAGCGAAAGCGCGAAGTATTTGCCCTGGCGCACGGCGGTGACATCGGCAAAACCGATCTTGCGAAGAGCGTTGTGGATGGTCTGTCCCTGCGGATCGAGGACCGACGTCTTCAGCGTGACATAGACATGCGCCTTCATGATCCCTGATTATAGAAGGACAGGGACCAGGGATTAGAAAAGCCGCGAACCTTTGCGGTTAAGCGCTGAATTTTAGCTGGACTGAGAGAGAGAAATTGGGCTGGCGCGATTCCCCTCGGCAGCACAATTCTCAAGACTCCCGCAATCCCCCAAGGAGAGATGAGACGCAATGGTGAATTATCTGGAACTGCCCGTGGGCGACCGGGCGCCGGAGGTCTTTCGGGTGGTGATCGAGATTCCCCTGGATGGAACGCAGAAATTCGAATACGACAAGCAACTGCATGTGTTCAAGCTGGACCGGAACCTGCACTCACCGGTGCACTATCCGGGCGATTACGGATTTATTCCGTCGACGCTAAGCGACGACGGTGATCCGCTGGACGTTCTGGTGCTGGTGCCGGGGCCCAGTTTTCCGGGATGCGTGCAGGAGGTGCGGCCGATTGGGCTGCTGGAGATGCTGGATCAGGGCGTTCTGGACGAAAAGGTGCTGGCGGTGGGGAAGAACAATCCGCGCTTCGCGAATATCTGGAATTACACGGATATCTATCCGCACATGCTGAAAGAGATTACGCATTTCTTTTCGATTTACAAGGACCTTGAAGGGAAGCGCGTAGAGATGAAGGGATGGCGCGATGCGTCTTACGCGCGCGACCGAGTAATGGACGCGATCAAGCAGTTCGAGTTGAACAAGGCAAAGCACCACGAGGGCAAGAAAGCGAAGTGATCAGTGGTCAGTGATCAGGGAACAGTGGACAGTGGCGCGGCGGGCGCTCGGCGGCGAGCATCGATAAAGATACGGCGCTACTGGGCCGCGGGCGCGGCGGCGAGAGCACGGCGGCGAGCGAGCGGAAGCGCGGTGAACCAGTAGAGCAGCGGCCCAAGAAGGGCAATCCCACAAGCAAAAAGAAGAGATGAGACGTTGGCGAAGGTAGAGCCCGGATCGCCGAGCTTCTCGCTGCGCGAGGCGTAGAGCGCGTAGGCGATGAGGAGGGTGGGGCCGACGGCGAGCAGGCAGGCGAAGGCGAAGTTGCCGGCGCGGAAGGGGCGGGTAAGCTGCGGCTCGCGGATACGGAGCGCGATGAGGGCGAGGAATTCGAGGATGAGGCTGGTGCCGTAGAGAATAAGGTCGATGGAGATGAGGCGTTCGAAGGGCAGACTGATGGCCAGCGCCCAGGCGAGACCGCAAAAGAGCACGCTGACCCAGGGAGCGCCGCGCCGGTTGCGGCGCTCGAAGATGCGCGGCAACATGGCGTCGGCAGCCATGGCGATGGGGAGGCGCGTGTAGCTCATCATGAGCGCGTTGAACATGCCGAGGCCGCAGATGACTCCACCGGCGACGACGGCCATCGATAGAAGAGAACCGCCGAACGCGCCGCCGGCGACGGCCCATGATCCCGTGGTGAAACCATCGGGAGAGAGGCCTCCCACGGCCATTGCAGCAAGAGGCAAAACGTAAGTGACGACGGTGACGACGATGGCGCCGACAATGGCGCGCGGGTAATTGCGCTGGGGATCGTGGACATCGCGCGCGACGGTGGAGGCGTTGTCCCAGCCCATGTAATTCCATAAGCCCACCAGGATTGCGGTGGAAAGGCCGGCATCGACGTCGGGCGAAGGGGCAGGACGGCCCCAATGGATGGCAGGGTGTAGAGTGAGGCCGCGCCAGAAGCCGAGGACGATAAAGACGGCGAAGGGCGCGAGGAGCAGCACGGACATCCAGACGGAGTCTGTGCCCACGCTGGGCGCGCCACGCAGATTCCACGCGCAGCAAAGGACGACGACAGCCAGCGACCAGAGGTAATCGCGGGGAGCGCCGGTGAGCGCGGGGCTGAACTTGCCCAGGTAGAGGACGAAGATGGAGGGGTAGAGCGCCATGTCGAAGATGCTGGCCGAGAGCGAGAGCCAGCCTTCCTGGTAGCCCCAGAACGGCCCGAGTCCGCGGCGCACCCAGATGTAAAAGCCGCCTTCGTCAGGGATGGCGGCGGCGAGTTCGCCGATCATGAGCGCGGTGGGCATGCTCCAAACGAACGGCAGAACAAGCAGGATGACGATGGCCCAGCCAAAGCCCGCGCCACCGAGAACGTCCTCCATGCCGTAAGGGCCTCCCGACACCATAAAGAAAGTGGCGGCGATCAGCGGCAAAAGGAGCAGCTTTTTGGGCGAAGGGCTGAAGATGGCACGCATACCAATGAATGTAATTGCGTGCGCAGGAAAGGGAAAGCGCGGGAAAGGCGAGGCGAACGCGAGTTCCGGTATAATCCACTCAGCGCCGGAGAGATGGCCGAGTGGCTGAAGGCGGCGGTTTGCTAAACCGTTGTACGGTCAAAAGCTGTACCGGGGGTTCGAATCCCCCTCTCTCCGCCAGGACTCCTTCCAGGAACATCCCAAGACATCCGATAGAAAGACTTAAGGCCTAGCATTTACTAGGCTTTACGTCTTTCTGCGTCCAAATGCATCCGAGTGCAGCCGTGTTCTGGCGGGTGTACTTCTGGGTGTATTCTGTTTTTGAAGTGGGTGTACTTTTCCTGGAAGAGGAGGAATGGGCATGGCAGGACTGACCGATACGGAGATCAAAAGGGCTAAAACGGCGGAAAAAGCCTACAGCCTGGGCGATGGAGGCGGGCTCTACCTTTGGGTTAAGCCAACCGGCGGGAAGTTGTGGCGCTGGTCCTATCGGTTTGAGGGCAAGGAAAAGCTCATGTCCTTGGGAAAGTATCCGGACGTCTCGCTGGCGCAAGCCAGAGAACGCCATGCTGAGGCTCGCAAGCTGCTGGCGACAGGTGTTGACCCGATGGCGCAGCGGAAGGCCGAGAAGACTGCGGAGAAAAAAGCGGTCGAGAATTCCTTTCAGAGTGTAGCCGAACAGTGGTTGGATCACTGGGCGGAAGGCAAGAGTCCGCGCCATGTCGAATACACGCGGCGGCGGATCGAAATGGATATTTTGCCCGCACTGGGAGCGCGTCCGGTTGCGGAGATCGAAGCGCCGGAGCTGGTAGTGATGACAAAGGCCATCGAAGATCGGGGAGCCCGCGACATTGCCAAGCGCGCCTTGGAAACGGCTGGGCAGGTTTTTCGATACGCCATTGCGCACGGGTACGCCCGCCGGAATCCGGCGACGGAGATCCGGCCGAGGGACATCCTCAAGTCCTCGCGCAAGACGAACTACGCCCGTGTGGAAGCCAAGGAACTCCCCGCCCTTCTGCGAGCCATTGAGGTTTATCAGGGTACTCACGTAACGCGGTTGGCGATAAAGCTGATGGCCCTCACCTTCGTTCGGACCGGCGAATTGATGGGAGCCAAGTGGTCGGAGTTCGACCTCGAAGCTCGCCGATGGAATATTCCGCCTGAACGCATGAAGATGCGGACAGCCCATATCGTTCCCCTGTCAACTCAGGCTCTTCAGGTTCTGGATACCCTGCAAACCCTCTCAGGCACGAGTGAGTTCCTGTTTCCCGGCGACCGCAATCCCAAGAAGCCGATGAGCAACATGACCATTCTTGGAGCGCTGGAGCGGATGGGCTACAAGGGACGGATGACCGGACACGGCTTCCGCGGACTGGCGTCCACGATTCTCCACGAGCAGGGCTATGTACATGACCATATCGAATTGCAGCTTGCTCACGCGGCTCGGAATGCGGTGAGTGCGGCGTACAACCATGCGCTCTATCTGGAGCCACGTGCCAAGATGATGCAGGAATGGGCGGACTTTCTGGAGCAGACACAACGCGGAGGCAAAGTGCTGCCCTTCCGTGGAACCGCAGCATAACCGCCAATCAGCTCGGCCAGCAGGGGCAGGCAGCTTCCAGCAATTCAATCTGTCAGACGGGTAGCTGGTCGGAACCCTGCTCCAGCCTTCATCTTGACGGCGACGGATTCATCCCTGTTTTGTGGGCTCGAATTTCTCGGCTGTCTTCAATCTGACCGGCGATCCACTCCTCTACCTCTGCCTCTATCCAGCCGACCGCCCTGGCTCCCAGCGACACTGGCCGTGGGAATTTTCCTTCGCTGACGCGCAGATAAACGGTGCTGCGCGATAGGCCGGTGCGATCCAACACAATTGGCTGCCCTGCCCGATCTTTTGTACCAGCGAGCTTGTTAGTGTAACGCGGAAAGTG
>PLGG01000056.1 GCA_003138515.1 Acidobacteriaceae bacterium | reverse complement strand
AGTGCCGGAGGGATGGGGGGGTGGGGTAAGAAGCAGTGGATAGTGGTTAGTGGACTCCCGAAAAAATGGGCGGCGCGAGGGATGCCGGCCGCCCAAGCCGGATCACCATCACCACGCCGCCCTATCGTCGTCACCTTNNAAGTGTTTTCAGTGGGTTGCGGGGGTTCGCGAGGGTGTGGAGGGTTGACAAAAGAGCAGCGATCACGGAACGGGATCAGAAAATGGCTGGCGGTTGTTTGAGCGGGGATTTCGGGGAGAGGTGGGTTGTTGGTCACACTGATCCCGCGAGACGTGTGTAACCTCCGAGTAGGCGGTGATACGACCGGAACTGCCAGCTAGTTGGCTATGCCGATAGCCTCCAGCACGATCTGCCTTTAAGGCAAATTGGGACTGTCATGGAGCAAAAAATGATTGAGCGCTGAGGCCGCTAAGAAAAGAGCTAATGCGGAAGCAGTAAATATCTGCAGTACTAACCCGAGGGATCTCCGACGCGCACTCTCTAAACTCGATCTGAGATAGGTGCCTACTCCGAAAAATACTAGGTTTAGAGCCAAGCAGGCCAAAAGCTTTAGCACTTGCATCTCCGCGTTCAACTCCCTTGGAGGTTACAGTCTCCCATGGTCGCGACTGTCGGTTCCATGCGGGATTATACGCGCTCTTTTGACTGACATCTCCTTCCACAAGTAAGCCCGATAATCTCCTCGATTTGGCCGCGTGGCCCATTACTGTGCCGCCCGATTCTTCCATTCAAGAACAGCTTCCGGTCGTACTGTCGCCAATCCGGAAGTTAGGTCGACTTTGGATGAGCCCCGTAGGGCGGGTTGTGGGAAGCGATTCCTGGCGATGCCGGAGCGGCGCTTTGAGGCCNNGAACTTTCATCGGCCCAGCGAGGATGGCTCGCTGGGCCGTACTTTGTTTTCGGGGTTTTTGCGGGTGGGTTTGTGCGGGGTTGAAACCCCGCCTCCCTCCGTTTGGCAGGTCTGAACGCCGCTCATGCTTTTTTCTAGCGCCAACCGATTATCGCCAATCAAGGGCTGGAGCGACCTGGGTCAGAATCGCCTCCATGACATGCACGTTGTAGGCAACGCCGAGTTGGTTCGGGACGGTTAGCAAAAGCGTATCTGCCTCCGCGATCGCCGTGTCTTTCCTGAGCTGCTCAATCAGAACATCCGGCTCAGCGGCGTAGCTGCGGCCGAAGATGGCCCGCGTGTTTTCGTCGAGAAAGCCGATCTTGTCCTCTGCGTCATCGTCGCGTCCAAAATAGGCGCGATCGCGGTGATCGATCAACGCGAAGATACTGCGACTGACTGAGACGCGCGGGGTGCGAGCGTGGCCAGCCTCTTTCCAGGCTGCGCGGAAGGCGCGAATCTGAGCTGCCTGCTGGATGTGGAGCGGCTCGCCGGTCTCGTCGAATTTGAGAGTTGAGGTCTGCATGTTCATCCCCAGCTTCGCGGCCCACTCGGCCGTGGCGTTCGAAGCAGATCCCCACCAAATGCGATCGCGCAATCCTTCGGAGTACGGCTCAAGACGCAGAAGCCCAGGCGGATTGGGAAACATCGGACGTGGATTCGGCTTGGCGAAGCCCGAGCCCGCGAGCAGCGTGAGGAATTCTTCGGTATGCCGCCGGGCCATGGCCGCATCGTCCTCGCCTTCATTGGGGCGGTGGCCAAAATAGCGCCAACCGTCGATCACCTGCTCAGGAGAACCGCGGCTGATTCCCAACTGCAGCCGGCCGCCAGCAATCACATCCGCGGCCCCGGCGTCTTCCGCCATGTAATGAGGATTCTCATAGCGCATGTCGATGACCGCGGTGCCGATCTCGATCTTTCGCGTTTTAGCGCCGACCGACGCAAGCAGTGGAAACGGTGACGCAAGCTGGCGCGCGAAGTGATGAACACGGAAGTAGGCGCCGTCCATTCCCAGGCGCTCAGCCTCTATGGCGAGATCGATGGACTGCAGGAGCGCGTCAGCGGCGGAGCGCGTTTCGGACTGCGGCGAAGGCGTCCAATGGCCGAATGAGAGGAAGCCAATTTTCTTCATACTATCCAGATTCTCATCGCGGCCAGGAGATGCGCCGATTTCTTAAAATCCCACTCTCCGTTTGGCAGGCAGGTTCGGCGCGCCATCATTCACGCCCGGCCGAGAGAGTCTATTGGGAGCCCTGCAGGTATTTCTGCAACCAGTCGACCGAGCGAGTAAGCTCATCGCGTTGGTGCTCGCGCTTGACGAAGCCGTGGCCCTCGTCAGGGTAGTACACAGCATCGACCGTGCGGCCTTCCGCCTTGAGAATGCTGACGGCGTGCTCGGCCTCTTCCTTCGGCACGCGGATGTCGTTCTCACCCTGCAGAACGAGCAACGGCGCTTTCTCATTGCTGAGGTATTTCAGCGGCGAGGATGCTTCGTAGACGGAGAGGTCCTTTACTGGATCGCCGAGCAGCATCTTTTCATAGGCCTGGAGACTTGGGTCTTCGTGCTCGAGCATGCTTAACCAGTTGAGAATGCCGTACTCGTCCACCGCGGCCGACCAGATTCCCGGGGCGTTGCCGATGGCCATCAGCGTCATAAAACCGCCGTACGATCCGCCCCAGATGCCGACGCGCTTTGGATCGATGAAGCCGGTGGCTTTGAGGAAGTCGACGCCGGCGATCTCGTCCTTGAGATCCGCACCTCCCAGGTCTTTGATGTTGGCATTCTGGAAGTCCATGCCATAGCCGGTGGAACCGCGCACGTTGGGGGCGATGACAACGAAACCGCGCGAAGCCAGCAGCTCCGCGCGCCCATTGAAAGAGTCGAGGGTTTGGCCGGTGGGTCCGCCGTGCGGCATGACGACGGCCGCCGCCGTGCCATCGCGCTTGAGGTTGAAGGGAACCCACGCAAGCGCCGAGATCAGCCGGCCATCGAAGCTCCTGTAGGTGACGAGTTGCGAACTGGGCAGGGCGGTGTGCTGCAACTGATCGTTGGCGTTATGCGTGATCTGCGTGAGCGTGTTGTCGTTGGCGAGACGGTATAGTTCCTGGGGATGGCTCGAATCCTCGTGAGAAATGAGCATGGAGCCATCGGGCAGAAATGCCGTGGGCCGGGCGGCAGGCGCGTTCATCCCTGGCGGCACGTCACGCTCGGACTCCTTCATGGTCGTTAAATCGACAAAACGCGTGGAGACGCGGCCGTCGGCATTCAAGGTATAGATCGCGCTACGGCCATCAGGCGTAAAGGCCTGACCGTCAGCCGACCACTGGGTGTCGGTGAGCCATCGCAGCTTCCTGGTTGACAGGCTGAGCAATGCTACGTTCTCGTAACCGCCCTTGACATCGGAGGTGATGAGCAACGTCCTGCCGTCGCGGGACACAGAAGAAATGCTCACCAACTGCTTGCCCGTGTGCTGCAGCAGTTTTTCGGCCTTTCCCGTGGCAACGTCCACGCGATAGATATCGGAATCATCGATGCCGATAGCGCGCGTTGCATAAATAAACCTGTTGTCGGGGCTCCAGGCGTCCTCGCTCCACCTCGCTTTCGGGTCGGTTTCATGGGTGAGCTGGCGGATGACGCCGCTGGGCCATTGCATCACGGCAAGATCGGTCCACGACGAGGTCTTCTGCTTGATTTCGATGGCGAGCAACCCGCCGTCAGGCGAAAACTCGTTTACGGTCTCACTGACGTCGTCGGTATGGGTCAGATTGCGGGGCTCTCCACCGCTGACTGGCACCACGTAAATGTCGTAATACTCCTTGCCGCCCTGGTCCTGGCTGTAGACGATTTCGGCGTCATCGTGCGTAAATGCGAGAGCGGCTTGGCGGTCGTCACTCTTGATGAGCTGCTGCGCCCCAGTGCCGTCCACGTTCACGATCCACAGGTTGGGACGTCCGGACGCGTTGCTGATGTATGCGAGCTTGTGCCCGTCGTTGGAGTGTACGACGCCATAGATACGCGTTGTGGTCAAAAGCGCCTCGACCGGCAGAGGCTCCGACGACGGTCCGCTGGCTGAGCTGACGGCGCGCGGGTCAGTTGGCTTGCGGTCGGCCGGCCCATCTGCGTATGCATAGAGCGAGACGCACAGCAGGCCTCCCAAGGCGATGGTGGCAAGACGAATCATTCGCATCGATTTTCACCTCCGGGGAACTGGATCCAACTCGCGAAGCAGCCTGAGTTTCGCAGACGGCGTCATTGAGTTGCAGGCGAATGCAATTGTAGCGGATGGCGACCAATCATTGGGGCATGCGTGGCGATGGCCGCGCTACTGGCGGATATCCCATGCCCCATCCGCCGCGGCTGAGGGACATCCACCCCACAGACGAGGGCCTGTCTGTGGGAACTCCGGGAAATGGGGCGCCGATTCATTATGGGGCGGGGTGAGCAACGGGAAGCAAAAGCGGGTTCCCGTTTTTCTCGGATCGGCGGCCGCGTTCAGCCTTCCACCGTCACGAGGAGAAAGTCGAGAAGGGTTCGCTCAGCCCAGAAGCTCGCGTCGCCGGGCTCGAGCGAGAGAAAGGCGCAGTGACCGCCGTGGCGAGTCTCGACGAGCCTGACGCGGGGGTTGGCGAGGAGCTTGGCGCGGGTTTCGGGAGTCATGCGGATGAAGGGATCGTCGAGAGCGTGAAGGATGAGTGTGGGCACGGTAATGTCCTGCGCCCAGTTGGAACTGGCAACACTGCGGTAGTAGTCGTCCGCGTCGGCGAAGCCGCCGTATCGCGCGACGACCTGCTCGTCGAATTGCCGCAAGGTGCGAATCTTGTCGAGGCCGTCCACGGAGTAGAGATCCGGGTAAAGTTCGGCCTGATGGCGAATGTGCTTGATCAGGTCGCCGAGAAACCGGCTTTGGTAAAGGAGGTTCTGTGGTTCGTGCAGCGCGGCGGATGAGGCAACCAAATCCATGATCGGCGAGACGCCGACGACGGCCTTCAGATAGGGAGGCGGGGCGGCGCCCAACTCTCCGGCCAGCTTGAGAACCAGGTTGCCGCCCATGGAATAGCCGACCAGCGCGAAGCTGCGAATAAGGTGCGTGCGGGCCATTTCGGCCATCACAACGGCGACGTCTTCAGAGCGGCCGGCATGATAGATGGTGGGAGAAAAATCTTTGCCCGCGCCACAACTGCGCATGTTCATGCGAACGACGTTGCAGCCGGCTTTCCAGGCGCGAGCGGAGTTCCCCTGGACATACGGAGAAGAGGAAGACCCCTCGAGCCCGTGAACGATGACCATGGTCAGTCGCTCACTGCGGACCTCGGCAGGTTGCCAATGACAGTGGCACAGCACGAAGCTCGCTGGGCGAGCGGAGGTAGCGGCTTCAACCTCGATGAGTTGGGTTTCGGGCTGGGACAACGAGTAATGGCGCGGCAGAAAGCTGCCGACGATGGTTTGCAGATGGCCGTTGCTCAGGAAGCGCCGCGGCACAAAGGGACGCATCCACGGCGACCCTTCGGTGGAGTCGAACCGGTTCTCCCCTTTGGTGCTCATGGGGTCCCTGATTTTCACTTGCCAGCACTTATGAGGATACGCTTCCGGGAGATGGAATGTTGGCGGTTTGGCATTCAGTGGAGTTGCAGCCGAGGGGGGTGAAAAAAGCCAAGCCGGGGTTCGTGCGATCCCACCCTTCGCCGGAATTCGAAGAAGCAGGTCCTTCGACTCCCATCGCTGCGCTCCGGTCGCTCAGAATGACGGCCAGGATGGGGCACCCACATTTGTAGGGAGTGAAGAAAGGGCAATCCGAGGTTCGTGGTATCCCAGGTCCCCAAATGCGAGGGACCTGGGGCACCGACAGTCAGACAGATTGAAAACGCATAACTTATTGATTCCACAATAGCGCAAATAGCCAAGATCGCGCACAAGTTGAAGGCTGTGCCTCAATTTGCCACAAAAACCTTAGCCGCTGCCACACTAAGAGTGAGCGCAGAAACAAAACAACGGCTGATTGACCCTACACGCATGCGTCAGGAGCGGTTGAACAAGTGGTTGGACTTTGCGTCGGCTGGGAACTCAGGCCGGATTCGATAATTCAAGTACCAGACCCCAAACAGGAGCGTTAACGCAAGGCTTAGGGTGAACGTCGAGCCCTCCCGTTGGGCGTAATAGCGTGCGATTTGGTGTCGGGCAACCAAGGCTCCCGCGAACCAAAGTACGACAATTGCCAAACCAACCGCGTCAGACCACCGCTGATTTGTCGTCGGGTAGAACGCTGCCGCACATACACTCGTCAGAAGTATGAAGATGATTAGTACAAGCGGGGAGCGTGTCTTTGTATTTAGCCACGCCCCGAGGCAAACACCGATGGGGATGGCTGCGAGCCCTCCGGTGACGCTAAACATGAATATTATCCAGCCCAAGCTCAGGTGTGCTGTCCAAGGCAGCCCGCTTGAATCGAACAAGGAGATTCGCTGCTGCTGTGGCTGATGCGTTGGAGTCTCGCTCATAGAATTCACTTGCAGGATAACGCTTTGCAGTTCTTGCCGTAAGTACTTCGCAGAAATAGCGCTGTCGCAAACGGCGGAGCACAAAACTGCCACAAAAGTCTGAGCGTAATCTTCAATGCGCTCATCTTATTCAACTTGCGGCGCTATTGAGAAGTGGGGCACCCATTTCTCAGTTGAATTTGAAGCCGCTAGGCGGGAGAGCGCATGGTTTCGAGGGCCTTGGTGAGGTCTTTACCGAGGGTGGTCTGGGCTTCGGGGGAAAGTTTTTCGTCGTGGCTGGTGAGGTAGAAGACGTCGATGGCGGTTTCGCCTTCGGTGTCGATGAGCGCGACCTTGATGTTGCACTGATGGGTGGAGAGGGTGAGCGCGATCTGGCGGAGGAGACCGGGCATGTCCTGCGCGACCACCTGCAGCAATGTGGAGTGCGAGGAGGACTCAGAGTCAAATTCGAGCTTGGTGGCGACGTCGAGCTTGTAGCTGCCAGGGTGGTTCAGATGGCGGCGGGCGTTGAGCAACTGCTCGACGGAAAGCTTTTGCGCGACGACTTCGTGGACGTTGGCGAGAAAGCGGTCTTTCTCGGTGGGGTTGAGTTCGAGGGTGCGGAATAGATCGGTGAACTGAAAGCTGTCGACAATGACGCCGGCATCGTTGGAGTAGGCGCCGGCGCGAACGATGTTCATGCCCCAGGCGCTGAGGACGCCGGCCATGTCGGCAAAGAGGCGGGTGCGGTCGCGGGTGATGACGGTGAGGTCGTAGAGCTGGCGGCTGGGGCGCAGATCGAGCTGAACGTTGTCCTTGTCGAGGTTGAGCGCCATGAGGAAGTGATTGCGAATCTGCTCGGGCAAGCGGGTTTGCAGATAGCGCTGCGGGAGGCCCTCGAGAAATTGTCTGAGCTCGTCGTGCTGCGTGGGGGGAACCATGGAGCGGATGCGGTTGAGGAGGGTGGGATCGATGGCGGCGTGGTAGCGCGCCTCGTCGACCGAGCGGTCCATGAAGTTTGAAGTGGACATGTAGAACTGCCAGAGGTTCTCGGCCTTCCAGGGTGTGAGCGCGTCGGGGTTGACGGCCTTGATGTCGGCGAAGGTCATGAGGGTGAGCATCTTGAGCAGTTGCGGGTTGCCGATTTTGTCGGCGAAGCCGCGGACGTTGTCGAGGTCGAAGATGTCGCGGCGCATGGCTGCCGACATTTCAAGATGCAGGCGAATGAGCTTGAGGATGGACTCGCGCTCCTCGGCATCGAAGTCAAGGCGGGCGAGAAAGCTGTCGGCCAGCTCGACGCTCTGCTGCGCGTGCTCGCCGGCGCGGCGGCCTTTGCCGGTGTCGTGCAGGAGCAGGGCGAGGAAGAAGAGGTCGAGGCGGTCGATTTCCGGCAGGAGCTGGGCGAGGCGCTGCTCGTGCTCGCTGGAGGGCGTGCGCAAGCCGTGGACGTTGTCGATGACCAGGAAAGTGTGCTCGTCGACGGTGTAGCGATGGTAGCTGTCGCGGATGACGAGCGCGTCGATGCCGTGAAACTCGGGGATGAGCATCTCGAGGACGCCGAGCGCGTGCATGGTGCGGAGTGCGTGAGCTGCATGGGGGCCGAGAAGCACTTCGCGCAGAGCGTTCCAGAGGTAGGGACCTTCAGGGATGGCGATGGCGAGGACAGGAAGCGCGTCGGTGATGCGGTCTTCGGCGGCCTGGGAGAGCGTGTAGCCGTGCGTGGCCATGAGGGAGAAGATGCGCAGGATGGCTGCGGTGTCATTGAATTGCGCGCCGGGCTGAATTTCGATGCGGCCCTGGTCGAGGAGGAAGTCGGTTCCGGCGATGGGCGCGCGGCGGCGGCGGAACTGGCGATAGAAGCTGACTGGGGCGGGCAGATGCTCCATGAGCAGAGCGGCGCGGCGATAGATGACGCGGGCATGGCGGTAGTAGGTGCGCATCCAGTAGGAGGGATCGGCGGTGCCGCGGGTTTCAAGGCCGATAGAGCGGGCGGCGGCTTCATCCTGCGATTGCCAGTCGAGAGTGTTGTCGTCGCGGCCATGGCGGAAATGGAGGAAGCAGCGGGCGGCGGCGAGGAAATCGAAAGCGGCTTCGGCGTCGCCGCGCGCGCTTTGGAAGACGCCGCCGCGCTGGCGGGGCCACTCCTTTGTGGCCTTGAGATGGAAGAGGACGGCGAACCAGACGGCGAGCGAGTAGTCGCGCAGGCCGCCGGGACAGTCTTTCAGGTTGGGCTCGAGATGGAAGATGGTGTTGCCGAATTTGGCGTGGCGGGTGCGAGCGATTTCGCCGAGCTTTTGCGCGATGGAGTTCCACTCGCTGAGGAAGAGGCCGGGAAAAGTGATCTGGTGGAGCTGCTGGTAGAGCGGAAACTGGCCGGCGAGGAAACGGCGATCGAGAGTGGCGAGCGTGAATTCGAGATTGTCGGGGTCGAAGCGGCCGGATTCCTTGACGGTGCGGGAACTGGGGCTGGCGCGAAGACCGATGTCCCACATGCCCTGAATGATGGCGCGAACGGCTTCGCGGGACTGCTCCTCGGTTTTCTCGTCGGCGAAGGCGAAGAGGACGTCGATGTCGGAGTAGGGGAAGAGATCTTTGCGGCCGTAGCCGCCGAGGGCGAGGAGGGCGGCGTTCTGCGGAGGCAGGTCGGCGAAGCAGCGACGCCACATTTCGATGAGGATGCGGTCGACAACGGCGGAGCGGCGGCGGATGGCGGCGGTGCCGTCGCCAGTACGCTCACAGGTCTGGCGGACAAGCGCCATCTCCTTGAGATACTGCTCCCGAAGATCGTCAACTGCTAAAACGACTGGATTCATAGGAAATTGTTCGCGGGCCTGCCGAAGCAAGAAGGAATTGTTACAAGAATAAGCGATAAATGCCGGAAGCGGGAGATTTGGTGGGGTGACGAGGGGTTGAGGCCCGGGTGGGTGCTTTCCCCGGTCCCCAAATGCGAGGGACCGGGGGCACCCATTCTTTTGCAGGAGGTTGAGGGCGAGGGTCGTTACTTGACACGGCGGGCGTGACCACTGTCACGAAGGAAATCTCGCGGACGGACCTAGACTGCGGGCATAATGGCGGCATTTTCTCTTTCGGCCAGCGCCGGGGAGGCGCTTGTGCTGGGACTCGCAACGGGGCCGGTTTGCCTGGCGACGTGCGGGCCGGTGGTGGTGCCGTGAATGATGGTTCAGCCGCAGGGAGTGCGGGGTCACAGCCGGCAGTTGGGGTTGTTTCTGGCTGCGCGGCTGGCGGGGTACATAGTTTTCGCAACGGCGGCGTGGCTGGTGGGGTCGTCGATACAGCGTGCGTGGACCGGGCGGGCTGGGATCGGGCAGGCAGGCATCGGGCAATCCTGGCTGATGGGCTGGATTGAGGTGCTGCTGGCGGCGGCGCTGGTGGTGTACGCAGTTGGCTGGCCGCACAGGCGATGCGCTGCGGCGAAGGAAGCGCAGGGGCTGGTGCGGATCGGCGAGGGGCCGGGGCCGTTGCGGTCGGGTGCGCTGGCGCTGGGTTTTCTGACGGGGATCAATCTTTGCCCGCCGTTTCTTGTGGCTGGGGTGCGCGCGGCGCAGCTTGAGCATTTGCCGGCGGCGCTGCTTTTCTTTGTCTGCTTTTTCGTGGGAACCGCGGTGTGGTTTTTGCCGTTTCTTTCCATGGGATTTGTGCAGCGAACGCCGGCGGTGGTCACGGTTGCGCGGATGGTGGCTGTTTTGCTGGCGTGCTGGTATGGGATTTCCGGATTCTCCATCCTGATCGAGAGGACATTTTATGGCTAGTAGCTCCTCTACTCTTCGAGCCCCTGCACTTCGGGGGCCGGCGGCGCTTCGGCGGCCGAAGGCGTTTCGCGGCGTCGGACGGTCGATTCTGCTGACGCTACCGATCGCGCTGTGGTCGCTGCTCATGTTCATGGCGGCGTTTCAGAGAGCGGGCCGGGATGAGCGTATCGGCTCGGCTGTGGTCATTGTCTTCATGACTGCGCTCTTCTTCCTAATGATGCGGACGGGCGAGACATATCGCTGGCGGAGAATCTTCTTTGTCGCGTTAGGCTTTCTGTTTCCGTTCGGGTTTATTGCTTCACTGATCGCCGAGCGCGGCACGATGAGCATTCCCATCAGCCGCATGGTTTCGGGCGATACGCCGTTCTGCTTTATGGTGACGCCCACGATCATTCTGCCGGCGGCGTTCGCGAGGACGATCATCTTTCCGGGGTCGATTCTGCCGACAGCGAGCAATCCCCACTCGATCGCCATCATGATCGGAATCTGGTTCGCCATGACCCTGGTGCTGGGCAAGGCGTGGTGCAGCTACGCGTGCTTCTTTGGCGGAATCGAGGAGGGCTTTGCCGCGTTTGCCAAGCGGCCTAAGCTGCACCGATTCGTCGCCCGGTATAGCCACATCCTGCGGCTTGTGCCATGGGCCATTTTGGTCTTCGTAGTGCTGGTTTCCGCAGCGATCTTCGAGCCGGTCTATTGCATGTGGCTGTGCCCGTTCAAAGCGGTCACCGAGTTTCCGGCGGTGCGCAACGTGGAAACGGCGATCCAGATGGGGGTTTTCGTCGCGCTCTTTGTGGGGCTGGTTGTGGTGCTGCCTTATTTGACCAAGAAACGCACGCAATGCGGGTTCTTCTGCCCGTTCGGCGCGTTTCAATCGATCTTCAACAAGATCAATCTGTTCGAGATTCGATTCGACCGCACAAAATGCGTAGATTGCACGCTGTGCCAGACAAGTTGTCCGACGGTAGCGCTTTCGAAAGAGTCTATCGCCGAGGGAAAGACGCTGCTGAACTGCATGAAGTGCGGCGCATGCGTTGACGCCTGCAAGAAAGACGCGGCGGTGTGGCACCTGAAGGGCACTCCAGTTGCCGTGAAGCCGGAGCGCGCGCGGCTGCTGTTTCTCTACGGCGCGTGGGCGCTGGCCACGATGTTCGGCGGCAGCATTCTGGCCGGTTCGGTGTCCACCATGATTCATTGGCTGCCAGGGATGTGAAGGAGGAGCAACCATGCGAGCGCGCATTCTTTCGATTTTGGCCTACACGGGCGCAGGGCTTACGCTGATGATCGCCGTCTGTGTTCCGTTTGTGCTGATGGGCGTCTTCAGCAACGTGGTGGCGCACGCCGGGCTGCACATTGACGCGACTTACTCGGGCGGCACGATTGCGCGGACGATTCAGAGAAACGGCTACCGGATTGTGGTTTACCAACCGGTGCAGCCGCGACTGCTGGAGCGCGTCGAGCCATTCGTGCAGATTGTGTTTGAGCCGGCGGATTCGCTGCCGGCGCGGGTGAGCGACGAGGTCGATCTCGACGGCGACGGCCGGCCCGATGTGCGCGTGAGCTTCAGCGTCCCTGCCGATGCGAGCGCGAAGATGCGGGGCGACGTGACGGCTCTCAATGGAGGGGACGTTTCGCTCGCCGACGTGGCCGACGAATCGTTTTCGCGGATGGTGGTGCGGGCAGGAAACCAAATTGTGGTGCGCGTGCCGATGAACAAGGTAGTGGCCGGACGGTGAAGTTTTAGGCGAGTCAGCGAGTCAGCGAGTTAGCGAGTTCGCTGGTTCGCGAGTTGGCGGATTGGCGATCTAGCAAGTTGGCGGGTTCGCGAGTTCGCGAGTTGGCGCATGATGTCATTGCGGGAACGGCACGAACTTGTCGGCGCACGTGGCGGGTTCGCCTTCGGCGGGAGTTCCCTTGATGGTCGAGTCGTTCTTTATCAAATCAGGGCCGGCGGTTAATTGCAGATTCGTCGCACCGGGTCCCAGCGTAAGGTCCGCGTGATTCACTTCGTAGGTGTAGGCCGCCTGATCGACGATCTGGACGCCGTCGAGCGTGGCTGCGATGCGATGGGTCGGGTCGTAGCCGTTGAAGGTGATTTTGCCGCCGCCCGAGACGCGAACGTTGTGCAGCGTGATGCCGCGCATGGTGGGAGGCGAGTCGCCCTGAAGCGGACCGTTGGCTGAGTAGGCCGTATCGAGCGTGATCGGATTGGGCGAATTCCGAATGCAAACGTCGTCGTAGACAACGTCCTCGGTGAGTCCGCCGCGCGAGCCGTTGGACTTGATTCGGATGCCGTTGTCGGGGCCGTCGAGCGAGAGATCGAAGACGCGAATCTTGCTGACGCCGCCATTGGTCTCGCTGCCGATGGACATTCCGTGGCCCCAGTAGAAGTGGTCGTGGCTGATGGTGATGTTGGTTGCGCCGTCGGGACCGCCCTTGATGGCGACGTTGTCGTCGCCGGCGCGGATGAAGCTGTGGGTGATGGTGATGTTCCGGGCGCCGTTGCCGGGATCGACGCCATCGGTGTTGCGGGCGAGGCGCTGTGGCGTGTCGATCTTGAGCCCCCAGACCGTGAAGCCGTCGGCATGGTTGAAGACGACGTGAAAGTTGGGCGAGTTTTTGAGCGTGATGCGATAAAGCGTGAAGTTGCCGGAGTCATTGGCGACGATGAGGCGTGGAACCTGCTGCCCGCCTCCGGCGCGCGCCTGCTCGGCCAAGTCCCACCAGGAATACTCTGACCCGAGCATTTTCTCGCCGCCGCGGCCGTCGATGACGCCGTCGCCCATGATGGCCGAATCGGACGCGTGGTCGACAGAGATGAACGGCTTGCAGCCGCGGGGACGTCCGGGGTCCCCAACGACAGGTCCTTGTCGTTGGGGTGGGGGCGTGTGGCTGACAATGCCGCAACTGCCGGGTGAGACGGCGAAGAGAGCGGGATCGCGCGAGGCGAAAAGCGTGACGCCGACGCCGACAATAAGCGTGACGTCGGGGCGCAGCTCCAGCGGGCCGCTGAGGAACGCGTTGTTGGCCTCGTCGACGTGGAGCAGCACGGCGCGCCCTTTGCCGCACTTGTCTAAGGCTCGTTGAATCCGGAAGGTGTCGAGCTTTTGCTCGTCGGCCGGCGCGAGAGAGTGGCCACTGGCTTCTAATTGAGCGTCGAGCGTAGCGCAAAGCTGGGGGAAGAACGGCTCGAGGACGGTGCGTGTGTCCTGCGCGAAGAGGGTGAAGGCCTGGCAGAGCGGCAGGAGCGCGATGAGCGCGAGTCTGCGATTCAAGCTGTTTGCTCCTGGAGGCGGATGAGAAGCCGAAGCGATCGTCCCCTCTCAATAGAATAATTCGCCGGGCGAAGGTTCAACCGATCGGTTCGAGATAAAGGCTCAGGATTCTCCGGCTGCCTTCTCTTCGCGCCTCTCACTCAATTGGGGATCGAATGCCGCGAGCATCTCGTTGAATGAGGTGAACTGCGAAACGGGCAGCATTTCGAAGGCGATCGATGTGGCGATCATAATGCTCCTGCCATTGACTTCCATCACATGTTCGCGGCAGGTGGATGTGACACGAGCAATCTCCATGCGCACCGCGCCGAGCGGCATTTTTCGCCGGAGCACAGCCATCAGGACGTGCCTGCCGCAGTGGAAGAACCGATCTTCGGAGCGCAAAGCCTGCATGAGGAATTGGACTGCATTGTTCATGTAGTCGGCGGCCGCTTCCTCTCCATAGCGCTCCTCAATGGTTTGTAAGACGGTGAGCTTAAGCAAGACGACATAGACCTGGGGGTCGACTCCGAAGAGCGGAACGAGGAGATCTTTGACCTTTGACGGTCCGGGCAGGCCGGTGGGGCTCTCGATTTGATCCCATCGGCAGTTATCCTGGGAATCGCGATCGGACGGTGGACGTTCCAGGTCGAGGGCCTTCTTGACCAGTTCCTTTTCGGCGACGACCGACCGGTATTGAGCCAGCCCGAGGTTGATGGCGTTTACGAGGTCCTCCTTTCTGCATGGCTTGGTGAGAAAGCGGAAGATGTTGCCTTCATTGATGGCGTCGATGGCGGCGTGCATGTCAGTCTGCCCGGTGAGCAACATTCTTACGGTTTCCGGGGCCTTTTGACGTATTTTGGCCAGGAATTCGGCGCCGCTCATACCCGGCATGCGCATGTCGGAGATGACGACAGCGAAGGGGCCGTCTTGCTTGATTGCGGAAAGTCCCTCCTGCCCGCCCAAGGCTACGGTGACTACGAACTCCTTGCGGAGCAGCTGCTGGAAGCCTTCGAGGATCCCTGGGTCGTCATCAACGAAGAGGATTTTGTCGACCATCGCTCCCCCATGCAATGTCATCTCAACCTGGCGCCGAATGCCCCGCGCGTTTTTTGCCCGGCGCTTCAGGGGCAAGATCGTCCCCGGTTTGGGGGATCGGTCACGCCCGCCGCTCACGCCAGCCGTTCACGCCGGCCGTTTGCACTGTTGCCAGCCGTTCACGCTGCCGCGGTGCGCTCAGCGGCGACAAATCGAAGCAGAGGCTCGATCAGCTTATCGGCAGGTAGCTCGCAAGCGATCAGGCAATTCCGATGCCCCCGGTCGGGATGCCGGACGGGAGCGGCCAGCGATTCACCTAAATCGCGGTTTGTGCCGATGAACGACGAAGCCAGAAGCCGCGATTGCGGGTTGTGCCTGTTTAACACACCGCTCTATAGAACAGCCTGGGCGGAGCCAGCGGCGGCAAGAGCCGCGATCTCCAGGAATCATCCGGCAGCGGCGGAGAGGAATGCCAACGATGCGACGGATTCTGCCTTCTTCAGGAATGAGATTCTCCGGAACAATGAAATTGAGCCTGGCCGTGGTCGTGCTGGGGGCGGTGGGGATCCTGGCAAGCATGCAGTGGACTGTGTACTCGGTGCACAGGCACGTCGGCACTGCATCGCAGTGCGTTTTCCCGGCGGCGCTGGAAAGCCAGCGAGCGGGCACCGCGTTCGAGAGAATGAACCACGATTACAGCGACGCCTTTGTGATGCAGGACAGCGCATCGCTGGCCAGCGCGGGACAAGAGGCCGGAACGGTGATGGCATCGCTGGACCGCGCCGCGAAGTTCACGGCATTCAACTCCGCCCGGCACGAACAGATTCTTTCGCTGCTCAGCCGCGTGACGAGCCTGCAGGCGCGATCGAAGATCGAATACGCGGCGGGCGCGGAGAACAACGGGAATGCGCCGAGCCAGCAGGAGCTGGCAGACTTGTCGCGGGAAAATAACTCCGTCAAGGCGGCGCTGGAGGCATTGCAGGACGACCTGGCGGGCGACTTCAAGAGCGAACTGGCTTTGATCGACACACTTCTGACCGTTGAGGGAATGCTGCAGGTATTGGTGTTTGTCGGGGTAATTGCCGCGTTGTTCTTTGGGATCCGGTCGTTGATCAAAGTGACCGTGCAAAGGCGGGAAGACGAGATCTTGCGCGAGGCTCACTCGGTTCAAGAGGCCGAGCGCAACATGCTCCGCGCATTGATCGACAACATGCCGGACTTCATGTACGTGAAGGATCGAGAGAGCAGATTCATCGTGGCCAATACCCACGTGGCGCACGCGGTCGGGGAGGACTCGCCGGAGAAGCTGCTGGGCAAGACGGACCTGGATTTTTTCCCGAGGGAGAGTGCGGCAGGCTTCTTTGAGGACGAACAGAACATCATTCGTTCCGGGGAACCTATTTTCAACCGCGAGGAGAAGAGCGTCGACGCGGCGGGAAACGAGTTCCACATCCTCACGACGAAGGTTCCATTGCGGGATAGCGAGGGCAAGGTGATCGGCATCGCGGGAGTCGGCCGCGACATCACCGCGCGCAGAACAATGGAGGATGCTCTGCGGGAGGCGGAACGGAAGTACCGGGGAATCTTCGACAACGCCATCTCGGGCATTTTCCAGAGCACACCGGACGGCCGGCTGTTGAGCGTAAACCGATCCATGGCGGCAAACTTCGGCTACGATTCGCCGGAAGAGATGATGGCAAGTGTCGCGAACGTTTCCCGTTTGTATGTGCATCCAGGATGCCGCGACGAGTTCAGGCGGCTACTGGACGAAGAGGGATCGGCGCAGAATTTCGAAGCCGAGCTTTATCGCAAAGACGGAAGCAAGACCTGGATAGCGATGAGCGCCTGGACGGTGGTTGAGAACGGCGTAGCGATCCGGTACGAAGGAATCGGCGAAGACATCAGCATGCGCAAAGAGATGGAGATTGCGTTGCGGGAGGCGGAGCAGAAGTATCGGGGGATCTTCGATAACGCCATTATCGGAATTTATCAATCGACTCCGGAAGGCCGGTTCATGAGCATGAATTCCTCACTGGCCGCCAGCCTCGGCTACGACTCGCCGGAGGAGGCGCTGGAAAGTATTACGGACATTGGGCGCCAATGTTATGTCGACCAGAAGCGCCGCGACGAGTTCAAGCGTGCGCTCGAGGAGGAGGGTTCGGTCAAGAATTTCGAATGCGAGTTCTATCGCAAGGATGGAAGCAAGTTTTGGCTGGCGATGAGCGCACGCGGGATTCGCAAGAACGGCGAAGTGGTGCTTTATGAAGGCATGTACGAGGACGTGACCGAGCGCAAGGCGCTTCGGGAGCAGCTTCTGCAGGCGCAGAAACTGGAATCGGTGGGCCAGCTTGCGGCCGGAATCGCGCACGAGATCAATACGCCGACGCAGTACATCGGGGACAACGTGCGCTTCCTGAAGGATGCATTCGAGGATCTGAAGAGCCTGCTGAGCAGCTATGAGCGGTGGTTTTCGGCGGCCGGGAAGAATGGGCTTTCCAGCGCGCTGCTTGAGGAAGCGGCTGCGGCGGTGGACAAGGCCGACGCCGGCTATCTGCTGGAAGAAATCCCCAAGGCCATCGACCAGACACTGGAAGGCGTGAGCCGGGTGGCCGCGCTGGTGAGTGCGATGAAAGAGTTCTCGCATCCGGACACGAAAGAAAAGTCTCCATTGGACCTGAACCGGGCCATTGCGAGCACGATTACGGTGGCGCGGAACGAGTGGAAATACGTGGCCGATCTGGAGACCGAATTCGATTCTTCGCTGGCCGCGGTTTCCTGTCATCCGGGCGAGTTCAACCAGGTGATTCTGAACCTGATCGTCAATGCCGCGCATGCCATCGCAGACGTCGCCCGGGCGGGAGGTCCGCAAAAGGGAAGCATCAAAGTGCAGACGCGGAGTTGTCCGGAGTGGGCCGAAGTCCGCATCCGGGACTCAGGCACGGGGATCCCGGAAAAGCTGCGCACGCGCATCTTCGATCCCTTCTTCACGACCAAAGAGATCGGCAAAGGAACCGGGCAGGGACTGGCCATCGCGCGCTCGGTTATCGTGGGCAAACACGGCGGAAGCCTGGACTTTGAAACCGAGGAGGGAAAGGGCACCACTTTCATCATTCGCCTTCCTTATGACGGCAAGGCCCTACCCGCAAAGGCGGTGGCGGCATGAAGCGCATCCTGTTCGTGGACGATGAAAGCAGGGTTCTGGATGGACTGCGCCGCATGCTTTATGCGGAGCGAAAACGATGGGACATGCAGTTTGCCCTGGGCGGACCAGCCGCGTTGGACGCGTGCGAGGCGGGAGCTTTCGACGTGGTGGTGTCGGACATGCGCATGCCGGGAATGGATGGCGCCACACTTCTGGGCCATATTCGCGACCGTTATCCGAGCAGCGCGCGCGTGATCCTGAGCGGATACTCCGAGCCGGTCCTGGCGACCAGGGCGGTTTCAGTAGCGCACCGGTTTTTGGCCAAGCCGTGCGACGCGACCGAGCTTCAATCGACCATCGAGCGCCTTTGCGCGCTACAGGATTTGTTCTGCGCGCCGGAGTTGCGAAAGATCGTTGGAACCATTGGACAATTGCCTTCGCTCTCGATTACCTACAGATCGCTTACGCAGGCGGTGATGGACCCGGACGTATCCGTGGAGAAGGTCTCGGACATCATCGAGCAGGACGTGGCCATGGCGGCCAAGGTGCTTCAGCTTGTAAACAGCGCGTTTTTCGGGCTGGCGCAGAGAGTGACGACGCTCGAAGCCGCAGTGGGCTACCTGGGAATGGAGACCATCAAGAACCTGGCGCTGGCCTCAGAGGCCTTCAGGGTGTTTGTGCCTCACCCGCATATTCCATTGTCAGAGTGCGAGGCGATCCAGCGGCACGCGCACCGCACAGCCGCGATTGCCGCCGTGCTCCCGTTGGAGCGGGAGACGCGCGACGCGACTTTAGTAGCCGCTCTGCTCCACGACGTTGGCAGCCTCATCCTGGCCGGCAAGATGCCCGATGCGTTTTGCGATGCGCGGAAGCTGGCCGCGGAGCGCGGATGCAAGGTGTTTGAAGCGGAGGAGGAGTTGCTGGGAACTTCGCACGCCGAGATCGGCGCCTACCTGCTCGGGCTGTGGGGCTTGCCTAACATTGCCGTCGAGGCCATCGCGCACCACCACCGTCCCGGCCGCATCACGCACTCCGAATTCGATTGCACGGTAGCCGTCTATGTGGCGGACCTGCTGGAGGAAGAGCTGGACGCTCATTGGCAAGTCGCAACAGGGCTGGAGATCGCAGAGCCAGATCGGACGTGCCTGGAGACGCTGGGAGTTTTGCCCCGGATTTCAGAGTTCCGCGAGCGCGCGGCGCAGGCTCGTGTTTGAAGGCACGGCATCGTAGCGGATTGCGGGGCATATGGTACGCGACCCACCCACTGGGTGGGTACCCCGGTCGTGCCCTGACACTTCGTGCTCTTCCGACGCAGTTTTTCCGCCGCCGGGCTAGAGCGCGTTTTCGCCGCGCTCGTCGTTGCGGATGCGGATGGCCTCGTCGATGCGGGTGATGAAGATTTTGCCGTCGCCGATGCGGCCGGTGCGGGCAGCGCCTTCAATGGCCGCGACCGCCTTATCCTTCATATCGTCGTGAATCACCAACTCGATCTTCACTTTGGGCAGGAGGTCGACGGTGTATTCGCGGCCGCGATAGAACTCGGTGTGGCCCTTCTGGCGGCCGTGGCCCCGGGCTTCGAGAATGGTCATGCCTTCGATGCCCGCTTCAAGCAGCGCATCCTTCACGGCATCCAGTTTTGAGGGTTGGAGAACAGCTTCAATCTTCAGCATAAACAGAGAATCCTCGTTCGATAGCGTAACAGGCGGGGCGGGTGGTTCGCCGCCGCCGCCTCAAGAAATTTGCCTTGCGAACTGCCAAGGCACCGATCAAAAACCGATCAAGTATTGAAATCGTACCCTTCTTCGCCGTGTTGCGAAAGGTCGAGTCCCACGGCCTCGTGCTCGGGAGCGACGCGGAGGCCCAGAATCTTGTCCACGGCGAAGAGCAGGACCAAGGTTCCCACGATGGAGATTCCCCAGGCGATGCCTACGCCAGCGAGTTGATTGAGGATCTGGCTCCAATGGCCGTCGATGCCGCCCGTGGGCACGCCCTTGCCGTAGATGGGATTGATGACGCTGGCGGCAAACACGCCGGTGAGGATCGCGCCCAGAGTGCCTCCCGCGCCATGAACGCCAAAGGCGTCGAGGGAATCGTCGTAGCCGAAGCGGGACTTGACCTGGAAGACCATAAAGGAGCAGAAGAAGCCGGCGGCGAGACCGATGAACAGCGCGGACATGGGCTGTACGAATCCGGAGGCCGGGGTGATGGCGACGAGGCCGGCGACCGCGCCGGAAATTGCGCCCAGAGCCGTGGGCTTGCCATTGTGAATCCACTCGAAAATGGTCCAGCCGAGAGCGGCGGTGGCAGTGGCGAAGTGCGTGTTGACGAAGGCGCTGGTGGCCAGCGGGCTGGCTCCGAGGGCGCTACCTGCATTGAAGCCGAACCAGCCCACCCACAGCAGGCAGGCGCCAATGAAGCTGAGCACGAGGGAGTGGGGCGGCATGGCGGTTTGCGGGTATCCCAGCCGCTTGCCGAGATAAAGCGCGCAGACCAGCGCCGAGACGCCGCTGGTGATGTGGACAACCGTTCCGCCGGCGAAGTCGAGTGAGGGAATGTGGCCGGCCGTTGCATTCAACAGGCCACCTACGCCCCACACCATATGCGCCATGGGGCAGTAGACAAAGAGCGACCACAGCGAGAGGAATAGGGCCATCGAGCTGAACTTCATGCGCTCAGCAAACGCGCCGGTGATGAGCGCCGGCGTGATGATGGCGAACATGAGCTGGTAGATCATGTAGGTCTGCTCAGGAATTGTGGCGGCGTAGTCCGGGTTGGGGTCGAGCGAAACGCCGCGCAGGAAGAGGTGCTCGAATCCTCCTACGAACAAACTGCCGTGGCCAAAGGCCAGCGAGTAGCCGACAATGGCCCAGAGAATCGTGACCAGGCCAATCATGGCGAAGCTTTGCATCATGGTGCCGAGGATGTTCTTGCGGCGCACCAGCCCGCCGTAGAAGAGCGCCAGGCCGGGGCCGGTCATGAGCAGCACAAGAGCTGCCGAGGTGAGCATCCAGGCGTTATCGCCGGCGGATTGAGCGCTGGCGACCGATTGCTGCAGGGCGGTGATTTGCGCCTGAGTTGCCGGGGCCTGCGCAGTCGCGTTGGAGCCAATGGCCGGGGCCACGGCCAGCGCGAGGTGTGCAGGGAGTGCGAATAGGAACAACAGCTTCAAGGAACGAGAGAGCATAGGGTCTTCCGGTTCAAATTTGTGCGCGCAAGGCGCGGATAAAAACTGTGAAAGCGGAACAACTGGCGATGGAAAGCCAGCCTACGGTGCAAGGTCCAGGCGGCTGCGAGGCGGCAAGAGAGCCCGCCGGACAGAATCATATCGAAGATCACTTTTGACTTTCGTATCATTTTCATAAAGAAGAGGAAATAACGCAAGTTCCTATGGTTTCCTTCTTGCTTTTTCGTGCGCTGAGTTTCGTTGGGCAGCCTGGGACTGGATTCCGGGCGCGTGAGCCATCGAGAACGCACCAAGCGAGGCTTTAGGGCTCATTCAAGAGTGTTTATCTGATCAATTCTGATCATTCCTGTTGGCGGGAGGGAGTTATATTAGGCTTATGGCGGCTTCGACGGAGCGTGACCGTTATCTTTTTGGCGCGCTTGAGAGCAGCGCGAAAAACCGCATCAAGGTGGGCGAAGCGAACTACGGCTACGAAGAGCCGGAGGGCGTCCTGCTCACTTCGATGGATTTCGCGGTCAACTGGATTCGCAAAAACTCGGTATGGCCCATGACGTTTGGTCTGGCGTGCTGCGCTATCGAAATGATGTCGATGGGCGCGGCGCGCTTCGATATTGCTCGCTTTGGCGCGGAGGTCTTCCGGCCGTCTCCGCGGCAATCGGACCTGATGATTGTGGCGGGGCGCGTGTCACAAAAGATGGCCCCGGTGCTGCGCCGGCTCTACGACCAGATGCCTGAGCCCAAGTGGGTGATCTCCATGGGCGCGTGCGCCACGTCGGGCGGAGTGTTCAACAACTACGCGCTGCTGCAGGGCGTGAACCAGGTGGTTCCGGTGGATGTGTATGTTCCGGGGTGTCCGCCGCGGCCCGAGCAGCTTATCTACGCGATCTCACTTTTGCAAGAGAAGATCCAACGCGAGCCCCGCAGCCTGCTGAAGACGCTGAACGCAGAATGAGCCCCTACTAATAGAGGGCGGAATTCCTTGACAGAACCTGTATTGATCACTCACGGCGGCCCGAAGAGCGTGCGCTCTCAAGCCGCCATGAGACTGCTTGCGGAAAGAATCATGGGATGTGCCCAGCAGAGTTCTTTTCTGCTGGGTCTTTGACGGTGAATCGAAGATCGAGGGCTGCGCACGCGGTGCGAAGCTGAAAGGAGGGAACGTGAGTTCCTTTTTCAATCTGTTTTTTGAACCAAGCATCAACGAAAATGTGGAGCGTAAGAGCATGTATTCGCGAACTCTGAAGTCCGTTTTGTCTGTCCTGGCATTGGCATGTTTTGCCCTCGTGCCCATGGGGTGCAAGAAGGCCCCGCCGATCACATTGGCGTGTAACGCCAGCGCTCCTA
Source organism: Acidobacteriaceae bacterium (assembly GCA_003138515.1). Taxonomy (GTDB): domain Bacteria; phylum Acidobacteriota; class Terriglobia; order Terriglobales; family Acidobacteriaceae; genus Telmatobacter. The sequence continues at coordinate 183,954 of PLGG01000056.1, read as the reverse complement.
CTGTCTACCCCGGCGATCCATTGACCCTTACGGCTACGGCCGCGTCGGTGGACACGAACAAGAAGAACAACGTCATTTACAGCTGGAGCGGGGACGGCGTAACCGGCAATGGCACTTCAGCCACCGTGAATACAGCTTCTCTGGCTCCCGGTTCGTACACTGCCAAGGCTGACGTGAAGGAAGGCAAGAAGGGCAAGGAAGGTTTGAAGCCCGGACAGTCCGCCGAATGTTCTGCCGCATACGCGGTGAAACAATTCGAGCCGCCGACAATCAGTTGCTCGGCCAGTCCCAGCACCATCAAGCCGGGTGACTCCGCGACCGTCACGGCGGTGGGCATGAGTCCGCAGAACCGTCCGCTGACCTATAACTACACGGCCACGGCGGGCACGGTGACGGGCACCGGGACGACTGCGGCGTACTCCTCGGCGGGCGCGCCGACGGGAGCGGTAGGGATCACGTGCGGCGTTTCAGACGACAAGAATCAGATGGCGTCTGCCAGCACGACCGTGACCATTCTGGCTCCACCGCCGCCTCCTCCGGCACCCAAGACGCAGGCGCTTTGCTCGATCAGCTTTACCAATGACCCCAAGCGCCCGACGCGCGTGGACAACGAAGCCAAGGCGTGCCTGGACCAGGTGGCTCTGGACCTGAAACAGCAGGTAGACGCCAAGGTAGTGGTGGTGGGCGAGTCGACAGCCGACGAGAACGCCAAAACGGCCAAAGAGCAGAAGTACGCCGCGCATCACAAGCACGCCACGGTGGACCAGTTTGCTGCGGAGCGTGCGGTGAATGCGAAGGACTACCTGGTGACGGAACAGGGCATCGACGCTTCGCGCATCAGCGTGGCCACGGGAACGACCGACGGGCAGACGGAGGAGAACTACCTGGTGCCCTCGGGCGCAACATTCAGCTCCGACGTGACGGGTACGACGCCTGTGGATGAGACGGCGGTGAAGCCGCAATTGCGCAAACCGCTGGTGCAACGTTACCAGCCGAGAAAGGCCGCGCAATAGCCCGGGTGGCCTGCGCAGCGTGACAAGAATCCGCGAGCCCTTCCTGCACAAGGCGGGGCTCGCGCAACCTGAAACTGTGTTCCAGTGGAGCGAAGAGGCTGACCCGTGCACAGCATGGGTCAGCTATTTCGTTTTTGTGGCCAGAATTGTCTATTCTTGAAAGAGATGCGTGGGAGCTTCCTGTCAGAATGATCGGTTTGCGGGGTGATCGGGATCAATGGCGCCGGATTGGGGTTCCGGCCCGGGCGATCTTTTCTTTTGGATTGTTGCTGGGAGCGGTGTGCCTGCCGGCGGAGAACGCGTGGACTGTCGTGGGTCCGGCGGGCGGAGATGCGCGGGCGTTTGCGGCGTTTCCGGGGCAGCCGAAGCATCTGCTGCTGGGCACGACCAATAGCTGGCTATACGAGTCGATGGACGAAGGCGGAAGCTGGCACCGGCTGGCAAAGTTGGGCAGCGACGATGGGTTCGTGCTCGACAGCATTGTGGTGGACTCCGCGGACGCGGCGACGATTTATGTTGGCGCGTGGAAGAACTCCGTGGACGGCGGACTGTGGATCAGCCACGACCGCGGAAAGAGCTGGAGTGAGCCGGCAAGGCTCAAAGGCCAGCCGATTCATGCGCTGGCGCAGGCGCCTTCCGATCCGCGCATTCTGTATGCGGGAACACTGGAAGGAGTTTTCCGGTCGAGCGACGGCGGAGCGACGTGGGCGCAAATCAGTCCGCCGGGCAGCCACGAGATTCATGAGATTGAATCGCTGGCGGTGAGCCCCGACGACGCTGACACGGTTTACGCGGGAACCTGGCACCTGCCATGGAAGACGACGGACGGCGGCAAGACCTGGCACAACATCAAGCAGGGACTGATTGTCGACTCGGATGTGTTTTCGATCATCGTCGACCCCGAGCATCCGCACACGGTTTACCTGAGCGCGTGCAGCGGAATCTACAAGAGCGAGAACGCGGGGATTCTCTTCCGCAAGATCCAGGGCATTCCGTCGGAAGCGCGAAGGACGCGGAGCCTGAAGCAGGATCCGGAGAAGCGCGATGTAGTGTACGCGGGAACGACTGAAGGCCTCTACAAAACAGAGAATGCCGGCAAAACTTTTGAGCGCATGACGGACGCAGACGTGGTGGTGAACGATGTGTACGTCGATCCCTGCAATTCGAATCGCGTGCTGCTGGCTACCGATCGCAGCGGCGTGCTGGAAAGCGAGGATGGGGGCGCGACGTTTGCGCCATCGAACCAGGGAATATCGGAGCGGAAGGTCGCGGCGGTTCTCGTCGACCGGGACAATCCGGAGCTGCTGTACGCGGGCGTGGTGAACGACAAGAAATATGGCGGCGTGTTCCGCTCGAGCGACAGTGGCGCACATTGGGAGCAATTGGGCACGGGCCTAGACGGGCGCGATGTGTTCTCGCTGGCAGAGACGAACTTGGGCCAAGTGGTTGCGGGAACGGGCCATGGAATTTTCGTGCTGGACGACGCAGGAAATCCAGCAGGGGTGGGCGATCCGCCTGCGGCAGGCGGCGGGACAAACGCAGCGACTGCGAGAGGAACGGCGACGCCGGCGAAGGGTGGTTCGGCTGCGGCGGCGGCGAGTGGATCGACAGATGGGCCGGGCGCTGCGCCTGCTGGTTTAACGTGGGAGGCCCGGAACAACATCGTAAACACGGTGGGGAAGACGATCATCGAAACGCACATGCGCACGAAGGTCAACATCGAGAAGCAAGCGCAGGCGCCGACGATCGAGTTGGAAAGTCCGGTGAATGCGCTGGACGTTTCAGGCGATGTGTGGGTGGCGGCGACGGGATACGGCATTGTGACCAGCCGCGACCAGGGTGCAAGCTGGCAGGGCGGGCCGGTAATGGGCGAGGGCGATTATTTATCGGTGACCGTGAAGGGCGATACGATGGCCGCGGCTCGCGCCGACGGCGTGGTGCTGTCCAAGGACGCGGGGCAAAGCTGGTTGCCGATGGGATTGCCGACGATGCTCACGCGGATTCATCGCGTGGCGTTTTCGCCGGACGGCACGCTGTGGCTGGGCGCGCGCGAAGGCGTTTACTATAGCCGCGACCTGGGCAAGACATGGATGTGGATTCATCGGCTGCCGTTTCGCGACGTGGACGATCTGAGTTACGACGCAGAGTCGAAGAGAATTCTGGTGAGCTCGCGCGCGAGCGATGAGGTGTATGCCATCGATCCGAAAACGATGACGTGGGATTGGTGGCAGACGGGCTACGATATCGTTCTGATCCGCGCGGCCGGCGACCGGCTGGTGGCTGCTTCGCTCGATGACGGAGTTCTGGTGGGGCCGAAACTGAGCGGTGCCGAGAAGAGTTCCGCTGCGGGCGCGAAGCCGTAACGACAATCTACAATCGATCGACTTCCGGCGGCGACACACGCGTGCGTTTACTGCACATTGAAGGATTTGTCGACGATGGCGTTGGGATCGCTGCCAGTGGGGAGCAGTGTGAAGAGCGATTGCGAGGCAATGCGGACAACGGCCACGTCGGCGGAGCGGCGATCGGCGACGAACAAAAGGTGTCCGGCAGACGAGAATGCAAACGCCGCGGGGCCGTCGCCAACGGAAATGGAGCCGATGCGCTTGCCGTCATCAATCGAGTACACGGTGACTTCCTGCGAGCGATCGTTGGCCACGTAGAGCAGAGAGTTGTCGCGAGAGACAATCCCGCGGATGGGAGTGTTGCCGATCATGTAGGTGTCTCCGACCTCATCGGTGGAGTTGTAAATCTCTGAGACGGAGTCGGAGAGGGAGTTGGAGACGAAGATCTCGCCGCCGTCGGGTTTCAGCGCAAGATCGACGGGCGCGCGGCCGACGTCCATGAGCGTTTCAAGACGGTCGGTTTCGGCGGGGTGGGCATCGGGCTCGGCGAGCGCGACGACCATTACCTGACGACCGGCCGAGCAGGGCAGGAAGGCCTTCGAGGAATCGGAAACGATGACGACCTCGGAAGCGCCGGGGCAGCTCGGAAACGAGGCGCGCACTTTGCCGCTGGCCGCATCGATGATGGTCGCCGCGTTTCCAAGGAGGTTGGCGACCACGAGGGTTTTGCCGTCGGGAGTAAGACGCGCGGCAACTGGCTGGTCGCCGGCGGCGATCTGCGCGATTTCGCGGCGAGCCGTGAGATCGATGACGGAGACGGAGTTGGAGACGGAGTTGGCGATGTAGGCGACGGTTCCGGCGGAGTTGAGGTCGATGGAGACGGGCTGGCGGTGAAGCGGGATGGTGGCGACGACCGCGTTGTGCTCGGCGTCGATGACTGAGAGCGAGCCGTCGGCCGGTGCGGCGCCTGAGTTCACGACATAGATTTCATTGCGTGTGGGGCTGGCGGCGACGGCAACCGGATTGTGGCCGACGGGCAACTCGCGATCTACGCGGACGTTGACGACGTCGAGCACCGTGACGGTGTCGCTGCCTCCGTTGGTCACGTAGACGTATTCGCGATAGTTCGGCGGGTACTGGGGAAAGTCGTGGGGACGGCATCCGGCGAGGGTGAGAGCGAGAAGGGCGGCCGCGAGGCGAGCCGGTCTCAAAACACTCGATCTGCGCGAACTTTCCACTGTCCGTTCACTCGCCCGCAGCGGCGGGAACGGAGACGCCTCGCGTGAGATGGCGACCGACGACTGGCGCAATTTTTTCGAGCTCGGTCATCATGGTTGCGAATTGCGCGGGGTAGAGCGACTGCGGCCCATCGGAGAGTGCGCTCTCGGGGTGGTTGTGCACTTCGACCATCACGCCGTCGGCCCCGGCGGCGATGGCTGCGCGCGCCATGGGCAGGACGCTGTCGCGGCGGCCGGTTCCGTGGCTGGGATCGACGAGGATGGGCAGGTGGCTGACGTGGTGCAGCGCGGGGACGATGCTCAAGTCGAGCGTGTTGCGCGCGTGATCGGCGAAGGTGCGCACGCCGCGCTCGCAAAGAATCACTTCGTAGTTTCCCTCGCTCATGACGTACTCGGCGGCCATCAGAAATTCTTCGAGAGTAGCGCTCATGCCGCGCTTGATGAGCACGGGCTTGCGCAGCCGGCCAGCTTTCTTGAGCAGCGAGAAGTTCTGCATGTTGCGCGCGCCGATCTGGACTACGTCGGCCCACTCGGCAACGAGGTCGAGGGTTTCGTTGTCGAGCGCCTCGGTGACGATGCGGAGGCCGAATTTGTCTCTGATTTCGGCCATGATTTTCAGCGCTTCAAGGCCGAGGCCCTGAAAGGCGTATGGAGACGTGCGCGGCTTGTACGCGCCGCCGCGGAAGAACTGCGCGCCGGATGCGGCGATTTCGGATGCGATGGCAAAGGCCTGGTCTCGAGTTTCGATGGAGCATGGGCCGGCGATGACGGCGAGATTGCGGCCACCAATAGCGGCGTTGGAGCCGGCAAAGCGCACGACGGTGTCTTCCTCTTTTACGTCGCGGCTGGCAAGTTTGTAGGCTTTGGAGACGCGAATGACTTCGGCAACGCCGGAGAGCGATTCCAGATTGCCGCGATTGGCCTCGCCCTGATTGCCGGTGATGCCGATAGCGGTGCGCTGTGCTCCGGGAAGGGGATGGGGACGGAAACCCATCTCGACGATGTGGTCGCAGACGGCCTGAATCTCCTCTGGCGTAGCCTGCGCTTTCATGACGACTAACATGGCCGGTCCTCGAACCATCAGTCTACCGGGTGGAGGAAAGAAGGGCAATTTCTGGCGGTGAAAAGGTTTGGACTTGAGAGGCGCTAGGCGTGGCAAATACGCTCCAGGAGGCAGTGTTGCGCCGCTGAATCAAAGGTGATCGTGAACTGGTCGAAAAAACCCGTCGTGCCGAGCAGTCCGGCCAAGGGCAAGTTCTCTTTGAAGGCTGCTGTGATTTGGACAGGACCGCCGGGAATGTAAAGCGCTATAGGATGCAGCCACGACTCCTCTCGGCCGCCAATCCCACTCGTCATTTCTCTTCTTCGAGACTTCAGGTCGATTCCTAAATGCGCGGCGATATTCGCATGAAAAAGGCAACGCGTTGCTCCCGAGTCAATAACGGCCTCAAACCGCTTTGTGCGAGGCGCATTGCGCCCTGGGAGCGCAATCTGAACGTTCATTGCAGCCCAGTAAAGATACGAGCCGAGACCATCCGGGAATATCCGATATGGAATTACCGTGCTCAAGACTAGACCGAGAAAGACGACCACTCGGATGGCGTCCTAAGGATGACCGCCTCCGTTTCGCCAGCCGCGTCCGCTTTTTCAGAGACTTCGCTGTAGTCGTCTCCCACAGCAACAAGACGTGACTCATCCTCGGAGAGAGCAATCCACTCGTTAAGGGGCGCCGATTGCAGTATTTCCAGGCGAATTTTGTTCTCTGGCGACATTTGGGCTCACCTCTTGCTTAGACGCTCCACCGTATACATCGGATTCTTCGGTGTCAACATTAAACCATATTTCCAGCTAATTCTCTGTGTCGATGGTGGGGGTCCGCAGGAGCCGCGCCATTTGGGGGGCTGGCGGAAGAAGCGGTTTTATAACAACGCAGATCAGGGAAGAGGGTTCACAACGCAGGTCGAAGAAAGGTTGTAACAACGCAGATCAGGGGTGAAAACTTTCGGAGCAAGAGCGGCAGAGATTATTTTGATTTGGATTCGTCTGTGAATTCGGTTGAGCAATTCGCCGCCACGATGGCGGGAGCGATGACCATACCGATAAATGCAAGAGCAATCAAGAAGTCATGCATGATATCTGTCCCCAATCGGCGCTCAGCGGAATTCGGAACTCAGCCGGTAAAAGCCCCTGCGGCCTACTCACCTTCTAACGAGGACGAGGCACCGCAACGCGAGAGTCCAAGGCCCAAACTGATTGCCGAAGAACCGCTGTGCAGCCGATCTACAAATGCATCATCGACGGTATGAGAGGAATCTTGAATAGCACGAAAAGCTGGAAAGATACGCGGAAGTGGTAGAGGGGTCACTCGTCGGAGAGTTACGAACGGAGCGGCAGAATGCTGGGCGGGGCGAGGATCACGATAAGTCGTGACGGGGAGCACAAGGGCGTGTGACAACGAGGCGAGATCGGGTAGTGTCTTAATTAAAAGGGTTGAGGCTCACCAATGACTTTTCATTTACGGGACGGAAGGCCAATCTCGGAGGTTCTGCAAGTTGCGTTTCCTAGAGAGACCACACGCCATGTTCGCTGATTGCTGCGTGCATAGCATCTGGAGCAAGATCCAGTTCCCCGGGCCATGTCACGGCACCGTACTCGATCGTCACCTGGGCGAAAAGAGACTGGTCGAGAAGCGCCGCGAAAACTCCTGCTTGCGGGGAGTGCACCAACCGGGCCATGTCGACCATGCCTGTCGAGCCGTCGGCAAATGTTACCCGTAGCCGAAACTCCGGAAGAGCCTCGACATCCGTTACGCGCCATGGGGATCGGGGTGCGATCTCCTCAACTAGAGCAGCGGGCGAATTTTGCTCGGCGTCTGATTCTGTACGCATAGTTCCCAATCCCTCATCGGTTCATCGCGATGTTGTTGTGCCCACTCTACGCCCGGCAAAGTCAAACAATGTGGGGCCCTTTCTCACTCTTCGATTGATCTGCCTTGCCCCTATTGCTTTTGCGATTGCCACTTGACGAAGAGCCAAGCGGCGTAGCCGAGCTGGATGGCCCAGGTGACGGTGTAGGCGGCTCTCGTATAGAGGTGATTGAGTGTGGCGACGATCGCATCGTGTTCTGCAGTGGACATGTGCAGCCGCCAGTCGAATGGGGGCTCGGGCGGCGCGGTAAGGACGAGGTACCCTGCCCAGCCAAAAAGAATGACGGGGACGGCAACGATTAAGACGGTACCAAATTTCTTCATCGGAGACCTCGATCTTCGCGGCAAAGTCGCATGGCAATCAGAAATTCAAAGCGTGTTCGGCTTCTTCGGCGGCGATCTTCTGGTGCTTGCGCTCCACGCGGTAGCGAAGGGCGAGGATGAGCACACCCCAAAAGAACCAGGCGAGCATGTTCCAGAGGAGCGCGCCGACCATCGTGGAGTCCATTCCGGAATCCTGCCCGCCGCCGAAGACGGGCGCCGGATGCTGCGTGCGCCACCAGCGATTCGACATATAGACGATAGGCACGTCGAGTGCGCCGAAGATTCCCAGCACGGCGGCCAGCGTTTGCATCTGGGGCCCGGCGGCGAAGCGGCGCAAGAGCAGGTAGCTGACGTAGATGAGCCACAGAACCAGCGTGGTGGTGAGGCGCGCGTCCCAGGTCCACCACATACCCCACGCGCGCCTGCCCCAAAGCGGCCCCGTGATGAGCACTACGGTGCAGAAGACGACGCCGACCTCAGCGCCGGCCAGTGCCCAAGCGTCGAACATTTGCGCGCGCTCGGCGTGGTCGTGCCGCGTGGCCAGATACCCGATGGAACCGATGAGGCTGACGGCGAAAAACAGGAAGGCGACCGACGCTGACGGCACATGATAGTAGATGATGCGGAACATCTCACCCTGCGCGGCATCGTTGGGAGCGACATAAATGGCCTGATAGTAGGCCCAGCCGAGCAAGGCAACGGTGATCAAAAGATAGACGCCGATGGCGAGTTTCTTCATGGGGAATCCAGCTCTTTCTAGTTTACGACGCCGGCGCAGCAGGCGCAGTTGACGCAGCCGCAACCAGCGACTGGCCTTCTCGCGGTCATACTTTCACGCAGAATGCAAAGGAGCTTAAAAGTGGCCAACCTGCCACTGCTACCATGAGATTGCCGTTCCAAATATGCGCGATCACCTGGCGACGCTGATCGACGATTTTCGCCGCTTCGACGGCGAGATCGCCGTGGTGCGCTACCGGGGCAACCGCCGGCGGGTGACGACGTATGGGGAGCTGGCGCGGCTTGCCGGCCGCTTTGCCGCGCTGCTCGAGGCGCGAGGCATCGCCGAGGGCGAGCGCGTTTTGATCTGGGCTGAAAACAGCGCCGAGTGGATTGCCGCTTTTCATGGCTGCATGCTGCGCGGCGTTCTGGCCGTGCCGCTCGATGCCTTCGGAACCGCCGAGTTTGTGGCGAGGGTGGCCAAGGATGTGAGTCCGAAGCTCGCGGTTGGCGACGCGCTCCTGCTGGAGAGGTTGATTCCCCGGTCCCAGAATCGGGACCGGGGGCGCCCTCAGTCGTTTGACATTCTGGCCTTTGAAGATTGGCTGGGCGAGCTGCCTGCCGCGGAGATGGGCGCCATCCCAGGACTCTCAAACCAAACACCGATCGAGATTCTTTTTACTTCCGGGACCACGGGCGATCCCAAAGGCATCGTTCTGACCCATGGCAACGTGCTCGCGAGCGTGGGGCCCATCGAAGACGGCGCCAAGCCCTACATGCGCTATGAGCGGCTGGTTCATCCGCTGCGCATTCTGCACACGCTGCCGTTGAGCCATGTCTTCGGGCAGACGATGGGCCTATGGGTGCCACCGGTCCTCACCGCGGAGCTGCACTTTGAGAGCCGGCTGGCTGCGCCGCGGCTGATCGAATTGATTCGCGGCGAACGCATTTCGGTGCTTGCTGCCGTGCCGCGCGTGCTGGCGCTCCTAAAGACGCATCTCGAAGCGACGCACGACGGGCTGGCTGAACGTGTGGCAGCGTCGCTCGAAAAGATCGGCAGATGGCGGCGCTGGTGGCGCTTCCGCCGGGTCCATCGCGAGTTCGGGCTGAAGTTCTGGGCTTTTGTTTCGGGCGGCGGCGCGCTGCCGGGGCCACTGGAACAGTTCTGGAATGCGCTGGGCTTCGTGATGGTGCAGGGCTACGGCATGACCGAGACCACAGCGCTCATCACGCTGAATCATCCGTTTCATGTGGCCGAGGGAACGATTGGCAAGCCGCTCCGCGGGCGTGAGGTGAAGCTGGGGCCCGACGGCGAAGTGCTGGTGCGCGGCGACGTGGTTTCCGGCGCTACGTGGGAGGACGGAGCCATGCGCCCGCGTGAGGAGGAGTGGCTGGCGACGGGAGACATTGCAGAGCGGCAGGAGTCTGGCGAGCTGAGATTCCTGGGCCGGAAGAGCGAGGTCATTGTTACGGCAGCGGGCGTAAACATCCACCCGGAGGACATAGAATCGGCGATCGAGGAACAGCCTGAAGTTGCAGCCTGCGCGGTGGTTGCGATGGAGACGCCGACAGGGCCGGAGCCATGCGCGGTGCTGGCCTGCCGGGGATCGGGCGACAGCGCGCTGGCTGCTATCGAGCGCGCCAATGCCACGCTGCCGGAGTTCCAAAGGATTACACGGTGGGTGATGTGGCCGGAGCCGGACCTGCCGAGGACTTCGACCGGTAAGGTGAGGCGCAAGCCCGTCGCCGAATGGCTCGAGCGGATCCAGGCAGCGGCCGCGACACCCGGCAGCGGCAAGGCTGCAAGCAACGGCGAACCTCCGTTTGGGCCTTCGTCCGATTGGCTGCTGGCGCTGATCGCGCAGATTACTGGAGAGGCACATCCCGGCGTGGGCGATGAGCTGCGACTGACCGAGGACCTTCATCTCGACAGCCTGGGGCGCGTGCAGTTAGGCGCGGCGATCGAAGAGCGGCTGGGGATTATTTCAGGCACGAGCTTGCTCGAGGAGGTGCAGACGCTGGGCGAGCTGCGCAGGGTGGTGGCGAACGAGGGATTAGGGGATCGAGTCCAGGGGTCAGAGACCAGAGATCAGGTGAACAGCGGAACGAGCGAGCAAGGGAGCGAGGGAGCGAAGGAGCAAGGAGAAAACGCAACAGGGAACGTGGAACAGGGCCCAGGGGTCAGAGAAATGAGATCGGAGAACAGAGATCCGGAAGGCGGTGAGGCGCTGCAAGAGCTCCCGCGGCCGCACTTTCTCTATCCGACGTGGCCGTGGTGGAAGCCGTTCCACTGGATTCGCGCGGCGTTTATCGAGGCCGTGATTCGCCCGATTACGTGGCTGCTGGCTGCGCCGCGCGTGGTGGGGCCGGAGAAGCCGCTTCCCAAGGGGCCGCTGGTGATTGTGGCCAACCACGTGACTGCATTCGACGGGCCGCTGATCGTCAACGCCCTGCCGGCGCCGTACCGGCGATGGATTGCGACGGCGATGCTGGGCGAGATGCTCGAGGACTACCGGCATTGGCGCAATCCTGACTGGCCGCCGGGACACAAGGGCTTTTATCTTCTCGGGCCGCCGGCTTATTGGCTCGTGACGGCGCTGTTCAACGTGTTTCCGCTGCCGCGTCAGCGCGACTTTCAGCGGAGCTTTGCCCACGCGGGCAAGGCTCTGGACCGCGGCTACAACGTGATGGTCTTTCCCGAGGGCACGCGCTCAGCGGAGGGGCAACTTGCGCGCTTCAGGCCGGGCATTGGCCTGCTGGCCAAGCAGAGCTACGTGCCGATTCTGCCCGTGGGCATCCGCGGGCTGGGCGAGATTGCGACCGGAGAGCGACGCTGGTTCCGTTCGGGGACGATTGAAGTGCAGATCGGCGAGGCAATCCAGTTCGGTCCAGAAGAGACAGAGGCGGCGATCACCGCGCGGCTGCACGATGAGGTGGAGCGGCTGATGGGAGACAGCAAGTCAGCGAGTTAGCCAGTCAGCGAGTAAGCGAGCCGGTGGCGAGTGGGCTTGCGCGTTCCCACTCTTCGCTACGCGAAAGATGGGCAACGCCGCCCTGCGTTCCGGCGCAGAAGAACCGGCGACGTGCAGGTCAGGGTTTCGCCTGCGGCTGTTTTTTGTCGGCTGTTCCGCGGGCTGCGTTTGGGACGCGGCGAGTGTACATGCGCGGATGCGATGCATTAGCCTCTAATTTCGACTGCTTGTGGGACGTGGGGTGCGATCGCGATGACGAACGTGAACCAGCAGGAGATGGAGAAGCTGTTTGAAGCGGCGTGGCAGGCGGCGGAGAATTCCTACTCGCCGTACTCAGAGTTCCGCGTGGGGGCGGCGCTGCGGCTGACGAACGGCGAGACAGTGACCGGGACCAATGTGGAGAACGTGAGCTACGGGCTTACGGTTTGCGCGGAGCGGGCGGCGGTGGCGCGGGCGGTTTCCGAATTCGGGCCGAAGGTCCGGATTGCGGCGGCTGCGGTGGCGAATTTGAATAGATCGGCCAGCCCTCCTTGCGGCGCGTGCCGGCAGGTTCTGGCCGAATTCATGACGCCCGATGCGCCGGTGATGTTTCCTGCCGCGGACGGAACGAGGACGATGGCCCTGAGCGAGCTGCTGCCGCTGGGGTCGGAGATGAAGCTGAAGTAGGGGATGACGCTGAAGTGAAAAGCGAGGGAACAGGGGTCGGGAAGGCTGGGCGTCGCCGCGATATGACAAGCACAAACTCTGCACCCTTGCACATGATCGACATCATCCGCAGGAAGCGCGACGGCGGGGAGCTGGACGCGAGAGAGATTGCGTTTGTGGCGGCGGGCGCGGCGAATGGGTCGATTCCGGAGGCCGAGCTGGCGGCGTGGCTGATGACTTCGTGGCTGAAGGGGCTGTCACTCGATGAGACGCGCGCGCTGACGCTGGCAATGCGCGACTCGGGGGTGAAATTCTCGCCGGCGGGGCTGGGCCGGCGGGCGGTGGACAAGCATTCGTCTGGCGGGGTGGGCGACAAGACGAGCTTTCTGGTGGCTCCGCTGGCGGCGGCGTGCGGCGTGGCCGTGCCGATGATCAGCGGACGCGCGCTGGGCCACACCGGGGGAACGCTGGACAAGCTCGAAGCGATTCCCGGCTACCGCACGGCGCTGACGCTGGCCGAGTTCGAGGCGGTGATCAAGAATTGCGGCGCGTCGATCATCGGGCAGACGGATGAACTTGCGCCCGCGGACCGAAAGCTGTACGCGCTGCGCGATCGCACGGGGACGGTCGAAAACCCGGGGCTGATCTGCGCGTCAATACTGAGCAAGAAATTGGCGGCGGGGCTGGACGGGCTGGTGCTCGACGTGAAGACGGGGTCGGGGGCGTTCCTGCGCAGGCAAGAGGACGCGGAGTTTCTGGCGGCGTTGATGGTGGCGACGGCTGAGGCTGCGGGGACGCGCACGGTAGCGTTGATGACCGACATGAGCCAGCCGTTGGGGCGCGCGGCGGGAAACTGGATCGAGCTGGTGGAGTGCGTGGAGCTGCTGCGCGGCGAGAGGCCGGCCTGGAGCGAGGACTTGCGCGAGCTGTCGCTGATTCTGGCCGGATGGATGATCTATTTAGGCGGGAAAGCCGAATCGGCGAAGACCGGCTACACGCTGGCGGAAGCTGCGCTGGATGATGGCGCGGGGCTCGCTGCTTTTATGAAGATGGTCGACGCGCAAGGCGGGGATGTGAGCGTCTTCGACGATATGAAGAGTTTTCACAAGCCGGGAGCGACGGAGATCGTCGCCGCATGGGAAAGCGGGTTTGTGGCAGAGATGGATACGACGGCGCTGGGCTGGGCGGTGCAGCGAACGGGCGCGGGGCGCGAGAAGGCCGGCGAGCCGGTCGATCCGCACGCGGGGATTCTTTTCCATGCGCGGCGCGGGGCGAAGATCGAGAAGGGGCAACCATTCGCGACGGTGTACGCGACGAAGCCGGAGTTGCTGGCGGAGCCGGTGGCGATTTTGAAGCGGGCGATTCGCTTTTCAAAAACTCCGCCGGAACCAGTGCCCTTAGTGGGGCGGGTGTTCACGCAAGAAAATGCTGAAACACACCTGGTCTCGACGCCGCGTTCGTAGCTCGGCGAGCGCTCAATTCGAAAGTCAGACCGGAAAAGATCTCTCTTCGATGAGCGGCGGATTCCGGTCGAAGTCGCTGAAGCGAATCCAGCGGGGGCGCACGACGAACCAGGTGATTCCAGGCCAGCTCATACGCGCGGGCCCGTCGGTCCAAACGGCGAAGTACGCCTGCTGGTAGCGGCGAAGCTCTTCGCCCTCGGGCTCTCTGGCGAACCCTTCGAACTGGACCGTTTGCTCACCCTCCCAGCCAACGACGAAAGAGCAGGAGGGCCGTTCAATAAGATTGGAATACTTTCGCGACGACCTCACTGTGTCGAAAACGATCTCGAGCTCCGGAGTCGTGGCGATGCCGACGAGCGCCGACTGTGGAGTTCCGGCTTTCGATGTGCACGATACAACTCCGTAGCGAAAGCGCGCCATAAACGAGTGGAGAGCCGCGTTGTCGATTACCACCTCCGGGAGTTCCCGCTGTCAGTTTGATTTTCGCGTACCTGCCCGTCCGCGAGATGATTTAAGGTTATCCAAAGCCCTTCGATTTAAAGGCGAGGAGAATCACTTTGGGTCGATTCACAGGCGTGCTGGGGATTCTGGCGGTGCTCTTGGCCGCATGGCTATTCTCCACCGACCGCAGACACATACGGTGGCGCACGATTGCCTGGGGACTGGGCTTGCAATTCACGTTTGCGTTCATTGTGCTGCGCTCCGATTGGGGATCGCGGTTTATGACGTTTGCGGGCGGCGTAGTGACCAACATGCTGTCGGCGACGTTCGCGGGGACGCAGGTGTTGTTCGGGCAGCTTGGGCTGCCGAACTCCGGCGCGTTCGGCAGCATGTTGGGGGGAAATAAGGGCGCCATCTTTGCATTCCAGGTGCTGCCGACGATCATATTTATCTCGGCGTTCTTCGCGGTGCTCTATCACATTGGCTTGATGCAGATCATTATTCGCGGCATGGCGTGGATCATGCTGAAGACGATGCGCATCTCCGGCGCGGAGAGCATGAATGTGGCGGCGAGCATCTTCATGGGGCAGACGGAAGCGCCGCTGACGATCCGGCCGTTTTTGTCGAAGGCCACACGCAGCGAACTGATGACGATTATGACCAGCGGGATGGCGCACGTTTCAGGCGGCATCATGGCCATGTACATCGCACAGGGAGTGGAGGCGCGGCACCTGCTGTCGGCGGTGATCATGACTTCGCCGGGAACGATCCTGCTAGCCAAGATGCTGGTGCCGGAAACGGAAGTGCCGGCGACAGAGGGCAAGGTCGTCATTCCCAAAGACGAGCTGCACGCGGATGAGAATTTTATCGGGGCGATTGCGCGCGGGACGATCGACGGCGGCAAGCTCGCGTTGAATGTGGCCATCATGCTGATCAGCTTTCTGGCGCTGGTGGCGCTGCTGGACATGATGCTGGGCTGGGTACACGGGCTGAGCTACATGCACTGGGTTCCACCGGGCCTGGGGCTGATTCTGGGATTTTTCTTCCGGCCGGTGGCATGGGTGATCGGCGTGCCGTGGCAGGATTGCGGCGCGATCGGGACGCTGCTGGGCACGCGCATGGCGCTGAACGAAGTGATCGCGTACATTTCTCTGGGCGCGCAGAAGGCAACACTGCTGCCGAGGTCATTTACCATTGCCACGTTTGCGCTGTGCGGATTTGCGAACCTGGGATCGATCGGGATGCAGATCGGCGGCATCGGCGCGCTGGTTCCAGAGCGGCGCAACGACCTGGCGCGGCTAGGCGTGCGGGCGATGCTGGCGGGGACGATGGCGAACTTGATCTCGGCGTCGATTGCGGGGATCTTTCTGGGGTGATCCGGCGCGCTGCGCAGATCCTGCGATTCAGGTTCAGCAGATTTCTAAGCCCAGATTCCGGGGAGGCAAACGCCTCCGCCTGATTCACGAGCCAAACCGCGACATACCCCGCAGCTTCGCCTTCGCCGCTTCTTCTTCGCGATTGCGTGGCGGTGCCTGTGTCTCAAGCTGGCTGAGTAACCGCATCGATGCTGCGGCGATCTCATCGACCGCGGCACTAAACGCTGCCTCGTTGGCCTTCGACGGTTTGTTGAAGCCACTCACTTTGCGGACATACTGCAGCGACGCGGCACGCGCCTCCTCGTCCGTGACAGGAGGATCGAAGTTGAAGAGCATTTTGATATTGCGGCACATGCGCTTCTAGCCCGGATACGCGCCGGTGATGTAGCCCTCGAGGGCCTGGATGGCATGCTCCTGGCCGGAGATGACCCACTTTACCATGTCGCCGATGGAGATGACGCCGATCAATTTGTCGCCGTCGAGCACGGGCAGATGGCGGAAGTGGCCCTGAGTCATGAGGTTCATGCAGTCGTCGACCGTTTGACGCGGCGTGACGGAGATGACCGGGCTGGTCATGATCTCGCGCACCGTTGTGTCTTTGGAGTGGTGCCCGAGGAGAATGCCTTTGCGGGCGTAGTCGCGCTCGGAAAGAATGCCCAGCAGTTTCGATCCGGACATGACCATCAAGGCGCCGACGTCGTGCTCAGCCATGAGCGAAAGCGCTTGGTGAACCGTTTGCTCGGGGTCGATGGGCAGGATCTTATTGAAGGTCTTTTGCTTCAGCACCTGGTCGACGGTGTCTGTGATCTTCATTGGGTCCTCCGTGGGTCTGAGCCAGGGAAATAGCGGGGCGCCCCCTGGGTTCCCAGGGGCTTTGGCCGCCGTGGAAGAGCAGTATACGCTGGATTGCATTCCCCTGTCGTACTCATCCTTCCACAGGCGCGATGTGATGGGTGTCACCCGGCTTTGGTCATGACGGGCAGATTGGGTCGGAAGGGGGCCGGTCAGACGGGTGGATAGGCGGCGGGTGCGCGAAGGCGGCGGAGGCGGTAGACGATGGTAAGGAGGGTGACCGTTCCGCAGGTTAGAAAACTGGCGCCGAGGCCGAAAATGAGGGAGTTGTCGTGTTCGTAGACGCCGTGGATGACTCCGATGACCTGCAGAATGCAGAAGCCGCCGAAGGTGACCAGCGAAACGCCTTCGTCGCTTTTCTTGCGCCAGACGGCGAGCGCCTGCGGCACGAAAAGGGCTGCATTGCCCAGCAAGGCCAGCCCAAAGACATACGTGACAATTTCCCTCATTTTCGATTGACCCCCATGAACCCACCCTAGATGCAAAACAAAGACGCTACGAGGGTGGGGCACCCACGATTAGTTTCGATGATCTCATTCGGGGGCGGGTGAGTCAGGGAGCGAGGGAGTTGGGGAGCGAGGGAGCGAGTTAGCAAGTTGGCGAGTTGGCAAGTCGGCGTGTGGGTTGTTGTGCTTTCCCATCCTAGCCGCAAAGAACGTGGCTAGGATGGGGCACCCAAGATTGCGCGGGGTGAAAGGCGACTTTAGAACTGCAACTTCGCGCCGAATTGAATTTGGCGCGAGGTGGTGGAGGTGGCGGTGACCACGCCCGCAGTGGGTGACAACTGCGTGGCCGAAGAGTAGACGACCTCGTTCGGCGTGAGGAAGTTGGTGTGGTTGGGAATGTTGAAGAACTCGGCGCGGAACTGCAGGTTGAGCCTCTCGGTGATGTGCGTGTCTTTCACCGCTGAGAAATCCAGTTCCGTGAGCCCGGGGCCTACGAGCGAGTCGCGCCTGGCGTTGCCGTAGGTTCCGTAGGTGGTCGCGCCCACAGTGACGGTTGGCGGGCTGAAAGCGTTGGGGTTGAACCACTCGCCTACCGTGTGCGGGTAGAGGTTTCCGGTGAACGAGGGGTTCACGTTGGGCCGGATGGGATTGCGCGAGTCGCCGTTGCCTGGCGGGTTATAGCCGAGCTGCGGAGAGAACGGGAAGCCGGTCTGGATGGCAAAGATGGCGCTGGTGGTCCAGCCGCCGGCGAGGAAGGCGACCGGTCCTGACGCGCTGTTCAGGAAGTGCCGGTTGGGTCCAAAGGGAAGGTCGTAGCTGCCGTTGATCGAGGCGGCATTGCGAACGTCAGTGGCCGCCGGACCCCAGTCGACTTTTGGATTCAGCGGGAACGAGACGAACGCGGGTGTGTTTCCACTGACGCTGGTGTTCCACGCCGAGCCGTCGTCGAGATTCTTTGACCATGTGTAGTTGCCTCGGAGCTGAAGGCCGTTCGCGTAGGTGTGCCGCGCGTCAACCTCGAGCGCGTTATACAGGCCCGTGCCCTGCGAGACCCATGAAGTGGAATTGGCGAGATTCGGATTCACGTCGGTGGTTGAGGGGTAGTAGACCTGGCCCGTCGACGCGTAGACCGGCGTGGGCTCGTTCATGTCCTCGGAAAGAATCTGGTGGTAGGCGTGAAAGCCCACGTAACCGACTGTGAGCGAAGTGTTGGGAGCGACCTGCTGCTCGATGCGCAGGCTCCATGTAATGTCCGCCGGGGTCGATAGATTGGGCTGCACATTGCTCGGCGAAACCTTGGCGGTGGAGGGCGGCGGCACACCGGCGGTGAAATTCAGGCTCGACACTGCGATGGTCTTGATGGACTCAGCCGTATTGAAGGGCGCGGTCTGATCGAGACGGTAGTCAAGCGTGTCGAGCAGGCCGTGGTAAAGGCCGATGCCTCCACGGATGGCCGTCTTGCCGTTACCCCGCACGTCCCAGGCAAAGCCGAGGCGCGGATTGGGCAGGAACCTTGCGCGGTTAGTGGAGAGCGCGGAGTTGCCGACGACGGGTGTGGTTTGCAGAACGCCGTTGACGATGGCGTAATTCGCGGCGCGGCCCTGCGACTCGTTCCATCCGTTGGTGGACTCCGAACGGAAGCCGGCGCGGAGCTCGAAGCGCGGCGTGACTTTGATGGTGTCCTCAAAGAAGCCTGCGCCCAGAAACGAACGCCAGCCCATCGCGGTGGGCGCGGGAACCAGGGTGAAAGTGGCCACGGTGCCCTTCAGGAACGTTTGCTCCGTGCTGAAGGAGGCCTGGCCGTACTGATTCTGCGCGAGCAGATCGTTGGCCTGCACGCGTTGCAGCCATCCGCCGGCTTCGATCTGCTGGCGGCCTTTGGACCAGTAGACGTGATCGTCTTCGGTGAAGAGATTGCGCGCGGTGCGGTTGTTGCTACCCACGTTGGCGCCTGCGCCAGTGATGGAGGAAGCGCCGTTTGAAGCCGTGCTGCCGCTGATGACGATGGCGCCGACGGGATCACCGGAGACCCAGCCCGGTACGCCGGTCACAGGCACGAGTCCGGTGAAGAAGTAGCTGCCGCGCGAGTAGCCGAAGCGCGCAGTGTTGAGCAAAGAGGTCGAAATCACGTGCTGCTCCTGAATGCTGGCGACCTGCTCGCGCAGGTTCTCGTTGACGTAGCTCAGGGGATTGGCGGAGGGCGAAGTTGCAGAGCTCGCATCAACGGTGTAGACGGCGAACAGCAGATCCTTGCTGCCGAGATTGTCATCGAAACGAGTGGTGCCGAAATCCTCGTTGATGTGCTGCGGCGGATGGCTGAAGGCTTCCGCAATGCCGCTGGGATTGCCGTTCGAGAGTAGCTCCGGGCCGTTCTCCACCGGCCAAAGGTTCAGCAGCGGGGCTACGGCCGAGTTCACGCCCACGTTGGCCAGCCCTGAACTGGGGCACGGGTTCGGCGCGGGAGTGACCTGGGCGCAGGGCAGATAGCCCTGGCGCGCTTCGTTGTCGGGAACGAGCGTGACGTCGCTCAGGCCCCAGGCCTGGCGAAAGCCCTCATAGTTACCGAACAGGAAGAGCTTGTCTTTGCGGATGGGCCCGCCCAGAGTTCCGCCGAACTGGTTGCGCTGAAACTCGGGGATTGACGACTGATCGAAGTAGTTGCGCGCGTCGAGAGCGCTGTTGCGGATGAATTCGAAAGCCGTGCCGTGCAGCGAGTTTGTTCCCGAGGTGGTGACGATCGAGACCTGCGCGCCGTCGCGCTTGCCGTAGCTGGCGCCGTAGGTGTCGGTGACGACGTTGAATTCGCGCACCGCGTCGACGCCGAGCAATTGGCCGCTGGTGCCGCCGGGCGTGACGTTGATGAGCGAGGCTCCGGTGTACTCGATTCCGTTGAGGAGGAAGAGATTGTCCTGCGGGCGGCGGCCGCCGACGGAAAACATGTTGCCCACCGAGGAGTTGGAGGTGCCGATACTGCCCGAACGCTCGCCGGTATAGTTCACGGTAGCGGGATTGAGGGTAAGCAGTTGGTCGAAGCTGCGGCCGTTGAGCGGCAGCTCTTTGACCTGGCGCTCGTCGACGAGTCCGGCGGTTTGTTGCGAAGTGGTGTTCACGACCGGGTCGCCGGCGTTGACAACCACCGTTTCGCGGACCGAGCTCACGCCCAGCACGAGGTCCACCTGCACACTCTGCCCAATCACCAGCACGATGCCGGTCCGCTCCTCCGGCTGAAAGCCATCGTGCGTGACAGAAATGGTGTAATGACCGACGGGCACGCTGGGCGCTGCATAGCGGCCATCCGAACCGGTGACGAGCGTGCGCGTTGCGCCGGTGTCGGTTTGGCGAACGGTGACGGTAGCGCCGCTCAATGCGGCCCCGGTGGAGTCGCGAATGATGCCGCCCACGTTGCCGCCGACAATTTGCGCGCGGGCCGGCACTGCGGCGAGGGCCGCAATTGCGAGGGATAGAACCAAGGAAATTCGAGCCAGTTTTTTCTGAATGGTCATCTGTGTCTCCTGAAGGGTTGGTCAAAGCCTGCTTGTGGAGGCTTAGGGATATGAGCGCGACCTGGGGAAACGTCCACAAGGAGTCTGAAAAAGTCTTGGGCGCGCTTCAAATGGAAGATGGAAAGGGGAAGTTAGCGGCTACAACAACAGCAACAACAGGCGAACCGCCGGGAGGCAGTGATCCGGGAGGCAGTGATGGAGCGCCGTGTTTGGGGAAGAACTGTCATGGTTGCGTCAAGAGTGTTGAATTGGGGTTTGGTGTCGATTTGGATTCACCGACCTAAACACGAAAGCCGCGCCAGCAGATTTGCTGTCACGCGGCCTTAAGGTGAATCGGCTGAGTCTGAAATCCGCTCAACAACAAGGCCGGTGTGACGTGAAACAACACGCCCGACACGCCAACATAGTGAGCTCTAAACTCATAAAAACTAAGATACCGTAGGTTCGAGGCAGGGTCAAGTGGAGAAAGACCCTAGCTTTCCATCCTGCGCGGGCGGCCGAGGAAACGAGCGCCGAGCGCGCCGCCGGCGACAGAAACGGCAAGAAGGATGATGGCGAGAAAAGCGGTGGTGAACAGCATGTAACCGGCATGTCCTTCGGGCGACAGCATGATGGCCTTATTCATCGCGATCTGCTGGGCATCGAAGTTCATGGTGGCCAGTTGCTGGGTGGACAGATTGATCTGGGCGAGCCACGCATCGTCGATGGCCGGGCCTCGATGCAGCCAGAAGCGCATGGCGTAAAGCGAAATTGCGGTGGTGAACGCGGCGGTCCAGGCGCCGAGAATGCCTGTGACGAGGCCGATGCGCGCGCCGGCTCCGATGGTGATCCAGGCGGGACGGCGGCCGCGCATGTAGAGGGCCACCGCCCAGGCTCCGGCCGCAGCCATCAACGGCAATCCATAGACTCCCGCCGGAGAGAACATGGAGCAGATAGCGCCAGCCGGAATAGCCAGCATGAGAGCCAGCCGCAGGGCCGCCTTCCAGTCAACCGAGCTCGCGTCGCGAACCGGTTCGTCCGCGCGCTCGAGCTGGCCAAGCCCGGTGGATCCGTCAGCCGTATAGACGAGCTGAGGCAGACCGCAGAAGGGGCAAAAGCAATCCGCGGGCTGCACAGTCTGGTGGCAACGGCTGCAAGTCACTTCCATACATCTATGAGCCTATCGCATGCGGCATAAGACTGAAATCAGGGGTTGAGGGAGCGTTTGGATTCGGTGCTGATGATATATCTGGGGACTATGCGAACCAAATCCTTGCGATCCCGCCTCGCTTCCACGCTGGTTCTCACGCCAGCTCTGCTTTTGGTTGCCCTATGCGCGGCCGCTTGTGCCCAGGGAATCGGCGGCGACGAAGAGCAGATCAGGGCAGTTCTGCAGAAGTACGCGATCTCGGTCGACAACGTCGATGTTTCCCTTGCGTCCGAGATCTGGTCTCAAGATCCGGGCGTCACCTTCATTCATCCGCTGGGCACGGAGCACGGTTTCAAGCAGATTGCAGATCACGTCTACATCGGAATCATGGGCGGCATGTTTTCAAAACGCGAGCTGATCTTGCATGATCCGAAGGTCCACGTTTACGATGACGCCGCATGGTCCGAGATGACGTGGACTTTTCACGCAACCAGGAAGGATGGGACTGCGATCACGACTGAAGGGCGGGAGAGCCAAGTTTATCACAAAGAACATGGAGTCTGGCGGATCGTTCTCGTTCACTATTCAGGACCGCCTCTGCCTATGCCAAGCGCTCTAAATGGGAACTGAGGAAAAATGACCCCCGTCGCTTCCGTCGGAATAAGTCGATAGGCCTTAGGACGTCAGGTTTAGTTTTTCGGCGACGATGGCTTCTGCGGCGGCGAGCGCCTGATCGAGCGACATGCGCGTGGAATCAAGGATGACGGCATCGGGCGCAGGCTTGAGCGGGGAGTCGGCACGATTGCGGTCGCGCTCATCGCGGGCGCGGAGGTCGCGCAAAACTTCTTGAGGCGGCGGCGCGGGCGTCGTGCCCTTTTGGCCGATCTGCTCGTAGCGGCGCTGGCCGCGCACTTCGGGCGCAGCATCAAGGAAGATTTTGACTTCGGCGTGCGGGAAGACGACGGTGCCGATGTCGCGGCCTTCCATGACGACTCCGCCGCGAGCTCCCACCTGCTGCTGGAGGCGGACCATCCAGGCGCGCACGGCGGGGAAGACGCTGACGCGCGATGCGGCATCAGTAACGGTGGGATTGCGAATGAGGCCGCTCACGTCCTCGCCATCGAGCAGGACGAGATTCTCCTGGTCGCCGGGCTCGAGGCGGATTTCGGTTTCGCGGGCGAGTTCTTCGAGAGCTCGGGCGTCGTCCAGAGAGACGTCAGAGCGCAGAGCCTTGAGGGCGAAGGCGCGGTACATTGCGCCAGTTTCAAGATTGAGCAGGCCGAAGTGCCGGGCAAGGTGGCGGGCGATGGTGCTTTTTCCCGCGCCGGCAGGGCCGTCGATAGCGACGATGATTTTCTGTGCGCGCTCCGGAGCGGCGGTGCGCTTTTCTTCCGCGCTCATCCAGTTTCGCTCATCTGGGTTCGCTCATCGGCGTTCGCTCAGCCACTCTCGCTCACCCACGTTTCTTCGATCGCCGATTGGAGGAAGCGGTAAAGCCATAGCGCGAGCGGTTGCCAGCCTTAGTGGACGCCGCCAATGCCGGTTTGCGGCCGCCGCGCGCGGCGGGGCGCGCACCGGACCGCGAAACGGGGCGGGAAGCGTCAACGCGCCGGGAGACGGACTTTGCGGCGGGTTTTCCGTTGCTGGCGTGGCCGTTGCGCAGGTTTCTGGCCGCGGCCGGCTTTGCTTTGTGCAGGCCGTTGGCGGGCCGTGAGTGGCCGTTTGAACGAAAGCGGTTCCCGTTGGTAGCGCTTTTGGCGGAGTGAGGCGCGTGCCCGTTTTTCGAAGCGCTCTTTGCCAAGCGCGAGGTGTGCGCGTGGCGCGAGCTGCCGTTGGCGCGAGGCGAAGCGGTGCGCGCGTCGCTGCCGGAGCGGCGGGCGACACGACCGGCGGAGGAACTCTGCGCCGGTTTGCGGTTGCGTGCGCGAGCGGGCTGATGACTGAAGCGAGGCCGCGAAGCTTGCGCCTTTTCGCGCGGTTGCGCGGGGTGCTCGATTGCAGGCTCGGCCGGCTTGGGCTGCGGCGGCGGCGCGGAAGCAAATTGAGGAGCAGGCCGACTTGGAGCAGGCGAGCTTGGAGCAAATCGGTGCTCGACCGGCTCGCGCAGCGATTCCTCGTGCTCATAGGAGCGGAGAAAGTGCGAGGAGGCCGGCATGGACGAACTGGCGTAAACCGTGGGCGCCGCTGCAAACTCCGGCAGCGTTCCGGCGACGTAAAAGTGCGGGGCGTGGCCCAGAGCGAGCGAGTGCACCTGGCGTGTGGCAACCAAGCCGCGCAACACTTCGCGGACCTTGCTGCGCGCGGTGAGCGGCGCAAGGAACATTTCCACTTCTTCCATGCTGGCGGCAATCACTGCCTGAAGATAAATAGATGCGAGCACGGAGATGGCGGTGACCTGAGAGGTAGACGCGCCTTCAGCAATGGCCTTCTGATAGCGCAGGCGCAGGAGCTGCCACTGCGGCGATTTGCCGGGAGCGGAGACAACAGGAATGATGCGCAGCTGCTGCCAGAGCTCGGTAATGGCGCGCAGAACCGCGGATTCAGAGACTTCGCGGCCGAGCGAGTGCCGCAACTGAGTAATGGTAGCGTCGCCCGTTTCAAGTTGCTTGTAGGCCTGAATCGCAAGCTGCGAAACCTGGCGCGATCCGGTCAACTGCGGGATGCGCCGCCAGTCGCGATCGCCGCGGAGCGCATAGACGTAGGGCAAGACCCATGCCGCGACAACAAAGTCGGGTGAATCGCCGGGCTGGCCGAGCAGATTGAGGCGAACTGCAACGCTTTCCGACTCGAGACGTACCAGCAGATCTTCCGCAACGGAAACCAGTTTGGCCGAGGGAGTGGAAACGTGCTCGCCGGCTACGGCTTCAACGAAGGTGGGGGCAGTGAATGTGGCGAACTGTCGCCGCGGTAGAAAGAGACACAACCCCGTCTCCTCCAACCAAGTGCGGGCTTCATCAAGGGTCAACTGCCCGCGTCCGTTCAGGCGCATCCTTTCGGCGCGCGATGCTTCCAACTGTTCTGCTGTCAAAGAAAACCTCGCTTCCAGGTTGGCGATCACGGCCAGAATCCCGCGCTCCTAGGAGCGCGTCCTGCCACCTTCCAAGCGTCCGAGAGGTCTCTTAAAGGACCCTAAATTCGGTGAAAGGCCCGCTGGATCTCATTCCAAGAATACAGCAAAGCGATTGGACGTCCATGCGGGCAACTGGTTGGGTGGCTGGTCTTAGCAAGTTCTAACAATAACCATTCTATACGGTTTAGATCAAGATGTGTATTGACCTTGATGGCGGAATGGCAGGCAATGGAGGCGGCGATGCGGGAGCGGAGACGGTTAAGTTCCTCATTCCGAGAGGGTTCTGCGGAATCTGCGGTCGACTGATCAATGACTTCGGCGAGCGTGCGCTCGAGCTCGGCGCCTTCGAGGCCAACGGGGGCCGCTTTGACTGCAAGTGTTTGAGGGCCAAAGGGTTCCACCTCAAAGCCGTTGTTTTCTAGCTCCTCGGCGATGCGGGCGAAGACGACCATCTGTTCGGGCTTCAATTCCACAAGCAAAGGCATGAGCAGGCGCTGACGTTGGACGCGTTCCACCTGGCGGTCGCGGAGGATCTTCTCAAAAAGCACTCGCTCGTGTGCAACGTGCTGGTCGATGATCCACAATCCATCGTCACCGGCAGCCAGAATGAAGGAGTCCCGCAACTGGCCGAGAGGCTTGAGCGAGCCAAGGCGGTTGAGGGAATTGGCGGCCTGCTCGGCTTCAATGAGGGCTGCCGCGGCGGCGGAGTTGCTCCCGTAAGCTGTTGCGCCGTTGGGGTTTGGGCTGCAATCGCCGACGTTCGGCGCGGAGTCCGGGGCGAACAAGGCGTTGGCTGCCGCAGCCCAGGCTTGCGGGTCGAGACTGCGGGCGAGCTGGCCTTCAGGCAGGGGCTGCTGGCCGTCAGGAAAGCCCGGGCCATCAAAACTTCGCTCGTCAAGACTTCGCTCACTGAAGGGCAGCGCGCCGGGAACGGGCGAAGGTAGGCGCGGGGTGAGGTGGAAGCTTTCGGCGTCGGCAAAGGCGGTCGGATCGGAGTCCGGCGGCAAGGGAACGGACGGGCCGAGCGAGTCGCGGTCGGGTGCTCCGGGCAGCGGCGACGCCGCGGGCGGCATGAGCGAGGGGCTGGCCGAGGGCTGCGAGTCGAGGGCAGCGAGGAATCCGGCGGCGGGGCGCGCTTTGATGAGCGCGGTGCGCAGGCTGTCGCGGACGAAGTCATGGATGTGGCTCTGCTGGCGAAAGCGGACTTCGGTTTTGGCGGGGTGGACGTTCACGTCCACTTCTTCCGGAGGCATTTCAAGGAAGAGCAGAACCACGGGGAAGCTGGTGGGCGGGATTACGTTGCGATAGGCCTCGGTGATGGCGTGGAGCAGAAGCCGGTCGCGGATGAGGCGCTTGTTGATAAAGATGTAGATGGAGTTGCGATTCAGTTTTTGCAGCTCCGGCTTGGAGTAGAAGCCAGTGAGGCGCAGCGAGCCGGGAATACGCGGAGGCTGATCCGGATCCTTCTTCCATGGCGGCGGCTCGGGCAGGCCGGCGCGCTCGAATGGAGCTTCAGCGGCGACGGGAAGTAGTTGGCCGAGCGTCTCCTTGCCGAAGAGTTGAAAGATGCGCTCCGCGGTGCGGGCGACGGGAGGAGCCGTGAGAATGGTGTGGCTGGCGGAGACGAGATCGAATTGTTTTTCCGGATGGGCCAGAGCGTAGTGCGTGACCAGCGCGGTGATGTGGGAGAGTTCAGTGGATTCGGCGCGAAGAAATTTGCGGCGCGCGGGAGTGTTGAAGAATAGATCGCCGACTGCGATCGTAGTGCCGCGAGGCAGGGCAGCATCTTCGACGCGATAAATTTTGCCGCCGGCGATTTCGATGTGCGTGCCTGCAGTTTCGTCGCCGGTGGCCGTTTCAAGCGTGACGCGCGCAACGGAAGCGATGGAGGGCAGCGCCTCACCGCGAAAGCCGAGCGTGGCAATGGAGAGCAGATCGTCGGCGGTGCGCAGCTTGGAGGTTGCGTGGCGCTCGAATGCCAGCAGGGCGTCGTCGCGGTTCATTCCCTGGCCGTCATCGGAGACGCGGATCAGCTTTCGCCCGCCGCCCTCCACGTCGATGCGAATGCGCGTGGCTCCGGCATCGAGAGCGTTCTCGAGCAGCTCCTTGACGACGGATGCGGGCCGATCAACCACCTCGCCGGCGGCGATCTGATTGGCAACCTGATCGGGAAGGATGCGGATCTGGCCCATAAGAATTCAGAGTAACGCAAGCTGATGGACCAGATCGGATGAGCGGTCTGCGCAAAACCGTGCGCAATTCTCTAGTTTGCTGCCGGCGGGGTGGCCTTCGCCGTTGTCGGCTTGTTTGCCGCGGCCGTCTTGACCCTGGTGCGGGAAGCAGGCGTCGTGCCCGGCTCTGAAGAAGGCCCCGAAGCCGGTCCTTCCAGCATACTGGCCTTGCGAATCACAGCTTCAGGCGCGGTGGTCGAAAAGCCGGGGTTATTGGTCAACTGTGCGTCAAACCACTGCGGAGGCAGATACCACCGCCCGTCGCCGGATGCAGTCAGATAGTCGTAGATCAGCGGCATGTTGGACGGAAGTCCGCCATGATCGCGCTCGGAGAGGGTGACATAGGTCTTGAGCTCGCTCGAAATCTGATCGTGGTTCGACGAATCTTCAGCCTCTATCAGGGCGACGGCATACTCCAGGTGAGCCGAGGGGATGGCGCCCCGGTCCGCATCGAGACGCAGTGCGGTGGTCAGGTGGTTGAGCGCGTCCTGCCGCTCGTCGGGAGTGCGCGCCGTGAGGCGTTCGAGTTTGGCGAGATAGAAGTTCGCGTAGGGATCGTCGGGCCGCTCCGAGACGGCGCCCTGCAGGTTCCTCTTGGCCACGGCGAAGAGATCGTAGTCCATAGCCAGAATCCCGTTGTCGCGCTTGACGGAGGAGATCATGGGCCCGAAGTCGGGACTATTGGAATTGAAGCCCTTGCCCTTGGTGCGCAGCTCGATCTCTGCCTTCAGGTCTCCGCCAAAGAGCGTGTCCAGGTGGGCTTGCCGCTCCTTAATGCGCGGCGCGCTGCCCATGAAACCGAGCCCCATGCGCGAGTCCGCGGTGACAACCTGATTCAGCGAGGCGAAAAGGCGATTGACTTCGCGCGGGTCGTAACCCTGTTCGATCATCAAATTGATCGCCATATCGTCGGCTTCGTCCTCTTCTTTCGAGGCCCAGAGCACCGGCTCGATCTGCGGATGAATGAAGTAGTGGCCGACTTCCATTCCAGTGGCCAGGCCGGCGCTGCCGCCGAGCAACCCTCCCAGGCGGAGCGGGATCATGGCGCCGCCCAGTCCGGCTCCCATAACCATTGAGCCCACGTCGGTGATCATCTTTTCCTTCTCGGCCTTCTCCTTAGCCAACTCCTCTGCCACATGCTTGTCGCGAATGCGCAGGTAAGCCTGCCTCAATTCAACGTGGGCAATTTCGTGCGCCAGGACGTAGGCCACTTCCGACTCGCTGTCGAGCATGGAAACCAATCCCGTGGAGAGATAGATGGTTCCGGTGGAAAGGGTAAGTGCCTTGGGGATGGGATCGTAGAGGACGCGAAAGGTGTAAACGTTGGTTGAATTCTTGGGAACGAGCCTTTGCCCGATGTGGTTGACGTAGCTTTGCACCACGGGATTGCTGTAGAGACGCTGCTGGTCAAATGAATCCCCGGCAGCGGCGTCCTGGGCCAATCCCTTGGTTGCAGTCAAGTTGATGCCATAAGCCAGTTGCATATCGTTCCGGCGCAGCGTGTCCCATTCCTGCTGAATAGCGTCCTGCACCTCCGGCATCGCCTCGATCCGGGCGATCTTGTCCTTGTCGACATTGCTGATATCGTTCGGGTCTTGCTGCTTTTTCCCTTTCCCAGATAGCGCGCTGGTCAGCTGGGTCATTTGAGCTGAGGAAGGCGGCGCTGTAACTCCGCAAACAAGCAGAGCACAAAAGGCGATGGCGAGAAGTCTTTTCATAAGACTCTCCTTTTCCATGAATGCGGCGCCGGCGGAGAACGCCGCTGACCGTTGGTGGCTGGGGGGAAGGCCCGGTAATCCCGAGTATAGGCCTGAATTTCTTGCCGAGTCAACGAGGCGGAACAGGCGCAAATCGCGGCCAAATGAGCGGGGATTCGCACATCGCAGAAAGCGGAAGAGATCGCCAGCGAAATGCGGCGGAAAGCAGCACTTAGTGCCGGTTTGGTACCGCATGTAGAGACGCAAGCCCGAACTGTGACCGAAGGCACACGTAGTTCGCGGCGGGCACGCGACAATATATGAGTAAGGCTGGCGAGCCAGTGGCTCCGCCGGCTGGGAGAAGCGATCCATGAGCGACCTTGCAATGTTGGCTGAGGCTGTTGCCGTTGACCCACTTGTCGGCCATCCGCCGGATTACCACGTCTTTCACAAGTTCATTGCGCGCTGCAAGAATCTTCCGGCCATCACGACGGCTGTGGTTTGGCCGCTGACCGAGGTGGCGCTGAGCGGAGCCGTGGAAGCCGCGGCTGCCGGGCTGATCGAGCCAACGCTCATTGGACCCGAAAAGGCCATGAAGGCGCTGGCGGCAAAGATCGGCGCAGAGATTGGCGCCTTTCCGATCGTAGAGGCCGAAACCGAGGCACATGCCGCTGAAGCCGCGGTGGTGATGTGCCGCGCAGGCAACGCGCAGGCTCTGATGAAGGGCAGCCTGCACACCGACGTGCTGTTGAAGCCGGCCATGCAGCGCGATACCGGGCTGCGCACGGCGCGGCGCATCTCGCACGTGTTCATTATGGATACGCCCGCCTACGCGCGCACGCTGCTGATCACCGACGCGGCCATCAACATTACACCGGATCTCGAAGACAAGATCCACATTGTGCAGAACGCGATCGACCTGGCTCATGCGCTGGGCATTCCAGAGCCCAAGGTTGCGCTGCTCTCGGCAGTCGAGACTGTGAACCCGAAGATCCAGTCGACGCTCGACGCTGCTGCGTTGTGCAAGATGGCGGATCGCGGCCAGATCACGGGCGGGATTCTCGACGGACCTCTGGCGTTCGATACCGCGGTGAGCCAGAAGGCGGCGCAGATCAAGAAGCTGGTTTCGCCGGTGACGGGACAGGCCGACATTCTGGTTGTGCCCGACCTCGAAAGCGGCAATATGCTGGCCAAGCAACTGGAATACCTGGGCGGAGCGCAACTGGCCGGCATCGTGCTGGGCGCGCGCGTGCCGACGATCCTGACCAGTCGGGCGGATTCAGCAGAAACGCGGCTTACGAGCTGCGCGGTCGCGGTGCTGCTGCACTACGCGGCGCACCCGGCGTTGAAGGTCTAAGTTCGGGGGAGTATTTATAGTCCGGCAGAAAGGGCGCAGGCGGCGTATCCGCAGGCGCCCCTTCTGCTTTTGTGAGGATCAGAACAACTTCCGATTTCCACATTTCTAACTCTGCGAACCATTCTTCGCGGTCCGGCATCCAACGAATGTATCGCCCAGACGCCAGGCTCCGGTTCAAGGTGAGCAGATTCCCGTCTGCGGCAATGGAGGTTTCATGCCAACCCACGCAACCGAATCGAACAAGGCGGCCAAGACAAGCAATCCGGATGGCTTCACACCCGAGCAGGTGAAGGAATTATCGATCGCGCTCAATGCGCTTCTGGCGGACGTATTTGTGCTCTACATCAAGACCAAGAACTTCCACTGGCACATGAGCGGTCCGCACTTTCGCGATTATCATTTGCTGCTCGACGAGCAGGCCGATCAAATCTTCAAAATCAGCGACGACATTGCCGAACGGGTTCGCAAGATTGGCGGGCAGACGATTCGCTCTATCGGGCACATTGCGCGGCTGCAGCGGATCAGCGACAACGACTACGAGTTTGTTCCGGCGCACGGAATGCTGGAGGAGCTCCAGGCCGACAACAAAGCGCTGGCGCAGAGCCTGCGCGAGGCGCACGAGGTCGCATCCGATGCCAACGACTACGCGACCACGAGTTTGATCGAAGTGTGGATCGACGAAGCGGAGCGGCGCGCCTGGTTCCTGTTCGAGTCAACGCGCTAGGTTTAGGCGATAGAGGGCAGACGATCGCGGATGGTTGCGGAGACTTGAGCCGCTGGCGTAAGGTTGGCGCATTGGATCCCTTGTCAGGGACGTGTTGCAAGGAGGCCCCTGAAGCCAATGGACGCAGTCGCCGCATCCACAATAGTTGCCGGCGCGGGCATTGTTGCCGCCGCGGGCGGCAGCTTTTTGCTCGAGTCGCGCACGCCGGATGAAATCTTCACTCCCGAAGACCTGAACGAAGAGCAGCGCCAGATCGCGGCCACCGCGGAGCGATTCGCGCGCGAGGAAATTCTGCCGAGCGTGGCGGCCATCGAGCGAAAAGAGCCGGGCGCAATGCGGGCGGTGATGCGCAAGGCCGCGGAGTTGGGATTCACCGCGGTCGATATTCCCGAGGAGTACGGCGGCCTGGGGATGGACAAGGTGAGCTCGACGCTCATCACCGATCACATCTCCGTGCTGGCCAGCTTTTCGACGGCGTTCGGCGCGCACATCGGCATCGCCACGTTGCCGCTGGTGTGGTACGGGACCGAAGAGCAGAAGCGACGCTACCTGCCGAAACTCGCGACGTGCGAATGGATTGGCGCTTATGGATTGTCCGAGGCCAGCTCGGGCTCTGACGCCATGAACATTCGCACCCGCGCGGCGCTCACCCCCGACGGCGCTTACTACATTCTGAACGGCGAGAAGCAGTGGCTGACCAACGGCGGAACGGCGGGGCTGTACACGGTCTTCGCGAAAATAGACGGCGAAAAGTTTTCGGCGTTCTTGATCGAGCGCGGGACACCGGGGCTGACGGTAGGCGCCGAGGAACACAAGCTGGGAATTCGCGGCTCGTCGACCTGTCCTTTGGTTTTGCAGGATTGCAAGATTCCAAAAGAAAATCTGCTGGGCGAGGCCGGCAGGGGGCACCACATTGCGTTCAACGTGCTGAACGTGGGCCGCTTCAAGCTGGGAGTGGCCTGCGTGGGCGGGGCGCGGCATGCGCTGGCCGCAATGATCCGCTACGCCAAGGAGCGCCGCGCATTCGGCAAGTCGATCGCCGAGTTCGGATTGATCCAGCGCAAGATTTCGTCGGCAGCGGTGCAACTGTATGCGGCGGAGAGCATGGTCTACCGCACGGCTGGCCTGATCGATTCTCGGCTAGAAGGGGCTCGGCTAGACGGGGCTCGGTTGGATGAGGCAAAGCTCGAAGGAGCGAGTGCGGCGCAGGCCGTCGATGTTCCGCGCAACATTGAGGAGTATGCAGTGGAGTGCTCCATCTTGAAGGTCTACGGCTCGGAGATGCTCACGATGGTTGCTGACGAGTTGATTGCAACGATGGGCGGATTCGGTTACGTCAAAGAGTACCCGGCGGAGAGGACGTACCGCGACGCGCGCATTAATCGAATTTTTGAAGGAACGAATGAGATCAACCGGCTGATCATCACGGGATGGATGATGAAGCGCGCGATGAGCGGGAAGCTGCCGCTGCTGGCAGCGATCAAGCGCGTGATGGACGAAATGATGGAGCCGCCCGCGTTCGGCAGCGATGCGGATCAAGGGCAGCCGCTGGCGTCCGAGGCGGCCGTGCTGGCCGCGGTGAAGAAGATGGCGCTGTTCGCGGCGGGCGTGGCGAGCCAACGATTCATGACGGGACTGGACGAGCAGCAGGAGATCATGGCCGAGCTCGCGGACATGATCAGCCAGGTGTATGCGCTGGAGTCGGCGCTGGTACGCGCGCAGAAGATGGCGCGCGCGGGCCGCAGCTCGGCTGAGGTTGCCGCGGCGATGACGGGTCTGCTGGCGGATGAAACAATGGCGCTGGCCGAACAGGCGGCGCGGCGAGTGCTCGCGGCCTGCGGGGAAGGCGACGCGCTGAGCACACAGTTGGCGATTCTGCGCCGGCTGGCGCGGGCTACCCCAGGGAATGCGGTGGCTTTAAGCCGCGCGGTGGCCCGCCAGTGCATCGAGCTGGAGCGTTATCCTGTTTAGACCCAGCGTCCAGTTCCTATGCAGCCTACACCAAGTGATTCAGAGACAATTCGCGCTTTGCTGTCGGAGGCGGAGCACTCGCTGGTTGAGGGGCTGCATGCGGAGCGCGCGCGCCGCGACGCCGAGACGCTGCTGCTTCACGTTCTGAAAGGAGATGCGCCGGACACAAACCTGGCCTGGATGATTGCGCACGGATACGAAACGCTGCCGGCTCATGCGATAGCTGATTTTCGTACATGGGTAGAACGCCGGCGCGGCGGGGAGCCGATCCAATACATCACGGGAGAAGCGGAGTTCTACGGGTTAGATTTTAAGGTCAATCGCGACGTGCTGATTCCACGGCCCGAGACCGAGCACCTGGTGGAAAAGGCGATCGAGCTTGCGCGCGGGTTCGAGCGACAGCGGATCGTTGACGTGGGTACGGGGTCGGGAGCGATTGCCGTGGCACTGGCTTCGAATTTGCCCGACGCGGACATTCACGCGACAGACATCTCCGCAGCGGCTCTGAACGTGGCGCGAGCCAACGCGAAGCGCCATGGTGTAGAGGCTCGCGTGATCTTCCGCGTAGGCGATTTGCTGGCTCCAGTGGCGGGTAGGCTGTTCGATCTGATCGTTTCCAATCCGCCCTACGTGGCGGAGGGCGATCGCGATTCGCTTTCTGTTGAAGTGCGCGATTACGAGCCGGCGCAGGCTCTGTTTGCAGGTGGCGACGGTCTGGAAATCTATCGGCGGCTGATCCCCGCGGCGTTCACCGCACTTTTTCACGAACGCTATCTGGCGCTGGAGATTGGCTTTAGCCAACAGCCGGCAGTCGAGGCTTTACTCGCCGGCGCCGGGTTCACCGGGATCGAATTCACGAACGATTTGCAAGGCATTCCGCGCGTGGCCGTCGCGCGGCGCCCGTGAAACCGGGCGCAAAAACGCGTTCTCAGTGAGGCCGAGCAAAAGCGACAATCAGAGCAAAATAAGCGATGGAAAGAACGCCGCCGCCCGCGAACTTCCACCACTTTTGGGGTTCTGTGTTGTGACGTACAAGCGCAATGAGTGCGGCGACGATAAGAACAAAATGCCCGATTCCGCCCAGGGTGACCATCATCGGGACGAGCTGCTGTACGTGCCCAGTGCGCAGCGATAATCAGATGGCGGCGGCGCCAACCTGTATGAGGTGCGTGACGAAAAGGTTCATCCCATTCCAAACGATCGCGATGGCAAATCCAGCTCCGTATCCCCATGGGCTGTTCCGGCGCGCAAGAACGATGACAGCAATGTAGATGAGCGCCTGGAAGGAGTGGAGAAGCCGGAGTCCGGGAATAACAATCGCCGACACGAGCAACGCCGACAGGAAAAGTGTCGCTCCTATATAGGTCCACGCCTGGGCGGAGTTGGGACCATTCAGCCGGCCGTTTCTTTTCATGTCGTCTATTACGGTCGGGCTGGAAGATTGGTTCCACCTAAGGCGCGGCCGGTCTTGTTCAGCTCCTTATAGAAGCCGAGGTCTTTGGCGAGCATGCTTTTGGTGATGTACAGGATCTGGCCGTAGTGCATGCCAAAATGCTCAACGACGTGGTAAACGGCGTCGAGACCGCGCGTGCGGTATCCCTGAATCTCGCAGGGGGCAAGTAATTCTTCGACGGTGAGGCGATCGAGGACCTTGGCTGCTTCTTCGAGCGTGGCGCCAAGCCGGTCGAGCAAGTCGGCGGCAGAGAGCCCACCTTGCGCAGCGAACTCAGCCGGACGGTTGCGCTTGTCGTCATTCTTGTTGAACGAGGTAACCAGCCATTGGCGCACGTTGCCGTCCAGATGCAGCAGTAGATTTCCGATGCTGTTCGAGGCATCGTTGGGCCGCCACCAGACTTGCTCGGTGCTGAGAGGCGCGACACATTCCCTGAGTCGCGGCAAATACTGCGCAAGAAACTGTGTCCGCGAGGACTGGAGAAACAGCCGAGCGAGTTGGTGGTCGTTTGCGGCCATAGCCGATCCATCCTCCGTGCGCAAGCCCGAACGTCAGCGTCGCTGGCTATATCAGCTCGTAGCCCGCGAACCAATAGCCGATTTCGAAGGCAGCCGTTTCCGGCGCATCGGAACCATGGATGGCGTTCTCCTGGAGCGAGCGGGCGAATTTCTTGCGGATGGTTCCCTCTTCGGCGTTGGCGGGATTGGTGGCGCCCATCAACTTGCGCAGATCTGTGATCGCATTGTCCTTTTCCAGAACCATGAGAAAGAGCGGGCCCGAAGACATGAAGTCGGTGAGGCTGGAGAAGAACGGCTTTTCGCGGTGAACGGCGTAGAAGCCTTCGGCCTCGCGCTTGGTGATGGATTCCTTTTTGATGGCGACAAAGCGGAAACCGGCCTGGTCAATCTCGGCCAGAATGGCGCCGCTCAATCCAGCGGCAACCGCGTCCGGCTTGATGATGCTGAACGTGCGCTCGAGCAATGGTGATCGCTCCTTGGTGCGGAATTCTGTCTGTATTCCATTGTAGTAGAAGACTTTCGGCGCGGCGATTGGACGAGCGAATCGGCGAATCAACCGGAAAAATGCCGCTGCGCAAGGCGAACCATTACTTTCGTGCATTGTCCAAGCGAATGGGAATTTATACCACTAAAGGGTTATTCCAAACACGTTTTTGGCGCAGACAAGCGATTTGATTTCTGCTACAAGTGTTGGTGTACACAGAAATGTTCCAAGTTCCCAGCGAGTGGCCATGAATACCACTAAAGAGTTATTCCAAACACGTTTTGGGAGCAGACAAACGATTTGATTCCTGCTACAAGTATTGGTGTACACAGAAATGCTCCAGGTTGAGTCACAGGGTTAGCAGTTGCAGATAGATTGATTTTGGGGATTGAAAATGGCATTGCTTGTACTCCAAATTGCTGCCGTGGTTGTGATCGCGATGGTTCTGTTGCGCTGGCGCAAGAGCGCGCAGCGCCGCAATTCGCAGACATGGGAATCGATGATGGCCCGGCTCAGGCCCGAATGGAGCGCTCGCGAGCTGAGCGACCATTTCCTGTGGCAAGAGGGTTTGAGCGCAACTCCTGAAGATGCATGGCAGCGCATGGAAGGTCCGAAGGGCCTGTGGGTGATGTACCAGAATGCGAAAGTCATGCAGGAGATGGCAGGCTACGCCGCCAAGCAGTGTGAAGGCGTGGATCGGCTGCTGATCGAGACCTTATACAGTGACGCGATGCAGATTCGGGTTTGCGTGCTGACGGCCCTGACGCAATATGCATTTCGGCACGCTAGCGAAGGTGTTCGCGTGAATGCATTCCGCGCCGCCTCAATCTATACCGGCATGGCCGCCCGCATGACGCAGTTGCTGCAGGATAACGCGGCCGTCATGGTTCCGGACTTTGTCGCGGCGATGTAATCGGAATTCTCCTTCAAACAAAACCCCGGCTTCGGCCGGGGTTTTTGCTTTTATACGCGTGAGGCGGAGCGGTCTCACGGCTGCATCGTAGCCAGAAACGCGCCGATCCTTGCGAATTCCTCCTCTGTCAAACGAAATGTGAGCGCGGCAGCGGTCTCTTCCACTTGGCTTGCGCTGCGGCCGCCCACAATCGGCGCGGTGATGGCGGGGTTGTGCAGCACCCACGCCACGGCCACCACGCCGGGGCTTACGCTGTGGCCGCTGCCGATCTCGCGCAGCAGGTCTACGAGGCGCAGATTCTGGCTCAGGCGCGGCTCATTGAATTCCTTGTTCCTGCGGCGCCAGTCGTCGGGGGCCAGGTTCGCCGCGCGCTCGGCGGTCATTTTGCCGGTGAGCATGCCGGAGAGCATGGGCGAGTAATTGATGACGCCGATGCCGTTGGCCAGCGTGAAAGGAAGAATCTCCGCCTCGATGGCGCGGCGAAGCATGGAGTAAGGCGGCTGCAGGCTGGTGATGGGCGCGATCATGATGGCGCGCTTCATTTGGTCGACGGAGAAGTTGGAGACGCCGATCCAGCGGACCTTGCCTTCCTCCTGCAGTCGCGCCAGCGTTTCCCAACCCTCTTCGATTTCGCTGTCGGGGTTGGGCCAGTGAATCTGGTAGAGGTCGATGGAGTCGACCTGCAAGCGCTTGAGCGACGCTTCAACTTCTTCGGCGAGCGACGCGGCCTTGAGCGAGTTGTAGATGGAGCGATCGGGGTGCCAGCGCATGGAACACTTGGTGAAGATGTAGGGCTTGCGCGAAAGGGATTTGACGGCGCGACCGACCACTTCTTCGGAGTGGCCCAGGCCGTAGATGGCCGCGGTGTCGATCCAGTTGACGCCCAGATCGACTGCGCGGTGAATGGCGGCGATAGAGTCCGCGTCGTCCTGGGGCCCCCAGGCGTGGGCCCAGTCGCCGCCGCCGATGGCCCACGTGCCGAGTCCGATGGGGGTGAGTTCAAGATCAGAGTTGCCAAGGGTGCGGAGAGAAAGCGAAGCAGAATGTGTCATATATAAAACGTAGATGATTTGCGCTGGCCAGGCGCTTCGAAAAAAAAGCAGCAAACCGGTCAATACTGCTCAGTTTTTCATTGCGCCGAAGTCGTGCGTTTTTGGGACGTGCACTCCCCAGAGCGGCGGCAGCGCTGCCGGAACAACCGGCCTTCCCCTTGAGGGTCGCACACCCCTTTTTCGCTGCCGCCGTACTGCTTTCACTCCTCCCAGGTAAAGAGCCCACCGACAGGATTGTGCCCCGCTCGCGACACATGCGGCGATGATCCCACGTGGGATTGGTGAGCCGGGTGAAGAAAACGGCCGGGCGATTCGATGGGCTATTTCTTGGGTTTGGCAGCCAGAGTCAATTCGATTGTTGAAACACTCTGCCCGCGATGAACCGTGATCTTGAACTGATCGCCAATTTTGCCGAAAAGCATTTCGCTGGCCTCTTCTCCCTTGCTGGCGGTTAGAGGCTGGCCCTCGATGGCGACGATTTCGTCACCGGACTGGACGCCTGCCTTGGAAGCGAGAGAGCCGGCATCCACGGTTGTCACCAGCGCTTTGCTCTTATTTTCAAGATCGATCTGGAATCCTGTCGAGCCGAGGTCCGCAGCCTTGATGAAGCCGTACGGCTTGAAATGTCCGTAGCAAAACGCAATCGCGGCCGGAGCAGCCGGGCCGGCACCGATGCAGGGAGCGAACTGATTTTGCCAGTCGATCATGTCTTTGACCGAAATCATAAAACCGGAAGTCGTCGGTCCGGCGGGTGCATTTTGCGCGGCGCGGACGAGGCTGACGTCGACTTGGGAGCCGCCGCGCTTCAGCGTCAGGTGCAACGTGTCGCCGCGTTGCCCGAACACACCCTTGGCGGCGATCATGCCGGGTGTCGGTTCGACCGGCTTGCCGTTAATCGCGGTGATTGAATCGCCGACTTTGAATCCCGCAGCGGCGGCCGGGGATTGAGGATCGACGGCGGTGATGGCGCCGTCGGTGGCGCCTTTTGTACCAATCGTGAAGCCCGAGTATCCGAGCTGGTTGTTGACAATGAAGCCGGCCTGCTCAAAAAGAGTGATGCACTTCTTGACCACGGGAGCCGCGATGGGACCAATCCCGGTACAAGGCGCGGTTGCGCCCTCCGGATTCAAGAGTTCCGTTTCGATTTGCGCAAAGCCCGGTGCCGCTGTGCAGGCCAAAACCATTGCAGCCAGAAAACTTCCAGAGATACGAGTAGAGATTCGAGTCAAGATAACCTCCAGATTTGGTAAGAAGCCGCTGTTGCGAGGCGGGGATTGCCTGGACGGGCCGAGCGGGAGGGGAGCGCTAGCCTGCCTCTTGCATGGTACGCGATTTGTGCGAGAGTTGGAACTCGAAGACCGGCGCTAATTCAAAAACATCGTGCGGTAGAGGGTATCGCGCTGGACGGGCTTGAAGCCGGCGTCGCGGATAATGCGGCGCAGCTCTTCTTCCGTGGTGCAGTTCGAAGTGCCGGCAGCGCGGACGACGTTCTCTTCGAGCATGACCGAGCCCACGTCGTTGCCGCCGAAGTGGAGGCCCAGTTCGAGCACCTTCAATCCCTGCGTGACCCAACTGGCCTGCACGTTTTCGATGTTGTCGAGGTAAAGGCGCGCGATGGCGAGAACCTTGAGATATTCGACGCTCGTCGCTTCGTCCCAGCCGCGCCCACCGAGCGCCGTGTTTCCTGGCTGAAAGCTCCAGGGGATGAAAGCCGTGAATCCGCCAGTCTCTTCCTGCAGGCGGCGGACTGTTTCGAAATGATTAACGCGCTGATCGAAATTCTCGCCTACGCCGAACATCATGGTCGCCGTGGTGCGCATTCCTAACTGATGCGCGGTCCGGTGCACGCTCACCCAGTCTTCGGTGTCGCACTTGAGGCGCGCGATGCGATGGCGAACCTCATCGTCGAGAATCTCCGCGCCGCCGCCGGGGATGGAGTCGAGGCCGGCATCGCGCAGGCGAGCGATGGTAGTGCGCAGGTCGAGCGAGGAATACTCGGCGATGGCGAGCACTTCGGAAGCCGACAGACAATGCAGCCAGATTGCGGGAAAGCGCTCTTTGATGCCGCGGAAGAGGCGCTCAAACCAGTCGATCTTGAGATCGGGATGAATGCCGCCCTGCATCAGCACGCCGGTGCCGCCCATCTCCAGGGTCTCGGCGATTTTGGCGTAGATGGTTTCGAGGTCGAGGATGTAGCCGTCGTCGGCGCGCGGATCGGGCTTGCCGGCGCGAGGCAGCGGGCGATAGAAGGCGCAGAAGGTGCAGTACTCGGTGCAGTAGTTGGTGTAGTTGATGTTGCGATCGATGATGTAGGTGACCACGCCCTCGGGATGCAGGCGGCGGCGCACAGCGTCAGCCTCGAATCCCAGTCCGATCAGATCTGAGGATTGAAAGTAATCGAGGGCCTGCTGGCGTGAGATTGGCATAGTTTCAATTCTACAGAGAAGAGAGATCAGAAAACAGAGATCAGAGAACAGAGAACGGAGATCAGAACGCTTCGATATGGGGCGGGGCAGAAATCTCATTTGCCTCGAAACAGAAAGATCCCGCGCGTGAGAAGTGCACGGCCCTGTGTGCGGGCCAGGTTTGAAGCCGTAGAGATACCGCTGAAGAGAATGAGGAAATCGAGAAACGCCCGGAAGAAGCCTTTGTCTCTGCTGTTGGCCATCGGGGAAAACCTCTTTGGGCGAATCGTTCGGCCTCCAGCTGATTGGATCGAACATGCGCCCCGCCGGTTGCAGAAAAATCCTGCTTCATTGTGTCGCCTATTTCGACTCATCCCAGACGAACGTGGCTTTATCTTTTTCCTTGCGGACGCGGCCGACGGGAAAGACCTGGCCGTGCATGACGACGAAGACGCCGGGAGAGAGCAAGCGCGCGGCGAGCAGGCTTTCGGTAAGGTTTTGCAGAGCGTCGCTGCCCTCAAAGCCCAGGGGCGACATGGCGCCGGTCAGGATGATCGGAACTTTAAGGGCGGGGAACCCCGATTCAAGAAACAGCCCGGTCTCAACCATCGTGTCGGTGCCGTGAGAGATGACGATGGGAGCGCCTTCGGGGAGAAGCTCGGCAACGCGATCGCGGACCTCGGCGCGATCGGCGCCGGTCATCTCGAGCGAGTCTTTGTTCATGAGCTGGATGGAGCGAATATCGGCGTCGGGCAGGCGGAGCGCGCGCAGATAGCGGTCCAGCTTGGCGGCGCGATTCTCCACGGCGCCGCTCTGTTCGGAGTAGACCTTTTCGATGGTTCCACCTGTCGAGAGCAAATAGATGCGCTGCATTGCTAATTCCTCCGCCGCGTCCGTGCGATCCCAGGTCCCCAAATGCGAGGGATCTCCACCCCACGGACTTGGACCTGTCCGCGGGGACCCCGGACCTGGGACACCCATTTTCGTCTGTCTAACCCTACGCGGGATAGCGCTTCTGGTGCCAGATCCATGCGGTGCGGACGATTTCGTCGAGCTCGGTATAACGCGGCTTCCAGCCAAGTTCGCGGATGGCTTTTTCGGAGCCGGCGACGAGGACGGCTGGGTCGCCCGGACGCCGGGGATGAATCTCCGCGGGGATGGGATGGCCGGTGACGCGGCGCGCCGACTCAATGACGTCCCGCACACTGAAACCGTGACCGTTACCAAGGTTATAGATGAGAGGGGCCTGATTTTCGGAGCCAGAGTCCTTTTCGGGGCCGGAGTTCAGGGCGTCGAGCGCGAGAAGGTGGGCTTCGGCCAGGTCGGAGACATGAATGTAGTCGCGGATGCAGGTGCCGTCGTGAGTGGGATAATCGTCGCCGAAGATGCGGATCGAGGGACGGCGCCCGAGCGCGACATCAAGGACCAGCGGGATCAGGTGGCTTTCTGGCTCGTGCGCTTCGCCGCGGGTGATGCCGGCCGGGCCCTCGTACGCGCCGGCCACGTTGAAGTAGCGGAGCGAGGCGTAACGCAGGCCGTGGATGCGGTTGAACCAGGCGAGCATCTGCTCCACGAGGAGCTTGGACTGGCCGTAGGGATTGGAGGGAGCGAGACGTGCATCTTCCTGAATCGGAACGGATTCCGGCTCGCCATAGACGGCAGCGGTGGAAGAAAAGATCAGCCGTCTGGGACCCGAAGCCAGCATCGCCTCAAGAAGCGAAAGAGTGGATGCGGTGTTGTTGCGGAAGAAGATTTCGGGCCGCACCATCGACTCGCCGGCCTCAATAAGCGCGGCAAAGTGAAGCACGGCGTCGAAGGGCTGGCCTTCGCTCCGGGCCGCTTCAAAGGTGGATTCGAGAGCCCGCCGGTCAGCCAGCTCGCCCTCAATGAACTCAACTCCGGCAGGCAGCAGATTGCGCCGGCTGTGACTCAAATTGTCGAAAACGACTGCCTTGTGGCCCCTCTCGGCTAGTAGGCCCGCAACAGTACCGCCAATGTACCCCGCCCCGCCCGTCACAAAAATCTTCACAAAAAGACTATCCTCGCGAGTCCAGATTGGTTTACCTTGAGTCTATAAGAATAGTGCTCGACCGCGCGGCCCCCCCCGCCGTCCGGCCTGAATCTTCCGCATGGGCAGTTGGCCGCGCCGAGAGTTCGAACGCGGCGTTATGGGACTACCAAGGTCGGGTCGTTGTTCACTTCCCGATTTGGCATCCCAGCAGCGCATCTTCAGTCGCGAGACCCGCGGCCGATTCCTTTTGAGGTGCCTTGGATCATACAAGGAAAGGAACGGAATGTCCGTGGGCAGCAGGGCCGGCTCAGGTGATTATTCAAGCGGATTCCCTTGTGCCCTTGGTACCAGTACCTACACAATTTGGGTGATCTGCGAGTAACCAGCTCCTCCGTATAATGGTAATAGTTCCTTTCCAAATTTCCCTCAAGGGATCTGGACCAGAACGCGATGGAAGGGTTAGGCGCATCTATCAGGAATATGAGAAGCAGATGCCGCGTGGCCCATCGTTTTCAGCTGCCGACAGGATCGACTTTCCGGCTGATGACGGGGTGGCAGAAGCAGTTTTTGCTCGATTGAACGTCATCGAAGAAGTGGAAGGGCGCGGCAGTCAGTTTTCGTGACGGTTTGCGATTCCCGAATCGCCATTTTTTCCCGAGTTGGCCCTCCGCCAGAGCGGCGGCCGCAAGCGAGGTTTAAAGAGATGTCGACATCCTATACGACTGGACAGAGCACCTTCGGATTG
This sequence comes from Acidobacteriaceae bacterium, assembly GCA_003138515.1. GTDB lineage: Bacteria > Acidobacteriota > Terriglobia > Terriglobales > Acidobacteriaceae > Telmatobacter. Next base: position 141,933 of record PLGG01000056.1, on the reverse strand, counting down.
CTGCCCGAGCCCGAGTTCCGCCCGCTAGCCTTCCTGATGAGCGGGGGCATCAATGTGTTGATCGCCGTGACGGCCATCGTTATCGGCATGACGGCGAAACAGGTGCTTCAACAACACTACGAGATGACGGAACTGGTGGTCCCCAACAACCCGCCGCCCGCGGTGAAGATCAAGCAGCCGCCGCCGCGGGAGCTGCCTCCGCCGCCAGAGCCACCCAAGGTGGAGCTGCAGCCGCGGCAGATCGAAATGCCCAAGCCAAAGCCCGAGCCGAAGCCGATCCAGATGGAAGCCAAGGTAAATCTGCCGGCAGTGCAACCGAAGGCGCAGACGGTGATCCTGGCGCCGCAGCCCAAGGCGGCACTGGCGGCCGCGATGCCCGCGCAGAACTCGACGGTGAAACCGTCAACGGCGCCCGTGCATCTGGGCCAGACCTTTGGAGTAACGCCTAATCCCAATGCCACACGTCCGGCGACAGTTGCCACCATCGGGAATCCTTATGGCGGCATGAATGGCCCGGCAGTGGCGCCGCACGGTGTGGTGGGCTCTACCGGCCTCGGCAATGGAACCAAATACGGTTCCAGCGCGGGCACGCCGGGGAGAGTGGCCTCGGCCGGCATTCCCGGAGCGACGGGCACCGGAAACACGTCTAACTATGGCAAGGTGGCCACGGCCGGGATTCCGGGCATGACGCAGGTGGCCGCGGCGCCGAGGATGACCACACAGGTGGTTCACTCTACGGAAGTGGAAGTTCTTTCCAAGCCGCCGGTGCGCTACACGAACGAAGCGCGGCAGTTGCACGTCGAAGGAGACGTGGTCCTGAGCGTGACGTTCCTGGCCAACGGACAAGTGGTTGTGCACAGCGTGCTTCAGGGACTAGGCCACGGGCTTGACGAAGAAGCCAGGCGCGTGGCGGAGCAAATCAAGTTCCGCCCGGCAACCAACAATGGCCAGCCCGTGGACGTAACGACGAAGATTACCATCACGTTCCAGATGGCGTAGAATCGCGCCCCGATTGGCGTAGCATCACGAGGGTAAGGTCAACAATGGCCCGATACTCGGCAGCCGCGCACGGAATGGCGCGCAAGGCAAGAACATAGCCGGACAAAGTTCAACAGGAGTCACACATGATGTTGCGGAAGATCCCCCTAACCTTCCTGATTCTGACCATCGGAGTTGCGTGCGCATACGCAAAAAAGGAACCGAAATACGAACAGGCCCGTCAGCTCACCGCCGACCAGGCCGCATTGGTGCAAAGGGCGGTCGCGCAGGAAAAGGTGCTCATCAAGAGCGTCCAACTGCGCACGCCGCTGGTGGAGACCTACATCCAGGACACGCGGCCGGACGTGAAGCTCTACGAAGTGCCAACGGACGACCAATACATGCTCAGCCGCGTGGACTTCGGCAGAGACTTTTTCGACAGGTCCTATCAGCCTAAGGACGGAACCAAGCACGGGTTCTTCAAAGGTTCGCTTGCGGCCATGACAGGACTGAGCAAGGTGCTGGGCCTGGAGAAGTTTACCTACAATCCCAACGGATTCATGGAGATGATGTTCATCGATCCGTCGGGATTCGACCAGCAGCATTATGAATTCAGCTTTGTGCGCCGCGAGTTTGTGGGCACTGTGCGCACCTGGGTCTACGACATGCATCCCAAGGCCGACGTCAAAGGCATTGGCCGGTTCTACGGACGCATCTGGATCGAGGATGAGGGCGCCAACGTGGTCCGCTTCAACGGCACCTACACTGGCCCTAACTCGGAGGACGCCTCAAAATACTTCTTTCACTTCGACAGCTGGCGCATGAACGTGCAGCCGGGGCTCTGGCTGCCCGCTGCCGTTTACGTCGAGGAGACGCAGCGCACCGACGCCAACAAGCCGGTGGGCCTGAAGGCGCAGACGCACTTCTGGGGCTACTCGCTGAAGCTGCCCACGCGCGAGAGCGAGAACGTCACCGTGAAAGTGGACGAAGCGGTGGACAAGAGCGACGACTCGCAGGATGTGGGTCCGCTGCAGGCTTCGCGCATGTGGATCACCCAGGCCGAGAACAACGTGATCGACCGGCTGGTTGAAGCGGGCCTGGTGGCGCCGCTCGATGCGGGCGGCTATGAGAACAAGGTTCTGGACCAGATTGTAATCAACCTGGTGGTGCCCAACAACCTGGCCTTCACCGACCAGATTCACACGCGCGTGCTGCTTACCGATACCGTGGAAGTCACGACCGTGGGCAACACAATCCTGCTGAGCAAGGGGCTGATCGACAGCCTGCCCAGCGAAGAAGCGATTGCCTCGGTAGTCGCCATGGAACTGGCTCACATTGCCATGGGCCACCACATCGACACGCGATATGCCTTCAACGACCGGTTGTTGTTCCCCGACGAGTCGACCTTCCGGCGCATCAATATGAACCACTCCGATGTGGACAACGACTCCGCGTCGAAGAAGGCGATGGAGTATCTCGAGAATTCCATGTACAAGGACCGGCTGGCGAACGCGGGCCTTTACTACGAGCAATTGGCGGATCGGGCCAAGGAGTTGAAGGCGCTGAATACGCCGATGCTGGGCGACTCGCTGCTGAAGGCCGATGGCACGCCGTGGATGGCCGCGGTGGAGCACATGGCTCCGAAGCTGAACTGGGACGACCTGGCACAGACGCCCGCGCTGCCTTTGGGAAGCTGGCTCAAGACCGATCCCTGGGACGACACCGTGCACATGCTGAGCGCGAAGCGGTATGCGCCGATGAACGCGCGCGACAAGATGCCGTTCGAGGTGACGCCGATCTTCTACAAGCTGCAGCACTATCAAGATGCCGGCGTGGAGCCGCCTGCGTCGGCGCCGACTGTGGCCGCGCCCGGTGCACTGCCGGCGAATGACCAACCGGCCGCCGCGCCCGACAATGCCCAGCCTGGTCCATCGACTCAACCTTCGAGTAGCTCCGCTGCCACTCCGGATCAGCAGACAGCGGCAGGCGGCACAGCGCCCCCGCCACAGCAACCCGCTGCAGCACAGAACCCGCAGCCATAAGATAAGATCAGTGACGCCGGGAACCGGATAGGACGCATCATACGAAATGAGGGCATCCAATCCGGTCCTGAGCGTGGGTCTTCAAGCCGTAGCCTGGCGTGAATAAGATTCACGGGAAGTGGATGTTGATCAAGCTCATGAATCGATCGATCTTTGCATTCTTTTGCTTCGCGGGTTTCCTCGCCGTTGTTTCAGCCCACGCACAGGTTGTGCCTGCAGCCACCTCGCGCACCTTTAGTGTTTCCGCCGGCGCGCTCGGCTCCATGTTCCAGCCCGATTACGCCGGAAACGGCTTCAGCGCGCAGACCAGTCCCAACCGGTTATATGGCCCCGGTGCCTACGTAGACGTCCATTTCAGCCGCTGGGTGCAATTGGAAGCCGAAGGCCATTGGCTGCGCTACAACCAGTTCCATCAACCAGGTGATCCGACGGGCAACGGCGAGAGCACCTACTTAATCGGCCCGCGGATTCCCATTGTTACGTATCACCGCATCACGCCGTATGGCAAGTTTCTGGTCGGCATGGGCACCGCCGATTTTCTCACGGGGGGGAATGCATTCGTCCTCGACTACGGCGGCGGAGTGGACTACAGGCTCACCCGCCGGTTCACGCTGCGCGCGTTCGACTTCGAATATCAGCAGTGGCACCTCACTCCCACGCTCTACCCGTACGGTGGAAGTGTGGGCCTCAGCTACAAAATCTTCTAAAAGCAGCGACAAAGGGACCGAGGGAACAAGGATCGCCTGAGTTCTCCGGGCCTTGCCTTGCTTCGCGGGCGATAGACCACGCACTTACGGCGCGACGTGGAGCGGCGTTGCCTTGGCTGTGGGCATGGGCACGCGGAGAATTCCTGCCACGGTGGGCGCGATCTGGCGCATATCCACCAGGCCAAGGTCGCGATGATGCGCGATGCCGGCACCCAAGGCGAAAAACGACGAGCGCATTTCGGGATACTCGGGCGAAAACCCGTGCGAACCGCGGTTGCCGGGAATAGGCATGACAAGGCTGCCGGTGAGTGCGTTTCCGGTGTAGTAGCCGGGTTTCAAAACCACCAGAAAAGCCGCATCGGGAAAGGTGCCGCGCTTGCGGATGGCGTCGCGATCGAGAATCTCCGCGATTCCGTTCGCCGGATCCGCCGCCAAGCCGTCCAGCATTGCCTTCACCTGCCGCTCCGTCGCGTGATCGCTCGGATCGTGCAGCATGATCGCCGCCATTCCGCCTGTCATCCACGGCTCAGCCTTCCATGAGGTGATGACCGGAACTTTGCCTGGAGCCGCGGTCGCGTTGATTAGGCCCGCCTGAAGAAACGGGATGGCGAGGTTGACCCAGTGCGAGATATTCATGAAGCCGTGGTCGGAGACGATGACCAGCACGGCGGATGGATTGTTGGTGAACTGCTGATGCGCAAGGCGCGCCACCATGCCGTCGAGCGCTTCGAGGTCGGCGCAGGCTTCAGGGCTGAACGGACCGTGCGCATGCTGTGTCTCGTCGAGCGAGCTCAGGTGCAGAGTCATGAACGCGGGCTTGTAGCGGCGCAAAATCTCGAGCGCATAGCGGGTCTTCATCTCGTCGCCGGCGATCGAGGTGTCGTTGCCGTTCATGTAAGGGCCGGCGGCGGGCTTCAGTTGCTGGATGAGCGTGTCCGGCCGTGAGAGTGCCGCCATCAGGAGCTGGTCATCGGGATTCGCGGAGTCAGAGGGGCTTGCGCCACGCCAATACTCAGGGATGAGGTAGTCAACGTCGGTTGCGCCAGCGCTGACAGGCCAGCCGATGCTGGCTGTCCGCAGGCCAGCGCGGTGCGCAACCTGCCAAAGCGTGGGCACGCGAATCTCGGACGCATACCAGTTCCACGCGCTGCCGAATTGTTGCTCGGGATCGAAGACCTGGTTATTGTTGATGCCGTGCTCGGCGGGCCAAACGCCGGTGATCAGCGTGGTGTGGCTGGGATAAGTGATGGTGGGCCAGATGCCGACGACGCCGTCAGCGTAGGTACCTTTAGTAAGAAGCGTGCGCAGATAAGGAATCTTCATTCCGTGCGCATCGGCCTGTGTGATGTACTCGGGCTTGAGGCCATCGATGGAGATCATCAGGACGGGCACGGCGTGGGCCCCGAAGGCGAAGACGACCGCGAAGGCAAGAAGGACGAGCGGCAAGAGCAAAGAACGGCGGACGGCAAGACGTAGGACGGCGTTCATGCGGAGTGCTCCTCTTAGCATTTTCGTGGGAAGCGACGAGGCCGTCCGCACTCTCAAGTTAAATTCGCAAGCGAGCGGCGATGAAGACTGCGGGGGAAGTATACAGGGAGCAGGGGACTGTGGGCAGCGGACCTTGAGGACGATGGTAAGCGGCGAGGGCCCAATCGCCGCAGCCTCCGGGATCGCTCGATGCGGGGAGAACGCCGAAAGGGGCGGATCAGGGGTGAAGTAATGACAATGTCATTACAATATGCTATGCTAATCTCGAGTGGGGGATTTGCCATGCCAGCGGTTCAGCAGCCAAGAGAAAAGCGCGACACGCTTAACCTGAGGATCAAGCCGGAATTGCGTGTGCTTATCGACAGGGCAGCAGGTGTGTCCGGCAGAAACCGAACCGATTTTGTGCTCGGCGCCGCCCGGCGCGAGGCCGAAGAAACGCTCCTTGATCGCACAATATTCGCGGTGGACGCGAAGACCTATGCCAGGTTTCTGGCGCGCCTGGATGCGCCGCCGCGGCCCAATGCCCGCCTGCGCCGGTCTCTCAAAACGAACGCGCCATGGGAGAAGTAATCAGCCTTCGCCCGCCGGAGCTTCTCGCGGAACACCATCGTCTTGATAGCTTCTCTTGCGGAGAGGACTCACTCGACGAGTGGCTGCGGCGGCGGGCCCGGGCCAACCAGGCAAGCGGCGCTTCGCGCACCTACGTGGTTTGCCAGGGCGATTTTGCAGTCGGATATTATGCGCTGGCTTCTGGCGCGATTGCCGTGGAAAGTGCTCCCGGCCGATTCCGGCGCAACGTGCCCGATCCGATACCGGTCGCCGTGCTTGCGCGCCTGGCCGTGAACCGGAATTGGCAGGGCAAAGAGATGGGGCGCGGCCTGTTCCGTGATGCCGCGCGCCGCGTGGCCCATGCCGCGGACGTCATTGGGATTCGCGGTATCGTCGTTCACGCAATCTCGGACGAAGCGAGGAGCTTTTATATTGCCCTCGGCTTCGATCCCAGCCCGCGGGAGCCGATGACCCTGATGGTGACGCTAAAGGATGTGCGGGCAGTGCTTGCAGGGCAAGGGTGATTCCCCAACAAAAAGGGCCGCTCAGTAGAGCAGCCCTTCCTATTTCCTTTTCCCTATTGGCTATTCCCTGCTCTGCTTACGCCGGCGAAGGCGAACCCTCGGGCAAGCCGCCGCCTGTGCCGGGACCGCGGCTTTCGGGTTTGAGAACCTGCTGCGAGGTACCGTCATCGCCCCCCCCGGCCAGCGAAGACCGCATCTGAGGCAGTGTCTTGCCCTCGAGCAGGAGCTGCAGCTCCTCGGCGTCGATCGTCTCGCGCTCCAGCAACGCAGCAGCAATGCGGTGCATGGCGTCGGCGTTCGCTCCCACCAGGTTATGTGCCGATTGGTAGGCTTCGTCGATCAGGCGGCGAACTTCAAGATCGATCTGCCGCGCCGTCTCCTCGCTGAAGTCGCGATGCTGCGCAATCTCGCGGCCCAGGAAGATTTGCTCTTCCTTTTTGCCGAAGGTGAGCGGGCCCAGGCGGCTCATGCCGTACTCGCAGACCATGGAACGCGCCAGTTCAGTGGCGCGCTCGATGTCGTTGCCCGCGCCGGTGGACATCTGGTTGAGGAAGATCTCCTCGGCCACGCGGCCGCCGTAAAGCATGGCCAGCCGTGTTTCAAGGTACTCGCGCGTATAGTTGTGCCGGTCGTCGGGCAGGTGAACGGTGACGCCCAGCGCCATGCCGCGAGGAATAATCGTGACCTTGTGCACCGGATCGGAGTGAGCGCGCTTGAGCGAAACCAGAGCGTGGCCGGCCTCGTGATAGGCAGTGACGCGCTTCTCTTCGTCGCTCAGGATCATGGACTTGCGCTCTGCACCCATCAGGACTTTGTCTTTGGCCAGCTCAAAGTCGTACATGGTAACTTGCTTGCGGTTCAAGCGCGCCGCGTTCAGCGCCGCTTCGTTCACCATGTTGGCCAGATCGGCGCCCGAAAAGCCCGGCGTGCCGCGCGCGAGTACGTTCAAATTCGTGTCGTCGGAGACGGGAACTTTCTTGACGTGCACCTTGAGAACTTCCTCGCGACCGCGAATGTCGGGCAGGCCCACGACCACGCGCCGGTCGAAGCGGCCGGGCCGCAGCAACGCGGGATCGAGCACATCGGGGCGGTTGGTGGCTGCCACCAGAATTACGCCATCGTTCGATTCGAATCCGTCCATCTCGACGAGCAACTGGTTCAGGGTCTGCTCGCGCTCATCGTGACCACCGCCCAGGCCCGCGCCGCGATGGCGACCGACCGCGTCGATCTCGTCGATGAAGATGATGCAGGGAGCGTTCTTCTTGCCCTGCTCAAACAGGTCGCGTACGCGACTTGCGCCCACGCCGACGAACATCTCGACGAAATCGGAACCGGAGATGGAGAAGAAAGGAACGTTGGCCTCGCCGGCCACGGCACGCGCCAGAAGCGTTTTCCCGGTTCCCGGAGGCCCGACGAGCAGCACGCCCTTGGGAATGCGGCCGCCCAGCTTTTGAAACTTCTGCGGCTCGCGCAGGTACTCGATGATTTCCTTCAGCTCTTCCTTGGCCTCATCCACGCCGGCCACGTCTTTGAACGTGACCTTCTTTTGCTGCATGGAGAGCAACCGAGCGCGGCTCTTGCCGAACGACAACGCCTTGTTGCCACCCGACTGCATCTGCCGCAGCATAAAGAACCACACGGCAATCAGCAGCACGAATGGACCCGCATTGATGAGGAGGGGAATGAGAAGGTTGTTCTGCGGCTCCTTGATGGAGAAGCTCACCTTGGCCGCGATCATCTGCTTCAATAGGTCTTCGTAGTTGGTCGGCAACGTTGTGTGGAACTCGTCTTTGGGCGAGACCTTCAGATGGCCTTTTAGCTCGTCGCCCTGGATGGCGGCGTCCTGCACCTGGTTGTTGACCACCTTGTCATAGAGGTCGGAGTAGGCGTACTCCGGCTCTTTCGCCATGCCGGTGCTTCTCTCCACCACGCCCCACAACAGCACGAGGCAGATGAGGATGAAGAGCCAGAACATAATGGTTTTAACGCTCGAGTTCACCAACGTCTCCTTTTCGCGGCGAAGGCGAAACAACGACCGCGACCCCCCGACAACCGATCCCCTGCTCGATCCCAGGTCCGACCCCCGGGGGCCAAACACCACTTTCTTAGACGCCCCCGCGCCCGGTAAAGTGGCAAAAACTACGTAAAGTCCCCGGAGACCCGCGTCACGTGCCGCCTGAGAAGCAGTAATCCGATTGTACTCCCCGGGGTGGTGGAAGTTGGAGGCGTGCCCATGCTACGAAAGGGGCAGGATTCGGATCGTCAACGGTCTCGCGGGTTTGGCGGCGCGGGCGATTCGGGGCTGCCAGCGGGCTCGAAATCCACCGAAATCAACAGTTCAGGGTCCGGTTCGAGTTCCACTCCCCGCATCCAGGCGATTTGCCCGCCGATTTCGAGGACCGGCCAGACTGCCCTGTCGGAGCCCGTAACCCGCAGACGTTCCAGCACTTCCTTCACCTTCCGAGGCCCGGCCGAGTGACGAAGTCTCACACGGTCCCCGGGCTTCCAGTTGCGCAGGATTGCCGTCTTTCCGGTTGGGCTGGTGCGCCCGTTTGGGGTTCCGCTGGCCGGCGCGACGCTGCGAACCTCGTCCCGAGATTCGATGCGAATCCGGAGTCCGAAGGCCGGCGCGTCGATCTCGCCGGGAACTGCGGCTTCGTAGGTCGGCGGCGCTCCTGCGCTTTCTCCTTTTGGAGCTGGTTCGAGGTGGGTCGACAGGCGCAGCTCCCGGGCAGTTTTTCCCGCGCGCAGGCCGTGCGGCAGCGCCAGCTTTTGACCGGCGCGGCCGGTGAGCGCGAGCGATCGCACGGCTTCAGTCGCGGTGAAGTCGAGTGCGGCGCCGAACAGTGCGGCGGCATAGCGGACGAGCCGCCTTTGCAGCGCCGGAGCGAGCGCAGCCAACCGGGTCACTTCAATCGCCAGGCCGGAATCGAGGCCCGAACCGGCAGCGCGACCGCCTCCGCGCACCGGCCGCCCCGGCAGCAGAAATTGCGGCGCGAGCCGGCCGAGCTCTGCCTGCCACCACGCTTCTTCGTCGAGGGCCAACGCGGCCATCTGCGCCATGTGCTCGCGCAGCCGGGGATTCCAGCTCTCGAGGAGCGGCAGCAGTTCATGGCGGATGCGATTGCGGGTGAAGGTCAGGTTGCGATTTGACGTGTCCTCGCGCCAATCCTGGCCGAGCTCGCGCAGGTAGGCCTCGATTTCAGCGTGGGTCGCGGCCAGCAGCGGGCGGATGATTCGGCCCGCGCCCTCCGGGCTTTCGAGTTTTGGATGAATGCCCGATAGACCCTCGGTCCAAGCTCCGCGCAGAAACTTGGCGAGGACCGTCTCGGCCTGGTCGTCGAGAGTGTGCGCGGTGGCAATTGCGTCGAGCGGGACTTCGGACATCAGCGTGCGAAACCACTGGTAACGCAGGCGGCGCGCGGCTTCTTCAATGGTCTCGGCGACTTTGCCGGATTTGGGGTTGGCCTGCGCTTCCTGGCGGGTGTCGACGCGGGCATCGTGAAAGGGAAGGCCGAGCTTGGCGGCCAGCTCGCGGCAGAATTCCAGATCGCCGTCGGCTTCCGCTCCGCGCAAGCCGTGATGAAGATGGGCGGCGTGGATCGCGAGTCCCAGTTCCCTGCTGCGCGCGGCCAGAATCCGCAGAAGCGCAACCGAATCCGCGCCGCCGGAGAGCGCAACGGCAAGGCGCATGCCGGGCTTGAGCAGCGTGAGATTGAGCGGAGGCGTGGATGGCAGAGATGCGCGCACGAAAGGATGATAGCGCGAGGCGGGCCGAGAGCTTGCGCGGTGCTATACTCCCGGAGTTATGCAAGTCTTTGTCATTGTTCCCGCTGCTGGACTAGGCACGCGAATGACCGGCCCGCAACCCAGCCCAAAGCCGAAGCAGTTTCTGGCGCTGGGCGGCGTGCCCATCCTGATTCACTCGCTGCGCGCTTTTGTAGCGGTGCCGCGGGTGACGGCGATCTACGTGGCCGTGCGCAAGCCGGAGATGGAGCGCGCGGAGGCGCAGGTGGCGGAGTACGGATTCGGGGCCCGAGTTCATGTGGTTGAAGGCGGCGAAAAGCGCCAGGAATCGGTGGCCAACGCGCTCAACGCCCTGCCGGCCGAGCCGGACGACATCGTTTTGGTCCACGACGCGGTGCGGCCGCTGATTGACGCAGCCACCATCGAGCGCACCATCGACGCGGTGGCCGAGTACGGCGCGGCAATCGTGGGAATGCCGGCTACTGACACCATTAAGCAGGTGGAGCGAACAGCCCACGGAGCGCTGGTGACGGCGACGATTCCGCGCGAATTCGTGGTGCAGGCGCAAACGCCACAGGGATTTCGCTTTGGGCTGCTGCAGCGCGCCTTTGCCGAGGCCACTGCCGACGGCTTTGTGGGCACCGACGAGGCTTCGCTCGCCGAGCGCGCCGGAATTCCGGTAGCCGTGGTGCACGGTTCTCAGGTTAATCTGAAGATTACGCAGCCGGGCGACCTGGCGCTGGCCGAGTTCTATCTGCAGCAGCGAACGCACTAGAGAAGTCCCGATTAAAGCGCCGGATTGCGGCCGCTGTGCCGGAACAAACATCGGAGAGCCACGCGCTCGAGGCGGGCAAATTAATGATGGACACACGCATCGGATTTGGCTACGACTCGCACGAATTCAAGCCCGGTGTGCCCTTGCGCCTTGGCGGCATGACGCTGGATCATCCACAAGGCCTGGCCGGCCACTCCGACGGCGACGTCCTGCTCCACGCCATCACCGATGCGCTGCTGGGCGCAGTGGCCGCGGGCGACATCGGCAGCTTCTTTCCGCCGGGCGATCCGCGCTGGAAAGACGCCGACTCCGCCATCTTTCTCAACCTGGCTCTGGAGGAGTTGCAACATGCGGGCTACGGCATCGTCAACATCGATACGACGTTAATTCTTGCTGCGCCGAAGATCGCGCCCATCGCGGGCGAAATGAGCTCGCGGGTTGCCGATTTGCTGGGAGTATCCATCGATCAAGTCAGCATCAAGGCCAAGACGCCCGAGGGCCTGAACCTCGATCACGTGGCCCAATGCCATGCCGTGGCGCTTGTCGAGCGCGTGCAGGAGCCCGAAGAGCTGAAGAGCATGAGCGAAGTGGTCGAAAGCCAGCGCCAACTCGAAGATGTGGTGGAAGATTTACTGAGCTCCGTGCACGGCGTGCCGAAGAAGCGGACGATCACGCCGGTCTACGACACCGAGGACATCACCTAGGCGTTGGCGGGCCAGTCGCCGAAGAACTCTCTCCGCGTGAAACCAAGCGCCGTCGCAGGAATTCCGGCTCCTCCGATTTTTATTGAAGATTCATGGGTTTAGCGGTACCTTGGCTGCGAACCCGATTCCACCTTGGAGCGTTCCCATGTTCAATCTTGCATTCCTGCTGCAACAGGGGCCCAGCGCCGACGATATTCAGCGCATGCTCGTGGCCATGATGGCGATCCTACCGCTCATCATTCTGGTTTGCCTCGCGATCATCATCGTTCCCTTCTGGTTCATCTGCAAGAAGGCCGGCTTCTCGCCCTGGCTTTCGCTCCTGAACATTGTCCCGATGGGCAACTTGATCCTGATTTATGTGCTGGCCTTCGCGCAGTGGAAAGTTGTGCCCGCGCCCCAAGTGGCCTATGCGCCTCCGTATCCGCAGCCGCCGCTGCCGCCGCAACTGCCGCCGCAGCCGTGAGACGCTGAACACTGCCCGGCAGGGAGCATTGCGATAGCATCGTGAAGGTAAACAAAACGACACGATGCCTGATCCCAACTCCTCCGGCACTCCCACTCCGCGCGTTCGATTTGCGCCTTCGCCCACTGGCTTTCTGCATGTGGGCAGTGCGCGGACGTTTACCTTCAATTGGCTCTATGCCCGCCACAATCACGGGACGATGGTGCTGCGCCTGGACGACACAGACCTCGAGCGCAACACCGAGGCCAGCGTGCAGTCGATCTTTGAGGGGCTGCGGTGGCTGGGCCTCGACTGGGACGAAGAGTACAAGCAATCCGAGCGCCTGGCCCTGCATCGCAAGCAGGCAGAAGCCATCTTCGCCAAGGGCCTGGCCTATCGCGACTTCACGCCCGCCCACGCGGCCGATGAAGAGCACTCCTCTTCGCAGGGCGCGTGGCTTTCGAATCCCGGGATGCGCGAATTGCCCCGTGAAGACAGCGACCGCCGCGCCGCCAGTGGCGAGCCGTTCGCGCTGCGCTTTCGAGTGCCGCGCGGCGAGGGCCGTATTTTGCAATTCGTCGACGGCGTCTACGGCGCGCAGCAAAAGCTCGCTGACGAGGTCGAGGACTTTGCGCTGCTGCGTTCGGACGGAATGCCGACATACCACCTCGCTTCGTGCGTTGACGACGCCGATCTCAGGATCAGCCACATCATTCGGGGCCAGGATCACCTGACCAACACCTTCAAGCACCTGCTCATCTTTGAAGCGTTGGGGGAGGGCGTTGGTGTTGCGCCGCCGCATTTCGCGCATCTGCCTCTGCTTGTCGCCCCCGACGGCACCAAACTTTCCAAGCGTAAGCACGGTCCTGTTGTGAGCGTGACGACCTATCGCGACGCCGGTTTTCTGCCGCAGGCTTTCGTGAACTTTCTCTGCCTGCTCGGCTGGTCGCCCAAGAACGACCGTGAGTTCCTCTCTTTGGATGAAATTCGTGACCTGTTCACTCTTGAAGGCGTCAACCGCGCCAATGCGGTCGTCAACTTCACCGACGACGATCCCTTTGACGCCAAGGCCGTCTGGCTCAACGCGGAGCACATCCGCGCATTGCCCGTGGAGGAGCTTAGCCGCGACCTTCAGCCATTCTTCGAGCAGGCCGGTTTCCATGTGTCGCCGGAAAAGGTCGCGGCCGTCACTCCGCTCATTCGCGAGCGCATCAAGCTGCTGCGCGATGCCGTGCCGGCGGCGGATTTCTTCTTTCTCGACAAACTTGCGCCTTACGATCCGGCGGAGCTGATTCCCCTCAAAAAAGGAGACCCCAAAAAACAAGATTTGACAGGCGATGCCGCGCTCGCTCTCCGAGTTTTGCAAACCGCACTGGAAGTTTTGCCGGCGACGACCTTCGACCATGATTCGCTCGACAAGGCTTTGCGCGAGGCAGCAGTTTCGCTCGGTCTCAAGGCCGGTCCGATGTTCCAGCCCATCCGGGTCGCTGTCTGTGGACGCAAGAATGCGCCGCCGCTTTTTGAGACCATGGTTGTTCTCGGCCGCGAGGTGTGCCTAGAACGCATTCGCGAAGCCGAAAAGAACTTACAATCGCTCGCTTGAATCCTTCAGTTAACCAAAGCCAGTCAGGAACCGCCGTTATGACCAACGCAAATCCGGAAAGTCAGCCCGCCACTCCAGAAGCGACCACCCACTCCAACTTTCTCCGCGATCAGATTGCCGAAGATGTGCGCACCAAAAAGTACGGCGACGCGGTCGTCCAGACGCGCTTTCCTCCCGAGCCCAACGGCTACCTGCACATCGGCCACGCCAAGGCGATCTGCATCGACTTCGGTCTCGCCGACGAATTCGGCGGCAAAACCAACTTGCGCTTCGACGACACCAATCCCGAGAAGGAAGAGACGGAGTACGTCGAATCCATCAAGACGGATGTGCGCTGGCTGGGCTTCGATTGGGATCGCCTGTGCTACGCGTCAGACTACTTCGGGCAGCTCTATGAGTGGGCGCTCAAGCTCGTCAAGGCCGGCAACGCTTACGTCGACGACCTCACAGCCGACGAGATTCGCCAGCACCGCGGCACGCTGACTGAGCCTGGCACGGACAGCCCCTTTCGCAACCGCACGATTGAGGAAAATCTCGACCTGTTCGTGCGCATGAAAAACGGCGAGTTCCCCGACGGCTCGCGTGTACTGCGCGCGAAGATCGAGATGGCGTCACCGAACCTGAACATGCGCGATCCGGTGATGTATCGCATCCTCCACGCCACGCACCACCGCACCGGCGACGAGTGGTGCATTTATCCCATGTACGACTTCGCGCATGGGCAGTCCGATTCGATTGAGCACGTCACGCACTCCATGTGCACGCTGGAGTTCGCCGATCACCAGCCGCTCTATCGCTGGTACATTGAGCAACTCGGAATTTTCCCTTCGCAACAAATTGAATTCGACCGGCTCAACCTGACCTACACGCTGCTCTCGAAACGCAAACTGCTGCAACTCGTGCAGGAAAAGCGTGTGAACGCCTGGGACGATCCGCGCATGCCCACGCTCTCCGGCCTTCGTCGCCGCGGATTTACGCCCGAAGCCATCCGTGCCTTTTGCGGAGCCATTGGCGCCTCGCGGACGAATGGCAGCACTGACGTTGAAATGCTCGAGCACTTCCAACGCGACGACCTGAATCACCGCGCCCGCCGCGCGATGGCAGTGCTTCACCCGCTCAAGCTGGTGATCGATAACTACCCAGAAGGTAAAGAAGAATTCGTTGAGGTCGCCAACAACCCTGAAGCTCCGTCGGCCGGAACGCGGCAGGTTCCATTCTCACGCGAGCTTTTTATCGAGCACGACGATTTCCGCGAGGTGCCTCCGCCGAAGTACTACCGCCTTTCGCCTGGAAAAGAAGTGCGCCTACGCAACGCCTACTTTGTCACCGCCAAGAGCGTAGTGAAAGACGCGGCCGGCAACGTGATCGAGGTTCATTGCACATACGATCCGCTGAGCCGCGGCGGCAACTCGCCCGACGGTCGCAAAGTGAAGTCGACGATGCACTGGGTGTCGGCAGCGCACGCGATCTCCGCCGAGATACGCCTCTACGACAAGCTCTTCACCAAGGCCGATCCCTACGACCTGGAAGAGGGCCAGGACGTTCTCGATAATCTCAATCCGAACTCGGTCGAAGTTCTCACCGGCGCAGAGCTTGAGCCGTCGCTCGCGAGCGCCAAGCGTGAAGACCGCTTCCAGTTTGAGCGCGTCGGCTACTTTTGTCTTGATCCGGACTCGGCGGCGGGCAAGCTGGTGTTCAACCGGACGCTGGCGCTGAAAGATTCCTGGGCGAAGATTGAGAAGAAGGCGGGAGCCTAGAGGTCACAAGAACCGGGATGTCTACAATCTCGCAAGCAAGTTAAGAGAACTCAGTTGAGCAGTGCCCGGGTCTCGAATTTTGAACCTGGGAAACCACGCCGCCGGCAGCTAGATTCTTACGATCTGCGCCAGCGCATCGAAGTGCGCATCGCGAGCGCAGAGCGCCAACGAGTGCTGCAGCACGAGCGCCGCGATCCACATGTCATTGGTCGGGATCGGGGTTCCCTGCGATCGCAGCTGCCGATAGATATTTGCGTAGTGATGCGTCGTCTGCCCGTCGGCGTAGAGGATTCCTACACCGGGCTTGAGCAGAAACCGTCGCAGGGTCGCCTCGTTCCGTGTCCCCTGACTGCCAACGGCAAAGCCGGCGCGCAACTCGCCCACGACAATAAACGGCAGCCAGACCTCGTCGGCCTGCTCCACCTTGTCTATAACGGATTGCTCTCCGCGGCAAAGGTCGGTGTACCGGTTCGTATCGAGCGCCAACCTCATGTTGAGCGCCGATTCCGGATTCGCCGATGAGGCCTCTCGCCTGTCACGGCCACATCTCTTCGTTGACGGTGTCTTGCGCCGCGATAGCGCTGTCAAACACGGGGTCTTCTGTCCAGCTACCGGCCATGTCCGCCAGGTCACGCTGGCGGGGCGTGAACTTGCTCAGGCCTGCGCCGCGCACCAGTGCCTGAACCGCTACATCATTTAGGCTCTTACCCTGCTTACGGGCGGACTCACGGAGAGTGGTGTCCAGGAACTCCGGCACATTGCGAATCGTATACTGCATGCACTAATTATAGGCAATGCAGGCACTTTTTGCAACCAATCGTGGTCCGTTCCTACGGAATCACAAACGTCCCTGGAATCCCCTCATCCAGCGTCGCCAGAACCGCTCCATTGGCGCTTGCCAGTTGCACCAGGTGACCGTCCGCGGTTTGCGCCGGAAACTGCGCCCATAAAGGAAGTGCCGAAATGTCATTTGCGTCGGAAATGAAGGTGAGCGGTTGTGCGGCGTTGCTCTTCATTCCGAGCAGGAGCATTCTAGCCTGCGGAACTTTAAGGTCATACATGGCCACGCTCGCAACCACTCGAACAAAGCCGATCTCCGTCACCGAAGAGGTGAGAAACGCGGAGCCGCGCTGCGAATGTATCCAGTCAACGACACGCTGATGGAACTGATGCTGGGTGATGCCAAAGGCGATGAGCGCATTCACGTCCAAAAAGTACTTCATGGAAAATCCGTGAGCAGCTCTCGCACCATCTCACTGGTCAAGGTCGGCGCGTCAGGCCCGAGGTCAATGGCCAGGAACCCTGTCACTGGGTCCTTCACCATGCGCGCTTCGTACTTCGGCTTGCTGGGCTGCGTCATCACAATGCGATCCTTCTCGACGGCAATATCGAGGGTATCGCCCGCGCGGAGGCCCAGCCTGCGACGAATCGGTCCGGGAATGACGATCTGGCCTTTCGTGGAGACCTTGGTCTGCATGGTAAGACAATCTTACCTCAAAATGGCATTTTTGAGAACGACGTGGGCGGTTCCATGGTCCCTCTGTCCTGCGACTTGCTGGCCCGCAGCCGCCGTCTTGCCGTAGAGTGATTCCGTCCATAAGGGAGAGTTTCATCGTGCAACGGAACATCAAGAGGTTGGGACAAGCTGCGGCAATTTCCGCGCTGACGCTTGGGTTCCTCGGAGCGGGCAACGGGGCCGCGCAAACAGCCGGAAATGGGCTTGGCATCTTTGAGAACCAGTCGGATGTGGGCAGCGTTGTGCCGCCGGGAGTTGCAACATTCGACGCTGCGACGGGCATTTACACGATTCGCTCGGCCGGGGAGAATCTTTGGGTTAACGTCGACGGATTCCACTTTGTGTGGAAGAGGGTTTCGGGCGACGTATCGCTGACCGCCGACGTGAAGCTGGCCGACGCCGGCCCCACTGCGAGCCCGCATCGCAAGGCACTGGTGATGTTCCGGCAGACGCTTGACTCGGACGCCATGTACGCCGACGCGGCGATTCACGGGTCCGGTGAAACGGCGCTGCAATACCGGCGCAACAAGGGTGACACCACGCAGGACATTGCGTTCAACATTGGCGCGCCGCAACGGTTGCGACTGGAAAAGCACGGCGACACGATTACGCTTTTCCTGAGCGCGCACGGCGAGCCGCTGCACCAGGTGGGCGCGTCGATCAAGCTGCACTTCGACGGCGAATTCTACGCCGGCCTGGGAGTCTGCGCGCACAACAAAGATGCGGTGGAACAGGCCACCTTTGCGCACGTGGAGCTGCAGCCGCTCACAGCTTCAATAACGCCGGTAACTGCGGCACCGGCGACGCCCGCGGCAACACCCTCGTCAGCACCGGCACCCTTGGCGCTCTACAGCACACTCCAGATGATCGCCATCGACAACAATGCGCGCATGGCCTTCGTGATCCAGACCGGCAAGGGACAAATAGAAGCGCCCAACTGGAGCCGCGACGGCAAGACGCTGATCTTCAATCGCGGGGGTAAGCTGTGGAGCGTGCCTGCGGTCGAAGGCGAGGGCTCGATCGCGGAGGCCACGCCGATCGACATTGGCAACGCCAGCGACTGCACCGGCAGCCACGGTCTTTCGCCCGACGGCATATGGCTTGCGATGACCTGCACGACGCCGGACCATCCGGGTCGGCGGGTTTATATCCTGCCTGCAGCAGGCGGCGCGCCGCGCATGGTTACCGCGAATCCCGACTCCTATTTTCATAGCTGGTCGCCTGATGGGAAGACGATTCTGTTTACGCGGCCCAGCCACGGCACGCTGAACATTTTTGCCATTTCGGCGGATGGCGGAGCGGAGACTGCGCTGACGACGGGCGCCGGCGTGAGCGACGACCCGGACTTCTCGGCCGATGGCCAGTGGATTTATTTCAACTCCGACCGCGCAGGCGGAATGCAGATTTGGCGCATACGGGCCGACGGCAGCACGCCCGAGCAAGTGACCTTCGACGAGAAGCACAACTGGACGCCGCATCCCTCGCCGGACGGAAAATCGATTCTGATTCTCTCCTATGACAAGGATGTGACCGGGCACGCGGCCAACAAGGACGTGACCTTGCGGATCATCAATGTTGCAGATGGGAAGATTCGCGACCTGGTCGAGATTGTGGGCGGATCGGGCAGCGACAACGTGCCCAACTGGGCTCCCGATGGCGCGCACTTTGCGTTTGTGAGCTACCAGTTTCTGCCCGCCGACGACATCGGCTCGACGCAATGAAGGATGGCGACGGTGGCAACGCTGACGCCAGTTGGTCGGTCGACCGGCGTTCCTACTTGCCGATCACGTCGATGGGGACGTTGATCGTCTTGGGCGGCATGCACTGGTTCTGGTCGCAGGCCTGGTAGTGCAGCTTGGCCTGAACCAGGTGGTTGCCCGGCGTAGCCACGATGCGCGCCTGAATTTCGAACTCGCCGGTGTAGACGCTGAGTTTGGTTTTGGGCTCGAAGGCCAGCCAGATGATCGTGCCGGGCGGATAAGTGGCCGCTCCAAGCCGGACGCCCATTCCGTCGGGGATGGAAAAATCCGTCGGGATCAGGAACTCGTCGCTGGGCGTGTGCGAGTTGATGTGCAGACCCTGCGCGACGCGGAAATGCAGCGTGACCGGGCTCGGCTTGCCCGCGGGGACGCTGACTTGCTCAGGAAAGAGATACTGCACAGCGTCGGTCGTGATGATGGAGCGGTTCTGCGCTGCGGGCGGAATCACCTGCGCGTGCGCCGCCAGGACCCATAACGAGATTGCCGTTGCCGCCGTTGCGCGAATCGTCTTTCTCATCTCAAGCACCAATCAAAGTCTGCTGAGCAATTCTGCTGCCCCGCTGACTCGCTAACTTGCTGACTAGCTGACTTGCTAATTCGCCAGCGCCTTCTTGATATTTCCTTCGATGTCGCTCTCCGAGGTCAGGCCCACGGACGCTGCGACGATCTTGCCGCTGCGATCGACGAAGAATGACGCGGGCAGATCGTCGAGGCCGCCGTAGTCGCGGCTGATGCTATCGCCGTCAAGCAGCACCGGGTAGGGTACCTTCATCTCGGTGACGAATTTGTTGGCGTTGGTCTCAGCCTTGGCCCATCCGGCTTTATCGCTCGCCGCGAGGTCGTCGCCCTCGGTGTCCACCCCCAACACCTCAAAGCCCTGCGCCGCGTACTTGTTGCGCAGCTCGACGATCCACGGCGTTTCCACTTTGCACGGGCCGCACCAGGTGGCCCAGAAGTTGATCATCACGGCTTTGCCTTTGTAGCCGGCGAGCGAGATTTTGCCGCCGCTGAGATTCTGGAGCGCGAAGGCAGGCGCAGGCTTGCCGTTCAGCGGCGAAACGTAATTCATCGCATCGCCGCCGGGAGCCGGTACAAGCTCGCCCTGCCCCGCCCCGGCCAGCAATTTCTCGGCGGCCTGGCGGCGATACTCCCAGTTGGCCCATCCCGCCCAGGCAAAGATAGCCAGAATGAAAAGAACGGCAGTAAGAACAATGGTGTTTCGGCGCAACGGAATCGACCTCGTAGCTCTATTGTATGTTCGCGAACAGCCGGGAGGAAATGGGGTTAATGGAGGGTGAACGAGTGAATTGAGTGAAAGAGTGAAGCAGCAATCGAAAGGACCGCTCGTTTCCCTTCTGCACTCGTTTCACTCCTTCACTCTTTCACTCCTTCACTTCTTCGCTCTCTCACTCATCTCCTATCCACTGTCCACCGTCCACCGTCTTTGCTACCATGAAATGCCAATGAGCCCCACAGGGAAAGACGAGCCGTTCCACCCGGCAGCGCTGGTGCGTACCGAGGCCGCCGCGCTTGAAGCGCTGGCCGCACGCCTCGATGGGCCGATGGCCGGGCCTTTTTCGCGCGCTGTGGAGATGATTCTGCACTGCGGCGGACAAAATGGCCGCGTCGTGGTCACAGGGATGGGCAAGAGCGGCATCATCGCGCAGAAAATTGCGGCCACGCTAAGCTCTACCGGCTCGCCCGCGCTGTTTCTGCACCCGGCCGAGGCTGTGCACGGCGACCTTGGCGTGCTCATGCCCGGCGACGTGGTGATCGCGCTGTCGGCCAGCGGAGAGACAGAGGAAATTCTGCGCCTGCTGGCCACGGTCAAGCGCAAGGGCGACGCGCTCATCAGCTTCTGCTGCAATCTGCACTCAACTCTCGCAGCGGCGAGCGACGTGGCGCTCGATTGCTCTGTGGAGCGCGAGGCCTGCGGGCTGAATCTCGCTCCGACCGCATCGACAACATCGATGCTGGCGCTCGGCGATGCGTTGGCCGTTGCGGTGAGCCTGCGCAAGGGATTCCGCGCTGAGGATTTTGCGGAGCTGCATCCGGGCGGCAAATTGGGCAAGCAACTCGCCAAGGTCCGTGAGTTGATGCACACAGGCCAGGACGTTCCTGTTGTCACGCCGTCAACTCCAATGACAGACGTGATCTTCGAGATGTCGTCAAAGAAGCTTGGCATGACGACGGTGCAGGACTCGGGGCGGTTGCGCGGTGTGATCTCGGACGGCGATTTGCGGCGGCTGCTCGAACGCGAAGGCGGCGCGGCGCTCGGCAAAACGGCCGGTGAAGCGATGAACGCCCATCCGCGGACAATCGCTGCCGAGGAACTGGCGGCCAAGGCGCTGGCGATCCTCGAAGAGCGCAAGATTACTTCGCTCATTGTCGTCGACGTGGATCAAACGGTCGAAGGCGTGGTGCACCTGCACGATCTGTGGGGTGTGGAGCTGATCTGATGCCGGCAAAACAAGATCCTGCCCAAGTGAAGAGCAAGCCAAAGCCCAAGGGATCTCCACCGATCCGCTGCTTCACGTTGGCAGACTGTGCGCTGGTATCGATCTGGCTGCTCCTCATGGCGGTGGTGTACTACGCGGGCGCCGCGCTGAACCGCACCTTCCTCGATTGGGCTGTATTTGGCGGCGCGGTGTTGTGCGCTGCCAATAGCCGTTGGCATGACGCGTGGACGGCAGTCATCGCCATCCCATTTTTCTGTCTTGGAGTTTTGCTTCGCATGCCGATCCTGAGCGCAGCGCTGCTGGCGCTCGGGTGTGGCGGAGTTCTCCTTTTGACCTACCGCACCATACGGGGAAGCCGGATCGACCGGCAAAACCTGAGGATTGGCGCGGCGCTCCCGATGTTTGTGATTTTCGTCGCAATTGCAAACGCAGAGATTGTTCATTTCACTCCGCACGTTCAAGACGCGTTGCTGCTCAAGACCGACTTCGGCATCAGCGCGGCACTGTGCCGATGGACATTGACCTATCCGGTGCTCCCGGTGATCGTCGACGTGTGCTATGAGGCATTGCCGCTGGTGGTGGTGATTGCAATAGCGAGTTCAGCCGGGAAGGATCGCGTGCAACTGCTATGGTCGCTGTGCCTGGCGGCGTTGCTGGCAGTACCCTGCTATCTGCTTTTGCCCGCGGCGGGTCCCGTTCACGCCAGCCAGCCCGATGCGCCCCGCAACTGCATGCCGTCGCTGCACCTAACGTGGGCCGCGCTGCTGTGGATCAACGAACGCCGCGGCTGGCTGCGGCGATTCTTCCTGGTCTTCATAGGCATCACCGCCTTCGCAACCCTGGCGACCGGCGAGCATTATGTGATCGACCTGATTGCCGCGATCCCGTTTACCTGGGCTGTGCACCGGCTGGGCGTCTATGCTGCCCGATGGCCCGCGAGCAGTTTGTGGTGGATTTCGCCGGCGATCAGGCAGCAGGACTCGGCGGGCGATCCTTGATATCGATGAAGACCTGGGCCCTTGCGGAGAAACGGAAGAGCACTCAGGTCGTCGTCGTCGATTTGGAGCAGCGCGTCGAAGACGTGGTGCACCTGCACGATCTGTAGGGTGTGGAACTGAACTAAGGGCACGGGTCAGGGTTCGGGGTTCAGCGATCAGACGGGCTCACTGGTTGAGGGTCGTGCTTCACCGAGGCTGCTAGACTTCACGCAATCCCGGCGGATTTCACCGAAACTGCGGAGCCAGCAGTGCGATCACTTCCAGGTCGCGGTCCAGGATGACGGATTTGTCGGGGTGGGAAGCGTCGTAGTGGACCTGAACGTGCTTGTCCTTCACCTGGCGAACGAATTCGTCGGCTTCTTCTTCGCGGCGAAAATGGTGGACGTGCTTGCCTGAGCGGTACTCCCCTAAGTAATAGGTGTACGTAAGTTCAACCCAGTAGCGGAGCCCTTGTTTATGGACCTCTCCGCTTTGAATCGTACCGTCGGTCGCAGGCCAGCCGGCCATCGCTTTGTTCTGCCGCCATTTCTGATAAATCCTGCGCATGCCGAATGCCGCCAGCGCGCCCGGGATAATTCCGAATACCTTGAGGAGCTTGATCAATCCGAACAGAATCGCTTCCCATGGGATGTGGTGGAAATTCATGCCTGAAAGTATGCCACACGGCTTCAGGGCAGCGATGTGCGCCCCAAAAGCCGTCTTTCGAGCCCCCAACACGCCGGACATTTAGAATGAAAGCTGCTTAAATTTGCCTTGCGTTCGCCACGGCGAACGGGAAAGTTCACTTACCCCAGATATGCATCGTTGGTCGAAGCTCTTTATCCCTACTTTGCGCGAGGCCCCGGCGGATGCCGAAGTGGCCAGCCACAAGTTTCTTCTCCGCGCGGGCTACATTCGCCAGCTCGGCGCGGGAATCTATAACTATCTCTTCCTGGGCCAACGCTCGCTGAACAAGATCATCGGGATTGTGCGCGAGGAGATGGACCAGATCGCGCAGGAGTTCTACCTGCCGGGGATTCTGCCGCGCGAGCCGTGGGAGGAGAGCGGCCGCTGGGCGACGATGGGCGACAACATGTTCCGGCTGAAGGACCGCAAAGGCGCGGACCTGTGCCTGGGCATGACGCACGAAGAGATCATGACCACGATCGCGCGCGGCGAGTTGCGCAGCTACAAGCAGTTGCCGCAGATCTGGTACCAGATTCAGACCAAGTTCCGCGACGAGCCGCGGCCCAAGGCGGGGCTGCTGCGCGTACGCCAGTTCATCATGAAGGACAGCTACTCCTTCGACATCAATAAGGCTGGTCTCGACCGAAGCTTCGATTTGCACGACCGCGTCTATCGCGCCATCTTCACGCGCTGCGGGCTCAAGTTCGTCGCCGTCGAGGCGGACTCGGGCGCGATGGGCGGTTCGCAGTCACAGGAGTTCATGGTCTACACCGATGCCGGCGAGGACTTGATCGCGAGCTGCCCGGTGTGCGGGTACGCGGCGAATCTGGAGAAGGCAACGTCGCGGCTCGATCCGGTGTTAGAGATGGCGCCGACGGGCGGCGGATCGCCAGAGCTCGTTCACACGCCGGGCTGCGGCGCGATCGCCGATGTGGCTGCGTTCTTCAAGATCTCCCCGGCCTCCGACATCAAATGCGTTGCATATATGGCGTCGATCGCCGGGGATTGGAAGCCGGCAGTGGTGTTCCTGAGAGGCGACCATCAAGTGAACGAGGCGAAATTGATGGGGGTTCTTTTCGCGTCGGAACTGAGGCCGATGCAGGCGGAGGAGCTTGACGAAGTCTTCCATGCGCCCGCAGGTTTCCTCGGACCGATTGGCCTCGATCCGGCGAGCAAAGAGAAGTATAAGGACGCGCTCGCCCAGGATGTTCTCGATGCCGAACGTGGCGAGGCCGCGAGAAAGCATCGGCTCGAATTCTTTCATTCCGGCGTGGAAGCCGGGTCGCCCCTGGTCGTCTTCGATCGCGCGCTCGAAGGCCGCAGAAATATGGTCTGCGGCGCCAACAAGCTGGACTACCACTTGCGCAACGTGACGCCGGGCCGCGATTTTAAGTGGACCATCGAAGCCGACATTCGCAACGTGAACGAGGGCGAGGGCTGCCCGACGGGGGGCTGCGCCGGCAAACTCGTCGTCGGCAAAGCGGTCGAGGTTGGGCACATTTTCAAGCTCGGCTACAAGTATTCCGATTCGATGGGCGCGCGCGTTCTGGATGAGAACGGGAAAGAAGTAACGCCCATTATGGGCAGCTACGGCATCGGCATCGAGCGCATTCTCACCGCGTCCATCGAGCAGTCGAACGACGTCAACGGATTCAGCCTGCCGGCTTCTATCGCGCCGTTCGCTGTCGTCGTGACCGTTACGAACGTAGCCGACTTCTCGCTGCGGGCTGCCGGAGAAAGTCTCGCCGTCGAACTGGAAGCGGCGGGGCTCGATGTGTTGCTGGATGACCGCGACGAGCGCGCTGGCGTCAAATTCAAAGATGCGGACCTGGTCGGCATTCCCTACCGCATCAACGTGGGCAAGAAGGCTGCCGCAGGCCAGGTGGAACTGGTTACGCGCTCGACGAGCACCAGCGTGGATGTAGCCTTGGGCGATGTGGTGGCGCTGGTAAGGAAGCGCGTTGAAGAAGAGCGGCTGCTGGAAGCGAGCGCTTAGCTGACCGTCTTGCTGCGCGTGGCGGGGTGATGTTTTTTGGACGATTGCCTCGGAGGAAGTCGAAGCACGGACGGGCTAAGAGCTGGTAGCTGTTTTTGAGGAGCGGCAATGGCAATACGAGTCCGAATCCCGAGGCCCGCGTCGGGGCATCATCTCCGGTCGCGGATTCTGCTGGTTCTGCTCGCGATCGTTGTCGCCGCCGCCGTGATTGGCTCTTCGATTTTCGCCTTTTTCTACCACAAGTATGAGGGCATTGTCGATGAGCGGCTGAAGCAGCCGATCTTCGCCAGTACCGCGCAGATCTACGCCGCGCCGCGCGAAGTGCGTCCAGGGCAAAAGCTCTCCATCCGCTGGATCGCCAACGAGCTGCACCAGGCCGGCTATTCGGGCGACGGCGCAGCGCAGCCTTCCGAACTGGGAAGCTACAGCGAAGGCGTGCAGCAGATTACGGTGCAGCCGGGCCCACAGTCCTATCACGCACCGGATAACGCCACCATCCACGTGAGCGGCGGAGTGGTGAGTTCGATCACCGACGCACACGGCCAGGCGCTCTCAAGCTACGAGCTTGAGCCGCTGCTCATTACCGGCCTGAGCGAAGGCGCGCAGCGCACCAAGCGCCGCGTGCTCACTTACGACGAGATTCCCCCGAATCTTGTGCATGCAGTCATCGCCATTGAAGACCGCCGCTTTTTTGAGCACAGCGGCATCGATTATTGGCGCATCCTGGGCGCGATGCGCAACGACATCTTCCACCTTCATCGTTACACCGAGGGCGCATCCACGCTCACGCAACAGCTCGCGCGCGGATTCTTCCTGACGCCCGAGCGCACCTATTCGCGCAAGATGCGCGAAGCCATCATCAGCATCATCCTCGAGCATCGCTTCGATAAGAAGCAGATCTTCGCCATGTACGCGAACGAGATCTCGCTTGGGCAAATCGGCAGTTTTTCCATCGACGGCTTTGGTGAGGCATCGCAGGACTACTTCGGCAAGGATGTGAGCCAACTCGACCTGGCTCAGTGCGCTATGCTCGCCGGAATCATTCAAAGCCCCAGCCGCTTGAATCCCTTCCACCATCCCGAGCGAGTGATTGAGCGGCGCAATCTTGTGCTCGACTCCATGGTTGAAACCGGCGCCATCACCAAGGATGAAGCCGAAGCCGCCAAATCCGAGCCGCTCCATCTGGTGTCTTCAAGCGTTGACGAAAGTGAAGCGCCATACTTTGTTGACCTGGTGCACGATCAACTGACGCAACGACTTGGCGATCGCGACTTCAACCGCGAAGGGCTGCGCATCTACACATCGCTCGACCCGGATCTGCAGCGCCTTGCAACGCAGTCCATCGCCTCCACGATCCACATCGTTGACGAGCAGATTGACGCCGTGCACGTGCACGACAAAAAGGCGGGCAAGCCGTACGTCTATCCTCAGGTAGCGCTGATTGCTCTCGATCCTCACACCGGCCAGGTGCTCGCGCTTGTGGGCGGGCGCAGCTATGGCACGTCGCAGGTGAATCACGCGGTCGCGCACCGGCCCACGGGATCGATTTTCAAACCGTTTGTCTATGCGGCCGCATTTCAAACCGCGGCCGAAGGCACCATGCTGCCCGGCCAAACCAAACTCTTTTCGCCCGTGACCATTCTCGACGACGCGCAGCAAACCTATGGCGCAGGCACCGATTACGAGTACACGCCGCACAATTTTCAGAGCGAGTTCTACGGCCAGATGAACGCCCGCCTGGCACTGATGCGATCGGACAACAACGCAACCATCGGTCTGGCCAGCCTGGTCGGCTTCGATCGAGTGGCCGCGCTCGCTCGTAATGCCGGGATAAAAAGCGCGCAGGGAACGCCTTCAATGGCCATTGGCTCCTACGACGCCACGCCACTCGACATGGCTGGCGCGTATACGACCTTTTCCAACGGCGGCGTACACATCGATCCCTGGATGCTGGCCAGCGTGCGCACGCCCACCGGCGACATCATCGAAGATTACACGCCCGCGACGCGGCAAGTGCTCGATCCGCGCGCGGCCTTCCTCACCACATCCATGATGGAAGCTGTCCTCGGAGGCAACGGCAGCGATCCCTGCGAGGTTGGGGGACGAGACTACTGCGGAACCGGCGCCGGCGTCCGAAACATGGGATTCATTTCTCCGGCTGCAGGCAAAACCGGCACCAGCCACGATGCATGGTTCGCCGGCTTCACTTCGAACCTGCTGTGCATTGTGTGGATTGGCAACGACGATTACACCGAGCTTGACCCCGAAAATCGCGGCCGCATCCAGGGCGCGCGTGTCGCTGCTCCCATCTGGGCGACTTTTATGAAAGACGCCGTTCAATTGCCTCAGTACTCCGACACCAACGAGTTTACGGCGCCGGATGGCGTGCAGATTATTTCCATCGACAAGGCGACCAACCTGCTGGCCGATGCTTCATGCCCGGACGACTTCAACGCAGCGTTCCTCGATGGCACCGCGCCTACCGACACCTGCGACCACAAAGGCCTGAACGGCGAAGACCACCGCAACATCTTTCAGAAGATCTTTGGGATCGGCAAGCCGTCGAATTAACGCCAGCGCTTGGGCTCTGCAGCGACGCGGCGCGGCCGCTGCTTCGCTGAGACGGAGCGGATCACGAGGGTTCCGCGGCCCGTTGTGGGCAGCGGCGCTTTGCCTTGTGCGGCTGCCGCGCGAATGAGCGCTTCAACCGCGGGCTTGCCCAAATCACGCGCGCTTTCGAGTCGTATGAACCTATTCTGATTACCGCTGCCGAGCAGGATTCCCGCGGGATCGGGAAGCCTGGAACCCCAGTAGAACGCGAGCCGCACGCCGTGGCCGTCGGCCACAAGCGAGACAAAGCTGTCTGATGGCCGCAACGTCGGGCTATAGCCGATAACGAAGAAGTTGTAATTGTCGTAGACAAGTTCATTCGCCGTGGGCAGTCGTTTGCGAAGGGCCGCGCGCACGGCACGGATCGCCCTGGCCATCTCCGGCGTGAACTTGTCGATAAAGCCGGCCAGCTCGGCTTCGGCATTTTTTGCGGGGAGCGGGTGCGGACTTCTTCATTTTGCCTCCTTCATTGAGGGCCGTGCATTCTCGTCAGCCATCGACATCCGATCCGTCCGGCATTGGCTGGCAGAGCGCGCACCAAAACGTGACGCGCGCGTCTGCGCCTTGAATGCGGCGGCGAATCGGCTCGCCGCAGCGGCGGCACGGCTCGCCCGCGCGGCCGTAGACCCACAGGCTGGCGCCGGGATCGGATGCATGTGTGGTGCGCCGCTGCTGGCCGCGATAAGTGACGATCAAGTCGCCGGAGTCCTCGAGCACGTTGGCGCGCAGCAGCTTTTTCGCGGAAGCGATGGTTGCGGCGGCCTCGCCGCGGGTGAGCGTACCGACCGCGCGGAACGGATGAAGGCCCTGGACGAAACAGATTTCCGATTTGAAGACATTGCCGATGCCGGCTAGAACTGTTTGATCGAGAAGCGCGTCGGCGAGCGCTTCATACGGGCGGGCCAGCAGGCGCGCGAGAGCGGCTTCAGCGTCGAACTCTTCGCTGAGCAGGTCGTTCTCCGAGCGAGCGACGTGTGGATCGTGAGCCAACGATTGCTCGGTGTGCATGCGCGCCACGGGCACACGGAAGCCGACCGCCTGATATTCGCTGTTTTCAATCACGATGCGCATGTGAAAGCGCGGCGCCTGCCAGCGTTCGCCCTGGCGGTAGATGTGCCAACGGCCATTCATCAGCAAGTGCGAGGTGAGGATTCCGCCGCCGGAAAAATGAATGAGCAGCCATTTGCCGCGGGCTTCGACTTGATCGACCGTCTGGCCAACAAGCGGTGTGTCGTCGTTGAATCGCGTAAGGAGTGGGAATGTCGAGCGGAAGCCGATGACCGGTTTGCCCGTGAGCGCGCGGCCCAGGTTGCGCGCGGTGCGAAAGATGGTGTCGCCTTCAGGCATTCCTTATTGAACCTCGGGCCTGTTCGGTTCGGCGTGAGCGATGGCGAGCGGAATGCGGCGCAGATGCATCCCGAGCGAACCGGGATGAAAGCCCGCGTCCATGAGGAAGCGCGCCATCGAGTGCGCGGCGACCGGCTGGCCGTTGATGGTGGTGATCAGCACGCCCTCATGATTGCTCGCGCGCATTCGCTGCTGGCCGAGCGTGCACAGAAAATGCGCCAGCCCCGCGGCGGCCTGCGAGCGTTCCGGCTCCTCGGCGGGCAAAAAGACGAGCAGGTTGGGATTGCCACGCTTGAGCCACGTCACAAGCTGGCCGTTGCGCAGAATCACTTCGGCGTAGGCGGCGCGAGTGAGGATGCGCGGAGCCGATTCCGAATCTTCTTCGGCGACGGGAAGATCGGGCCAACGCAGAACAGAGCCATACGGGTTGGCGGGGTCAGTCGCGGCGAGTTGCACGAACTCGGGCTTCTCGGCTGGCGGTTCGGTGCGCAATTGCCGCAGCAGGTCCACCGCGGCCGGCAGCGCAAACTGCGTGGCGCCCAATCCGCCGACAAAATAGCCGCGGCGAATGCGCCCGCTCTCTTCGAGCGCCTTCAGGACGTCGTAGACGGCGCTGAACCCGCCGGGCACATTCTCCGCGGCTACAGACTCGCGCAGCAACACGCCGTAGCGGTTGAGCAACTGCAACGCCAGAGCATGGCTGCGCTCGGTGGTTGTTCGCCGCAGGTCTTCGGCGCTTTGCCCCGCAGGGCGAAGCGGCAATAACGACCAGCGCCCCTGCGCCGTGGGCGGTGTGGTGCGCCGCGAGCGGAAGACGGCTCCTGTTTGATAGCGGCGCGGCGTTCGAGCGCTCTCCGGCCGGGCGATATACGCGCGAAGGGCGTGAAGTGAGTCATTCGTAATCAACCCGCGCCAAACAAGACTCCAGAGCGCGTCGATTGTTTCGCCGGGATAGCCCGCGCCTGCAGCTTCATGCAGCGAATCGAAAAAACTCGCGCCCGTCGACTCGAGCACGGCGAGCAGTTTTTCTTCGCGCTGGGTCAGAGGTTCCACTAGCGGGCGCTGCTGCGCCAGTAACGGAAGCTTATCCGCGAGGAACAGAGCAATGCGGCCGTCGCGTTCGCCAATCGGCTCGACCCCCGCCCACGCGACTTCACCGGCGGCGATCAGCGTGTCGAGGCCTGCGGGCGTGAAATCGGCGATGCGCGCGGGCAAGATTGAAGTTTCGAGCAGCGATGCGGGCAGCGGCGCGCCCTGCAGGCTCTCGATGGCGTCGAGCAGAGCGTCGAGATGCGCGGTTCCCGTGCGGCGCGGCGCGAGCACGCCCTGCCAGTGCGTGAGGAAGCGCGCCAGCGTGTGCTGCTCCACCGGCTCGACTTCGCGGCGCAGCTTGGCCAGCGACTTGCGGCGAATTTGGCGCAGGATTTCCGCGTCGCACCATTCACGGTGAAGGCCGCCGGGACGGAAACCGCCCTCTAGCACGCGGCCCTCATGCGCAAGCTGCCGCAACGCATTTTCTACTGCCTCTGTATCCAGCGCGAAACGATCCGCAGCTTCGCGCAGCGTGAACGGTCCATGCGTGCGCGCATAGCGGCGCACCAGTTCGAACACCGGATGGGCCACTGGCTCGAGCAACGCAGCAGCCAAACCCGGTGGCAGCGGGATTCCGAGTCCATCGCGATAGCGAGCGGCGTCTTCGGCCGCAATCAAGCGCTTCTCGCCGGCGATGCGCAGCTCGAGCAGACGCCGCGAGCGAATGAGGCGGTCAATATTCGTCAAAAGATCGACCGAAGTGACGCGGCGGCCCAGCTCCTCACGCGAAAGATCGCCGAGGCGCAGGCACAAATCGTGAATTCCGTCGGCCGAACGCGCGCGATAGTTCTCGGCGAGGCACTGCGCTGCCTCTTCCACTTCGGCAATCGCGTCTGCATCGAGCAGCTCGCGCAGGTCGGCCTCGCCCAGCAGCTCGCGCAACTGATCCTGATCGATTGTCAATGCCTGCGCGCGGCGCTCGGCCAACGGCGCGTCGCCCGAATACACGAAGTTGGCCACGTAGCTGAAGAGCAGAGAAGCCGCGAATGGCGATGGTTTGCGCGTCTCCACTGTGTGCACGCGGAGCTGGCGCTGCTCGATCGAGCGCAGAGTCTCGATGAGCGCGGGCATGTCGAAGACGTCGCGCAGGCACTCGCGATAAGCCTCGAGCAGCAACGGGAACTTGGGATAGCGCGAGGCCACGCTGAGCAGATCGTAGGAGCGCTTGCGCAACTGCCAAAGCGGCGAGCGCTGGTCGGCGCGGCGGCGCGGCAACAGCAGCGCGCGGCCTGCAGCCTCGCGAAAGCGCCCGGCAAACAGCGCCGTCGATCCCAACTGGCGCAACACAAGCTGCATGGCCTCGGCGGACTCGACAAGAATCCAATCGGAGTCGGGAGGCTCGTCGGTGTCGGGGAAGCGCAGCACAAATCCGTCGTCGCCCCACAGCGTTTCCACTTCCGGGCCGCCGGCAGCGCGGATACGAGCAGCCACCGCCATCGCCCAGGGAATGTGAATGCGGCTGCCGAAAGGCGTGAGGACGCAGACGCGCCAGTCGCCGAGCTCGTCGCGGCAGCGCTCGACGACGATCGTCCGGTCGTCGGGAACCTGGCCGGTCGCATCGGCCTGGTCTGCGAGAAAGCGAAGCAGATTCTCGGCGGCACCGGGATCGAGATCGTGCTCGTTGACGAGGCGCGTGAGCGCTGCTGGCTGCGGCAAGGCGCGCAGCTCGCGGACCATGGCGCCGATGCGGCGGCCGAATTCGAGCGGACGTCCGGGGCCGTCGCCCTTCCAGAACGGCATCTTGCCTGGCTCGCCGGGAGCGGGCGTCACGAGCACGCGGTCGTGCGTAATGTCGGTGATGCGCCATGTGGACGCGCCGAGGATGAACGTCTCGTTGGGATGCGACTCGAAGACCATCTCCTCGTCAAGCTCGCCCACGCGCACCGGCTTGCCCTCAGTGAAGGCAAGGAAGACACGGTAGAGGCCGCGATCGGGGATGGTTCCGGCATTCAGAATCGCCAGGCGCGCCGCGCCGTCGCGCGCCGTGACAACATTGCGTACTCGGTCCCACGTCAAACGCGGACGCAACTCGCCGAACTCCTCGGACGGGTAGCGGCCGCTGAGCAGATCGAGCACGCCGTCGAAGGCGGCGCGAGAGAGCGAACCGAACGGAGCGGCTCCACGCACGAGATTGAATAGGAGGTCGACAGAAACTTCGGGCTTTGGAGCTTCCGCGTTTTGAGTTACGGTCGAATCGAAGCCGTCAAACTTCAATTCCGCTGCGAAGTCTTTTCCTCGCCGAGTTACTTTCCGGGCTTTTGCCGGACGCGCAGCCTTCGGCGGCCGCGCGGACGCGACAATGGCCACCAACTGTTGGCACAGCACATCGAGGGGATTGCGCGGGAAACGCGTCGACTCGATGTGGCCGTCGTGCATGGCGCGCGTGACCGCGGCGCAGGCAACCAGGTCGGCGCGGTACTTGGGAAAGAGAATCCCCTCGCTCACCGCGTCCACATGATGGCCGGCCCGGCCGATGCGCTGCATTCCACTGGCCACCGATGGCGGCGACTCGATCTGAATGACAAGATCCACGGCGCCCATGTCGATGCCGAGCTCGAGCGTCGAGGTCGCACACAACGCTTTGATCTGTCCGGCCTTGAGCTGTTCTTCGATCACGGAGCGCTGCGCGGCGGCGAGCGAACCGTGATGCGCGCGGGCGATGGGCTCGCCTGCCAGATCGTTGAGCGCTCCGGCAAGACGCTCGGCGGTCTGTCGCGCGTTGACAAAGAGAATGGTCGAGTTGCGCTCGCGAATGATTTCGAGCAGGCGCGGATGAATCGCGTTCCAGATGGAGACGCGGCGCGGGGTTTGCGAGGCCGGCCCCGAGGGAATCTCTTCCATCTCACCGAGGCGCGCCATGTCCTCGACCGGAACCTCGATGCGCAACTTGAGCTGCTTGCGCGCGGCGGCGTTGACGATGGTGACGGGCCGGTAGCGGAGCGGCGCGGCGTCGGCCACGTCAGGAACCAAGGGACCGAGTGACCGAGGGACCGAAGAATCGGCAAAATCGGCAGAACCATCCCCCTCCCCGTGAGGCGTTTGCTCAGCCGCAGAGGTCAACCGCGCCTCGCGCCGGTTTTCTGTTCCCTGTTCCCTATTCCCTATTCCCTGTTCATTCGTTTCCTGTACTTCCACTCCGCCGAGGAATCGCGCCACCTCTTCGAGCGGCCGCTGCGTGGCTGAGAGACCGATGCGCTGCAGCGGCTTCGCGGTCAGCGCCTGCAGGCGTTCCAGCGTCAGCGCCAGGTGCGCGCCACGCTTGGTGGGAACCAGTGCGTGAATCTCGTCGATGATGACGGTCTCCACGGTGCGCAGGGCCTCGGCTGCCTGCGAGGTAAGGATCAGATAAAGCGACTCGGGCGTGGTGATGAGAATCTCGGCGGGATGGCGCGCGAAACGGGCCCTCTCGCGCTGCGGCGTGTCACCGGTGCGCACACTGATAAGCGGCTCGTGGAATGGAACACCCATGCGCCGCGCCATGTTGGCCATCCCGGCAAGCGGCGAGCGCAGATTGCGCTCCACGTCCACGGCCAGCGCTTTCAGCGGCGAGACGTAGACGATGCGGCAGCCTTTTCTGGCAGCCCCGTCGGCTGGCTGCAACATCAGCCGGTCCAGGCACCAGAGGAACGCTGCCAGCGTCTTGCCTGTGCCCGTCGGAGCAAGGATCAGCGCACTCTCACCGCGCGCGATCACCGGCCAGCCCATCCGCTGCGGCGCGGTAGGCGCGTCGAAGACGGCCTTGAACCACTCCGCCGTCACCGGGTGAAAGCAGGCAAAGGGATCGGCAATTTCGGGCGAATTGGGCTTGGTCGGGGACATGCTGCTCTCAAGAGATTAGCGCAAAGGCCTTGGCGAAGACAAAGCGAAAAAGCAGAGATCAGAGACCAGGGGTCAGAGATCGGAAAATCGTCCGAAATCCAGGGGACCTTCGAACCTTTCCAACTGCCCGATGTTTTCCTCGCCCGCGAGCGCTACTTCTTCGCGTCTCCCAGGCGCGCCACGCTGAATTGCGCCCCGGCGAACAAAATCAGCCCGGAAATATAGGCCCAGAAGAGCAGTCCCACTGAAACATAAAACGGTCCGTAAAGCGACTGCAAATCCATATGCGGCAGCACTGCCGCATAGATGAACCTCGAAAGCAGCCAGACGCCTCCAGTAATGATGGATGTGCGCATCACTGGCCGCCAGGGCACCTTGCGGTGGGGCAGAATGTAGTACACCGAAAAGAAGAACAAGATCGACGCGACGCCGGTGGAAACGGTCAGCCAAAGGTAGCTCAGAGCTCCGTAAGAGTAGTTCAGAATCCGGAAAAACCAGTTATTTGAGTCGTGCACCAGAGCAAAAGCCAGCACCTTGTCCACGTTGACGTTCACCACCATGCTGGCCACGCCCAGTCCCACCATCAGCAGCGCCAATCCGACGGCGATGGTCTGGTTGAAAAGGTAGTTGCGGCTCTTGCTCACGCCCCACGCCTGGTTGAGAGCCACCTCCAAAGGCAGGAAAATGCCAGTGCACGCAATCAGGATCATCACCAGCGAAAAAGCCTGCGCGCCGTGATGCTTCAAAAGAGGCAGCACGGCCTCACTGACGATGGTCGTTGCCAGCCAGTCTGCCTGCTTGGTGGCCGACGGCAGGAAGTAGTTCACCATGTCGTCCACTACGCCCTTCATCGCTTCGGAGTGAAAGACCGAGAGCGCCAGCGTGTAGAGCAGCACGACGAAGGGGATAAACGAGATGATCGCGTTGGCGGCAACGCTGAAAGCAAACGTGTGGACTTCGCTGTCGAGCAGATACGCGATGAGCGCGGTACCGCTTTTGCGCCACAGGTACCACTTGGAGTGCGTGACCTTTTCAGCGGGGCCAGTGGCGGCGGCAGCCACAGCTACGGCCGCGTCGCCGATGTCGGCTGCAACGTCAGACACGGATTCCAAACCATCAGACACGATTCAATCCCTCGCAGAGCCTTCTTGCGGTGATGCGCGCTCCGCCGATCCCGTTGGACGCGCGCTGATGAAGGGAGGTGCTGACTTAAGGATAGCCCTTTGGGCTTTGCGACCGGCCCCGCTATCTCCCTGGCGCCGTGGCCTCACGCCGTCGGATCATCCAGACTCCGACGACAAGAAACCAGATCAGCGGCGGGAAATTCGCAATGACGATTGGGCCCCATCCCGCGGGATTGTAGAACCCGGAGAAGTTAGCAGGTCCCCCATACATCGCCGGAACGCAGACCGCGCAGAGCGCAGCGCCAATATACGCCAGCCAGCCAGTCCAGTGAGGCAGTACGCTCGTAGCCAATGTGGAGTACCCCGCGGCCCACAGAAACAGGCCCGTGATCGCAAAGCAAATCGAGCCGTTGTAAATCAGCAGCGTTCCGTCAGTCAACCCTCTCACAACCGAGGGATCGGCGTGCCCGCTCAGCGTATCGAGCACGGCGCCGCCTTCAAGGCCGTCGGCAACAAGGGTCACGCCCAGCCACACCGCGGCCGACCCAAAGACGAGCGTCCCTGCCCACTCGCACTCCGCACGTGCCTGCCGGATCAGCTGGCTGAAACCCGCCGCAAACACCATGATCGCCACATAGATTCCCAGGTCCATCAGGATCCGCGTGAGTGCGACGTTGTGGATGGTGAAGAGATAGTGGCCCCACGCCGCACCGTCGTACCAGGAAGATGGCGCGTTGCCAACCATCCACAGTGGAAACTGGGCCCAGCTCAAGATAACGACCGCAAGCGCGCATGCGCCGGTACGGTGAAGAACCTTCAAATCGCTCATGAATGTCTCCGCGGCAAAGAAAGGTGTTGTATTCCAGAAGTTGCCCTAAATTCTAGCCGAGGCGGGGTCGATCTTTGAGAAATAGGCGCAGGCGCCAAGTCCGCACCGGACGCATCACGCGCGGTGCAATCGCCCCAGCGCCCACTGCGCGGCTGAGCGCAGGCCTTCATCAGCCGCAGTGGCCCACGCTTCGAGGCGATCGGCAAACTGAGTCTGCCTGCTGTTGCCCATGGCGATGGCCACATTGCGCTTGAGGCCGAGGAACCCCGCACGGCGCACCGGCGATCCGTTGAACTCGCGCTCGAAGGACGGCTCGTCAAGAGAGGCCAACCATTCGAGCGCCGGATTGATCAACTCCGCGCGCGGCTCGAGTTCGGCGTCTGCGGCGATCGGCCCTCCCCGCTGCGCCCTGTCCAGCGCCTTCCGGTTCCAGGGGCACACGTCCTGGCAGATGTCGCAGCCGAAGACCTGCCGGCCCATGTTCTCGGCGAGTTCCTCCGCGATCGGTCCCTTATGCTCGATGGTCAGATACGAGATGCAACGCGAAGCATCCATCTGATAGGGAGCGATGAGCGCATTCGTCGGACAGGCCTCGATGCAGCGTGTGCAACTGCCGCAACGATCCGGAACCAGGGCGGCCACCTCCGGTGTTTTGTCCTTTGGAGTGACCTCGAGGGACGTCAACAGCACCGCCAGAAATCCAAACGACCCCAGCCCCTGATGAATCAGGCAGGTATTCTTCCCCGTCCAGCCAAGTCCAGCCGCGGTCGCGAGCGCGCGCTCGACAATCGGTCCCGTGTCGACGTATGCGCGCGATTCGAATTCACCAAGCTGCTGGTGCAATCGCGCCTCGACCGCGCGCATTCGCTTGAGCAGCACTTTGTGATAGTCGCTGGGGCGCCGCTCGCCTTTTGCGTCGCCGCCGCTCGGCAACAAACGGCTCGGCAAAACGCGACTCGTCCAGGCATACCGCGCAATCCAGCCGCTCCGCGGCTCTGAACCTTTGGTCGAGAGAGGTGCTGAGGGAAAGGCATAGCTGGCAAAGCAAATCAGCGCTGACCGCGCCCAGGGAAAGGGAATGCCCGCGCGCTCCCGCAGCAACTGCCCGTCCTCGGATCTTCGTTCCAGATAGCCCATCGTGCCGGCGCGGCCAGCGGCGACCCACTCGCGAAAGCGGGCGGCATCTCGCGCCTCGGATTCGTAGGGCAGCGCCACCAGACCGGCCTCTTGAAAGCCCGCCTCAAGCGCTAAAGCGCGCGCCCGCTCTGCCGTCAGCCGGCCCTCGTTGCTCATTGAAGAACCACCCATGGAACCGCCAAACACTGGCAGGGAACCGCCTGCCATCCCACTGCGTATAGCTCAATGTACCGTTCGATCCCCTTGGGCCCCTCGGGCCTCACGCGAATTCAGCATAGCTCTCGCGTAGGAGCAAGTTTCAGGGTGGGGGAGATCGACCGGACACCTCATGATTCGCCCCGCACGGGCGACACTCTCGAGGAGGATGCCATGAATGA
The DNA here is from genome assembly GCA_003138515.1 of Acidobacteriaceae bacterium. GTDB lineage: Bacteria > Acidobacteriota > Terriglobia > Terriglobales > Acidobacteriaceae > Telmatobacter. Next base: position 104,887 of record PLGG01000056.1, on the reverse strand, counting down.
CACCATGTGCTGCACAGAAATTCCGCCCACCGCAGCGGGCGAAATCACGGAGATCGTAAGAGGCAACGAAGCCACCCTGCTGGAGCGCTTCATGCCGATGGTGCGCCGGCAATGCGTCACGCTCAATCTCGCAGCCGTCACGCGTATCGACGCCGCCGGTCTCGCCGCTCTCATCACGCTCTATTGCGACGCGCGACAGGCGGGCCACGACTTTACAATCTCCAATCCCTCTCCCCATGTGGCGGAGATTCTTGCTGTCGTGGGCCTCGACAAGCTCCTTGTGTCCCAACATGCAGAAGGCTTTTCAGGATACGGCACGCCTGCACCAGCCACCGCCGCCTGACGTCGGGCGCAAATCCTCCGCAACCGCGCCGCAGGCCGATCCGCCGTCCTAAAATGCGGTACCAAATGTTCCCGTTCGAAACGACCCTCCCCCTCCTCTCCCTCCCCCTGTGACCGAAAGCACATGCAAATGTGTCCCCTGGACGATATTCCTACTAACGACACAAGAATGCCGCTAGACGCAGTCGCATAACCAGGGCTAAACCCGCACAGCCGCTTCCGAACTTCCAATTGGCGCGCTGGGCCTCCGTTCCTTTACCCTTGCCTATGGACCGCACGGCGGAATCCTACAAGAACCAACCAGTGAGGGAGGCTTTATCCCATGGCTCAGGGCGTAATGGAGCAGTCGGTCGCTGCGGCGACCCCAACAACAACCAAGTATGTGTATTCCTTCGGCGGCGGCAAAGCTGACGGCAACGGCAAGATGAAAGACGTTCTCGGCGGCAAAGGCGCAGGCCTGGCCGAGATGACCAATGCCGGTTTGCCCGTGCCTCCCGGATTCACCATCCAGACCGAGGCCTGCCGCGAATATATGCGCGGCAAACTGAGCCCCCAAATCGAGACCGAGATGCTCGATGCGCTGGAGAAGCTGGAAAAGTTGCAGGGCCAGAAGCTCGGCCTGGGCGAAAATCCGCTGCTGGTCTCAGTCCGCTCGGGCGCCAAGTTCTCCATGCCCGGCATGATGGACACCATTCTGAACCTGGGCCTCAACGATCAGGCCGTTGAAGCGCTGGCCAAGCGCAGCAATAATCCGCGTTTTGCTTATGACTCCTACCGCCGCCTCATCCAGATGTTCGGCGACGTGGTCCTCGACGTTCCCAAGAAGAAGTTCGAGCACATCTTCGACGGTGTAAAGGCCGCGAAGAAAATCAAGTTCGATTACGACCTCCAGCCCGATGCGCTCCAGAAGATCATCGCCGAGTACAAAAAGCTGGTGAAAAAGGAAACCGGCAAAGACTTCCCGCAGGACCCGCTTGTGCAGCTCGTCGCGGCCCGCGATGCCGTCTTCAGAAGCTGGCAGAACGATCGCGCCAAGACCTACCGCCGCATCAATCACATCGACGACAGCATCGGCACCGCCGTCAACGTGCAAGCCATGGTCTTCGGCAACTTGGGCGAAAGCTCCGGCACGGGCGTTGGCTTCACGCGCAATCCCGCCACCGGCGAGCACGTCTTTTTCGGCGAGTACCTGATGAACGCACAGGGCGAGGACGTGGTTTCCGGCGTCCGCACTCCGCTCCCTATCAGCGAGCTCGAAAAGGCCAACCCGAAGGTCTACGACCAGTTGAAAGACATCACGCGGCGCATGGAAAAGCACTACCGCGACATGCAGGACTTCGAGTTNNCTCTACATGCTGCAGACGCGCAATGGCAAGCGCACCGGCCTGGCTGCCGTTCGCGTGGCCATCGACATGGTTCGCGAGGGCCTCATCACGCAAGAGGAAGCCATCTTCCGCGTCGAGCCCAACCAGCTTTACGACTTCCTGGTTCCGCGGCTCGTGGAAAAGGGCGAGAAGATTGAAGTGCTCGCCACTGGACTGCCGGCCTCGCCCGGCGCGGCTGTCGGCCAAATTGTCTTCACCGCTGAAGAGGCGGTCAAGCAGCACAACAGCGGCGCTTACAAGTCCGTCATTCTCGTCCGCGGCGAAACCACCCCCGAGGACATCGCCGGCATGGAAGTGGCTGACGGAATTCTGACCTCGCGCGGCGGCATGACCTCGCACGCCGCTGTCGTCACCCGCGGCATGGGCAAGTGCTGCGTGGCCGGCGCCGGCGACTGCGTCGTTGACGAAGCCAATAAAGAGCTCCGCGTGAAGGGCAAGACCTTCAAGCAGGGCGACTATATTTCTCTCGACGGAACCACCGGCCGCGTCATTGCCGGCCGGCTCAAGACGCTCGATGCGCAGCCCAACGATCCAGATCTCGTCAAGTTCATGAGCTGGGTCGATCCGGTTCGCCGTCTGCACGTTCGCGCCAACGCTGACATTCCTCGCGACGCCAAAAACGCCATCGCATTCGGAGCTGAAGGCATCGGCCTGTGCCGCACCGAGCACATGTTCTTTGCTGAGGACCGCATTGAGCACATGCGCACCATGATCCTGGCCGACAACGAAAAGGATCGTCGCGCCGCGCTCAAGAAACTGCTGCCTATGCAGCGCGCCGACTTCGTCGGCCTCTTCAAGGCGATGGGGTCGCTCCCGGTCACCATCCGCACCATCGATCCGCCGCTGCACGAGTTCCTGCCGAAACGTGAAGACCTGCTGGTCGAAATTCAGCACCTTGAAGACACCAAGCCTCGCTCGCCCAAGCTCAAGGAGCTTCGTCCGCTGCTTGCTCGCGTTGAAGAGCTGCACGAGCAGAACCCGATGCTCGGGTTGCGTGGATGCCGCCTCGGCATTACGTTCCCTGAGATCACCGAGATGCAGGCGCGCGCCATCGTCGAAGCCGCGGTCGCGGTCAAGGCCAAGGGGGGCAATCCGCACCCCGAGATCATGATCCCGCTCATCGGGTCAATCGAGGAAATGCGCAACCAGGCCGCAATCGTTCGCCGCGTAGCCGACGAAGTCTTCGCCGAGAAAAAGACGAAGGTCGACTACATGGTGGGCACCATGATCGAGCTGCCGCGCGCGGCCCTCACGGCAGATCAAATTGCCGAAGAAGCCGAGTTCTTCTCGTTCGGCACCAACGACCTCACGCAGACGACTTACGGCATCTCGCGCGACGACATCAACAACTTCCTGCCGGCCTATCTCAAGCTCGGCATCTTCAAGCATGACCCCTTCTCGACCCTCGATCAGGCGGGCGTCGGTCAACTGGTCAAGATGGCCGTGGCTAAGGGCCGCAACACGCGGGCGAAGCTCAAGGTCGGCATCTGCGGCGAGCATGGCGGCGATCCAGAGTCCGTCAAGTTCTGCCACAAGATCGACCTCAACTACGTCTCCTGCTCACCGTTCCGGCTGCTCACGGCGCGTTTGGCCGCAGCGCAGGCCGCGCTTGAAGAGAAGCTCGGCGTCCAGGGCAGCAGCAAGTAACTTGCCGGGGCCCCCGCGGACGGGTCTTCGTCCGTGGGGTGGTCTTCAATCCTCTCCCAGACAACAAGGGCGTCCGCATCGCGGGCGCCCTTGGTGTTTGTGCTTAACTTTGCGAAATGAAACCTGCCGAGGATGGAACCCTTGAATCCGGTAGAGCGAAGGAGGACTAAAGAACGAGCGTGGGCTCGCCCTAGCCCTTATTCAGCCGCTCAAGCTCTTCTAGGGCGAAGGCAGTGTTGACGATCGCACCGCTACAAGGCGGCGAAGCGGATGAAACGGCGCTAGAATCAGCCGTTATTCTAACGAACCTCGACAAATCGGGAGCAGGTATTGTGGGCAGGAACTCCTCGCGAATGGACCACTGTTTTCTGAATTTGTCCCCTTCTCGAACGGCGTCGAGTTTTTGAATTAACCGTTCCCACGTCTCCTGGAGAAAGGCCGCGGCCTCACTGAACAGCCTGGCGTAGAGTGATTTCGACTCGACCAATTGTTCAGATGTGAGAAGTGCTGCCCTCGTCCAGGAAAGCTTCACTTCCCCAAGAAATTCTCGCCTCGGTAAGAACTGTCGCGAAACATGGACGCCGCGGCCCAGCACAGGATTGTGCAGAATGGTGTCTCGATATTCCTGAGCCTCGACGAGCCCGCCTCGGTGCTCATTCGGCTTCTAACGGTCTGCGGAGCAGCAAAGGTGATCTTTCCGCGTTGGGAGAAAGTCAAACGGTTGCCCGAAATCGCGAAGGATTTCCCTCGCGAGCGCGCAGAATTCACGTGCGTTGTCGCCGCAGGCGTCAAGAAGAGAAAAGACATCCTCTGGATATTCGCACTCACCGGAGCTTATCCGTTCGGCCGCGCGGCCCAAGTAATAGAACACCGAATAATGGTGCATGGCGAGCTTTTCTTGCCTCGCAGGCACATCTGGCCGCAGCCGGATCCATGGATCACGGTCTTTTGCGAATGAGAAGTTGGGGTCGATGCGGTTGGTCAGCGGAACAACATACCTGCGCCAAAAGATCTCATATGCAGGGAACACTGGCGATACAAGGTCCCGAAGGCGCTGCTCGTGATGATCGCCGAAATCATTAAGGGTAAATCCATCAAGGCTGTCGAAGCATCCCATATCCGCCCCGTCTTGGTGTCAATTCGCAGATTACCAGAATGTCGCCGGGTACCCAGGTTTCCCCCGCCGCAGCGGACGCCTTTGCTGTTTGTGCGAGGTGCAACGCCGTGGTTCGGCTACGCCCTGTAGCTATTAGGCGGCAGATCGCCGTGGTGATTCTTATTGAGTATCGGAACTGCAACTCTAAAAACATCACCGCGAAACTGATCGATCTCCGGCATTCGGTTCAAATCGCACCCAAGCGAGATAAGCTCTGGAAAGTCATAGGTGGCAATCACGATTAGTGTTGCGATGCTCGTGAGGAAGTCGGCCACCTTCGGCTCCATCATTGTCTCGTAGCCTTCCGAGCGGGGTGGGTCAGCCGCCCAAAGCGTCGCGCATGAAACCGAGTTCTGAGCTGCGTAGCAGGTGGGATGCGCGAGAGTCGTGATCATGCTCCATCGCTTCGCGAACTCCGAATCGGCATGACCAAGCTTTGCGAGGAATTCCTCACACTTCTTGTGGTCTGCCTTCCAGGAATTATCAACTTTTCCTGCAAGCCAATACGCAATTTTGTCCCTCGTACCCTTATGGCCGAACCGGAACGTCATAAGGAGATCACGGGATTCGAGGAAGCTCCGCGTAAGCACTTCCAAACTATCCCGAGTCTGGGGTTTGAGAACCATCAACGCGCCACTAAGAAGCGAACAGCTGCGAATTGCCAAGGAGAAACAAGCCGAAATCTGAGACTTCGGATCTTTACGATATTCCTCGTCGCCCCTACGCACGAATTCCCTCATAAGTTCCGCGAGAATCGCCGGAGCCTCAAGCATCAGTTCATCCATCGTGTTCGCCATATTCTTCGCCTTGTCCTTAGCGTACAATCGCAACTCGTCGCCGGGTGCCCCAGGTCCCGCTTTGGGGACCTGGGATCGCACAACCGTCGGGATCGCCACAGCCCTCCCGGAGGGAGGGAAGAAGATAGCCCAGGGCGCGAGCCCTGGGACGCGGTGCCTCAAGAACCTCCCAGCCCCGTAGGGGCGAAAGAACCCGGCCCGTGAAAGCTGCCCCCCGAGCATCAGCAAAGAGCCCGAGCCGCCGCCCTCCGCTTTTTTGTCAAGCGCTCTATCGATTTCCCGCCTCGCAACCCGCTGAAAACACGAGCAAATTTCCGCGGCCAAGTTTGCCGATTAATTCCGCCTTCCGGCGCATACTTAGACCATGCACGTTCAACCAGGCCTCCGTTCGCTGTCGACTCCTCGCAACTCCCCCGGCCCCGCTCCCTTGCTCCCTCGCTCCCTTGTTTTCTGCTTCTCTATTCCCTTTTCCCTAATCCCTGGTGCCTGCTTTTACCCCACCCCCCCATGCCATTCTGTGAAACTGTGAAACTGTGAAACTGTGGAATGAAGGAAAATGACGGGTATTCGTCGCTTAAATCACTCAAATAAAAAAGGATAGCGGCAAAAAGATCGATTTCTGAAAATCGCCCAAAATTGCCCAAAAACAGTCGATTTTGAAGAATCGCTGAAATCGCCGAAAACTGCTCGCAATTAGCTTGCTAACTTACTAACTCGCTAACTAGCAAACTTGCTAACTTGCCAACTTGCTAACTCACCGACTGGCTGACTTGCTAACTAGCTAACTTGTTGACTGGCTGCCTTCGAAATGCGCTTCAATCTCTTCGAGCGTTTTGCCTTTCGTCTCCGGCAGGAAGAACGCCGCCACGAGGAAGTAGACAATCGTGAAGCCGGCGAAGAGGAAGAACATTTGCGAGTATCCGTGCTTGCTCACGAAAGGCAGAAAGATTGCAGCCAGCGTGGTCGAGACGAGTTGGTTGATCACGAGCGCGATGCTCATTCCGTTCGAGCGGATGCGCGTGGGCATCAGCTCGCTGAGCGCGAGCCACACCACAACGCCGGGACCGAGCGCAAAGAACGCCATGAACACGTAAAGTCCGAGCGCCACGAGCCAGCCGTGCCGAGCTTCGGGCACGCGGCCGACGAGCGCTTTCTGAATCATGAGCGGAGCCGTCCGCGCGGCCGCGAGATCGGCGAAGGGATTCCGGAAAAGCGCTTCAATTCTGTTTCCGGGCACGCAGCTTGCGCGCGCGATTTTAATCGGCGCGGCTGCCGCATCGTCCGAACGCACGAAACTTGTGGCCGCGGTAAAGCGGCCGTAGGAGTAAATGATGGCCAGCGACGCGCGATTGCTGTCGATTCCCCGGACTGCATCGGTCAGGCCCGCATTGCCCTGCGCGTTATCGTCCTGCGCCGCCAGCAGCCTGCTCGCCGCGGCCGAATCGAAGCGCAGCGCAAGCTCCTGGCTTGGCGAAACCAGCGCCTGCACGGCGTCGCGGCAATCCACGCTCAGTTTTTCCGTCGACCTGAACAGCAATGCCACCGAGGCCAGTGCGACGATCACGCCGCTCGTGCCCATGACGAGCAAAAATTTTCTCCCCCTGCGATCGACCAGCGCGATGCCGATCATGGTCGCGAGAAAGTTCACAACGGTGAAGATTACGTAGCCCCAATGCGAGGCGAGATCGCTCAGCCCGCTTTGCAGCAGGATGCCTGTGTTGTAGCCGATGATCGAGTTCACGCCCGTAGCTGTGTTGCAGAACAGAATCACGCAGGCCAGCAGGAATGGAATTGCGTATTTGCGTCGCAGCAGCGAATCGCGAACTTGCAGCCCTGCCTTCGCCGCATGCGCCGTTGCCGCCATCTCCTCAAGTTCCAGCGCGGCCTGCTCAGCGCTGCGCGACTTGAGCAAAGCGGTCAGCGCCTGATCCTTTCGCCCTCGACGGAAGAGCCATCGCGGCGACTCGGTGACGAACAAACTGCCCAGCAGAAACACAACGCCCGGCGGCAGCGAAACCCAGAAGATGCTTCGCCACGCGTGGCCCTTGAAGCGGAAGAGCGCCGCGGCGTCGCCCAGCTTCGCCACGGCGTCCACGCGATAGCTGAAGTACATGCCCATCAGCGCTGCGGCCACAATGCCCAGTGTCAGCATCCACTGGAAGACCGCGGTGCCTCTGCCGCGGTTCGATGCCGCGAGGCACTCGGCCAGGTAAAGCGGAACCACCACGCCGATCAGCCCGCCGCTCGCGCCCTGCAGCAACCGTCCGAAGAGCAACGGCCCATAGCCGGATGAGAGCGCAATCACCGGAATGCTCACCACAAACGCGCACCCGCTCACGATCATCAGTGGCTTGCGGCCCATCCAGTCGGCCAGCAGACCGGAGAATAGCGTGGAGAACACGCTACCCAGCAGCACCGCCGCCACGATGAACGAAAGCTGCGATGGAGTCAGGCCCGACGTGGCCTGCAGATAGGGCACCGCGCCGCCGATGATGCCGACGTCGATGCCATAGAGCAGTCCGCCCAGGCCGGCCACCAGAAGCAGGAATGCGTTGTATCGGCGCATTCCGCCGGAGGTAATCGCATTCGGCAATTCGGCGGAGTTCACGGGAATGTCTTCCTCTCGCTCATCGGAATACCGCCTGCTCGCTCCGGTTCCTTGCAGACAGAATCGCGCGATGCACCAGTCTACAATGGTCGCATCGCAAATCAGAGCTCGAAAACCTCGAGCCGAAGGTGGTCTTGAGTTGCTAAGTTTCACTCGATTGACCTCGATCTCTCTGGCACGCGTGGCTCTCACGGCGCTTTTTGCCGGCGCAGCGACCGGCGCCGCGCAGACCAAGCTTGCCCTTCTTCCCGAGCCGCGCGAAGCACATCTTGGGCAAACCACGGAATTGCCGGATAAGATTCTCGTCGCCGTTCCCGGCCACGACGCAGAGGACGAATTTGCCGCGCGCGATCTTGAGGACGCATTGAAACGCGTGCCGCCCGCTGCAGATGGGCCGCACGCCGCAGCACAACCGCCGTATCGCATCACGCTTCTCCGCGACGGGTCAGACGTCGCGAAGGCAGGCCTCGCAGGCAACAACCTTGCCTTCGAACCGACGATGGAGTCGGAAGGATACGTCCTGGTCATCGGGCCGCACGAGGCAGCCATCATCGGCGCAACCGGCGCGGGCGTCTTTTACGGCGTGCAGACCTTGAAGCAGTTGCTGCCCTTGCCCGGAGCGCCGCGCGTGATTTCCACGGGCACGGTGCGCGACTGGCCAGCCATGCAATATCGCGGCATCAGCGACGATCTCTCCCGCGGCCCGTTTCCGACGCTCGACTTTCAGAAGCATCAGATCCGCGTGCTGGCTTCGTTCAAGATCAACATCTATTCGCCGTATTTCGAACACACGCTCCTCTATCCAGATCATCCGCTGGCTGCGCCCGTCGGCGGCTCGCTCACGCCCACGCAGGCCGCGGAACTGGTCGCCTATGCCCGGCAGTATCACGTCACCATCGTGCCCGACCAGGAGTCCTTCGGCCATCTGCACCATGTGCTCAAGTGGGAGTTTTATCAGGATCAGGTTGAGACCCCTCACGGCTATATGCTCGCGCCGGGCCAGGATGGCACGCTGCCGCTCATCAAGGATTGGTTTGCCGAAGTTGCACAGGAGTTTCCGTCGCCCTTCATCCACATTGGCGCCGACGAAACCTTCGACCTCGGCCAAGGCCGAACGCACGACGCGGTCGCGCTGCAAGGATACGGGCCAGTCTACGTTGCCTTCGTCAAACAGATTCACGATGCGCTTGCGCCGCTGAATCGCCGCCTGCTTTTCTGGGGTGACATTGGCGACGCCAATCCTGACGCTGTTGCCGGCTTGCCTAAGGACATGATCGCCGTGCCCTGGGAATACTCGGCCCAGACAGGCTTTGACAAGCTGATTGCGCCGTTCGCGAAGAACGGCATCGAGACATGGGTCTCTCCCGGCGACTCGAACTGGAACGAAGTCTACCCGCAGGACAAAACGGCCCTGTGGAACATTCAGGGATTCATCGCCACCGGGCAGAGGCTCGGATCGACCGGCGCGCTCACAACGGTCTGGAACGACGATGGCGAGGGCCTCTTCAATATGGATTGGTACGGCGTGCTTTTTGGCGCCGCAGCCGCGTGGCAGAGCGGCCAGAGTTCCATCGCCGATTACCAGGAAGCCTACGGCGCGGCCTTTCATCTCGACTCGAGCGGCAAGATCGACAGCGCGGAAAAAGAGCTGATGGCCGCACAAGGAGATCTGGCCGACGCGAAGACGGGCCTGACCAGCGATGCGCTGTTCTGGCTCGATCCGTGGAGCGCGGAGGGGCAAGCGGTTGCACCGAAGCTCCTGCCCGTTGCGCACGATCTGCGCCTGCACGCAGAGCAGGCGATCGTTCTGGTGGCACAGGCGCGCCACGACAATCCCAAGCTCAGCGAGCCCGATGCGCTCACGGCGATGGATCTGGGCGCGCGCCGGCTGGATCTGATTGGCCTGAAATTCGAGCTTGCGCAGGAGATTCCTGCGGCATATGCCGAGGCCGTCACGCAGCAGCACGACAAGGCACAAAGCTCTGCCACCAACACTCTGCTCAGCGAAATCAGCGGTGCTAATGGCCGGTGCCAGGACCTGCGCGACGCCTACTCTGCCTTGAAAAGCGAGTACAGCCAGGTGTGGCTGGCTGAGAGTCGCCCTTACTGGCTCAACAACGTTACCGTCCGCTACGACCTTGAGATCGAGCGGTGGCAGCAACGAGGAGAGCAGTTCTCGGGAGCAATTTACGGCTGGCAGAATGGCCAGGACCTGCCAGCGTCCACGGCCCTGGGAATGCCGGAGCCTGCCGCAAGCGCGCATTAAGCCGGTTTCGAGGCGGCCCGATTGCACCACCGAGATTGCCCGGCAATCCGCGGCTGAACCAGAGCGATTACCGCCCTGAAGATTTCTCTCCTCACGAGAGCGCCGCGGATGCAAACTAGATGCATGCTCGAGCGCTCCCCGAAAAGACAACTTCCCGTTGTCCTGCTCATCGACGACGACCTGGTCAGCCGTGAAGTGGCGGCCACTGTGCTCACCATGTCCGGGTTCACTGTCCACACAGCCGAGACCGGGGATGCCGCGCTGAATATGCTCGCCAATGAAACGTTCCGGCCGGGCGTGATCCTGATGGATGCGCAGATGCCTGGCCTGAGCGGATTGAAATTGATTGCGGAGCTTCGCGGCCGTACGAAGGCCCGGATATTCACCATCAGCGGCAGTGACGCGCCGCCTGACGTGGCCAATGCGGCCGACGGTTTTCTGCTCAAGCCCTTCAATGCCGAAGGCCTGAGTAAGCTGCTCGACGGCAATCAACCCGAAGCGTCTCCCACGCTGCTCGATCCCAATGAGCCCGTGGTCAGCGTCGAGGTTCTCGCACAGCTGCGAAGGGTGATGCCCGAGTCCGCGGTGCGGCAAATCTATTCCGTCGTCGTCGCCGACCTCAGCGGGCGGATTGAAGCGCTGGGAACAGCGATCGCCAACGGCGACGCCGCGGAGATTCGCCGCATTGGGCACGCCATCAAAGGGGGCTGCGGCATGGCCGGAGCCCTTCAGGCCGCCCGCCTGGGCGCGCTTTTGGAGGCAACATCGCTCAACTCGAAGGATAACCAATTGGATAACAGCGCCGTTCTGCTCCACGATTTGCGTGCCGCCGCCCGAGGGTTGGAGCGTATGCTGGATGCTGAATTGCCTGCCTGATCCTTCGCGTTTCTCTGCGTGTGGATTGGGCCTGCTGGAGGCGTGTGGCAGTGATGGAACGATTGATTCGAATCGTGCTGGCGGATGATCACCCTGTGGTCCGCATCGGCGTGCGCAACATGCTGACCAAGAACGATGGCTTTGATGTGGTGGGCGACGCCACCGATGGAGACGAAGCCATCACGCAGACCCTCGAGCTGCAGCCCGATGTTCTACTTCTCGACGTCGCCATGCCGCGCCTGCCGGGCCTTGAGGCTATGCGCGCCATCATGAGCGGCCCCTCCACAGCCAAAATCCTGCTTCTCACGTCGACCATCACCACGCAGCAGATCATCGAGGCCCTGCAGATCGGCGCGCGCGGCATCGTGCTCAAAGACGCACTCGCCAGCCACCTGCAGACCGCCATCCGCACCGTTCATGCGGGCGACTACTGGATCGGCGGCAAGCGCGTCGTCAACCTGGTCTCGGCTCTGCACGAACTGATGCAGCAGGCCGCCCTGCCGCAGCGCAAAACCTATGGCCTCACGCCGCGCGAGCTCGAGGTTGTGGGCTGCATCGTTGAGGGCTGCAGCAACCGCGACATCGCCAAACAGTTCACGCTCAGCGAAGAGACGGTTAAGCGCCATCTCTCGAATATCTTCGACAAGACCGGCGTCTCCACGCGCCTGGAGCTGGCGCTCTTCGCCATCGCCCACCACTTGATCACGCCGCAGTAGTCTCGCGTCGACTCTCGGGCACATGCACCCCCAACGGGGCGTCGCTCTGCTTTTCCAGGAATATCTTCGCCCCGCGGGAATATTTTCTTCGCTGAGCAGTTCTATGCAGTGAGAGGAGAAATTCATGAAGCACCTTATTGCATGGCTTACCCATCCCCCAACCGACGGTCGGCGGTCCATTCTGCTTTTGCGTCTTATGGCAGGCGGCGTCTTCTTTTGGGAGGGACTGTTGAAGTTCGTCTATACCAATCAGGGAGTTGGCCGTTTCACAAAACTCGGCATTCCCTACCCGGCATTTTCCGCCAACTTCGTCGGCGGCCTTGAAATCGTCGGCGGTCTCTTGCTGCTCACCGGCCTCGCGACGCGCCTCATTGCTGTACCCTTCATCATCGAGATGATCGTCGCCATCCTAACCACCAAGATCTCGATTCTTCTCGGCACCTCGCCGCTGCCTTTGCCCCCAGCCCCGCCGAAAATCGGCATCTGGGCAGTTCTGCATGAGATTCGGGCCGATTATGCGCAGATTCTCGTAACCGCGTTTCTGCTCATCAACGGGCCCGGAAAATGGTCACTCGACGCGCTGCTTTTCCGCAAGCCGCGAGCGGCTCGGAGTGAAGGGCTCCAGCAACCTTCCAGCCGGGCCGCTGCTCTTGCCGCCGGGTGATGAAACTGACCGATTCCGGTGTCGCGCAACGCCGGTACGTAGAGATACTTTTTCCGCAACGACCCAAATGGCCTTTTGCGGCGGGTTTCGGAGAGGACGCGTCAGGCGTGGAGCCGTATCGCTGGCTCCCCTGGGATTCGTGAGCACGCGAGGTACACTGTTCTGGCTGTGGCCAAACCTTCTGGCGATTCCGGACTATTTGAAGAGCTGGCAATGCCCTATTTCGCCCAGCTGTACAACTTTGCGTGCTGGCTTATTGGCGACCGAGTGGCCGCCGAAGACCTGGTCCAGGAAACAATGTTGAAGGCGCTGCGGGGATTCTCGTCATACCAGCAGGGAACAAACTTCCGCGCCTGGATCTACAGGATTCTCCGCAACACGTTTCTCACATCGCAGACGGGATTGAAAGCTACGGCTTCACTGGATAGCGAAGACGATGCACTGCCGGAACCGGCAACACTCGAAACTCCGGAGTCGATTCTACTGGTTCGCCACGAACAGAGCGCGATTCGATCCGCGTTGGAATCTTTGCCGATCGACTTTCGTGAGGTCATCCTGCTCTCGGACGTTGAAGAGATGAGCTATCAAGAGATTTCCCAGGCTCTCGGAGTGCCGATGGGCACTGTCATGTCGAGGCTTTCCCGCGCTCGCAAAGCCATGCGTGGCTTGTTAACTGCCGCTTCCGAGGGGGTCAAACGATGACGTGCGACACATGGCGTGAACGGCTTGACGCCTATATCGACGATAGTTTCCCGCCGGAAGAGCTCAACCAGCTTGAAGAGCATCTGCGCGTTTGTCCATCCTGCGCCGCTGAAGCGCTGCACCGTCTCAAGCTCAAGCACGCCACCAAAGCTGCGGCCGCGGCGCGATTCGCACCCTCGTCCGAGTTCCGCTCTCGAATTGCGCAAGGGATGCCAAGCCGTCGTAAGCGGCTCTTTGGCGACCTCTGGATTCCGGGTCTCGCCGTCGCGGCAGCGATCCTCATTGCTCTGGCCGGGTCGTCGGTTTGGGAGTGGCATGCGCAGCGGCAGCAGGCTCTTGCCGAGCTCGTTGATCTTCACGTCACCACACTGGCGAGCGTTAATCCAGTCGACGTGATTTCAACTGACCGTCACACCGTCAAGCCCTGGTTCCAGGGCAAGCTGCCCTTCTCGTTTAATCTTCCGGAGCTTGAAAACTCCCCATTCCGGCTGCTCGGCGGCAAACTCGTCTACTTCAACCACGCGCCAGGTGCACAACTTCTCTGCGCATCCGGCAAACATCAGATTTCTGTCTTTATACTTCAGGGCGATTGGAAGTTCGCCCTAAGTGGAACCTTTCCGGCATCAGCACGCGAAAAGGGCTTCAACATCGAATCAACGCGCAGCGCCGACCTTCGTATTCTGCTGGTCAGCGACGCCAATCCAGGAGATATTCATGAGCTGGCTGAGCTTCTCAAGGCTGCTCAGCAACCGTGACGTTGCTCTCGTGGCACGAACCCTCTCATCGCGCTATTCTGTTCCTTCCGATGGACATGAACTTCACGCAGGAGCGCGCATGGGAGAGCTAAGCAGAATCGGCATTGCCCTCGATTCGGAGCTATTGAAGCGGTTCGACCGCTCCATTGAGAAGAGCGGATACACGAACCGTTCCGAAGCCTTTCGCGACCTGATTCGCGACCGGCTGGTGCGGGAGCAGACTGCCTCACCCGATGCGACCGTCGTCGGCACCGTCACTCTCATCTACAACCACCATGCTTTCGGGGTCACCGAGAAGCTGACCGAAGCCCAGCACAAACATCACGACCTGGTTGTCTCGACGAGCCACGCGCATCTGGACCATGATTCCTGCCTCGAAGTGCTGATCGTCCACGGTAAAGCGGGCCGCGTGCAGCAGTTTGCAGACCTGATCATCGGCCTGAAAGGCGTCGAGCACGGCCGCCTGGTGATGAGCGTGCCCACGCATGCGCTCGATTCGAAGCGCGGCCATTCGCATGAGCATTCGCACAGCCACTGAGCTTCAGAATCCCGGAAGAGCGCCCCCGAGTCGACCTGCTTGCACGTTTCCGCTATGGATGATTTTGCGCTCCGGCCATGACCTCGAGCCCATGACGCAACAAGGCCAGAATCGCCTCCAGGCTCTCCTCGGCGCCGCGCCGGCTGCCGGGCAGGTTCACGATCAGCGTGCTCGCCCGCAGTCCCGCTACGCCGCGTGAGAGTCGCGCATAGGGATTACTCTCCGCTCCCTTCGCGCGCATCGCCTCGGCCAGCCCCGGCGCTTCGCGATCGATCACGCGCCGCGCGGCCTCGGGCGTCCGGTCGCGCGGGCCCAGGCCGGTGCCGCCCACGGTCAGCACCAGTTCCACATTCACGCGGACCAGCTCTTCGAGCGACGCCACAATCGCGTCCTCATCGTCACCCAAGAGCGCTGTTCGAATCTCCGCCTGCGGCCACTCGCGGGTGAGCAGCGCGGCCACCGCCGGACCCGCGGTGTCGGCCATCAGCCCCTGCGAGCAGCGGTCGGAGATGGTGAGCACGGCAAACAGCATGAGGCGATTGTAAGCGTTCATCTTCCGGCGGCAGCGGTACTATCCGCACGCCTCTTCCCACACGCGCAGCAGTAGCGCTCCCGTGTCGTGACGAAAGGCCACCGACAAAACGTCGTCCATGCGCGGCGGCATGCAGAGTCCGTCCGTCGCTACTGAGGATTCAGGCACGTTCAAGGTGCAAGGCTTGGGCAGCGACGACTTGATGACTCCCCCAATCATGTTGGCGATCTCCTTCGTCGCGTCGAGCGCATCGGCCTCGGTAACTGTTTCCACGGGCTGCATCAGCATGGCTGCGGTGCCGGCCAGGGCCAATCCCGCGGCCAGGCGCACCTCAATGCGTCCTTTCCACAGACCGTAAAGGCTCACGCTGCCGATCAGGTGCCCCGGCCCCACGCAGAACTCCTCGGAGCCTGCCACCGGCTCCAACCGCATGGCGATCATCGGCTCCCAGAGCTGGGCGTTGGCCTTTACCAGTGACGCCTCGTCGAGCTCAGCCCGCATGAGACAGTCCTCACCTTTTCGAGCCCGCTCACTGCGAGCCTTAAAGCTTTTTTATCGGGCCATACCTGCGCAACGATAAAGCCGGGGCGGTACGAGTCTTCGAGGGTAATTAAGAGCCTGTTTTTGGGACCATTTGACGGCCGGAAAGTGATTTAAATCACATTCCATAGTGCGCTCCGGCACATCCCGGCCCATTACCCGGTGACACTCTTTCGGGTGTGAGGTGTTCGCCATGCGGGCTTCCGATTTGGGCCGCTGGACGCATCCAGCCACGATTCTTGTCGCCACCGACTTAAGCGATCTGGATCATCTCATGCCGTTTGCCCTAGAACAGGCGGGTGAAACCGGGGCGCGCCTGACTCTTCTTCATGTTCTTTCATCGTCCGCGCTCATCGCCGCAGACGCTTCGGGAATGCCCTACTACGACACGGCCAGCGCACTCGAAACCGCGCACGAGATGCTGCGGCCATGGTGTGAAGTAGCCACTCGCCGCGGCATCCATTGCGACGCGCTGGTGCGCGAGGGCCACCCCACACAGCAGATTGCAGCCGCCGTCCGTCAATTCCAGGCCGACCGCGTGCTGCTCGGGACACGGAGCCGGAGCAAGATTGGCAAGCTGCTCCTAGGCTCCGTTGCAGAGCAAGTGCTGCGCTCGGTCTACCTCCCGGTCATGACCGTGGGACCCGAGGCTCATCTCCCGGTGGCCAGGGGCGAGGAACGCGTCGTCCTTCACGCCACCACACTCAGAGAGACCTCTCGCCCGAGCGCAGCGCTTGCCTGCCAGATAGCCGCCACCCAGAATGCAAAACTGATTCTGCTCCACGTGCTTCCGCCTGTCGAAGTGATGCAGCGCAAACACATGCCCACCGGGCTGGATTCGTCCGCCATGGTCGAGTTGCGCATCCTGGCCGAGGAAACCGGCGCTCGCTGCTGCTCCGCCGTCGAGCCGGTCGTCGCTCACGGCAATCCATCCATCGAGATTCTGGCTCTGGCTTCCGAGCGGCGCGCCGGCCTGATCGTTCTCGGCGCCACGCACAGCGTGGCCCTGGAAAATCTGACCCGCGACCGCACCGTCTATCGCGTGCTCGCCCACGCGCGCTGCCCCGTACTCACGCTGCGAGAACCGCAGGCTCTTCCCGAAGAAGCTCTGGCGAATGCCACAGCGGCCCATCGCTAAAGCCGCAGCAGGCCCATTCAACTGCGGCGATTTCGCGCATCCACTATCTTGTTTGGAAGAGCAGGATCAGGCGAAGGTCTTCAGACGCTTCAGGCACTTGTCCTGCAAGTAGTGCAGTTGGCGAAGACGGGCCAGCCCCGCGGAATCCGAGCCCTCGGTGTGAGACGCGAGGATCTCGGCCGCCAGATCGTGTAGCTGCCCATGGAGACTCTCAATGGCCTGAATCGCCGAATTCGTTCCGCGCGCTGACTGCTTCTGACCATTCAGCCACGCGCCCACCCGGCATTGGCTGGCATCGATCGGCGGCGGAACGGCGCGTTTGCCCAGCATGTAGGCCTCAAGTGCCCCCAGCCAGGCGCGGTGCTCCACTGTGGCGGACAGCACCGGCGCGTTCTCCGCGCGCACTAACGGCACTTCGCACCAGCGCGGATCGGGACGCCACTCGGCTGCCCATGCGCGGAACTTATGCGCGGGCATTGAAGCCGCAATGCCGAACCCCTGGGCCAGATCGCAGCCCATTTGCAGCAGCATCAAGCCGTGTTCCGCAGTCTCCACACCCTCCGCTATCACCTGTCTGTTGAACGCCGCCGCCAGCCCCAAAACGCCCTCCAGAATCGTCAGGTTCTCCGGTTCATCCAGCATGTCGCGCACAAAGCTCTGGTCGATCTTGAGCACATTGGCGGGCAGGCGCTTTAAATAGGTGAGCGAGGAATAGCCTGTGCCGAAATCGTCGAGGCCGATCGATACGCCGATCTCCCGGCAGGCCGCCAGGACCTGCGAGGTTCGCACCACATCCTGCATCGCGCTGGTTTCCACCACTTCCAGTTCCAGGTCCGACGGCTTCACTTGCGGGTGCGTTGCAAGCCGTGCGCGCAGGCGATCGGCGAAATCCGGTTGCTGCAGCTCGATCGCGCTGACGTTCACGCTCACGGGCAGATCGAAGCCCTCCGACAGCCACGATTCCATCTGCTTGAGCGCGGTCTCCATTACCCATTCGCCCAGCTCGACAGCCAGCGGGTGATCTTCAATCACGGGAAGAAACATGCCTGGCGGTAACAGTCCGCGCTCCGGGTGTTGCCAGCGGATAAGGGCTTCAGCTCCCACCACGTTGCCGGTGCGCATATTCACTTTGGGCTGGTAAAAGAGCACGAACTGCCGGGCAGCCAATGCCTGGCGGATGTGCTCGATGTTCTCGTGCCGGTCGCGGACAATCAGGTCCTGGCTGGGATCGAACATGCTGAAGCAGTTGCGACCGGCCAGCTTGGCCTGGTACATCGCCTGCCCAGCCTGGCGCAGAAGCACGTCGGCGTCAACGTCCTCCACCTGCGGATAAAGGGCTACTCCGGCGCTGGCTGAAACGCGCAGCACGGCCTCGCCGATCTGGGCCTCCTCGGATGCCGCCGCAAGCAGGCGGTTCAGCGTCGGCGTGCAGGCTTTGTTGCTGTCCAGATCGAGGATCACGGCGGCAAACTCGTCTCCGCCGAGCCGGGCCAGCGTATCGCCGTCGCGCAGGGCGCGCTTCATCCTGAAGGCCAGCGCCGTCAAAAGGCCATCGCCGGTTGCATGGCCATAGCGGTCGTTGATGCTTTTGAATCCATCCAGGTCAAAATAGACGACGGCCAGCAGATTCCTGTTCCGGTGCGCATGAGCCATGGCCTGGCGAAGCCTGTCGGCGAACAGCGCGCGATTGGGAAGGCCTGTTAGCGCGTCGTAATGCGTGACGCGCTCAAGCTCCTGCTTGTGCTCCTTGATCTCCGTGATGTCACTGAACAGCCCCACATACTGTTCCACCTCGCCGCTCGCGTTGCGGATCGCATTGATGGTGAGCATCTCCGCGTAAATGTCCCCGCCTTTCGTTCGGTTCCAGAGTTCCCCCGTCCAATGACCTTCCCGGCTGAGGGATTCCCAAATCCCCTCGTAGAACTCCCTGCTCTGCAGGTTGGATTTGAGCAGCCGCGGATTCTTTCCCAGCACCTCTTCGCGCGCGTACCCGGTGATGCGGCTGAACGCGTCGTTGACATCCAGAATCGTCCCCGTGCGATCGGTGATCACGATGCCTTCGCGCACGCCCGTGAAGACGTTCGCCGCAAGGCGAAGCCGCTCCTCGGTCTCCTTCCGGTGCGAAATGTCTTCGGCGAACAGGACGATGCCGCCCACGGTGCCGTCGCCGGCCCGCCAGGGGATGATCTCCCACCGGACCCACTGCACTGAACCGTCGGCGCGATCGAAACGGTCTTCGTCGGAGCGTTGCCCCTCGCCTGTCATGCCGCGCCGATGCGCTTCCTTCCACCGCTCCGGAATGTCCGGGATCACCTCGTAATGCGATCTCCCGATGATCTCGCGGCCCACCAGACCGTAATCCTCGAGCCACCTCCGGCTCACGGCCACGTAGCGCATCTCGCGGTCGAACATGGCGAGTGCGACTGGCGCATGCTGGATGAACAGTTGCAGCAACTCCTTGCTCTCGCGCAGCGTTTCCTGAGCCTGTCTGGCCTCGGTAATATCGCGGATGGTGCCATGCATCTTGATCGGACGCCCCTGGACGTCGAACTCGAGCCGTCCCAGGCCGTGCACCCATCGCGCCGCCCCGTCGGTCTGACGAACAACCCGATACTCCCAGTCAAAGGGCTTGCACTGGCCAAGTACCTCATCCTTGAAGTAGGCAAGCATCGACGATCGATCGTCGAGATGGATCAAGGCAGCCCATCCCTCAACGCTGCGGTCATATTCTTTATCGATTCCGAATATCTGGTCCATGACATCCGAACTCGTCCACCGTCCAGTGTCGATATCCAGCGAATAGTTGCCCAGACCGGCGATCCTCTGCGCCTCCCGCAGCGATTCCTCGTTATCGCGCAGCGCTGTCTCCGCGCGCTTGCGCTCGGTGATGTCGTCGGTGAAGATGATGATGCCGCCAATAGCGCCATCGCCGGTCCGCCAGGGAAGGATCTCGCGCCCGACCCATTGCACAGTCCCGTCCGCCCTTACGAGCTGTCTCTCTTCCCGGTCCACTTTCTCGCCCGCCAGGCAGCGCCGATGTTCCTCGCGCCATGACTGTGGAACCTCAGGCATGATCTCGTAGTGCGAACGGCCAAGAACCTCCACATCGACGACGGAATGCATCTCCAGCCACGTGCGGCTAACGGCCAGGTACCGCATCTCCCTATCGAACATGGCCAACGCAACTGGCGCGTGCTCGATGAACAGTTGCAGCAGGTCTTCGCTTTCGCGCTGCTTCAGCCTCGCCTCAATTTGCGGGGTAATGTCCGGAGCGATACCGAAGATGCCGGCGACCTCGCCGTCAGGACCGGTGATTGGGTATTTGCGATCGTCGAGCCAATGGATCGATCCATCCTGCGACGCGAACTGTTGCACCTGGTTCACGCGCCGGTTTTCGGCGAACGCCTGGTTCTCCAATTGGTACGACAGATCGGCGATGGCTTCAGGGTGAAGATCGTAATCGGTCTTTCCCACCAGTTCGGCGCGGTCTTTGACCGTATCGGTCAGGAACGGCACCGCATGGCTCGCCGCCAGGACCACGTGGTTGCGATTCTTGATGTAAATGTAATCGTTGGCGTGCTCGATCAGAGGTTGGAAGCTCGCTAACAGAAAGGCGTCACCTGGCTCATATACATTTCGCGCATCCTCAAGGGTCAGCTCGAGAATTATGTTGTTTCCGGTGCGGGCGTGCTTCTTCTTGTAGCACCCCTTGACGCAGCGAATGCGCCCGTCGGCGTGGCGCAGACGAACGTTAATGCAACCGGTTTGGATCTCGAGACCGTTAGAAAAAATGTAATCCGCCAGCCCGTTGTCGTCCGGGTGGATCAAATCCTTGAGATTGACCTTGCCGGTGAGGAATTCACCCTGGCTATATCCGAGCAAAGCTTCGGTAGCACCCCTGACGGACACCAGCCTTGGGGGATCGCTTGATGCGAAGCAGAAGGTGGGGTTCACCATGGGGCCCGGTGCCTCTGCGTCCAAACATGCTCGCGTTCGGGAGCCTAACATATCGCAAAATCAACAGACAATGAAAATCGTAGGCTTTTGCCGGGTTCATTACATGGCCCCGGCGACGCAGCCTTGTACAACTTTCCGGGCTTGGTACCGGTTGCAGGGTGATGACCATTTTGGTTCGTTCTGCCAGGCCGGTTCATCCCCGTTTTGAGAAGCCCGTCCTCGCGCCCCCAGTTCCCGATCCGGCGCGTCGTTGAAATCCACCTAGAGTTTGGGCCTACTCTTGCCCCTCGATCGCCCCATGAACCAAATCGTGCACTCGTTATCCACGAGTTTTTAGTTACTGCATCGATTCCAGTGCGCCTATTTGCGCGCACTCTTGGCATAATCGCAATGGGAACGATTCCTCCGTAACTGTTCCGAGAGCTGCGGTATGGGTCTCGGCGGAAATTTGAGTTCGGCATCCGCAGCCGGAAGTTGAGTTCGCATGCCGAGGTCGTTTGGTTTCACCTGGGGGAGCATCCAAGCGTGACCAGCTATAGCCGTCAGGACGTTCTGCGCATCCTTGAAATCAGCGCCCGCCAATTGCAAGCCTGGGAACGAGCCGGGCTCATCTCCCAACAAGAAATCTATAGTTTCCAGGATCTGGGCCAACTGCGCACGCTGCGCTCACTGCGCGAGGATGAAGTGCCCGCCGCGTCGATTCGCGATTCCATCCTGGCGATGAAAGCGGTTGCCGGCATGAGCAACCCGCTGCTGGAGGCGTGTGTGGTGCGCACGGGAACGCGTCTCGCCTTCCGCCATCGCGGCGCCATGGTCGATCCCATCCGCCGCCAGTTGCTCTTCGACTTCGAGCGCATGAATGGGCCGCAACAGGCTGCTTCGGGCGCGGCTCCGCTGCGCCGCATCGGCGTGCCCGACGCGCGCGGCCTCCAGGAGCGCTTCCATGCCGCGGTTCAGGCCGAGGAAGCGGGCGAGAAGCAGCGCGCCATCAACCTCTACCAGGAGATTCTCTCCATCGACCCGCAGTATGCGGCAGCCTGCATCAACCTGGGCACACTGTTCTTCCACCTGCGACAGTATGGCCGCGCCGAGGAGCTCTACCGCCGCGCCACCGAGGCCGACCCCGGATATGTGCTGGCCTATTTCGATCTCGGCAACGTGCTCGACGAGCTCGAGCGCCTCGACGAATCTATCGCCGCCTACCTCAAGGCCGTCACGCTCTCGCCGCGCTACGCCGACGCCCACTACAATCTCGCTCTCGCCTACGAGCGCAGCGGCGAACACCGCAGCGCCCTGCGCCACTGGCGCGCCTACGTCAAGCTCGACAACCGCGGCCCCTGGGCCGACCACGCGCGCGGCCAGATTCGCAAGCTCCTCAACCGCGAAGGCATCAGCATCGCCTCCCGCGCCGACCACTTCATTGCGCCCCGCAAAGGCACGGCGGCGCTGCAGCTGGTCTAGCGCAGCCAGCTCGAATCAGAATTGGCCGCCTCCGTTCTCTGTCATGGAGCGATGGTAACGCCCGGCAATTGGAATTCGAACTGCCTCCTCTGGGCGGCGATCTTTATGCGGCGTCTTTTGGCCGGGTAGCCTTCACAGCCGACAAAATCCCAATGCCGATCATGACGATCGCGCCGGCAAGAATCCAGTGGGAGGGCATATGCATCAAACGCGCCACGTACACCAGCCCAACGATTACGATTGCGTAGCCAGCAGCATAAAGTCCAAACGACATGCGATCTCCTTAGCCAGGCACTGTGCAATTACGCGGAATCTCGCGCACGATTCCAGCCTCGCACCGCGGGCGCACCAAGTCTGAGCAGTTCAGACCAGCTTTTGCGTTTCTGATGCAGTCGTATCGCGGCCGGGGCAACGCGGGGATTGCCGTCCCCGACGGCCTTTGAACCGCTTGTTCTTGATGGGAGGTTGGATGGCCTGGGGACAAGCTAGGAGCTAGAAGCTAGTAGCCAGAAGCTGCCTTTACACCTTCTGCGTCCGCTGCACCTGGCGCACGCCTTCCACGCGTCGCAGGCCGAGCACCATGCGGTTCAGGTGGCGCACGTCCTCTGCTTCCACCACGAACTCGATGATGGCTTCGCCCTCGTCGTCGCGGCTCAGGTCCACCGCGCGAATGTCGGTGTTCTCGTCGGAGATAACGGCGGTCAACTCCTTCAGCATGCCGGTGCGGTCTTCGCAATGAACGATGATCTTGACCGGGTAGCGCTGCGCCTGCCCCGCTCCTTCAGGTGCGCGCGACCACTCGACGTTGATGCGCCGGTCGCTCTCGTAGAGCAAGTTCTGCACATTGGGGCAACTGCGCGCATGCACGGCCACGCCCTTGCCGCGCGTAACGTAGCCCACAATCTCCTCGCCGCGAATGGGGTTGCAACATCGCGCGCGATAGACGAGCAAATCGTTCTGGCCTTCCACCTGCAGCGAATCGGAACCGGTAAGGTGCAGCTTGCGCACTGCGTCCGTCATGCCCGCTTCGCCCGACTTGGACGCCGTGCCTGGCTCTGTCTCGGGCGGAGCGGCAAAGCCCGGCGCCAGCTTGCTCAGTATTTGATGCGCGGTGTTCTTGCCGTGCCCCAGTGTGGCCAGCAGATCGGCGGCCGTGGCCACGCCGAACTCCTGCGCGATGCGCCCCAGATCCTGGTCGTCGATCTGCGACATCGGCACTTTGAATTTGCGCGCCTCGCGTTCCAGCAGCTTTCTGCCAATCTCCACAGCGCGCACCCGCTGGTCTTCGTTCAGCCAGTGCTTGATCTTGTTGCGCGCACGCGGGCTCTTGACGAAAGTGAGCCAGTCGCGGCTTGGCTTGTGGTCCTTCTGCGTGACGATCTCGACAATGTCGCCGGTGCGCAGCTTGGTGCGCAAAGGCACCATGCGGCCGTTGATCTTCGCGCCCACGCACGAGTGACCTACGTCGGTGTGAATGGTGTAGGCAAAGTCCACAGGCGTCGCGCCCGCGGGAACCACCACCACTTTCCCTTTCGGTGTGAAGGTGTACACCTCGTCGGGATAGAGGTCCATNNAGGTCCATCTTCAGGCTGGAGAGAAACTCGTTGGGATCCGTCATCTCCTTCTGCCACTCGACGAGCTGACGAATCCAGTTCAACCGCTCCTCGTCGCGGGCCGTCACCACGCCGCCCGTCTTGTACTTCCAGTGCGCCGCGATTCCTTCCTCGGCGATGCGATGCATCTCTTCGGTGCGAATCTGCACCTCGAACTGGTGGCCGCTTGCGCTCATCACCGTGGTGTGCAGCGACTGATAGCGATTAGCGCGCGGTATGGCGATGAAATCCTTGATGCGCCCCGGCACCGGCCGCCATAGCGTATGAATCAGTCCGAAGACCGCGTAACACGACGCCACATCCTCGGTGACCACGCGGATCGCCAGCAGATCATACACTTGGTCGAACGAAACTTTGGTGCGCTCGATCTTCTGGTGGATCGAATAGAGCCTCTTGATGCGCCACTCCACGCGCGCCTTGATGCCGTTCTCCCTGAGCTGCTCCGCCAGCGTGTCTTCCACGGTGCGCAGGAACTGCTCACCGTCCACGCGCCGCGCCTCCACTGCTGCCGCAACCTGTTCGTAGCTCAGGGGGTCGGTGTAGCGGAACGCCAGATCTTCCAGCTCGCCGCGCACCTTGCCCATGCCCAGCCGGTGCGCAAGGGGAGCGTAGATGTCCAGCGTCTCGCGCGCGATCGCCTCCTGCCGGTCGGGCTTCAGGTGCTCCAGCGTCCGCATATTGTGCAGCCGGTCGGCCAGCTTGATCAGCACCACGCGCACGTCAGACACCATGGCCAGCAGCATCTTGCGCACGTTCTCTGCCTGGCGGTCTTCGCGATTGGCAAACTGGATCTTGTCGATCTTGGTTACGCCTTCGACGATGTGCGCCACCTGGTCGCCGAACTTTTCCGCAATCTCCTCGGTGGTCGCTTTGGTATCTTCCACGGCGTCGTGCAGTAGAGCCGCAGCCACGGCGGTCGCGTCCAGTTTCATCTCGACCAGCACCTCGGCTACTTCGAGCGGGTGAACGATGTATGGCTCGCCTGAGGCGCGCGTCTGCCCCTTGTGGTGGGAGACGCAGAACTCCCACGCCTTTCGAATCAATGAGATATCTTCATTGGGCCGGTTGGCTTGCGCTTGCTCGAGCAGCGCCTCGAAGCGCTCGCCAATGGAGCGCTCGTCCGTGCGGTGGGCTTGTGCGTTTGGGGCGTGAACAAGCGCTCCCTGCGCGGGAGACACGGGTGCGCTCGCATCATCTGCCGGAATGGTCTGCCGGACAGTCGCCATGCTTTATTATAGGCCGCTTCAATTCGGCGCGAATGAATCGGTTTCGCGATTGACTTGGAAGCCGGACGCGCCCAGTGCTCATCCCATAGACCCGGTTCAATCTGGGCGCGGCGTGTCCAGGGAAGCGCGCTAGTAACCATTCGCGCCCTCAAATGTGTCACGCGTCACATCCTGGTGTGCAAAAAAGGAGGAAATTAAATTCCCCCGGAGGTTAAGAACCGAGGAAAACATGGTGAGAAACCTATTTTTGGCCGCTTTGGCTCTGGCCGTCGCTGCTGGCATCGGATATGCGAATCAATCGACCTCAAGGAAGGTCGTCATTCCGGTCAGCAAGACTTCCGCCACCAACGGCAAGCAAATGTATGTGAACTATTGCGCCCCGTGCCATGGCGTGGACGGCAAGGGGCAAGGCCCTGTGGCCGCTGCTTTGAAGAAGCAACCCGCGGACCTCGCTCTCCTTAGCAAGAACAACGGAGGGAAGTTTCCCTCAACGCACGTCATGACGGTGCTTCAGTTTGGCACGGCTAATCCATCGCACGGCACAGCCGACATGCCGGTCTGGGGACCTGTTTTGAGCGGTATGGACGCCACCAATACCGAGCCGAACGTTAAGGCTCTCAGGATCAGCAATCTGAGCCTTTACCTGCAATCGTTGCAGGCAAAGTAGCACTCCCGCCATCTCGCTCCCATTCCCAGGCCCATTTCGAGGATTGATACTGGGAAAGGGTGCCGATGGCGAAGCGAGACAACTCGAAGGCTGGCGCAAAGCCAAAGGTGCACGGCGCAAAACGGTCAGTGAGGACCGCAACGCAGGGCGAGCGCGTCGTTGCGCCTGTCGTGTGCCCGCCGCAAGGCAATGGAGCGCTTTCCCGGTCCCGCACCACTCCGGAGAAAGCCGCGGTCGCGCAACGCGAACCCGTGCCGCACCGGGTTGCCGGAAGTCAGGCTCACCCTGTTCCGCTTGGCGCAACCGTTAGCCGCCGTGCCGCGGATCGTCTTCGCGCCGGCCATTTGTGGGTTTACGCGTCCGACATTGTCGCAGTCGCTCTTCCAAAACCAGAAGAGACCCTGCTGCCTGTCGCCGACAATCGTGGATTGCTCTTAGGCACGGCGCTCTACAGCCCATCGTCGCAAATCGCGTTGCGCCTCATCTCGCGCGACGCCCTCGACGAACCCGCGTGGTTCGAACTGCTCGCGTCGCGCCTCCGCGCGGCCATCGGCCGCCGCAAACCGCTGCTCGACAGCGCAAACGACGCCTGCCGCCTCTGCTTCAGCGAGGCCGACGAGCTGCCCGGCCTCATCGCCGACAAGTACGGCGACCTGATTATTCTGCAGTTCCTGGCCAAGGGCCTGCTCACTGCGGGAGTGCGCGACACCTGCGTTCGTGTCCTGCGCGAAGAGCTTGCGCCCTTAGCCATTCTCGAGCGCCCCGATCCGCGCATTCGCGAGTTGGAGGGTCTGCCCGCGCCCAACCTCGATCCGCTCTGGCTTGCAGATCCGAAAAAGCCGGTGGCCGCCACAGAGTTCCGCCTCAACGGCATGGCCTTTCATTACGACGCCAACGCAGGCCAGAAGACCGGCGCATTTCTTGACCAGCGCTCCAACTACGCCGCGGCGCGCGACTGGGCACAGCGGCTGGAGTGCTCAAGATCCGAATCAGGCGGCCGCGCGCTCGATGTCTGCTGCTACCAGGGCGGATTTGCCCTGCATCTCGCCCAGGTCTGCCGTCAGGTGACGGGCATCGACGTCTCACGCGCCTCGCTCGAAGTGGCGGAGCTGAACCTCCAGGCCAATCGCTCGCGCATCACTGCTGAAGTCGACTGGATCGAGGCCGACGCCTTCCAGATTCTCCGCGACTGGTCGCAGGCAGGCGAAAGCTTTGATGCCATCGTTCTCGATCCGCCGGCCTTCGCCAAGACAAAACGGGCCGTCGAAGGCGCGCTGCGCGGCTACAAAGAATTGAACCTGCGCGCGCTCAAGATGCTGCGCCCTGGCGGCCTGCTCGTCACCTGCTCCTGCTCGCACCATGTGACATGGGCCGATCTTGAGGGCGCTGTTGCCGCTGCCGCCGCCGATGCATCGCGGCGCGTGCGCCTGCTCGAGCGACGCGGCGCAGCTCTCGACCATCCGGTCGTGCTCAACTTGCCCGAGACGGAGTACCTCAAGTGCCTGGTGCTTGAAGTGGAGTAATGGAACGCATCTGACGGGGAAATCCGCCGCCGTCTTTCGATTCAGCAGGCTTGATTCGCTGAGCGCCAGCGCGGAAGATATCGCGCCAACCACCCAAACGCTACCCACCCCCAAAATGTCCGCCGCTCCTTCGCGGGCGCGGCCGGCCGGTCTTTCAATGCAGCCGACCGCAACTCAGCCAGCGCCATCTTGACCTCTGCGCGCAGTGCCTCGGCCTCAAAGGTGCACGATCGCAAATAGGCTGACACGGTCACTCCCGCTTCGGCGGCGTGCTTGTGCAGCCGCGCGCACTCGGCTTTGCTCAGGCGAATGGTCACGCTCACGGATCGCAGGTCGCCGTCGTTTGCGCCTCGCGACGCTTCGCTCGCCGGTGCGCTCATGCTTCCGTCGAATGGCGCTGCCGGCAACTTTGCCGCGTCTTGTGCAATCCCCGCGCCGGTCTGCCTTTCCTGCGTCAGGGTCGAATCGTCCTTGTCCGCCGGCTGATATCGGGCATGCGCGTGCAAGGCGCGCTCGTAGCTCAGCGTTACCACGTCGTCGCCCAGATCGCCGTCGTTCCATCCCGTCGCCGGATCCGCCTCTCTGCGCGAAGGCGATGCAAGCGTGGCCAACAGTCCTGCAAAGCTCTGAGAAGCAGGCGGGGGCTGACTCTGCGCCGGTTGCTGCATGGAACGGAGCATACGCTGTCGTGTGCGGACAGCTCTGAGAAACCTCCAATTGAAGACTTATTCTGTTCCCGAATCAGGAGAGGTCATGCGCCATTTCCATTTTGGCATTTTCCGGATAATTCGCCTCAATCACGCACTCCATTGGAGCGGTTGCCGATTCCGCCGGCTCGGGCAGAATGCGTCCGGGCAGGCGCAGCATCTCGCTGATAGTGTCCGCCGCCACTGGACGGGAGAAGAGAAATCCCTGTCCGAAACGGCAGCCCAACTGCCGCAACAGGGCGAACTGTTCCTGCGTCTCGATTCCCTCTGCCACCACATCCATCCCCAGCACGCGCGCCAATTCCACGATCGTGCGCACAATCTGCAGCGGCTGATCGCTCGGTTCCGTCATGCGCGAAACAAACGAGCGATCGATCTTGAGCACATCGAAGGGCAACGAGTGCAGGTGATGCAGCGAACTATACCCGGTGCCGAAATCGTCCAACAGCAGCGAGACCCCAAGCCGTCGCAAGCTGCTCAGAACCTCCAGGGCCGTGCCATGGTCAGAGACGAGGCTGGACTCGGTCATCTCCAGCCCAAGCAGCCGGCTCGAAACCCCGGACTGGCGCAGCAGCGCCTCCACGTGGTCGGCCAGCCCTTCGCGCGCGAATTGCCGCGCGGAAAGGTTCACGCAGACGCGCGGCGCCCCCTGTTGTGGATCCTCGCGGCACCACCTCTGAATCTGGCCGCAGGCTTCCGACAGTCCCCAGTCGCCTATGGGCAGGATCATTCCGCTTTCCTCGGCAAGCGGAATGAAATCCATCGGCGGAATCAATCCCCTCTCAGGATGCTGCCAGCGGATCAGTGCCTCCAGCCCAACAATTTTGCGGGTTGAGAGCTCGACCTCCGGCTGGTAGAAGAGTACGAACTCCCGCTTGTCCAGCGCCTGCCGAAGGTCCGACTTGCGCGGCCAGGTCCCGGCCGCGTGTTTCGGGGCGCGCGCATTCCGCTGGCGGCATCTGCGGAAAGTCATTCGCATCCTGCGCAGTTCCAACTGGCTGGCAACGATGTCTGCCAGGCTCTCGAGCATGCGCATCTCCACGACTGCCATTCTCCTTCGAGGCTGGCACCCAAAGACCGCCAGCGCACCCAGAATCTTGCCATCGCCCGAACGAACAGGCGCGCTCGCAAACGAAGCCACTTCAAGCCGCCGAATCGTCAGTCTGCTGCCGGTAAAGTTTGGATGCTTGGATACGTCCGGCACCACAACCGGCCCATCGTCGGCCAAGACCATTTCAAAGACGCTCCGCTCGCGCGGAAGCTCGCGCACCGGCTCGCCCCAGTATGACTTGATCCACACGCGGCTCTCGTCGGCAAATCCCAGCAGCACCGTGTCGGCTTTGAAGTACTCGGCGGTCAGGCGGGTGATTGCGTCAAAGCTTGGCTCCGGCTCCGAGTCCAGAATTCCCGTTGAAGCCAGCGCGGACAGCCGGGCGTCCTCTTCCTGGCAGTCGATCCTGCCGGTCTGCAATTCTGCTTGCGGCATTCCTGCTCCGGGTCCTCGTTGTGCCGTCGCCAGGACCTTTGCCGGCCCGCGGCACTCGGCAGATTTCGCTTTCAAAGCTGAGACTCGCTGGCCGCAGACCATTTCAATTCGCCCACGGTCAATCTGAGTGGGCCGAACCGCTGCCCGCGCGCCTCTGGCATCCGTTCTGGTTCTGTACTTTCCTTATCGGAGAAGCGCACGGCGACATGAGTTACGCGCGGCCAAACCCCGCGTGTGACCGCTTGTTGCTTCCATCCCTTGAAATGGTTACTTCGGTGAGGAAGGCTGTCCCGTTTCGGTCCAAAGAAAGGTCAGTTGGTCGGTCGCATCCTGGATTTTCTGTTCCACGCCAACGCCCGCGGAGTGGCCACCGGACACGCTATAGTGCAGAAGCACCGGCCGCCCGCTGGATGAACCCGCCTGCAGCAGCGCCGTCATCTTGCGCGCATGCAGCGGATCAACCCGCGTGTCGCTCGCCCCGGTAAAGAAAAGCACCGCCGGGTATGCCGTGCCCTTCTTCACGTTCTGGTATGGCGAATACTTGAGCAAATAGGGAAACTGATCTTCTTTGTCCGCCGAACCGTACTCAGTCATCCAGTGCGGGCCCTGCTCGAACTTCTGGTAGCGCAGCATGTCCAACAGCGGATAGGCGCAATCGACGGCTGAGAATAGATCCGGCCTTTGCGTGATCGCCGCGCCCATCAGCAGGCCGCCATTCGATCCGCCATAAATGGCCAAATGCTCCGGCGAAGTGTACTTGTTGGCGATCAGGTACTCGGCCGCAGCATAGAAATCGTCGAATACGTTTTGCTTATGAGAAAACATCCCCTGCTCGTGCCAACGCTCGCCGTACTCACCTCCGCCGCGTAAATTGGGCAGCGCGAACCATCCGCCTGCCTGCAACCACCACGCGGCCCTTGGACTCCATTGCGGCAGTTGGCTCAAGTTGAATCCGCCGTATGCAGTCATCAGCAGCCGTTCCGTGCCGTCTTGCTTCAATCCCTTCTTCCCGGCGATAAACATCGGCACTTTCGAGCCGTCTTTCGACGTGAAGAACACCTGCTTCAGATCATACTGGCTGGAATCGAACGGCACCTTAGGCTGCGCAAAGACTTCCCGCTTGCCCGTCAGCGTATCAAGGCGATAGATCGCAGGCGGCGCGATGAACGATTCAAAGCTATAGAACCCATACCGGTCAGTAGTCTGTCCCGCAAGGGTAGTCACCAACCCAATGCCGTCATATGCGATATTTCCTGCGGGTTTGCCTTCCAGGGTGTAGACGTCGGTCTCCGTCTTCACATCGTGAAGGTGGTTGACGTAGATTTTGTCGCCCACGATGTTGAATCCGTCGATCGCGTCCATCCCCTCGGGCACAACCGTCGTCCACGTATCGGGCATCACGCCAGGGTCGGCCTTCAGAATTCTCCAGTTGGGCGATTTGTAGTCCGTGCTCACGTACCATGCGCCCTTCGCGTAAACGGCGGAGAAGCGCGAGTCCACGCCCCAGATCAGAACTTCGAAGTAGGAGCCGGGCTTGGTCAGGTCGCGGTAAACAATGTCCACGCGCCTGGCTGGAACGCCGCGGTCGATGTGGATCACCAGATAGCGGTAGTCGTCCGACAGGCCGGCCTCCATCAGGTCGCTCGGTCCCAATGCCTCGCCGCGAAACTCCTTCCCGAAGACCAGCGCGTCGTGCGAGACCCTTGCTCCCCATTCGTGCTCGTAGACCAGCGTTCCCTTCTGGTCCATGCGCGAGTAATAGAGCCCTTTTCCGTCGGGCGCGAAGGCAACGCTGAGGTAGATTCCGCTGGGCAGCTCGTCTTCGAGCTGCTTACCAGTCTTCACGTTGAGGATCCGCACCGTGCTTTCATCCGCACCGCCCTGGCGCACGTCGAACGCCACCAGCGTTCCATCGCGAGACACGTCGTCCAGGTCAACTGAAGTGTTGGGATCGCGACTGAGTTGCGCGGGATCAATGATCCGCTTGTCTTTCTCCGCCCATCCGTGGCGCACATAGATGGATGCCTGGTCTTCGCCGGCCAGCATCTTCTCGAAAAACAGATCGTTCCCGCGCTCGATGGGCACCGTAAAGGTGCTCACGTGCTCCAGCGCGTCCATATCGTCCGCGATCTGCGGGCGGATGCGCGCCTGCTCCATGTAGCGCTGGGTGTAGGCATTTTCGTCATCGATAAATGTCTTCGTCTCGGGGCTGTTGGCATCCTCGAGCCAGCGGTAATTGTCTTGAATCTTTGTCCCGAAATAATCGTCCGTGACCGGAACGGCTTCGACCGCGGGCGGAGACGGCAGCGTGATTCCGCCGCGTCCCTGAATCGCCTGGCTTGAAGCCATCGTTCCGGAAAGCGCCCCTAGCAGAACGCAAGCAAAGTTCCGGCGTATGCGGTACCACATGGGAACAGGATACTCGAGCCCCTTGAAAATCCGCATCCTCGCTGCCCGTGCTCCAGTCCGAAGTGTTTGCTAACCGAATCCTCGATGGTACTCTTCGAGACTGAATTGTGTTGTCCTCATTACGATGTTTCTCAGACAATGAGCTAGATGGTCGCGCAAACTGGGTTCACGAGTACGAGGGCGAAAGGCTTGGCCGAGTTCCGCCTGATCCCGCGCATCGAGACCTATCCCGCGGTGGTTTCCTTCGCACAGACGCCGCTTGGCAAAGTCGCCTTGCTTGCCGTGTTTGCCTTGGGCATGCGTTATTTTCTCCCCGATCTGCCCTCCGTATTGACACTGATGCTGCCAATCGCACTCATTACCTTTCTGCCGGAGTACCGGCGGTTCGTGCTGGCCATCAGTCCAATCGCAATCGTCGCGATGCAATCCGCAAATGATCTCCTGACGCTTGGGCTCACTTTGGCCGTAATCGCGTTGGGGATTTTCCTGTATTGGTGCGCAATGCGGTGGCCCGAATCGCGGTTTGGGAAAAGGCCGGTTTTGTTTCTTCTCACCGGCTTTACGCTGCTGATCTTATTGGCGCGCGCTGCCACGCCGCGCTCGTGGCCGCACTTGATTTTGTGGGGCCTGGTCGGAGCTTTGGCGAGTTACCTCTGGTTCATCGCTTACGCGCTGACGGACCGGAATTCGAAGCCGGGCAGGGAACTGACGCTTGAAGTGGCCGCTTTGCGCCCTCTGTGGGGTTCAACGAACACGCCCTTTCCCAAGGGCGCTGCATACCTTCGCCGCATCGAAGCCAAGAATCCGGAGCAACTCGCGATTTTCCAATTGAAAGGTCTCAAGCTGCTCGCCTGGGCAATTCTGTTGGCCGCGCTCCAGGGATTGTGGTACCGATTCTTCCACGGATATTTGCGCATTCCAATGCCGGATCAGGCATTGACCATGAGCGTGCAGGGCACACCTGTAGCCTGGCATCTGCGCTGGGCCTGCCAGATCCTGGCGTACTTTGAGCTCATCTTTACCTTCTCCATTTTTGGCCACAGAATCATTGCCGTTTGCCGCATGGCTGGATTCAACGCATTGCGCAACACCTATCGGCCTCTGTCTGCGACTACGATTATGGAGTTCTTCAACCGCTTTTATTACTACTTCAAGGAATTGCTTGTCGATTTCTTTTTCTACCCGGCGTTCCTTCGCTATTGGAAACGGCATAAACGGATTCGCATGATTTTTGCCACCTTTGCTGCCGCATTCTTTGGCAACTCGCTTTACCATCTCATGCGGGACTGGCAGATCGCTCGCGACGACGGACCCTGGAGGGCGATCGCAAGTTATCAGGTGCTGTTTTTCTACAACGCGTTCCTCGCCGCCGGGTTGTGTGTTTCTCAGCTGCGCAAGCGCGGTCCCAAGCCTGCCGGATTTGTTCGCGCGCACTTGTTGCCCGCTGTTGGTGTGGGCTTTTTTTACTGTATCCTGAATGTATTTGATTCCGACGAACGAATGTATCCGCTTATAGAGCATCTGAAATATCTGGCCGGTTTGTTCTTCATTCATTTCTAGGAGCGCCATGAAAGGAAGAGCGGAGATACGCGAATTTGTGCAGGGTCTGCTGGCCAACAGCGGAGACGAAGGCACACTTGCGGACAGCGATTCTTTGTTGTTCAGCGGACGTTTGCAGTCGATCGATGCAGTCGAAATCGTCGTGTTCCTTGAAGAGAATTTCGGAATTGATTTTGCGCAGATCGGTTTTGACAAAGAGCGGATTGACAGCATCGACGCGATTTGCGCCCTGACCCAGTCCGTCGCGAAGGCCTAACGAAGCTAGCCGAAACCTGGATGTGCGTCCTGACGAACAAATCCAGCCATGCGAACTCAAGCGATGAGGCGCAGCAAGCTCAGCGGCGAGCTGCCATCGAAAATGCGTTGCGCGCGCACCCCGGTGTGCGAGAGGCCGCGGCAGTATTTGATGAAAGCGATCATCTCGCAGCCTTCGTCGTGCCGGACGATGGATTCGTAGACGATGTTCTGGGCCGCGGGACCGCAGGCTCGACTCTCGTCAGCAAATGGCGGAAGATCTTCGACCTGAGCCAGTTTTCGAGGGAAGCCACCTCTACATCGGTCGGATTCAACACCATGGGCTGGGATAGCAGCTACACGCGGGGTGCAATTGCAGACGACGAGATGCACGAGTGGGTCGAGAATACCGTAAGCGATATTCTCCGGCTGAGCCCAAAGTCCTTGTGCGAAATTGGCTGCGGAACCGGCATGTTGGTCATGCGGGTTGCGCCCCACTGTGACCGCTACGTGGCCGTGGATCAATCTCCGGCCGTGCTGGAACGGCTGAGGCAACAACTGCGGACGGTTCCCGAGGTAGCGGAGCGAGTTGAAGTGGTGGAGAGCCAAGCCGCCAATATAGATGGATTCGACGAGAACTCGTTCGAAACAGTGGTCCTCAGTTCCGTCGTTCAGTTTTTTCCCAATGCTGCCTACCTGACGAAAGTGCTGGAAAAGGCGGTCAACGTCGTGAGACCCGGAGGGCATGTTTACGTCGGCGATGTCAGAAGCTTGCCGTTGTTGCAAGCCTTTGCGTCTTCGGTGGAACTGTTTCAAGCCGCTGACGAGTTGAGCGCTGGAGAACTCCGTGACCGAATTCGCCGTCGCGTGGAGAGAGAACCGGAACTGGTCATCTCCCCGGCATATTTTCTCGCCTTGCGTCGTAGCATTCCAAAGATATCGAGAGTGGATATACGGCCACTTCGCGGCCGTGCCGACAACGAAATGACGCGCTTTCGCTATGAAGCGATTCTTCATGTCGGCCCCGACAACAGTGTGGCCTTCGACGGTGATTTTCTGAGCTGGGCCGAGCGTAAGTGGGCCGTGGACGACATTCGCTCGTTGTTACGGCAGCATCCGATCCAGCGCATCGGCATTAAGGGCATCCGGAATGCTCGCCTAGAAAAGGATCTCGCGGCCTTGACGATTCTTGACGGCGCAGATGCCGGGTTCGCCGCCGGAGAATTGCGCCAAAGAGTCGTAACGAATGCGGACGAAGGGATTCACCCTCAGGCCATTTTCGACCTCGAGACTGAGGACTTGGGATTCGCCGTCTTCCTCAGTTGGGCGGCATGCCGGCGCGACGGAAGTTACGATGCGTTTTTTGTTCCCAGGGAATCGTTGCACGGGGTCGCTCTACCGGCAATCAATTGGCCAAAGCCGGACGCGTTAGCGTTCGCGCGCTTGGCAAATGGCCCTGGACAACTTAAGTTTCACAACGAGTTGGTCAAACAGCTGGTCGCGCATTGCCGCCAAAACCTGCCGGAAGCGTGGGCGCCGGATAAGATTGCACTGGTGGACATGCTTCCGAGGACTGCGGACGGGGAAGTGGCCACGCAGGATTTGCTGAACGCAAGATTGGCGTGACGCCCGGACACGATGGGATCGATCGGTTCAGCGAGGCGATCACAGCTTGGCTTCATCCAGCATGCGGACGAGCGCTTTTCGATCGATCTTGCCTGTCGCTCCCAGCGGTAGGACGTCCAGGTAATGGATCCGTTGCGGAACCATGTAATCAGGCACGCGTTTCTTCATTTCATCGCGGGCAGCGTCACGGGTCACTCCGGGCGCACAGTGGAAAGCGACAATGCCTGAAGCGCGGCTATCGACCAGTGGCCATGCCACTGCCGCTACCATGTCTGTGCCCAGAATCTCGCGTAAGTGTGCTTCAACTTCCTCAAGTTCAACTCTGTTGCCGAGTATCTTGACCTGATTGTCAATTCGACCCAGGTGGTGAAACGTTCCGGAAGCATCCTCGAAAGCCAGGTCCCCTGTGCGATACCATCGCTCTCCGTTCAGCGTGGGAAAGCGTGCTGCCGTAAGTTCAGGATCCTCGAAATATCCGCGCGCCGCTTGCCGCGTGGACACGACCAATTCACCCTCTTCGCCCCGCGGCAGAAACTTGAGATCCGCATCCACAATCCCAGCGCGAACACCGGGGAAGACCGTTCCAATGGCCATCGTTCCGCGATTCGGAGTGACATTGGGAGGATCTTCGAGGGTCTGTGCGATGCAATCGACCGTCAACTCCGTCGGTCCGTAGAAATTCTCAACGATGCTGTTGGGTGCGGCGATCTGCCATGCCTGGGCAGTACTGACTGCCAGCGCCTCTCCGGCGAAGATGGAAATTCGCAACGACGGAAATGCGCCCGGCTTCAGCATCTTCATGCGCCCCATGAACGAAGCAGTCGATGGCACCGAGAACCAAAGTGTCAATTCATGATCGCGGATGAACTTCGCCGGCGCCATAAGCTGAGAGGCAGGCACCACGTAGAGCGACGCACCCGAGCTCCACGCCATAAACATATCGAAGACCGAGGCATCGAAAGTCAGCTCCGAAGCTTCCGCCACCCGATCATCGGCGCGCAGTGTGAATCGTTGGTGCATGATCTCGATAAATTGGCATACGCTCTCGTTTTCGATCATCACGCCTTTAGGCGTCCCCGTCGTGCCGGAAGTGAAAATGATATATGCCAGCGCATCTCCCGTTACGGTTACGGGCTGGGCGGGTCCGTCGTCGGATAGGTCGTTGAAGCTCTCAACGCTGATTCCAGAGAATCCAGCAACGCGTTGCGGCGATTTTGCGTCTGGCCCGAACAAAATCCGCCTCGGCGCGTTTTCCAGCGCGCGATCTGAGAGCATGTTCAATCCAGCCTGATCGGCGATTAACGCGTCCAGTTTTGTCTGCTGCAGAATGCGAATCACGCGGTCTTCGGGAGTGTCCGGTTTGATGGGAACATACGCCGCGCCAGACCAAAGCGTCCCCAACACTCCCGCATAGGCTTCCAAAGTGCGGGAAGCAAGAATTCCGACTCTACCCAAACGCTCGCCGGTTTTGAGGCCGAGCCAACCGGAGATACGCCGCGCAGAATTTGCCAGTTCGCCGTACGAATATCGGGAATCACCAACAAACAACGCCAGGGCCTGAGGGCTGGCAACAGAGTTTTCATAAAACGGCAGAGCCAGGTTGTAGTTCATTCTGGCGGCGACGATTGAGCTCATTGGCCGGGAGTCTCCGTGACCAGAATATAACCCGAGGGCAAGCTGCGGGATTTGTCAACTAAGTTCCCGATCTTAGCAGTGGCGTAAAATCCCGTTAAAATCGACAGCAGTGACCAGCCCGCCCTCAGACCGTGATCCCCCGCGGCTGGATTTTGCAGCCGAGGTGGAAACTCTGCCGCCGCCCCCATGGTGGGCGCGCGTGCTCCGCG
The DNA here is from genome assembly GCA_003138515.1 of Acidobacteriaceae bacterium. Classification (GTDB taxonomy): domain Bacteria; phylum Acidobacteriota; class Terriglobia; order Terriglobales; family Acidobacteriaceae; genus Telmatobacter. The sequence continues at coordinate 67,912 of PLGG01000056.1, read as the reverse complement.
TCCTGCGTCCCTCCCATACGCATTCCGCATTTTCGGCATCGGTGCTGCTCGCAGCGTCATCGGTTGCATCCGGCCTGGTGGGCCTGGCGCGCGGCAAATACATCGCCTGGGTGTTCGGTGCCGGCCCCCAGACCGACGCGTACATGGCCGCGTTCCGCCTTCCTGACCTGATGAACAATTTCCTCGTCGGCGGAGCTGTTTCCATCACCTTCGTCACGATTCTGAATCGCTACCGCGAACGTGGCGAGGAAAACGAAGGCGAGCGCCTTTTGTTCACGGTGCTCAACCTGATGGTGCTTGTGCTCGCCGCCGCGTCGATCGTGTTGATGCTTTTCGCCGCTCCGTTCGTTCGGTGGACCAATCCGGGCTTTCCCGCCGCGCAGGTCGCGCTCTGCGCGCACATGACGCGGATTCTGCTTCCCGCCCAGATTTTTCTTTTTGCCGGCAGCGTTCTGGGCGCGACGTTGCTGGTGCGAAAACAATTCCTCTACCAGGCGGTCACCCCGATCCTCTACAACCTGATCATCATTGCTTGCGGCGTGCTGCTGCACCGCAGGCTCGGCGTCAGTTCGCTCGCCATCGGAGCCACCGCGGGATTCCTCTTTGGCTCGCTTGGCATCAATGCGTGGGGCGCGGCCCGGGAACGGATTCGCTTTCGCTGGGAGATCGATCTTCACCATCCCGGCCTCCGCATGTGGCTGTTCATGACCCTGCCGCTCATGTTCGGCTTTACGCTGCCGTTCCTCGATCAGTATTTCGCGGGCTTCTACGCATCGCACGCAGCCGGTGATATCACGCGCCTAGCCAATGCCAAGCAGCTGTTCTCCGCGCCCATGGCGATGCTGGCGCAAGCGGCTGGCGTTGCTTCCATGCCGTTCTTCGCTCAGCTCTGGGCGAAGGATGAACGCTTTGAATTTGCCACCGGAGTCGCCGACTCCGTGTCCCGCGTGGTTGCCCTCAGCCTTCTCGCTACATCGGCGATGATCGCGCTTTCGCACCCTATTGTGGAGTTGATCTTCGGCGGTGGACGATTCACGCCGGGCGATGTGAATCTCACCGCATGGTTCTTCGCTTTCTATACTCTCTCGCTCTTGGCCTGGTCCGCGCAGGCCATCTATGCGCGCGCCTTCTATGCGGCCGGAATCACCTGGCTTCCCATGCTCGCCAGCACCATCATTCTCTTTGTCGCCTTCCCCCTGTACGGGCTCGGGTACAGAATGTGGGGAGCTGCCGGACTGGCTCTCGCGTCCGACGCCGGAATCCTTCTGCAGGCCCTCACTCTCGCCTTGCTGCTGCACAAGCGCCGTATGGTCTCGCTTGCCAGTCTCGACTACGCTGAGATGGGCCGTTGCCTGCTGGCCTCCTGTGCGGGTGGCGCGGCCACCGGACTCGTTGCATGGGCTCTCTTAGCCCTGTTCCGCCATCTGCCGCGCATGGCCCAGCTACACCATGCCCGCTCCCTTGCTGACGCAGCGATCCTCCTCGCCGGCGCCGCAGCCTGGACCGTCGTTACAATGTGGGTTCTCGATCGATCCGGCTCGGCGCTGCCCAGGGTCGCCATGCGCCGCCTGCGGCTCGGCTGAAGTCTCGCCGCGTCCAACCCCGCGCGGGCAGAGCAGGACGGGCCTGCGCTTCTGCACGCTTCAAAAAACACAAGCGCCTCCTGCGACGCGGAAGCGCTTGTGCTCGATGCGTGAATTCGGGACGCCGCCGAACTAGCCGCTACGCCTACGCGGGGTTGTGCGCCTCTTGGATGGACGGCGCTGGGCCGGGAACTGCAACCGGTCCCGAAGTTCCGGTCGCCTGCAACGGCTTCGAGTCGGGCTTGCGGATGTCGATGCCGCCCTTGAAGAAGGCGCCATCTTCAATGCTGATGCGCGCCGCCGCCACGTCGCCGTGCAGCGAGCCTTCCGCGCGAATGTCCACGCGGTCGGTGGCCGAGACGTTGCCCTTCACCTTGCCCAGGACAACAACTTCGCGAGCGGTGATGTTGGCCGACACTTGGCCGTTTCGCCCGATGGTCACGCGGTTGCCGGGGAGGGTGATCGCGCCCTCCACCTTGCCGTCAATATATAAGGACTCGGAGCCACTAATCTCGCCTTTGATGAACAGGCCTTTGCCGAGGGTAGCTTGATCGGCGCTTCCCGCCTGCAAGCGGGAGGGGTTTTCAGGCGCGATCGCCGGAGGCGCGGCGCGCGGCGGCTCCGGTGTAAGAGTTGGGGACGTCGATCCAGTCTGGCTTGGTTTCCACATTGCGCTCAAGGGTTTCTTCCTTTTCTGTCCGCTGAGGACTGGGGATGCCAAGGCAGGGCCAAAGGCTCGCACCCAAAAAATGTAAATCCGCTCGCCGTTGCAACACTCGCTGCGGCTATCTCCTCGGCTGCCTGCAATCGGTCGAGTCAATCTTCAGGCTCCGCCAGGACAACGCGCATCCGGCTCCGCCAGGACCACGCGTATCCCCCATTCTACGGCAAGTCCATGTTTTCTGTGCAGTCTCTACCCGCCAAAAGTACTCAGCCTTTCAACTTGCCTTAATCTTGGCGTATGACCGATCGCGAGTTGCTCGCCCGGATCGCCGCCTCGACGGGTCAAAAAGCTGGATATAAGCAGTTGGTCCGCGAACTCTCGCTTGGCGGCGGCCGCGAACGCCGCCTCCTTATGGAGCACCTCGCCCGGCTCACTGTGGCAGGCAAGCTGATTCAACTCGACCGCGAGCATTGGGGCCTTCCACGGGCTGCTTCCCGGCCCCCGGCCCGCGAGAATCTCGCCGTTGGCCGCCTCGATCTGCACCGCGACGGCTATGGCTTCGTCCGCCCTAATCGCAAACCCGCCCCAGGGGGCTCAAAAACTCATCCTGCAGTGCAGGACATCTTCATTCCGCCCAGCGAGATCAACGCCGCCATGCAGGGCGATCAGGTTTTGGTCGAAATCGAGCCTCCCAAAGCCGATGGCCGGCAGCAGGGCCGCATCGTGCGGATTCTCGAGCGGTCGAATCCCACCGTCGTCGGGACATTTCGCATCGCGCGTGCCGATCGCGGGCGTCACAACGTGGTCATCCCCTTCGACGACCGCATGACGCAGTCCATCGTGATCCCGCCCGGCGCGGAGATCCCATCTGCCGCCGGATCTTCAACGCCGCATCGCGTACTCGGTAGCGAAGCACCCGCTCATTCAGGACCCGAGAGCGCGGAGCGCCTTGAGGGCCTGGTCGTTGATGTCGAAATCACCAGTTGGCCCACGCCCACACGCCCGCCCATCGGCCGCGTCACTGAAATTCTCGGCTCGCCTGATGATTTTGGCGTCGACGTGGAGATGATGATCCGCAAGCATCAACTTCCGCGCATCTTTCCTGACGCCGTCCTCGCCGAAGCCCGCCGCGTCGCGCACTTCGACCAAGACATAGCCTCACGCAGGGCAGACTTCCGCTCGCTCCCCATCGTTACCATCGACGGCGAGACGGCACGCGACTTCGACGACGCCGTTCTCGTCCGCGAGCGCGCCGGCGGCGGTTACGAGCTCCAGGTCCACATTGCCGACGTGTCCGAATACGTCCGTCCCGGCTCGGCTCTCGATCTCGAAGCCCGCATCCGCGGCACCAGCGTCTACTTTCCCGATCGCGCCATTCCGATGCTGCCGCAGGAGCTCTCGACGGACATCTGCAGCCTGCGCCCCAACGAAGACCGCCTCGTGCTCAGTTGCCTCATGGATCTCGACCCAGCGGGCAATATCGAGGGCTTCCAAGTCGTCGAAGGCGTCATTCGTTCGGCGGCGCGCATGACCTACACTGCGGTGTCCGCAATTCTTGACCGAGCCGACACACTCGTCCAAGACCCCGAGGCGCGCGAGCGCCGCGGAGGCGACGTAGATGCTCCTGTCGAAAACTCAGAGGCGCGTGAGCGCTTCGAGCGGATGAAGAAGCTCGCCGTCCTGATGAATCAGCGCCGCGAGGAGCGAGGCTCGATCGATTTTGACCTGCCCGAGCCGGTGATCGAGTTCGACGAGCAGGGCCAGATGCGCGGCGTCACCCGCGCTGAGCGCACCTGGGCGAACCGGCTCATCGAAGAGTTCATGCTTGCCGCTAACGAGTGCGTCGCCGTCTGGCTTGAAGACCTCGGCGTTCCCTCGCTCTATCGCATCCACGAGAAGCCCGATCCGCGCCGCGTCGTCCAATTCGAGGAGCTCGCCGCCGGATTTGGTTATTCGCTCGGCCTCGGACCACTTCCTGTGAAGCGCTTAGTCACCCGCGCCGAGCGCCGTGAATCACACGGCCAGGGCCGCAATCCGCGCCAGCACGAGGTGCCTGAGGACATCGCCGTCACGCCCCGCATGTATCAGAAACTGGCCGCGCGCATTGAAGGAAAACCAGAAGAACGCATCCTCAGCTACCTCATGCTGCGCTCGCTCAGCCAGGCGCGCTACTCCGAGGTGAATGAAGGCCACTTCGCCCTGGCCGCGCCCACGTACACTCACTTCACCTCGCCCATCCGCCGCTATCCCGACCTCATCGTCCACCGCATTGCGAAAACGCTTCTCCGCGCCGGCGTCCCCGGCCATCGCACCATCACCGCTTCACGTCTCGGCACGCCCTGGTTGCACCCGAATGAGGGTCAAACCAAGCTCGGGGTGCCCCATCCTCGCGAGTCCGAAGGACGAGCCCGGGGAGGAACTCATCTCTCCGCGACGAAAACTGGGCCCAGGCTAGCTCCGCCAGCACCGCTAACCCCGCTAGCTCCGCTGAACTACCCCATACCCGAGCCCGAACTCGCAGAGATTGCCGAAGAAACGAGCTACACCGAGCGCCGCGCTGCTGAAGCCGAGCGAGAATTGGTGGAGTGGAAAAAAGTTCGCTTCATGCAGGACCGCGTGGGCGACGAGTTCGCCGCCCTCGTCCTCAACCCCGCCAAATTCGGCCTCTTCGTCGAGCTCACCGATCTCTTCGTCGAGGGTCTCGTCCCCATCGACACCCTTCGCGCCGACCGCTACATCTGGCGCGAGAACACGCACGAGATTGTCGGCGAGCGCACGGGGCGCCGCTTCCGCGCAGGCGACCGCGTGCAAGTGATTCTCGATCGCGTCCTCGCGCAGGAACGCAAGCTTCAGTTTGCACTTGTCGAAGAGGAATTGCCGCTCACCGGCAAAAAGGCCGCGCCGGGCCCATCGAAATCGAAGAAGAGCCACCGCAAAAACACATCGCCGCCGCCCCAGGGTGGGAGCAATCGGCGATTCAAAAAGGGCCGCAGGCGCTGAGGCCTAGGAAAATCGGCCAATCCCCCCGCGCGGATGTCGCCTAGGCGTTTGCCTGTTTCTCGGCAAAGTCGCCGATCAGTGGCAGCTTCCACCGTTCTCCCTTTGACGCCTTGACCAGGCACATGATCCAGACGATCAGGAAACCGATCAGGAAGAATGGGATGATGATCCATCCAACCACCGGGATCACAGAGAGCACGATTTGAATAGCGAAGGCGGCAATGCCAAGAAAGATGGATTGCCACGAGTGAAAGCGAACAAACGAATTCTTGTTGTACGGTTCCACAATCAGAAAAATGATCGCCGGGATGATCGTGATGTAGGCGATTGCCCCCGCGGCATTGTCCGATAGTCCTGAGTTGGCTGCTGCAGTGTTGGGTTCGTCGGCCATAGCAACTCTCCTTTCAAGAAAGACGGTTGAAGGGGACGGGGATTGACTCACTTCTACGCACGGCCCGGGCACCGGGGGTTCAGCCTATGCGGCCGCGGACCGTCAATTGGGGTGGAGATAGAACAACCTGCCGCCCGGCCCCTTGTCAAGAGAATTTCCGCGCGAGGGCGCGGGCCTGGTCCGCATGCGAGGAGGGCTGGGTGGAACAGGCCGGGGCGGGATGGGTAGTTGGCACACACAGGAACGGCCTCCTTGCGGAGGCCGTTCCTGCACCAGGTGCCGTTGGGGGCCGGCTACCGGTTAGCTTGCCTCTCTGCCAGTCCGCCAATGATGGGCAGCATAAAGCGCTTGCCGTTGAAAGCGCTTATGAACACGATCACGAGCACGACAAAGAAAGCCAGATCCACAAATTGCCACAAGGACATGGTGAGGAAGAGGACCGTCGGAACTAGATTCTGCGCGATCTCGACCAGAATATGCACTACGGCCCAGGCAACATAAAAGAAGATCGACTGCCAGGCGTTAAAGCGTACAAAGGCGCTTTTCTTGTAGGGCTCAACGATCAGGAAAACAATGGCCGGGATGATCGTGATGTAGGAAAGACCACCGGCGGCGTTGTCGGAGAGGCCAGATACATTGGCGCCAGACACATTCACATCGGACATGGAAGCTCCTTTTTGATCGGGCTGCTCGTTCTGAGATTGCCGCTTCCGGGAAGTAGATCAAGCGTCACTAATCATTGTGGTCCGAAGCGAGAGATCCGGTCTGGTCAGATTTGCTCAGGCAGCGATGCTCCGCGCGAAACTTGAACGCCGGTCGTGGGCAACGGAGGCCAACCGCAGCAAGCCGAGATTCTCCGGGTAATCCAATTACAATGGCATCTGGGAGCAATTTGCATGGCGCACATGGTTTTTTGCGTTCGCTACAAGAAGGAAATGGAAGGCCTCGACGAGCCGCCCTTCGACTCGGAGTTTGGCCAGAAGATCTATAAGAATGTCTCGAAAGCGGCGTGGGACGAGTGGCTAGGCCGCCAGAAGATGTTGTTGAACGAGTACCGTCTCCAGCCCTGGCTGCCGCAGGCGCAGCAGTTCCTCGTCGAACAGATGGAGGACTTTTTCTTCGGCTCCGGCTCAGCCCTGCCCGCCGACTTCGTTCCCCCAGCGCACTAATTCCCCCAACACGAGAATGCACGGCGGTTCGTGCGCCCTAGTGGCTGGTCGCACCGCTGCCGTTGGTCACCATCAGGCTCGACACATTCACCGGCTCAAAGTCCGACAGAATAAGGCTCGTCAGGCACGAGAGATCGGCGTCGTTCCAGCGCGCGTCGGGTGTGCCGATCAATCCGCCGCTGTCGCCGTTGTCGGCCAGAATGATTCCGTAATTCCGGAACCCGGTAATAATGATGGCCGCCTGCGGACTTGTGGCCGCGCAAGCCGGCGTGGTCACGGAAGCCTTCAGCCGATAAATTTCGCCGGCGGCGCCGCCTGCGAAATCTCTGACTCCGTGGAAATTGCAGCGCCGGAACTGTCTTTGCAGCTTCCCGTTCCCGCCGTTTGCGTGGCAGGCCACACCCAGTAGTTCAACATATGATTCAGCGTGAATCGAATCGGATGCTGTGCCGTGCCGTTCGGCCCGCTCGGGGTGCCAGTTCCAATTACCTCATCCGCATTCGCCAGCAGGGGCGCCACCGGCAAGCCCGCGGCATCTGACGTCCCCTGCCCCTGTGGCGTCAGCGCATCCGTCGCCACATTGGGCCACTCCGCGTTCGAAGAGTCGGTCCACGGGCCGTCCAGGTAAACTCCCTGCCACATTTCATAGAGCGCCGGATTCTTTCCGTTGCCTGGCTCCAGGTACACCAGCACGTGCCGGTCTCCCGACGAGTTACTAGTGCCCTCAACCGGCGCGTAAGCCGGAATCGGACCCGAAGCAAAGTACGACTGGTAGACCGTCGTCGCCACCGAAACATCGGGCTGGTTATACGGCACCTCGATCGCCGGAATCCCATTCGGGAACGGAGCATTCGAGTTGTTGCCGAAGAATGGCTTGACCGTCGCAGGCAAATAGCCGCTGTATATCGGCGCCGCGGGCGACGTATCCACGGGCAGGTTGGTCGTCGCTGCGTCCACGCGATGGTGAAAGATTGAAGCCGCCGTAAAGACGTTCTTGAGAAACGCATTGCTGCCGTTGATGGCGAAATTGATCTGCGCCTTCGCTGTTGCGGACGTCGCATCCGTCACCACAATCTCGGGAATGTACGTTCCCTGGCCGCCGATCAGCGGGCTGGTTATCTCACCCGTCGATGCGTCCATCGACATTCCCTCCGGCAGCGGAGGATAGCTGCCGCTGTCGTCGACAGAAAAACTGTATGGTGGAGCCCCGCCGGTCGCGGCAATCGTGCAGCCCGCATACGCCGTGTTCTGCGTTCCTCCGGCGCAGCTTGTAGTGGTGATATTTAACGGCCCACCCGTCGATGTCAGAGCCACCTTCGCAGAAGCCGTCACCGATCCCGCCGCATTGGTCGCTGTCAGAACGTAAGTGGTTGTCGTCTCGGGGCTCACATTCACTGTGCCGCTCGCCGAGGTCGACGCGAGGTTCCCCGGCGCAATATTGAGCGTCGTCGCGCCTGAAGTTGTCCAACTCAGCGTGCTGATCCCGCCCAGGGTAATGCTCGTTGGGCTCGCCGTGAACGAGCTGATCGTGGGCAGGGTTGGCTGGGTCACCGTCACAGTCAATATCGACGCCGCTGTGCCGGTGCTATTCGTCGCCGTCAGCGTGTACGTGGTCGTCGCCGTCGGGCTCAGAACCACCGACCCGCTCGCCGATGTGGATGCAAAGGTCCCCGGCGTGACGGCGATGCCCGTCGCTCCTGTAGTCGCCCAATTCAGCGTGGTGCTTGAGCCCGCGATGATGGACATAGGGCTCGCGGAAAAGGTGCCGATCGTCGGCGCGGCAACTTCTTTGGTGATTGGGAGCGGCTTCGTGCAACCCGCCAACCCGATGAAGGCCGGTAGAAGAACGAGTGCGCAGGCTACGATCCAGAGTTCTTTGTGCTTGTGGACGCCTGATTGCAATGCTTGACGCGAGTAGGGGGAGTACATGCGCCGCCTTTCCCTCGATGATCCGATTTCTTCGCCGCTCGCCGCGAGTCTTCCGCAGCAGTGGCTCTCAAGACAATTCGAGGAGACGCAGCCCCGGGGGGAAATGTTCCGCTTCCAAATCCATTGGTGGCGTATGAGCCGATCAATCCAGATTACGAGCGGCGGATCACAAGCGGCCGGTCAGAGGCCCATGTTGGGTTCTTTGCCTTGTCTCTCCACAATGCGCGAAGAATCTGCTTTTGGGTACATGACAAAAGTCACGTTGGTGGCGGAGTCAACAGGCTGCATGGCTTGGAAAACCCTCGCGACTAGATGTCTTTACGGAGCGGGGCTAGTAAACCTTCACCCTCCCACTTCGCGCTTTCGATCCTTGAATCTGGATAGTACTGCGACAGTTCTATAAGTTTCTCGGCCACTTTTTTCACACGCGCCACTTCGCGCGGGTCGCGCGGGACGTTCGGAAGTCTCCTTTGCGTGACCACACCCGTCTTGATGTCTGCGTGGCCGCAATCGACGTGCCGAGAATCGACGACCGCCATCCCAGCTGTTTTAATCGCACCAGAACTTAGGGCGGCCAGCCCACGATAAAGCTTCCTCGGAGCTCTCTCGATAGACTTTGCTTTTCGCTTGCACGCATTTGGCGAAAGACGCGCAGACCGCATGACCGAGACTTCATCTGTGCCGGGCGTTGGGTCATACGCTTGCCACTTCAGGGAGCCGACATCGTCGAGGTGCACCTCGTAGTAGATGCCTCGTATCAGGTTCTCCGAATCTGACACCTTAACCGGCAAAGAAAAGCAGAAAAGCCCTCTAAGCCAACGCCCGAGTCGTCGCAAAAGCATAGCTATAGGGACCCAACCCTTCAGTTGTGACTGAGTGCGCCTGCGAGATGGGAAAGAGCCGGTCCCGCACAAGCGTGAAAAAAGAGACCGGCAGCGTAGCAACTGCTTCGATGTGCTCAATGGGCTCGTTCTCGAAGCGCACAAAGCCGCTTATTTCGTTGGTGCCATATTCCAAGTATGCCTCGCCTCTGGCGCTCTCCCATTCCAGAGAGATAGTCCCGTGAATATTTGGAGTCATCTCTGGATTGGGCAACCCTTCGATCTGCTCAAGAGACACGGCAAGCTCCAAAATTCGTGCTGACGTGGTCCTCGGAATCTCGCAGCTGTTTGGCCCGAGCCAGCCGGGGCCGAGGTTTGCGAACCGATTGGATTTGGTAACCATTTCATTTCGGAAACTACGAACGGGCGCGACTGTCGGCACAAGACCTCTTACCGTGTTAATCCACAACATCCCAATAGGTGGTTGAGCAGGCATCGTCTCGACCAGTTCAAGCGTAGGGCGATCAACCAAATAGGGCGGAACTATCATGGCTGCGGCTCCATCTTTGCGTAAATTGGCTCAGTAAGGCTGGTGAAAACGTGCCGTATGGACGTATGAGCAGCCTCGAGCATTTCCACTGCAGCGCGAACATCGAACGCCACGGATTCTTGAGAACCGACCGCAGTGTCGAGCACGATTCCACCTCCAGGCGGCTGGGTCGGCGGGTTGATCCCCAGGGTCATCAACAACCCAGACTTAAGTGGGATGCGGAGCAAGAGCGTTTGGTCAATAATCCGCTCATCAACAGCCTCATCGCGAAGCACGGCGGGGAGGTCCAGGCGGATGCGAAATATCTGCTCAATAAAATCCCGAGAGGGCATGCCCTCCGAAAACTCGGCGGTGAATCGATCGATGTATCGCAACACGACTGTTGTGAACCTCGAAACATGCTCATCCGGCAGCATGTTGCCCATCAGGACTTCGAGCCCGTCGTTGATTACAGGCTTAAACGATTCCCAATTGCGATACGGCGGAATAGCATGAGCCGAGAAAATGCCCGCACCAAGTTGGTACAGGGTACTCTGGCTCTTCTCGAAGTCAGAGTGCCTGAACCTCAATACGGGCAGTTGGAAGGGAAACGGCCACCCGGCAGGAATCAATCGCTCGGTTCTCGCATAACCGCGTTCGGCGATTGCCCTCGAGAAATTCGAGAAAAATGACTCATAGCGCCCTGGGTCAACCAACGGGAGTGGAGTGGCAACCTGGCCCGGGGCGTTGGGTGGTGCGAACAAGGGAACTGCGGTGTCGGGCACCCACCGGAACTCGGCGACAAGTTCAATGAGCGGTGCTTTCTTGAACTGCATGGTCACGCAAAGTGTACACGATTTGGGTGATTCTGGACCTGAGACTGAAGTGTTATGCGCTATATCGGAGCTCCCATTGTTGCGTTCCTCCGCATTTGAATATGGAGGCCGAAAATCCGCACGGGGCTCGAGTACTCACTCTAGGGTCCAAATTACGGAGATAAATTCTGTAAGTTATTGATTCTAAGAATTGGTCGGGACGGGCAGATGTGAACTGCCGCACACGCTCGGCTTCGCCTTGCGCTCCTCACAAACCAGATTCAGTGCGCAGTCGCTTCGCGGATCGGCAGTTCTGTCCTGCTTTCGCGATGCCGCACGAGGAGACTTAGCGGTTAAATGGTCGGGACGGGCAGATTTGAACTGCCGACCCCTCGCACCCCAAGCGAGTGCTCTACCAGGCTGAGCCACGTCCCGACATAACGCAGCCGGCCCGCCTTGGCGAACCGGCTTCTGGGGTCTCTGCTAGTTTACACTGCTGCGCGTCTGGCCTGCATCACGGGACCGTTGCCGCTCGCTGTCCACTGTTCGCTGTTCACTGGTTTACGGATTTGCCTTCAACTCCGAGCACGACGTCTGATCGCCGGCTTCACAGGCCTTGTGATAGAAACTGAGCGCCGTCATTTCATCCAGCGCTACGCCCAGGCCGTTCCGGTAAAGCCAGCCTACAACGCGGCAGCCCGTCGGCTCGCCGCCGTCGCAGGCTTTGCGGTAGAAATCACCGGCTTGCACGGCGTCGATCGGCGCGCCAATGCCATTTTGGTAGAAGAATCCAACGTAGACGCAGCCCGCCATCGCGCCGCCGTCGCACGCCTTATGCTCGAAGCTCAGCGCCTGCGCCAAGTCCTGCTTCACGCCGTCGCCGGCGTACAGGATTGCGCCGTACCCCACGCAGGAGACCATCACGCCGCCGTCACAAGCTTTCAGCGCCAGGTAATTGGCGGCGCCAAGGTCCCTCGTTGTTCCCAGGGCATTGCGCACCATGAAAGCCAGGGCTGCGCAGCCCTTCATGTCACCGCTGTCGCAGGCCTTGTGATAGTTGGTCAACTGGCCACCGTAATCCTTTGCCGAATCGAATCCCTCTTGATCCATGAAACCAAAAGCGGCGATGCCCGCGCAGCCTCTCGGTTCGCCGCCATCACAAGCCTGGCGATCCAGCGTCATGGCCTTGGGTTCATCCTTTGCGATTCCCACAGCCAAGTAGTACGTAGCGGCCAAATTGGAGCAGGCCAGCATCACGCCGCCATCGCAGGACTTCTGCGTCAGTTGAAACACCTTCGTCTGGTCCTTGGCCACGCCGATCCCGTTGTAATACAAATAGCCGAGCTGCGTGCAGCTCCGCAGGTCGCCTGCGTCGCAGTTCTTCTGGAACAGTTGCGCGGCCTGCGCTTCATCCTTAGCCACGCCCTGGCCCGATTCATAGGCCAGCGCGTAGTTCACGCAGCCGTTCATATCGCCGCCATCGCAGCCTTTCTTGTAGAGCGCGAATCCCGCCGCCTCGTCCTTGGCCACACCGCGGCCGCTCACGGTCAGGTTGCCCAGATCGGTGCAGCCTGCAAAGTTGCCTGCGTCGCAGGCCTTGCCATACAACTTCGCCGCTTGCGATTCGTCCTTGGCCACGCCCTGGCCGCTCTCAAACATGGCGCCAAGTCCAAGGCAACCCCTCGTATCGCCGCCGTCGCATGCCTTGCGGAAAAGCCCGATCGCCTGGGGCTCATTTTTCGTCGCGCCCTGTCCAAACGCAAGCATGTATCCAAGCTGCACGCAACCGGCCAGGTAGTTTCCATCACACGAAGTGCGGAACATGTGTACCGCTTCTCCCTCGTCCTTCGACGTGCCGCGCCCATTCACATACATGTTTCCCGCGTTGGTGCAGGCAATCATCTGGCCGGCATCGCACGCCTTGCGGTACAGGCGCAGTGCCTCGGTCACATCCTGACCCACTCCCTGGCCCCGCTCGTACAGCAAACCCAGGTTGTTGCAACCCCAAATGCCCGCGCTGGCGTCGCAGGCCTTGCGAAAATTCACTGCCGCCAGCGCCAGGTCCTTGGTCAACCCGTCGCCAAGCTGGTAATGGTTGCCCAGCTCGTTGCAACCTGTCGCCGATTCGCCGTCGCAGGATTGCTTGTAGAGCGTCAGCGCCTGCGGCTGATCCTTGCTCACGCCCTGTCCGTTTTCGTACATCCATCCCAGCTCTGCGCAGCTTTCCATTTCGCCGCCCGAGCAGCCTTTGCGGTAAAAGTTCGCTGCCTGCACCGGGTCCTTGCTGACGCTTTTTCCAAACCAGTACAACTGGCCAATGTTTTCGCAGGCCCTCCCAATGCCGCCGTCGCAGGCCTTCTGCCAGTAGCTCATCGCTTGCGCGTAATCCCGGGTCACTCCATCGCCGAAGCTATAGAGCGCGCCCAGGCCATTGCAGCCTGTCATCTCGCCGCCGTCGCACACCTTGGTGAACAGCGTCTTCGCCTGCGCGTAATCCTTGGCGACTCCGTGGCCATCCATGTAGAGCCTGCCCAGGCCAAAGCAGCCGCGCAGGTTCCCTTTGTTGCATGAATCCTGGAAGAGTCTCACCGCGCTTTCGAGATCGGGCTCGATGCTCTCTCCCGTTTGGTAGAGCGACGCCAGCAGAACGCACGCGTCGGTATCTTTGCCGTCGCAGGCGTGCTGCGCCAGGCTCGCCGCTTGCGCGTAGTCGGTGCCTCCGCCAAGCCCGCTGCGGAAACTCCGCGCGGCCTGTTCGCATCCCCAGTATTTGACGCTGTCGTCGCCCGCGTCGCACAGTTTGAGCGCCACACTTCGCGCCGCAGGAAAATTCTTCAGCGGATCGTCATTTTGCCAATAGCGGTTCCCGTCCTTCTTCAGCCGATCCAGCTCCAGCGCTTCGTATTTCGTAAAAGTCGTCGCCGGGTTCGCTCCGTCCGCCGCGGCCGGTTGGGCTCCAGAGCCCATATGGATCACCAATTCGCCTCCCTGGTCATCGTCGAAGGCGCCAAACAGCGGAGTCTGCTTCGAGCCCGCCGCAACCGCGACTTGGTGCTGCGCAAAAGCGCCCAGTTGGCTCGATGTAACAAATCCCTCCCCATAGCTGTCCGCATTCCCGTTCGTCAGTCCCTGAATCATCAGCCCCGTAAACAGCGAGTGATTCGGCAGCGGGCCGCTGTCGGAGGCAAGCTGGTCGCCCTGCGCGCTGGCGATCACCTTGCGGCTCACCTTCACCAGCATGTCCCGCTCGAAACGCGTATCGGCGCGGCTCGTCATGAACTTGTTCCCCAGCGCCATGCCGCTGTGGCAACTGTCCAGGATGACAAGAATATGAGACGCGGGCAGGGAGTCGATCGTGTGCAACAACTCCTCGATCTTCAGGTAGTCGCTCCAGTGCTCGTTCGCGCCCGGCGCGCGCGCGTCCACCGGAACAATGAATCCATCGGATCGCGCCTCATCGCCCACCTTGTAGGGGTGCGTGGTTCCATGGCCGGCGAAGAAGATCACCAGCGAGTCTTCAGGTTTCAACCGCGTTGGCAGGTCGTCTTCAAGCAACGAAATAATCGCCTCGCGCGTGGCGTTCTTTTCCGTCAGCGGCTCCGCTGCATATTCAAATCCGAATTTGCTCGTCAGCAGCTTGGCGAATTCCGATGCGTCGCTCACCGCCGTGCTCAGAATCGGCCAGTTCTCGTAGTGATCGATGCCGATCGCCACGATGTACTGGTGGCCGTTCTTCACCGCCGGCTCATCGCTGCTCTCCGGCTGGATGCCGCGCTGAACTCCGCCGCTTTGTGCCTTGACTTGCTGCGCGCACGCCGCCGTGGCTGTTGCCGCCGCCAGCAATGCAACGCCTGCCGTTCTGCTGAGAATCGACATGGGCAAATCCTCGAGCGAATCTTCTGACCAAATTCTTGGGCCGGCGAGAAAAGAACCGTCTCTGCTCTACCAACGGTTGGCCCCTATTCTAGCCCTCGCGCCCGTTCACTTCCCGCCGCTTGTTTTCAATCCCTGCGCCGTCTGCGCCTTTGCCGGTTTCCTGACCTTCCGCTCGCCGTCCTCTCTCTAAGCCAGTCTCGAACCTTGGCCAACCCCGTGCGCTCTCTCCGCTCCGCCTGTTATTGTTTTCCTTTGCTTCCCAAGTTGCACCGAAAACCAACGATGCCTCAACCTGTCATCAAATTCGGCACCGACGGCTGGCGCGGCGTCATCGCCGACGACTTCACCTTCTCGAACGTCCGCATCGCCGCTGAGGCTATCGCCGCCTATATTCATTCCCGCAAAGGCTCCGCACAGGAGGATCCCGCAAAGGGTCTCTGCATCGGCTATGACACGCGCTTCGGCTCCAAGGCATTTGCCCAGGCATGCGCTGAAGTCGTCGCAGCCACGGGCATTCCCGTCCTGCTCGCGACCGCAGTCACTCCCACGCCGGCCCTCAGCTGGGGCGTGCGCGAGCGCGGCGCAGCCGGCGGCATTATGATCACCTCCTCGCACAACCCCGCGGAGTGGAACGGGGTCAAGTACAAGGGCTGGTACGGCGGCTCGGGCCAGCCCGCCATGATCACGGCGATCGAGTCGTATCTCGGCAAACCCGCCCCGCGCGCCTCTCAGCCCGCGCCCGTTACGGAAGTCGACTTCCTGCCCACCTACCTCAAATCCATAGAGGACTTCGCCGACCTCGATCTCATCTCGAAGTCCGGCATGAAGTTCTGCATCGATTCCATGTACGGCGCGGGCGGCACTATCCTCGCCGACATCTTCGCTCGCATCGGCGTGGCTCACGTGCAAATTCGCTCCAACCCCGACCCGCTCTTTCCCGGCATCAATCCCGAGCCCATCGAGCCCAACATCCGCGCCCTCGGCGAAGCGGTCGTGGCCAACGGCTGCCAGGCCGGCCTCTGCACCGACGGCGACGCCGACCGCATCGGCGCTATCGACGAGCACGGCAACTTCGTCGACCCGCACAAAATCTATTCCGCACTGCTGAGCTGGGTCTTGCAGTACAAAGGCTGGCCCGGCGCAGTCACTCGCGCCTTCAACACCACAAAGATGCTCGACCGCATCGCCAGGAAATATGGCCGCGAGCTCATCGAGCACGGCATCGGCTTCAAGTATGTCGTCGACCTCATGCTGGAGCGCGAAATCGTCATGGGCGGCGAGGAGTCGGGCGGCATCGGCTTCCAGCGCCACCTGCCCGAGCGCGACGGCCTGCTCAACTGCCTGCTGCTCGCCAACGTCATGGCCCAGGAAAAGAAGACTCTCGGCCAGCTTGTCGCCGACTTGCAGGCCGAGTACGGCGAGCACCAGTACGGCCGCATCGACCTTCATTTGCCCGAGGCCCAGAAGAACGCCGTCATCGCCCGCGCCCACGCTCTCAAGCCCGGCAACCCAGTCTTCGCCGGCATGGCTATCTTCTGCCAGGAAGATCTCGACGGTGTGAAGTTCTTCCTCGACAACCCCGAAGCGACCACCAAGCCCAAGGCCGCCGAAACCTGGCTGCTGCTGCGCGCCAGCGGCACCGAGCCCCTCCTGCGCATCTATGCCGAATCCTGCTCGAAAGAATCCGTCGCCAAACTCCTCGACTCCGCGCGCGCGTTTGCGCTTAACTTGTGAGGCCACGGCGGCGCAGACCTACTTCCTGACGTAATCTATTTGAATTCCTGCCTGAATCTGGCGAAATCCACGCTGGAATAGTAGCCATTCCTTGCGGGGGTCACTGCCAACGTTTAGTCTTCACCCATGCTTAAGGACGGCAGGCCCAAAAGGAACATTCAAAAGAGCGCGTCCTTTCGCATTCTTGCTGCGGGTGGCAAATTAAAGCTAAAGAGCCCAGATCCAAAGCACTTTTATATGGCTGGTCTTTTCGACACCCTCTTCGAACATCATCGCGCCATCGGAGCCCTGTTGATGTTTGGGTTAGCCAGCAGCGCGCTGGCCCTGCTACGCTCGCTCATCGAAACAGGCTACCGCCTCATTTGGATGGACACTTGTGCGTCCGATCAGGCCGTCAAGAGAATCACCAGCTTTTCGCAGAGGAGCTTCCCAGATATTTCACGCATTATTACCGACCTTGTGCGGAATAGCAAAATTCCAGAATTCAAGACACAGCTGCCAGATCTGGCCATACTGAATGACTTCACGCACTCCGGAGCCATACACATCATTAGGCGATTCCAGCGGGTTGGGAAAAAGGAAGCCTGCTTCGAAGAGGACGCATTTCTGTGCGTCTACTACGCCGACTATGTCCTATTTCTAGTTGGAACCCTGTTTTACATGGCCTACGGAGAAGCAGAACACGCCGAAACGATGAAAGATCGATACTTCGAATTAATCTCGTCCTACGAACGGCCAACGCCGACATAGGCCGTACTCAAATGCGAATCATGTTGCCCGCCTTTCGCCGGGTCCCCAAGGCCTCTTCGCCCCGCGGCTCACTGGATCACCGCTATCTTCGCCCGCTTCCCCAGCCGCACCGCGATCCGCGCCGGAAGGTCAGGGAGCTTAACCCTCAGACCGCCAAACACATCACCGTCCAACTTGACGGCGCCCTCTGCAATCTTCCGATTGGCTTCGCTATTGCTTGCCGCCAACCCCGTCTGCACCAGCAACTTTGGAATCACAAGGAAGCCCTGCGAGTCCACTACGCCACCGAAGGCGATCGCAACCTCTTCCAGGTCCTCGGCCATCTTCTTCTGTTGAAACATTCGCGCCCAATTTGTCTCCGCCTCTTTTGCAGCTACCGCTCCGTGGAAGTCTGCCGCAATGGTAACGGCGAGGAGCTTCTTTGCAGCCATCGGGTGTAGAACACCTGAGGCAACATTGCTTTTCAATTCTTCAACTTGTGAGCCGCGAAGGTCCGTCAACAAGACAAAATATTTCCACATCAGCTCATCCGAGATGCTCATCAACTTGCCGTACATCTCGCTCGCCGGCTCGTTGATCCCGATCGCGTTGTTGAGAGACTTGCTCATCTTCTGCACGCCGTCGAGGCCTTCCAAAATCGGCGTCATCAGCACGATCTGCGGCTTCTGCCCGTAGTGCCGCTGCAGTTCGCGCCCGCACAAGAGATTAAACTTCTGGTCCGTCCCGCCCAGTTCCACGTCGCACTCCAGGCACACGGAGTCGTACCCCTGCATCACCGGGTACAGCAGCTCGTGCAAACTGATCGGCTGTTCCTCCTGGAAACGTTTGTGGAACTCATCGCGCTCGAGCATCTGGCTCACTGTAAAGTGCGCCGTCAGCCGGATCGTCTCCTCGTACCCCAGCTTGCCCAGCCACTCCGAGTTGTAGCGCACCTCGGTCGTCTTCTCGTCGAGAATCCGGAACACCTGCTGCTTGTACGTTTCGGCATTCTTGTCGATCTCGGCGCGCGTCAGCGGCTTGCGCGTCACGTTGCGACCCGTCGGATCGCCGATCAGCGACGTGAAATCGCCCACCAGAAAAATCACCGTGTGCCCCAGCTGCTGAAAGTGCCGCAGCTTGCGCATCAGCACGGTGTGGCCCAGGTGGAGATCGGGAGCGGTGGGGTCGAACCCCGCCTTCACTCTCAGCGGCCGTCCGGTCTTGCGGCTCTCCTCAAGGCGTTCGCGAAGGTCGGCCACGCGGATGATCTCCGCCGCGCCCTTCTCAAGCAGATCCATCTGCTCGGCAACAGGTAGAAACTTCTGCGGTAGTGAATCTTGCATGTCCCAACAAGTATAAAGTTTGTAGCCCGCCTGCACCTGTGCCGTTCGCGCCGCCGCATCCAAATCAACAATTCACATTCCCACAGCGATCTCCTTGCATCCCGCCACCATCGCCAGTCATCTCACCAACCACCAGGAGAATTTCCCCCATGCCCCCAGTCACTGGCCGTGCCATCCAGGTTCCCGCCGCCGGCGGAGCGTTTCAACTCGTCACAAAGGAATTTCCCGATCCCGGCCCCGGCCATGTGCGCATTCGCGTTCAGGCCTGCGGTGTTTGCCACAGTGACGCCGTCACAAAGTTCGGCGGCTTCCTCGAGATCGACTACCCTCGCGTTCCCGGCCATGAGGTAGCCGGCGTTGTCGATGCCGTGGGCGCCGACGTGCCGCTCTTCAAGGTGGGCCAGCGCGTGGGCCTGGGCTGGCACGGCGGCCACTGCAACTTCTGCGAGCCCTGCCGTCGCGGCGATTTCGTCCTCTGCCAGAACGGCCAGATCTCAGGCATCACCTTCGACGGCGGCTATGCCGACTACGTCATCGCCCCGGCCAACGCCCTCGCATTCATTCCGGAAAGCCTCGCCGACGCCGATGCCGCGCCGCTTCTCTGTGCCGGCATCACCACCTATAACGCCCTTCGCAACAGCGGAGCGCGTCCTGGAGACACGGTCGCCATCCTCGGCATCGGCGGGCTCGGCCATCTCGGCGTGCAATACGCCGCCAAAAGCGGCTACCGAACTGTCGCCATCGCGCGAGGAGCCGACAAGGGCCCGCTCGCCAAGCAACTCGGCGCGCATGTCTACATCGACTCCACGACGCAGGACCCAGCCAAGGAACTTCAAAAACTCGGAGGCGCCGTGGTCATCCTCTCCACGCTCACCAATGCTGAGGCACTCGCCTCCGCGGTCCTCGGCATCGTTCCCGGCGGCAAGCTGATCGTCGTCGGTGTCCCCGACAAGCCATTCGAAGTCAACGCGGGAGTGCTCGTCATCCCCCGCCGTTCCATTGCCGGCTGGCCCTCCGGCACGGGCATGGACTCTGAAGACACGCTCAACTTCAGCGCGCTCACCGGCATCAAGCCAATGATCGAAACCTATCCGCTGGAAAAGGCCGAGGAAGCCTTCAACCGCATGATGAGCGGCAAGGCGCGTTTTCGTGTCGTGCTCACCACTGGCGCATAATCAAATTCCTGGGAATCTACCGGGCTGAACCATCTGTCGTGGCGAGCAGTTCGTTTTCTGCTTTCGCAGCCTTTGTGGCTTTGTCCATCGCCTTGCTCAGCTTCCGCGTCATCACCTGGAAGTGATAGCCCATCACCGCCAGCGTCATGGCAGTACCAAAACAGCGCCGGTATTTCGTCGCCGCTGAGGCAAGAAACTTCCAGTAGCTCCACTGGTGCCGCCCAAGCACTCCCTGCCGCACAATCGAATTCGCCAGCGCGCGCATGTTGTCGCGGGTCAGAAATGGGGGAGTCGCCAGCTTCTTCGCCCGCTCGCCCGCCGCCCGTTTCGCCGGCTTGGGATGCGCACGGTTCAGATAGAGCTTCACCCTCTCGTAGTAGGCCTCGCAGTTATAAATTCTCTTCATTACGTCGCGATAGCCTTCGATCAGCTTGGCCGAATCCATGCGCGGCAAAAAGTTCAGCCTGTCGCAAAACGTGTTATTGCCGCCGCCCGCGTCCACAATCCGGTCTTCCCGCCGCAAGCGCCGGAACAGTTGCGTCCCCGGCATCGCCTGCAACAGCCCCACCATCGCAATCGGAATCCCGCTCTTCTGGATGAACTCCACCATGCGGTCGAAAATGTCTTCCTTATCCGTATCGAATCCCAGGATGAATCCGCCCATCACCTGTAGCCCGTAGCTCTGGATCGTGGCCACGCTCTCCAGCAAACTCCGCCGCGTGTTCTGCAGCTTGTTGCTTGCAATCAGGCCCGACTCATCGGGCGTCTCCACGCCAAGAAATACCGATCTGAAGCCAGCGTCCTTCATCAACTGCATCAGCTCCACATCGTCGGCCAGGTTCAATGACGCTTCGGTAATAAAGTCGAATCGCGCGCCTGTCTCCTCGCGCCACTCCGCCATCGCTCGCAGCAGTTCCTTCGCCCGCGCCTTGTTGCCGATGAAATTGTCGTCCACGATAAACACGGTCTCGCGCCAACCCGCAGCCAGCAACTGATCCAGCTCCGCCAGTACCTGCGCCACGGCCTTGGTCCGCGGCCGCCGCCCGTAAATCTCGATAATGTCGCAGAACTCGCAATTAAACGGGCACCCGCGCGAGTACTGCACCGTCATCGTCGAGTAGCGCCTCATCTTGATCAGGCTCAGGTCGGGCAGCGGGCTCGACGCCATCTCCGGCCGTTCCGCCGCCTGATACTCGGGCCGCGCCGTTCCCGCTTCCAGCGCCCGCGACAGATCGCCGATCAGGCTCTCGGCCTCGCCGATCACCACATGGTCCGCTTTCAGCTCGGCCGCCGGCACGCTGCTCGCAATGGGGCCGCCCACAACCGTGCGCAATCCGCGCGCGCGGCAACGCTCCACAATCTCCACCAGCGACTCGCGCTGGATGTGCATCCCGCTCACGAACACCACGTCGGCCCACTTCAGGTCGCGATCCCGCAGCCGCTCCACATTCGTGTCCACCAGCCGCTTCTTCCACGCAACCGGCAGCAGCGCCGCCACCGTCATCAGGCCCAGCGGAGGCTGCGCCGCCCGCTTGCCCAAAAACTTGAGCGCGTGTCTGAAGCTCCAAAATGTTTCAGGAAATTCCGGGTAGACGA
This sequence comes from Acidobacteriaceae bacterium, assembly GCA_003138515.1. Taxonomy (GTDB): domain Bacteria; phylum Acidobacteriota; class Terriglobia; order Terriglobales; family Acidobacteriaceae; genus Telmatobacter. Next base: position 46,558 of record PLGG01000056.1, on the reverse strand, counting down.
GCAGCGCGTTCATAGGCCATCTCTCAGCAGGAAGAGTGGCTGCGCGGGCGCGATCAACGGATTCAGGCCGTGCTTCCCCCCATGGAAGCGGTGCGGCCCCGCTCGGTGCGGCGAACTAGTCCCGCATCCATTCTCCCACCGAATGGCTGAAACACTGGTCAAAAGTGAACAGTTTTGCGGCAAGCCGTGTCCGCCCGCCAAAACCGCCGCCAAACCCCGCCCGTTCCGCGGGTTTATCCTGAACAGCGTTGGAGGAAGCGATGAAGATAGCTCTCTTCGCAATTTTTCTCTTGGCCCCCGTGTTGGCACTGGCTGACAAGCCCAACCCCGCGGACTACACCATCGCCGTTCATGTGCAATCATCGCGATTCGTTGACCAGTGCTCGTCTGATGACAAGGGGTCGATGTGTTTCATGATCTTGTCGTTGTCAGTTTTAATTGATGGGAAGAAGGTCGAACTCGATGACCAAAGTCCCAGCAAGGAAGTGATTGTCCCTGGCGACTACAAAGCAAGAATCCTCAAAGAAGATACTTCGCATTCCTACGAATACTCGCGCACCTACGAGCTCCTCTTTCCCGACGGCGCGACGCGCAAATACAACGTTGTCGGCGCTTCGGAATAATCGAGGACAGGAAAGCTTCACGCCCCTCGCGCCCCGCTCACCGTTCCGCGGCCCATGGCCCCGGGGGCTCTCCTTGTCCCTTCGCCCCTGCCTGTCTCGCTGCACTCTTTCGCTATAATGGATTCCATGCAGCAGCCCGCCATCCATCGCGCTCTCATCGCCGCCCGCGCAGCCGCGGCTGCGGCGGCTCCCGCCGCCTAGACTCCCGCTTCACCTCATCCCCAAAATTCAGTTCGCAGTTCAGAGTCAGAGCATTCGCGCGGAGGACTTGTCGCTTAGTCCCTCCGTCGCTCGGTTCCAGACCACTATCCACTGAACGCTGGTCACTAATCACTAACCACTAATCACTATCCACTGGTCTTACACTGGAGTCATCATGGACGAGTTTTCCCGCATTCAGCGCCTTCCCGCCTACGTCTTCAACATCACCGGCGAGATGAAGTCCGCCGCGCGCCGCCGTGGCGAAGACATCATCGACTTCGGCATGGGCAACCCTGACGGCGCCACGCCGCCCCATATAGTAGATAAGCTCGTTGAGGCGGTCAGGAAGCCCACCACGCACCGCTACTCCGTCTCCCGCGGCCTGCCCCGCCTGCGCAAGGCCGTCTGCAACTGGTACAAGTCGCGCTACGACGTCGATCTCGACCCCGACTCCGAGGCCATCGTCACCATCGGCTCCAAGGAGGGCATCGCCCACCTTTGTCTCGCCATCCTCGACTCGCGCGATACCGTCCTCGTTCCCAACCCCAGCTACCCCATCCATATTTACGGTCCGGTCATCGCCGGAGCTCACATCGTCAGCGTCCCCGTCCACAACCAGGAAAGTTTCCTCGCCCAGCTCGAAGAAATCATCCCGCGCATGACGCCGCGCCCCAAGGCCCTCATCGTCAACTTCCCTTCGAACCCCACCACCGAATGTGTCGAATTGCCTTTCCTCGCGCGCCTCGTCGCGCTTGCCCGCGAGCACGGCTTCTATCTCATCCAGGACCTCGCCTACGCCGACATCGCTTTCGACGGCTACAAGCCGCCTAGCGTCATGCAGGTTCCCGGCGCCAAAGAAGTCGCCGTCGAGTTCTTCACGCTCTCCAAGTCCTACAACATGCCCGGCTGGCGCGTCGGCTTCATGGTCGGCAATCAGCGCCTGGTCAACGCGCTCGCCCGCCTCAAGAGCTATTTTGACTACGGCACCTTCACGCCCATCCAGGTCGCCGCCATCGCCGCTCTTGAAGGGCCGCAGGAGTGTGTCGCGCAGATTTGCGATAACTATCGCCGCCGCCGCGACGTCCTCGTCGAAGGCCTCAACAAGGCCGGCTGGAGCGTGGCCAAGCCCCGAGCCACCATGTTCGTCTGGGCGCAGATTCCGGAGCCCTATCGCGACCTCAAGTCGCTCGAGTTCTCAAAGCTGCTTTTGACGGAAGCCAAAACCGCCGTCTCTCCGGGCATCGGCTTCGGCGACTATGGCGACAACCACGTCCGCTTCGCCCTCATCGAGAACGAAGAACGTACGAGGCAGGCGTTACGCGGCATAAAAGCGATGCTGGGGAAACCTATGCCTGTTGGATAAATGGCGACGCTCGTTAGGTTAAGATCTTAGGCGACCTGGAAAGAGGCCAAAAGGGTCACTCGGAAGAGGCCAAAGATGTCAAAAGTCGAGTTCCTGAAACCTGACACAGAAGAGATCAGACACCAGATTCAAGGTATCTTGGATAGCTACAGCCACGAATGGGACCTTCTTTCCGAACTGACTCAGAACGCGATCGACGCAATAAGAGAGGGCAATCCGGTCAAGGGGCACATAGAGCTTGCCATCAACGCGGCTGCGAGGCAAATCTCCGTTTCGGACAACGGAACTGGAATCGACCCAAACGAAGTCGAAAAACTTCTCCGACCATTCGGCACAAATAAGCCCGGGAAACCGAATCAGATTGGCGAAAAGGGAGTTGGGATTAAGTTCGTCATTTTCTCCAGCTCCAGCTTTCGACTGGAATCCGGCAGTGCAAAAGGCGCATGCGTCGCGACAATCCAAGGAGCGTCCGCATGGGTCCAATCCAAAAGCGATGACCAACTAATCCTCGACCTGGAAAAGACTGCAAAGAGCGAAGAGATTGGAACGCGGGTCGAAATTTCCGTGTCCGACCAAGCCCATCCGATCTTTGATTACTCCTTCGAAGAACTTATTTTCCTACTAAGGGTAAAGACCGCGATTGGCGACACGGGTTTCATCTGGGACACTCCCCTGAATGCAGACGTTAGCTTTGTATATACCGACAAGGGCGGCAACCAGTTTTCAAGCGTGTTTGATTGTGAGTACCTTCTCCCAACCGAGCCTACGAAATCCTCCGACACGGAAGACCTCGATAATTTCAAGGAATGGGTTGCCGAGCAGGACAGGTCGGACCAGGAAAAACGTAGGAAGTTGATGAACAAGATCGTCTGGACTAAGGGAAAGAGCCAAAAGGCTGGTCGCGAAATACGCTATTGGTCCTTCTTCGTGCCGAGACGAGAATACTGGCGCAAACTCTCGCAGGGAATGGGCGTGGTCTTCCCCCCAGACGACGCTACCTCGCCCGCAGAGAACGAACCCCGGGTACAGTTTGCGGGCGGATTCGAAACCTCCACGAAAGGGATGCTCACCGGTGTTTCCATTGAACTGAAGCCACGCGGCTCTGCGGGGTACGTACCCAACTTTTTCATAATCGTTGACGACCCGACATTGAATTTCGACATTGGGCGCAAGTCAGTTCACGGACGCCAGCAAGCAATGCTCCGGGAGATCGCGTACGACAATTTCAGGGAATTCATCAACATAACCAGACGATACATGGGCGGGGACATTGACCCAGAAATCGCTCAGTGGGACCGCGATCAAGTATTCGAGGAAATTGACGGGCTGCCGGACCTTAACAGCAAGAAATCTAGATTTGCAAAGCGCCCGAACAGCCAAGAGGCAACGGTAGCGGCCATGTTCTTTGAACAGATTGGAAGAGGCGAGTTTAAAGATGTGAAGCCTCTCATCTCCGGTTACAAAGAACGATACGACCTTTACGCCAAATGGAAGACGCGTCGCCTGGTAATCGAATTCAAATTTGATCTGGCAGGCCTGTTCGGCGATTTCACCGACGAGCGAAAGATGTTTAACGAGATCAACGTCGTCGTAATCTGGGAGGTCACAGAGGCCGACCGCATACAAGCCATGAGGAGGGGCCTCGGCGTGGAAGCAGTCCAAGAATCAACCCTCACCGACTACCAAGGCTTCCCGGGCGCATCTCAAAGGCTCACACTTGGAGACGCGAACCCGGTGTACGTTGTCGAATTGAAGCGGCTGATTGACGCGTCGTAGAACGCCCCCGCCCTTCAGGTCTACCACTCCGTCCTAGATCTGCCAGCACTGGTTCCCACCACGCCAAGAATCCTCTTTACTATTTCCCCCTCCAGCGGTATAGCCTTAAGCCCGCTCTCCTTGGCCCAAGCCGAGCCTCACGGGTCAAGCAATCTCAACCATCAAGCTTTCCCCGAGCAAACATTCCCCGAGGAGGAGAATTCATGAAATTCATGGTGGTGTGGAAGACGACCCCCGGTAAATACAAGACTGCACTTGACCAATTCTTGAAATCGGGCGGCCCAGCGCCCGAAGGAGCCAAAACAATCGGCCGCTGGCACGTTCCGGGCTCAACGCTTGGCTGGCACCTCATTGAAGCGAGTGGACCGGAGGCTCTCGCCGAGCACGCCGCCGAATGGGCAGACGTTCTGGAGTTGGAAATCCATCCGGTCATCGAGGACGCCGCTGCCGGAGCCGCAGCGAAAAAGGTCTTCGGCAAATAGCCACGCAAGCAATTAGCCCGGCAAATGAACGCCCCATCCCGGCTTCGCTTGGATGGGGTTTTTGCGTGTGGGAAGGTGCCCCAGCCCAGGAGATTTGTTGGCGTCCCCGACGGGATTTGAACCCGTGTTATCGCCGTGAAAGGGCGGTGTCCTAGGCCGGGCTAGACGACGGGGACGGCTGGGAGAGCAGAGCGCAGAGGTAAGATTGGCCGCAGGTACCCTTATCCTTGAGGCTATCAACTCGGCTATAGCGTGTCAAAGCGAATGGTTGGAGCCGAGCAGCGCTCTCAAGCATCTAAACTAGCACGTTGCGGCAAGCGCCAATTGCGAGACCGTCAAGAGCGGCGCATACGGGACTGTTAAGGGCAGCACAAGCCGGAACCAGAAGCGTCACCATCGCGTAGCCGTGTTGTGCGCTATCCTCGATGGAGATTCACATCGAAGCGGACGCTGCAATAGACCGCGCCGCACTGTTTTTGTGTCAGTTACCCAGATCCGCGTAACGCATGTTCAAGGCGAGTTCCGCAACGATGCGAATCCGGCAACGGTGATGGCGGAGACGCTCCTGGGCCTGCCTGCCAAACTAGTCCATTGCAGACCGCGGCGGTCACGGTAGCTAGAGGAAGAATCGAGTGACTCAAATCAGATTCCGACGCATTTATACGATAAGTTGCGTGATCCTGGCAGGATTGGCCGCTACCGGCTGCCAGAAGAAGCCAGCGGCGCCGGCCGGCGGAGCCGAGATGCAGGCCTTGCCGGTGCAGACCGTAACCGTGACGATGGCGCCTGTGGCGCAAAGCAGCGAGTATGTTGCCACTATCAAGTCGCGCCGGTCGACCGCGCTGCTGCCGCAGGTGAGCGGACAGCTTACGGATATTCGAGTCCACTCCGGTGACCCGGTGAAGGCCGGCCAGCTGCTGATGGAGATCGATGCGCGCCAACAGCGGGCTACGGTGGACTCATTGCGGGCAACCGAGCTGCAGAAAAAAGCGCTTGACGACTACGACACGGTCGAGGTGGAGCGGCAGCGCAAGCTGTATGAGGCGGGTGTGACCAGCCGCGACGCGTACGAGCAGGCACAGCAGGCTTTCCAGAATGCGAAGGCGGACTATCAGTCGGCAGTAGAAGCGCGCAAGGCGGGGGAACAACTGCTGGGTTATTACGCCATCCGCGCGCCCTTCGATGGCATAGTGGGCGACATTCCTGTTCACGTTGGCGACTACGTTTCTCCCAATCAATCGCCGGCTACGGTTCTCACCACAATCGACGAAAACAGCCATCTTGAAGCGTATATCTACATTCCCACCGAGCGCGCCGCCGAGGTGCACCAAGGGCTGGCTGTGAACCTGACAGACAACAGCGGCAAGGTGCTGGAGAAGACGCGGATCGATTTCGTTTCGTCGGAAGTGGATAGCACGCTGCAAGGGATTCTAGTGAAGGCTCCTGTGCAAGCGGGGCCGGAAGGGCTGCGCAATGCGCAGATCGTCAAAGCTCGGGTCATCTGGAGCACAAAACCGATGGCGGTTGTTCCGGTGCTGGCGGTGACGCGGCAAGGTGAAGAGAGTTTCGTGTTCGTGGTGCTAAAGCAAAATGGAATGGCCGTGGCGCACCGCACTTCAGTTGTGCTCGGCGACACGGTGGGAAACAATTACTCCATTGTTTCAGGGCTGAATGCAGGCGACAGCGTGATCGTATCGGCAACGCAGTTTCTGGTGGATGGTATGCCCGTGATGCCGATGGGCGGACCGCCGCAAGCGGCACCCTCGCCAGGGCAAGCGAGCGGACCTCACGCGAAAGCAGAAGAGACGCAGGCGGAGAGCGGCGGAGCGCCCCGTAAGGCGGCTTACCGTCCTCATCACAAAAAGCATCATAGGGCCCGGGCAAGGAAGAGCAAACACACGCAGCCCGCGACGGTCTCGTAGGAAAGAGGGCTCATAAGTGTTTGTAGACTTTTTCATTCATCGCCCGGTCTTCGCTACGGTTTGCGCCCTGCTGATCATTCTGGCGGGAGCCATCTGCATTCCCAATCTTCCGGTGGCCATGTATCCCTCGCTGGCGCCGCCCGTGGTTTCAGTTTCCGCAAATTACGTGGGGGCGGATGCGGAAACAGTCGAGAAGGCCGTCACGATTCCTCTGGAAGAAGCGATCAACGGCGTGGAGGGGATGCGCTACATCAGTTCGACGAGCACGAACAGCGGCAGCGCCGAAATCGACATCACCTTCCAGACGGGATACAACCTGGACATCGCGGCAGTAGACGTGCAGAACCGCGTGGCCAGCGTGGAGGGCCGCCTGCCGGGCGAGGTGGTTTCCACGGGCATCAGCGTTCTGAAATCGAACTACAACTTTGTCTTCGGAGCGGGATTCTATACGCTCGACGGCCGCTACTCAGACGAATACATCTCCAACTATCTCGACATCTACGTCGTCGATGCGCTCAAGCGCGTGCCGGGTGTGGGCGATGTCGTGGACTTCGCCGCACGCAAGTATGCCATGCGCGTGTGGCTCGACCCGGTGCGGCTGGCCGCCCGCGGCCTGACCGCAACCGACGTGGTGAATGCGCTCGAGGAACAGAACGTCGAGGTTCCGGCCGGACAGCTAGGGCAGCCGCCAGCCGACTCGAAGCAGGCTTACCAGATTCCAGTGCGTGTCGTGGGCCGGCTCACCAGCCCCGAAGAGTTCGACAACATTATTGTCAAGAATTCGCCCAATGGCCTGGTGCAACTGAAGGACGTGGGCCACGCGGAGGTGGGCGCCGAAAGTTATGGCACCGGGCTTAAATACCAGGGCCATAGCGCGATGGGCCTCGGAGTGGAGCAACTGTCGAATGCGAACTCCCTCGAGGTGGACCGCAAGGCCAAAGCCGCGCTGGAACAGCTCTCAAAGAGCTTCCCGCCCGGCCTCCACTACGCAGTCGCTTTCGACTCCACGACGGCGGTGGGCGAATCGATTCGCGAAGTGCTGATCACGCTGGCCATAGCCGTCATTATCGTCATCACTGTCATTTTTCTGTTTCTGCTCGATTGGCGCGCCACAATCATTCCGGCCGTCACTATTCCCGTTTCGCTCATCGGAACCTTTGCGTTTATCCGGATCTTCAATTTCTCCATCAATTCGCTCACGCTCTTCGGCATCACACTGGCTACAGGCCTGGTGGTCGACGACGCGATTGTGGTCATCGAGAATGTGCAACGCCACATTCATATGGAACACTCCAAGGCGCGTGAGGCCACTTCGCGCGCCATGAAAGAAGTGACGAGCGCGGTCATCGCCACTTCACTGGTGCTGATCGCCGTGTTTGTGCCGGTCTCATTCTTCCCCGGCACGACCGGCATTCTCTATCGCCAGTTTTCGCTCACTATCGCATTTTCCATCGCCATCTCGGCGTTCAACGCGCTTACGCTTTCGCCGGCGATGTCGGCGCTTTTCCTGAGGGGCGAAGAGGCTCGTTCTCGCCAGCTGGATTTTCTCCATATCGGGCTGGTCTCTCGCGCTTTCGCGGCATTCATTCACGGCGCCGACGCTTTCATCGGTTGGCTGGCCAGTACGTACGCGCGCATCATTCATGTCGCGCTGCAACTGCGCTATATTCTTCTGCTGGTCTTCTTCGCCGGGCTGGCCGCAACGGTGTGGATCTACCGCGTAGTTCCCACGGGCTTCATTCCGCAGGAAGACCAGGGCTACTTCATGGTGATTGTGCAGGCGCCGCCGGGTTCCTCGCTTGCCTACACCACGGCACTCTCCGACGAGGGAGCCGCCATCATTGCGCAGAATCCCCACGTGGGCGGATTATTCTCCATTCTGGGCTTCAGCTTTGCCGGCAGCGCGTCCAACGCGGGCATGATGTTTGTGAACACCAACACAACGAATGAGCGCGGTGAAAGAGCGTACTCGACGGCTGACATCATCAAAGATGTCGCACCCAAATTGCAGATGTTGATGTTTGCCCCCAATGGCGGCCTTGTGGCCGCAATACAGCCGCCGGCGGTGGAGGGTGTGGGCAGCTTCGGCGGGTTCCAGTTCATGCTGCAGGATCAGGGCGGCAATACGCTCAGCGATCTGGATCGCGTAGCGCATCAGGTTGTGAACGCGGGCGCCACGCACAAGGATCTGACTGACTTGTTCACCACTTTCTCTGCCAACGACCCGCAGGAACTGGTGACGATCGACCGCGAGAAGGCGAAAGCGATGGGAGTCTCAATCACCCAGATCGCAACCACGCTCAACGTCTTCATGGGCTCGGAGTACATCAACGACTTCGACTACAACAGCCGCACTTATCGCGTTTACGTGGAGGCCGACCAGCCCTTCCGCATGAAGGCCAGCGACCTGCACAGCTACTACGTGCGCTCCGATTCCGGCCAGATGGTTCCACTCGACAACCTGGTCACGGTCGCCGATAGCGCGGGACCGCCGGTAATTACGCACTACAATCTCTTTCGCGCGGTGGAAATCGACGGGTCGGCCGCTCCCGGCGTCAGCTCAGGGCAGGCGCTCGTGAGCATGGAGAAGTTGGCTACAGACAACATGATGCACGGCATGAGCTTCGAGTGGACGGGCCTCACACTCGACGAACTCGAGTCCAGCGGCAAGGCCCTCGTCATCTTCGGGCTGGGCATTCTGGTCGTGTATCTGACGCTTTCGGCGCAATACGAGAGCTTCGCGCTGCCGTTCATCATTCTGCTGGCGGTGCCGATGGCGGTGCTGGGGGCGCTTGGGCTCATTTCGCTCCGGGGGCTGGCCAACGACGTGTATTGCCAAATCGGCCTCGTGATGCTCATTGGCCTCTCTGCGAAGAATTCGATTCTGATTGTCGAGTTTGCCGAACAGTTGCGGCGCAAGGGCCGAACCATCGCCGAGGCCGCGATCGAAGCCGCCGAGTTGCGCCTGCGGCCGATTCTCATGACCTCGTTCGCATTCATCATGGGCGTTCTGCCGCTGGTGTTCGCCACCGGAGCGGGCGCGCTTGGCCGCCAGTCAGTCGGAACGACGATTGTCGGCGGAATGCTGCTCTCCACCGTGCTGAATCTCGTGTTTATTCCTGTCCTGTATGTGATCTTGAGCCGCTTGCTCAGGCGCGGCGATGTGGAGCAGGCGCAGGCGGAAAGCTAGAGTGTCGATCCGGTCTACGGCTGCTTGACCACCTGCACCGGTCCCACTTGAGTGGCCGTGGCCGTGTAGAGATGGCAATTGTCCGCGGTTTCCTTGAATCGGAAGTAGGGATGCAAGAACAACGCGGCGCGCGCATCGCCTGAGCCTTCGGCGAAATCGGTGAGCCAGACGCCATCGGGACGCGGCTGATTATGGATATGCAGCCATAGGCCTTTGTGCACATTTGCCACCAGCCCGCCGCCAATTTTCAAATCCGCGACTGAAGTCACGTTGATATCGATCAATTCGCCGGTCTGCTCGTCGATGGAAACCTTGCCCTGCATCACCTGGGCCAGATGCTGGTTCAGATTCTTCGCCTCGAATCTCGGGTTGGGCAAGATGTCGTAGAAAAGCACGCTATGGCCGTCGACATTTTCGCGGCGCCCGTTGGCCAGCATCATGGCTACCATAAAATCTTCAAGTTCCTGGTTCTGCTTGTCTTCTTCTTTCTGCGCATTGGCCTGGTCGGTGTATTTGAGCGTCTCTTTCATCACATGGTCGTCCTGCTTATGCTGGTCGTCGGCGGATAGATCTTTGCTGTCTTTCTGGAGGGTGCGCTCGATAGCAACGCCGTTGACGTAAAACAGATCCGACACAACCGCAGTGTCTTTCTTGGTGTTGCCCTTGCCGTCGGTTTCAATGGTCCGGTCATTAATGCGGCAATCGTATTTTTCCCGCTCGGCGGCCAGTTTGCGTTCATTGGCGAGCGCCCGCTGCAACAACTCGCCGGCATTGGGCAGGGGCGCATTGGGAGCGGGTTTGGGAGTTTGCGCGGCGCTGGCAGACCCCCCCGAGGAAGAGAACGGCGGCAGCGGCGAATAGAAGAATGGCGGCGCTACGATTCATGAGAAGACGATCGGAAGGCGTGCGTATGTTGGACGCGCTGGCGCGCTGCTTCGCTACGGCTTTTTCTATGGTCCTACCGGCAGCGCAGGCATAGCGCCCTGCGTTCTGGCTTCGGCAACCACGGCGTCAAGCTGATCGAGCACATCGGCAACGGTCAGGGTGTAGATCTCGCGCCGGGAGTCGTAGCCTTCTTCGACCAGTTGCTTCAAATATCGTCCTGCAACCTGCGCCGCCAGTTGATCGGTGATTACTTTGCCGGAGCGCTTCTTCTGCTCCACCCAGGCGGTGCAGGGCAACGCGATCCACATGGGGCGGCCATTCACGTCGAAACGAATGTCGACGGCGTCGGCGTGGCGCGTGGCGATGGCCACGATTGTCCCCTTCCAGCGGCAGTGAAGGTCTTCGCCGCTCCAGCGGTCGGTGACGTGAAAGTCCTCGTACATGTTTTAAGGGTACCGTTCCGGCCGTGCGGCGGCAAGCATGCAGCACTCTTCGCGGAAAAGGAGAGTCCCGCGGCATCCGTGCCTCGGTGGACTGTGCTCGAACCGCGCTGATACACTAATCGGGTTGCAGTGGCACCATTTTCTACTGTTCAGACCCGCCTGCAAGGATACCGGCAAAGGACAAGAAAGACCTCGTGGATACTCGAACCCGTCACGCCCTGAAGAAGGACAAATTTGCACAAGCTGCCGCAAGCAGCGCCAGTTGGATAGGCGAGCACCAGGCCGCCGCAGTACGCTTGAGCCTCGGAATCGGTGTTGTTCTGGTTGCCGCGATCGGCGGACTGATTTTCTGGAACTTTCGCTCGTCGGCGGCAAACGCCGCGCTGGGCGGGGCGCTGGACGTGTACACGACGCCGCTGGCGACCCCGGGTGCCCCACCTGATGCCGGCTCGTATACCACCGCTGCCGCGCGCGCTACGGAAGCCAATCGCGAGTTCGTGGCTATCGCTCACGATTACGGCTGGCTGCCGGAGGGGACCAAAGCGCACTATTTTGCGGGCGTTACTTACGAGGAGCTGGGCCAAAACGGCAATGCCGAGACCGAGCTGAAAACGGCGGCCGGCTCGTGGGATCGCAATGTGGCCAACCTGGCAAAGCTGGCACTGGCGGGCCTATACCGCCAGACTTCCCGCGACAACGATGCGATCGCGCTCTATAACGAGATCGCCGCCAAGCCTTCCGCTACGGTGTCAACCAGCGTGGCCCAGCTCGACCTGGCCGACCTTTACGTCGCCGAGGGCAAGCAGGACATGGCCCGCGCGCTGTGGGCCAAGGTGAAGGATGCGGACAAGGATGGGGCCGCCGGGCAGATCGCAGCGCAGAAGCTAGGCGCCAAGTAGGATTGCGCAGGCCGGGAAGTCCGGCAATCCGCGCAGGCCGGTACAGGGAAACGCCGATCTTTGAGCCTTTTCCCTGCAAAGCGAGGGCATGCTTCGCTTACCTGAGCATTTTCTTCACTGGCTGCGTCTGGTGAGTGATGAGCACCAGCCAGGCCATTGTCGCAGGGTGGATGGAGAGTCCGACGAGCGCGGTGAATGACGAAGCCCGCCGTTGCGCGGAAGATGAAGCGCTTGCCGCGTTAGTCGACCAGTATGCCGGCACCCTCTACCGCGTAGCCTTTTCCGTTCTCCGCAATCAATCCGATGCCGAAGATGCCGTGCAGGAGACGTTTGTGCGCGTCCTGCGCCATCGCGATTCGCTGGGCGAGGTGCGCGATCATCGCGTCTGGCTGATTCGCATTGTTTGGAACATCGTGCTCGACCGCAAGCGCCGTGCCAAGACGCGTCCTGAGACCGACGATGTTGCGGAGCTAGCGCGAGTACTGCCCTCGACGGGCCTTTCCGCCGAAGAGATCGCGGCGGCGGCGCAACATCACGCCCATGTGCTTGCCTGCGTGGAGAAATTGCCGACTAAAGAGCGGCAGGTGCTAATGCTTTCGGCCTTTGAAGAACTCACCAGCGTGGAGATTGCTTTAGTGCTGGGGATTAGCGAGTCCAGCGTGCGATCAAGGCTTTTCCGGGCACGGAACCTGATGGCGGGCCTGCTCGAACACCAGAGGAGTTTGCGATGAATTCGAACCCTCACAATCTGACGGCTTCTGAATCCGCGTCTGAATCCGCATTGGGCCCGGCGGAAGAGACTCTGCGGCTGGTTGCGAGCTTACCTGCGCCCGACGGTCTTGAAGACCGTGTGAATGCGGCCCTGAGTGCCGCACCGAACCGCGACCGTGCTCTGGACCGCGGGCGTGTTCTGGCCTGGCCGAGGGCCATTCGCCCCGAGAGTGGCTGGATGCGCACCGCGGCCGCGGCGGCGATTGTTTTTGTCGTAGCTGGCGGAGGCTGGGGCGTTTACATGCGCGTGGAGCACAACCAGCCGGCAAAGGTGATCGTGATGCCAGCGCGGATGCCGGGGCGAATTCAAGCACCAGGAGGTTTCTCGGGAGCGGGCGCGATGCGCACACCGTTGACGCTGCCCGGGCCTGCGGCACCACAACCGGTCAAGTCGAGCGAACCCGCAAAGGCTGACGCGGCAGAGACGAAGGCGGCGAAGAAGCCTGCCGCTCGCCATAAGATTACCTCGCATGGAAGCGGCCATTCCTCTGCGACCGGCACCCCCGAGTACTAGTTGCCGGCTGACACGCTCAGGTAAGCCCCCCGCCCTAAGAGTCCTTGACGATCGCGCGGATGAGCATGCCGAGCAGCGCCAGCACGACCGCGCCCCAGAAGGCTGGGCCGAAGCCGCTCACGTGGAAGCCTGGGACAACGGTCGAGGCCAAAAGAATCATGATGCCGTTGATGACGAGCAGGAAGATTCCCAGTGTGATGATGCTGAAGGGAATTGTGATGATCTTGAGGAACAGCCCGAGAGTGGCGTTGAGCAGCCCGATCACCACTGCGGCAATCAGCGCCGGAAGCAAGCCATTGACGTGAAAACCCGGCACAAAATGGGAAACGAGCAGCAGCGCGAGGGCGCTGAGCAGCCATTGTAAAAGGAGCCTCATTCGGTCGTCCTCCGGCGAAGTCTTAGGAGCCCTGAAGCATTCACCCTATCGATGCTGCCCACCGGCCTGCAAGTTGCTTGCCCTGCTTTGTTAGAGAAGGCTTGGTTTTTCGACGTTTTAGCTCGGCGTTCCAGGCCCGGCGTTCTAGAGTTGATCCATGTTTGCGCGGCGACTAAGTGTGAATCGAATCGACGCCGCGGGCGAGCGCCACGCCTGCCCGATCCGGCAGATCGACAACTTCGCCATGCGGAATTTCACCAACGATGCGATTTTCGACGATACGTTTCCCGCTGGAGATGGAGTTCTGGAAGCGGGAAACCGCGTTCCGCTCGATCGGCTGCAGACATCGATGGAAGATTGGTTTAGGCGCAAAGGCTATTTGAAAGCTGAGGAGCGGCTCGAGGTGATCGAGGAGAGCGCGAGTCGCAGCTTCTAGCTGCTAGCTTTTAGCTCCATTCGTGCCGAGCGAAACGCAACAGCTTCCGAAAACAAGAACGATCAAAGCAGGTTTCGGGATTCTGGTTTCAGCTCGCAGTTTTCAGCTCCGAGCGGCCAGTATTCTGCGATTTTCGAAAATCGGTTGTTTTTCAGCGATTTTCGGAAATCGGTTTTCGGCGATCAGCCTGCCGCTATCCGTCTTAGTTTGAGTGGTTTGGATTTCAATTCACGGTCTTTTCTTGCTCGTTCCACAGTTTCACAGAAACTGTCAAACTGTGGAGTGAGTGGCTGTAAGGCTCTGATTCCAAATGCTTCACAGTTTCACAGATTCACAGTTTCACAAAAGGGCATGGGGGGGGTGGGGTAAAGGCAGTGGTTAGTGGGTAGTGGTTAGTGGTTAGAAAGGCGGGGGACCGAGGGAACGGAGAGACAGGGAATAGCCAATAGGGAGTAGGGAGTAGAAAAACAGGAGCCGTCGTGGATGAGACAGTCGCGGTGATTTTCATCTTCGTTCTCTCCAGTTGATTGTGCGTTTGGGATGGTTCCATTAGGCAGCGCTTATTTCTGGGCGGCTCGGTGTGATTGCTGCCGGTGGCTTTGCGCTAGTGCGGATCGCTTCCGGGCCCCTGGTCCAAAGCTCAAATTCGGCCTGGCGGCGGGCCTTGAGTCCGGCATTGACGAAACCACCGGCATGGTCCCATGCGAACAACTGCTGCGCGGCGGCGGCGTGGTGGCCGGCATTCAGTTCGCGGAGAAGGGTTGAGCCCGCCAGACGGCCCGCGCCGAGGTTGAAGCAAAAGTCGACCAGCGCGTCGAACTGGCCCTGGGTCAGCGCGACCTTGACCAGCCGGGCGACCGCCTGTTCGGCGTCCTGAACGTCGCTGGCCAGGATTTCGGCGGCCTGCGGCTCGGCAATGCCGTCGGGGAAGGATTCAGTGGGCTTGATCAGGTGCCCATAGCCGATGGTGGGAAAACCGGCGACATCGCGATAGACACGATCGCGAAAACCTTCGGACTTCTTGATCAGATCCAAACCCTCAGCGTTCAATTGCATGGAAAGCTCCTTCTTCGCCAGAAATGGCAAAGGGCCTGCCTTGAACCCCCGACCAAACGGAAGGTTCGATGCAGACCCTAAGACCAAGCTAGCAAAACCGGCGAATTAATCGGCAAACTTGAAAAAGAAATTTTGAGGCGAAAATAAACACATAAGTGTCACCACATCAACAACATACATTGCCGATGCGCATTCGCGATGCCAAGTTGCTTATTTGTGCCGGATTTTGCACAGAAATCGGTGCCCAAAATAGGAAAACATGCACTGATTTTGGTGCAATCTGTTAACTCAAACGGACTAAATACCTTATCCCCGGAGGGAGGGTCCGGCGGTGTTTTTTTCAACAAAATTCCCATTATCGATCTTGACAACATTTGACGGCGGCCAGTGGCGATCTAGTAAAATTGCCGGATGGTTATAAAAAGGAAAACACGCAACTTAAGACGAAAGGCACCGCTATGGATTTGTCTCGTAGCTGGTGTCTCCGCCGTTGCAATGGTGGCGCTGGTAGTGTTGATTTCGGCGCGCACAGTGCAAGCGGATGCGAGTCTTTCCAGACCAGCCTTCACCGCGCCTGCGGCTTCCCCTGCAGCGAGTGCGACGCCAGCATCGCTCGCCGACCGGGAACCGCCGCAGAACGCCCCAACCGCCGCCGCCCTGAATTGGAAAGACAGGATTCGTGGAGTGGCCTCCTGGTACGGCGGCGTCTTCAACGGACGCAAGACGGCCAGTGGCGAGACCTACGATATGTATGCCATGACGGCCTGCCACCCATCGCTTCCCTTCGGGTCGATTGTGCGGGTAGTGAACGTGCACAACCGCCGGTCGGTTGTGGTCCGGATCACGGATCGCGGCGACCTGGTCGAGGAGGGGCGGATTATCGACCTCTCTTATGGCGCGGCGCAGAAGCTGGGGATGGCCCGGTCGGGCCTGGCGAAGGTGGATTTGCAGGTTTTGTCGCTGGGGAGAACGCAGAGACAGTGATTAGTGGTTAGTGGTTCGGCGAACTTCTTACGGTGAAGCTCAGCTGGCCGCGGCCTTGGCGCGGGATACCTGCGGCACCTCGACCTTGACGTCAGCGGGCACGGTGGAACGTTCATCCTCAAATCGGCGGATAGCAGCGTCAATAATCTGTTCCGGCCTCAACTTGTCACTTTCAGCGAGCAAGAGTTTTACTGCCTTCTTCATAACGTCGTATGCTTCGGCGCTCAATAAGACCGCCTGGGGTCGGCCATGCTTGAGGATGAGCAGCCGGATTGCGGGGTTCTCGTGGATCTCGTCAACCTTTTTTAGCAGGTCCCGGCGCAGATCGGTGATGTTGGAGAGTTCAAGCCGTTCGTCGAACGCGTCGGCTGATTCTCTCAGAGTTGGCGGAGTCATTGGAAACCCCTCCTCATGTACAGTTAAATGTACATTAAAGTGTACATAATGTCAAGCGGGCTCTAAATTGAGGGCGCGGCGAACAGCCGGCGCGCCCCGACGATTGGGGTTCGTGGTCTCCCACCCTTCCGCAAAAAACGCGGAAGGATGGGGCACCCATTTTTGTGGGTAGGTCGAGAATCGAGTGCGCGACACCCGAATGAGCGCTAGTGCGCGCATGTGCCTTCGGGCTGGGTGAAGGGCTTTTGCAGGTACTGGCGGGCTTCGTTGACTGCGCCCTGGGTGTTGTCGTTGGTCTGGACGGCGAGACGGTACTCGGCGACGGCGCGGTCGCGCTGGCCGGTGACGTCGAAGATTTTGCCGACGGCGATGTGGCTCCAAACCTCGGTCCAGGGTGGCTCGTCGTCGCCGCGGAGGGCGTCGCGGAAGGCGTTGACGCTGGCCTGATAGTTGCACTGGGTGAAGAGTACTTCGCCAGTGCGATAGCTGGCCAGCGAGCTGGACGAATTGGCCTGGAGGGCCTTCTTGTATTCGGCGATGGCGCCGAGAAGGTCGTTTTGCGCGACCAGTTGCTGGCCTTTGAGGATGGAGATGCGGACCTGGAGGTCCGGGCTGGCTTTGAGCACCCAGTCATTGGGATCGACGCTGATGCGGCGAGGGCGGCCGAAGGTGTCGACGACGTATTGCGTATCGGTGCCGACGACCTCGACGCTCTGATTGACGGTTTTGCCGTCGGTCTCGATGCGCAGATCGACGGGCATGCGGAAGAGGTCGAGATCCTGGTTGATTTCGCCGATGGTGCGGAAGCCCTTGTTGTTGCCGAGGCGGTAGACGGAATACTTGTTGGTGAATGTGGGCGCGCCGGTTCCGTCGATCCACTGGGAGAAGAAGGGCACCAGCTCCTTCTGGCTCTCGGCCTCGGCCACCTTCTCGAAGTCGCCGGTGCGGATGGAGCCGCCTGAATACTGGCTGAGCGCGCCTTTGAGGACGTCAGGAAAGGCCTTGTCTCCGACCTCCCAGCGCAGCATGTGGAAGATCATGGCGCCCTTTTCGAGGGTCATGGACTGGAACTGAGGCGAGAAGGGATCGAGACGGCCAACGCTGGTGAGGGGAATGGTGTCATAGGCGAGCGCGCCCGCGGCCACGTCTTCCATGGCGGCTTTGAGGGCGCTCTGGCCGTTCTGATCCTCGACATACATGAGCTCGCCGTAGCGCGACATGCCGTTGGTGATCCAGGCGTCGTCGAGGGTTTTGGGGCTGATTTCGAGTCCCCACCACTGGTGGGCGATGGTGTTGGCGAGGAGGCGAATGCCGGATTTGTCGCCGGTGCGGGAGCCCATGATGGCGGCCAGCTCTGGCGCGTAGACGGCGGGCAGGGTGTCGTCGGGCAGCTCGACGATGTTGATGCGGGGCGTGGGAGGCAGGCCGAAGGTGTCGGTGAAGAAGTTGTATTCGCTGGTGGCGGTTTGCGCCAACGCGTTGACCGAGGCCTGGTGGGTGATGGTGACGTAGACCTTGACGTTGCCTGCGCCCGCAGAAACCGGCGGCAGAAAGCGGCCGGCAATAACGGTCCCGGGGAAGCCGGGCTTGGCCCATTTGAAGTCGTACTCGTCGCCAGGCTTGCCGCCGGTGAGGGTGACGGGTTTGGAGGCGCCTGAGGAGCCGCTGGCGAAGACGCGCATCCCCTGCGGGACGCGGATGTGCAGGTCGGCGGTGAAGCGGTCGGTCATTAATCCGGTGGAGGGAAACCAGCGGGCGGGGTAGAGAAGGTAGCTGATGGGTTCCTGAATGGCGGCGAGCTTGAGGCCTTCGATGGGGCCGTCTTCGTTGCCGGTGATGACGCCGTCATAGACGAAAGTCCAATGCGCCGGCTGGCCGTCAACGAAGGGCGTGTTCGCTGTGACGCGGATGGAGCCGTCGGCGGTGCGCTCGGCTTCAAGCTGCTTGCCGGAGTCGTCGGTGATTTTGGTGACTTTGAGCGCGGGATGGAAGCCGAAGGTGACCACGTCAAGATTGGCGGGAGCGGTAAAGGTGACCTGGGAGGTGGCCGCGAGGTGGTGGGTGGTGGTATCGAGCTCGGCGTCAATGACGTAGCCGGTGATGTTGAGCGCGGGACGGGCGACTTGCGCGGCGGCGGGGAGTGCGGCGGTCGCGGCGAGGGCGGCGGTGAGGAGGGCCGGGGCGAGAGCGGTTCCGCAGTTGCGGAACGGCTGAAGCAGGCTAATGATGCGGCTGGCCGCGGAGTGCAAATCTTTCAGGGTTCGATTCATTCGTTCGCTCATTGTGCTGCCGCCGGTCAATTCTTGGTTACGGCGGGTTGGGGTTGATTCGTCGGCGCTGCCGATCGGATTCAGCGGCTGGCCGTTTGGGCAGACTCGGCAGTTGCCGCAGGCGCCGGGGAAAGCGATTCGACCTCATTCACTACGATAGCGGCTACCCGTTCGATGGCGGATTGGGCGGCCTTGGTTTGCGAGGGCTGATTGGCCTCACGCGTATGGAGCGCCTCCCGAATCGCTGCCAACTCCTTCATCATGGACTCACGAGCGGGGCCGTCGGGTAGCAGCGGACTGAGGTGTTGGACGATATTTGCGGCATTGAAGTCGTGCTGAATGAGCTCTGGAACCACGCGTTTGCCGGCGATGAGATTGGCCATGGCCACGTGGGGGACCTTGACCATTCGCCTGGCGATCGCATACGTGAGCGGCGAGACGCGATAGACCACGACAAAAGGGTTGCCGATGAGGGCGGCTTCGACGGTGGCGGTGCCGCTGGCGACGACTGAGGCTCGGGCATGGAGGAGGGTGGCGCGGGCGTCGTGGACGCCACCTGCGGTGGGGCTGACCGCGCCTTCGGCGCCTCGATCGCTGATGAGTCGAATGCTGAGGTTGGAACCGCGATCATCAACGATTCGCTGGACCTTGGCGCGCTGGGCGGCGTCGAGGGTGGGAGCCAGAGGAATGAGGAAGTCGTAGGGCGGTGCGGGATGGGCGGGAGCTGCGGCGAGAGTTAGGGCGTGCGATGGAACGCCGGGCGAAGTGCTGGTTGGTTGCGACGCGGGCGGGGCGAGGACTCGCGCAGCGGTAAGGGCTCGGGCTGCGGCCAGGGCGCGGGCGGCGGCAAGCATTTCGGGGAGGTGGTCTTCGATCTCGCGGAGGCGGCTGCCGGGGAGGAGGCCGATCCAGATGCGGGTGGGGTCGAGGTTGTTTTCGGCGGCGAATTGCTCGCGGGTGATGGAGGGTTGGGGCAGATCGGCGAGGGGGTGGCCGACGAATTCGGCATCGACGCCGCGGGCGCGGTAATAGGGCTCCTCGAAGGGAAAGATGACGAGCATGCGGCGGACGTATTCGCGGACCAGCTTGATCCGGTGCTGCTTCCAGGCCCAGAGCTGAGGGCTGACGAAGTAGATGACGGGAATGTCGAGGCGGTGGAATTCGCGGGCGAGACGGAAGTTGATCTCGGGGAAGTCAATGAGGACGGCGACGGTGGGGCGATGGGCGCGGATGGCGCGCTTGAGCTTGCGGAACTCGCGGTAGATGCGGGGAAGGTGGAGGACCACTTCGGTGAGGCCCATGACGGCCATGTCTTCAGCGCGGACGATGCAGTTGACGCCGGCGGCGGCCATGCGCGGGCCACCCATGCCGATCAGCTCCACTATTTCACCTTTTGGAGCAAGTTTTTGCTGGATGGAAGCGGCGAGGAGGGCGCCGTAGTGCTCGCCGCTGGCTTCTCCTGCCGAGATGAAGATGGTGGGGGTCATGGATCGTGCGCCGGCAAAGGCCGGCTTGACCCAATGATAGCGGGATGTGCGGGCGAGGACGCCCGCACGACAGCCGGCGGGACGCCGGCGCTACAAGTTGCCGGGTGCTCATGCGGCGGTGGTAGTCTTCCCGGTGGAGCGGAAATGGGAGCGACGATGCGAGCGTTTTGGCGTTGGTTAGGGATTGCGGTTGTGGCAGTGGGATGCGCGGGCACCGCGAGGTCGAACGCGCCGGGTGGGGCGGCTCAAACAGGGGCGGGTCATCTGGCTGTTTCGGCGCTGCCAGATGATCCCGTGGCCGATCCGAAGGCGATTGTCACTCTGGGCCACGCGCGATTCACTGTGCTGACGCCGCAGTTGATTCGGATGGAGTGGTCGGCGGATGGGAAATTTGAGGACCACGCTTCGTTTGTGTTCATCAATCGAAGGCTGCCGGTGCCGAAGTTTGTGAGCGGGACCGAGTCTGAAGGTAGCTCGCAGCTAAGGACGATCAAGACTGACGCGCTGACGCTTACGTACGATCCTACGGGCGATGGGCATTTCACCGCTGACAATCTGTCCATCACACTCACCGTCGACGGCAAGGATGTGGTGTGGCATCCCGGCGACAGCGATCCACAGAATTTGATGGGGACGACGCGCACCCTCGACACGGCGCTCGGATCGAAGACCGAGGAACCGATCGACCAGGGATTGGTGTCGCGAGCGGGATGGGCGCTGGTGGATGACTCGACGCGGCCGCTGTTCGACTCGGCGGATTTCCGGTTTCTTGACGGCGAGAAGAGCGTGTGGCCGTGGGTGATGGAACGGCCGGCGAACGAGAAGGCCGGCGCGTACACCGACTGGTACTTTTTCGGATACGGACACGATTACCGGAAGGCGCTGGGCGATTTTGTGCTTGTGGCGGGCCGGATTCCGCTGCCGCCGAGGTTTGCGTTCGGAGTATGGTGGTCGCGCTACTGGGCGTATAGCGACGAACAATTCGACGAGCTGGCGAGGGACTTCAGGGAGAACGACACTCCGCTGGACGTGATGGTGATCGACATGGACTGGCACATGAGCGATGAGCAACTGAGAGCCATGGGCGCGGTGGACCAGTCGGGGCAACAACTTGGATGGACGGGATACACGTGGAACAAGGTGCTGTTTCCCGATCCCGACGCGTTTTTGAAAAAGCTGCACGAGGATGGACTCAAGACGACGATGAATCTGCATCCGGCGTCGGGGATCGAGCCGTGGGAGCAGGCGTATCCGGCGATGGCGCGCGCGATGGGGATCGACCCGGCAACGAAGAAATACATCCCATTTGACCCGACCGACAAGAAGTGGGCGACGAATTATCTGAACCTGGTGCTGCATCCCCTGGAAAAGCAGGGCGTGGACTTCTGGTGGCTCGACTGGCAGCAGCAGTCGTCGACGGACTTGCCCGGCGTGAACCCCACCTGGTGGCTGAACTATGTGCACTTTACCGATCAGCAACGCGAGGGCAAGCGGCCGCTGCTGTTTCATCGCTGGGGCGGGCTGGGAAATCACAGGTATGAGATTGGATTTTCGGGCGACACGATTTCGGTGTGGGACTCGCTCGCGTTTCAGCCTTGGTTCACGGCTACGGCAGCCAACGTGGGCTACGCGTTCTGGAGCCACGACATCGGCGGGCATATGCCGGGCGCCGTCGATCCGGAGCTGTACACGCGGTGGATTCAGTTCGGCACGTTCAGTCCCATCTTGCGGACGCACACGACGAAGAATCCGGATTCTGAACGGCGGATCTGGGCCTATCCCGAGCCGTATTCGGCCGTGATGCGGTCGGCTTACCGGATGCGCGAAGCAATGCAGCCGTACCTTTATACGGAGGCGCGGCGGACATACGACACGGGCGTGGCGTTCTTCAGGCCGCTCTATTACGACTGGCCGGAAGACGATGCGGCCTACACAAGCAAGAACGAATACCTCTTCGGCGACCAGTTGATCGTGAGCCCGGTGACCGCGCCCGCGGACAAGATCACGGGCCTCGCGACGGAGCAGGTGTGGCTGCCGAAATCGGATTCGCAGGGGGGCGACTGGATCGAGTGGCCGACGGGAAAACATTTTGCGGGGCCGGCGACCGTGGAGCGCAGCTTTACGATCGATCAGATTCCGGTGTATGTGCGAGCGGGCACGATTCTTCCGATGCAGCCGGCAATGCTGCACACGGGCGAGAAGGCTGTCGATCCGCTGATCGTGAACGTGTGGCCGCTCGCGGCAGGCGCGGCGTCGAGCTATTCGGTTTATGAGGATTCGGGCGTGGCAGTTGAGAATCAACGCGGCGTGTTTGCGCGGACGCCTGTGAAAGCGACCGAGAATGGCGACACGCTTCGCGTGGAGATTGGGCCGGTTGGGGGCAGCTATCCCGGAATGCTGAGGACGCGCGGATACGAAGTGCGGCTGCCGGCGGATTGGCCGCCGGTAGCGGTGACGGTGAACGGAAAGGCAGTGGGGTTCGTTAAGCCGGGCGAGGCAGGTGGGTGGACGTTCGAGGGGAACACGCTGACGACGGTGATTCCGGTGCCGAGCGAAAGCGTGAGCGCGAAAGTTGTCGTGGTGGTGCAGCGCGCGAATGGCCGGGTTGCGCAACGCGCGGAGCTGGATGGATTTGCCGGGGAGATGACGCGGCTACGCGGCGTCGAAGATGCGCTGCAGCAAACAGGGCCGGTTGCGGGACCCTCGATTGCGCTGAGGGATGCGTTGCAAACCGGCGATTTGATCAGTTACTACCCCGGGCGGATCGACGGAGAGCTTGTCCATTTCCTCGAAGCGCTCAAACAGGCGCGGGCGGACGTGGCCGGGCTGGACAAGGAATTCGAGCAGCGGTTGAGCGACACATCGCGGCGCATCGGCGGATCGACATGGGCTCCGGCGGACATTGAGAGCGAAAAGCAGAAACGGCGCGACGCGCTGCATCGGGCGGAGGCGCTGCTGGCGGAGGTGGGGAAGTAATTACACGGGCTTCGCGATGGCCTTGAAGTACTTCTTCATGGGCTCGAAGTAGCACTCCCGCCAGCCCGAGCGGTAGTCGCTCTGGCCGCCGGGAAGGTTGCTGTGGTAAAGCGTGAGCTTTGTGCCACCGCGCGACTTTACGAGCAGGATTTCAACATGCGAATCCTGGTCGGACGAGGCAAACTCGGTGGTGCGCCACGCCTGGACGATTTGCTTGCCGGGCTTGAGCTTCAAGTTCTTGCCCGAGATGTATCCGTCCCACGCGGTGAACGAGCCACCGACGCGCGCGGACACCTTGGCCCCGGCTTCGGTCATTTGGGTGTGGCCCTTGCTCGATAGCCACGCGTCATAGACCTGCTTCGGCGAAGCGGGAATCGTCGCGGAGACGGTGAACTCACGAGCCATCGCGCCTCACGATTGCATCACTGCTTCGCGTTCTTTCTTTTCTTTCTTGTTGGGCTCGCCTTTTCCTGTGGCAATCAGGTTCCGGAGACTACCTGTGACATAAAAGCCCCATGCGTCGGAACAGGCTTTGAAACACTCGATTTGGGGCGCTAAGCCGACGTGAGTGAAGAGGACTTCGGTCTTGTTGCCTTTTTTGGAGATTTCAAAAACGACCTTTGTGCCATTCCACTCGGTTTTGTCCTCAACGAAGGACAAGTAGCTGTCCAAAACAAGCCAAACGACTTTCTTGCCGGGGACAAGCTCGGTGATCTTCTGTTTGCTGTAGTGGACGTCTTTGTAACGGTAGGTAAACTCAGCGCCGAGTTTGTCGGTTGAGCCTTCAATTTCTCCTGACCACCATCCGCGAACATCGTTGATGGCAGCGAAAACTTCTTCCGGAGTTTGGTCGACCGTAAACGAATGGTTGAGGTTCTGATCCTTCATCGCTTCTCTCCTTCTTGTCTTTCGATCAATTGCAGTGGCCTGAGTTATCGCCGGCACCGTGATTTCGCGCGCCGTTGTGCGTTTCAATCCCCGGAGTGACGGCCTCAGTCGTGACAACACTTGCCGCCCGTGGTCGCGATCTTGACCACCTCGGGCTGAACATACCCCTGGTTCGGATCGACAACGTAGCCTTGATCGTACTTGTCGTGGTGGCGTACCCAAGCCATGGTGTGCTTGAGGCCTGATTCGTCGCGGCCCTTGGGGACCAGGTCGAGAAAGTTGTACGCGCCAACCAAAATGTCGAGGCCGCGCGCGTAGGTGGAGTAGGTGTGGAAGATCGTTCCGCTTGCATCCTTGGCGAAGACGCTGAGTCCAGGCAGCTCCTCGCTGGGAAACTGTGGGATCAGCTCGTAGTTGTAGTAGATCTTTTTCTGGCCGGCGTCCTCGGGCTTGAGCGAGGCCTGGTAGTCGAAGTTGAAGTCGCTCGAATTCGAGGAGAGCCAGCGAAACTTCCAACCCATGCGGTGTTTGAAGGTTTCGATTTCAGAGATGGGCGCGTGCGAAACCACGGCGAGGGTGACGTCGCGGTTGGCGAGGTGGATGGTCATGCCGTCGAAATGGTCGGAGATGTAGGAGCAACTGGGGCAGCCTTCTTTCCATCCCGGCCCGAACATGAAGTGATAGATGATGAGCTGGCTGCGGCCGCCGAAGAGATCGGAGAGCGAGACATTGCCGCTGGTGGTTTGGAATTTGTAGTTCTTTTCGACCTTCTCCCAGGGGAGGGCGCGGCGCAGGCGGCTGAGCTCGTCGCGCTGGCAGGTGAACTCTTTCTCTTTCTTTAGAAACTCTTTGCGGGCTGCGATCCATTCGTCATGAGAGACGACTTTGGGGCTCTTGATTTCTGTCGCCGTGGTTGCCATAGCGACCTCCTTTGCTGCGATTTGTGTTGGGGGAGTTAATTACCCGGTTATTTGCCGCGACGAAACCATTTTGCGATGAAGGCTGCGATTCCGCCAGTGCCGGCGGTGCTGCCTGCCAAGATGGCGGCCGTGGTTGCTACGCATACTGGACACATACGAACCTCCTGAGGTGAGCGGGAATGGGTTGTCCCGGCGTGCGTGTAGATTTTGCCTTCATTCGTCCGCTGACGCGGGCGCTCTTTACGATTTGGAATTCTCGGCGCGCTGACGGACGGTTTCGTTGATCTTTGTCCAGCCGCCTCTCATTCCCTTCTTGAAGTCCCCCGGAACGTTTCCGAAGCCGGTGTGATGGAACTTGATGATGGTCTCGCCGCCCTCCTGGCTGAGGCGGTATTGCACGTTGTTGGCGACAGGGAAAGACATCATCAGCGGACCGCTGAACTCGAGCAGCGTGGGGCGCTTGATGGCCTGCACGGTGGCCCAGCAATGGCCGTTGCCGTCGCCGAGGTCGCGGAACCAGCGGCCGCCTGGCCAAGCCTCAAGCTTGAAAGGCATGGACGTGCCGTCGTCCTTTTCGAAACCAGAAGCAAGCTGATCGAGAAGCGCTGCGAAGGTGACTTCGAGCGAGGCGCGCACGCGAATCTCCTGTTCGATTTTGAAACTGAGAGATTCGAGATCGGGAACTGTCGTTGTGGTCATACATCCTCCGTGGGAAAGTTGAGAATTTGGGTCATGGACTGCGGGCCCTCAGTGCTTCGGAATTGTTGACTGCGTTGGGTTGCCGCCGCGGTCAATCTCGGCCTGAACGCGCTCGGCGCGTTCTTTAACCCGGGTCAATTGGTGCTGCCAGTATCGCTCGAATGTCTCGGTCCACTGGTGGAGCGGCTGGATGGCCGCGGCGTTGGTGCGGTAGAGACGGTGGCGGCCGTTGCGGCGTACGCGGACGAGATTGACGCGGCGGAGCACGCCAAGGTGCTTTGAGACGGACGGCTGGTCGAGGCCGATGGCCGTGACGATTTCGCCTACCTGGCGCTCATCGTGCGCGAGAAAGAGGAGAATCTGGCGGCGCCGGGGTTCGGCAACAGCATTGAAGGCGTCGGAGGTGGTTGCAGCTCTGGCCATGGAAAAGACAATACATGCTCATATGGGAATATGTCAAGTGAAAAATTCGTGACTTTTGTTTGGGCGCCGGCCGGCGAGAGTTTGCCGCTGGTGGCCGCGCGATTTACCATCCGTCGCATGAAGCCAGCGCCGTTCTTGAACCGCCGAGCTTTTTTGAATGCGTGCACCAGCGCGGGGATTGCTTCTCCGCTGCTGCCGGGAATTCTTTACACGCTGGCCGCGCAGGCGCAGGAGACGGCTCCCTCAGCGGCGAGCCCGGCGGCTGGTCCAGCCTCGGGTCCGGGGGCGAATCACGCGGCGAGCGCGAATACGAGCAATGAGGCCAAGGCGCCGGCGTTACCGAAGATTACTACCGAGATGATTGACCGGGCAGCGGAACTGGCGGGCGTGGGGCCGTTCAGCGACGAGCAGAAGAAGATGATGCTCGACGGGCTGAACGATCAGCGCGATGCGTACGGACAGATTCGCGCGCTGAAGATCGAGAACAGTGTGCCGCCGGCGTTCGCGTTTCATCCGGGGCCGGCAGCGAAGCCGGCGGAGAGCAGTGTTGTGTTTCAAGGCACCACTCCGCAACTGGTTTTTGATGACGCGGAATCGGCAGCGCCGAAAGTTTCCGCGAATCTCGAGGAGCTGGCGTTTGCCTCGGTTCTCGAGCTGGCCAATTTGATCTGGCACCGGAAGGTTACGTCGGTGGCACTGACCCAGATGTACATCGGTCGCCTGAAGCGGTACGACTCACAACTCCATTTCGTGATCACGCTGCTGAAAGACCGGGCGATGGCCCAGGCTAAGGCGGCCGATGAGGACCTGGAGAGCGGGCTTTATCGCGGGCCGCTGCACGGGATTCCGTGGGGCGCGAAGGATTTGCTTTCGGTCAAAGGGTATCCGACGACGTGGGGCGCGGGAGGGTTTGAGCAGCAGACGTTCAACGAGGACGCGACCGTGGTGCAACGGCTGGATGCCGCGGGGGCGGTGCTGGTGGCGAAGTTTTCGCTGGGCGCGCTGGCGATGGGCGACAAGTGGTTCGGAGGAAGGACGCGGAATCCGTGGAATCCCGCGTTGGGATCGAGCGGATCGTCGGCAGGCTCGGCGAGCGCAGTGGCGGCGGGGTGCGTGGGATTTGCAATCGGGTCGGAGACGCTGGGGTCGATTTCGTCGCCTTCGACGCGATGCGGCTGTTCGGGGTTGAGGCCAAGCTTCGGCATGGTGCCGCGCACGGGAGCGATGGCGCTGAGCTGGACGATGGACAAGCTGGGGCCGATTTGCCGATCGGTGGAGGATTGCGCGCTGGTGCTCGACGTGATCCACGGACCCGATGGGAAAGATCTGTCGGCCGGAGCGAGCATCGACTTCCACTGGAATCCGGACGCCGATTGGCGATCGTTGCGCGTTGGGTATTTCAAGAGCGATTTCGATCCACTGCCGCCTCTGCAACTGAAGGAGGCTGTGGCTGGGGAGACGCCGGAGGATACGAAGAAGCGGGAAGATGCGAATGCGGCCGCGCAGGACGAGTACACGCGGCGCACGTACGACAAGAAATATGAGCAGGTCGCGCTGGACAAGCTGACCAAGATGGGCGTGAATCTGATTCCGGTGGAGCTGCCGAAGCTGCCGTGGGACGCGATGGTTCCGCTGCTGACGGCAGAGGCCGCGGCGGCGTTCGACGACCTGACGATGAGCGGCCGCGACAAGCTGCTGACGGAACAGGGGCCGGAGGATTGGCCGAACGACTTCCGCATCGCGCGGTTTTATCCGGCGGTTGAGTACATCCAGGCCAATCGCGCGCGGACACTTGGAGTGCGCCAGTTTGCGAAACTGTTTGAAAAAGTGGATGTGATCGTGACGCCCTCGACCGACGAGCAGTTGATTGCGACGAATTTGACGGGCAATCCGGCTGTGATTCTGCCAAATGGTCTGCGCGGCGCTGACGCGCCGGCGCCACCCGCGGTCGACGACGGGAACCACGACAATATTGGCGGGCCGGGGACGCCGGTGTCGATTACTTTCCTCGGCGCGCTCTACCAGGACGCAAAGCTGGCGGCTTTTTCGCACGCTTACCAGGAAGCGACCGGGTTCCTGAAACTGCACCCGAAGCTGGACTGAGGCGGTTCGTGCGATCCCACCCTTCGCCAGAAAAAGGCGAAGGATGGGGCAACCGATTTATTTGGGTTGGGCCTGGACGCCGGAAGGCGGCGGCGTGGTCGGTTGAGCGGGCGCCGAAGCGGGCGGAGTGGTTGCGGCCGGAGCAGCCGGCTGAGCTGATGGCGTTGAAGAAGCGGCGGGCGCGGCCGGTTGAGTTGATGGGGCCGCAGATGGAGCCGTAGGCGCAGCGGGAGCAGGACTGGGTGGGGCGCTTGCGCCGGGATGCGGAGCTCCAGGCGGCACGGGACGATTGCCGGGCATCATGGGTGGATGCGGGGCCTGCATCTCGGTCACATCCACCAGCTCGACGTCGAAGATGAGATCGGACTTGGCGGGAATGCCGGGGTGGTCGGGCCGATCGGGCATGGCGCGCGTACCATAGGCCATTTGCCAGGGAATGAAGATGCGGCGCTTGCCACCGATCTTCATGCCTTCGAGGCCGTAGTCGAAGCCGGGGATTACGCGGCCCATTCCTTGCGGGATTGCGATGGGGACGGGATCGCCCATCTTGGGTTTTCCATCGGAACCGAGCTCGGGCTTGCCATCGGGTCCAATTGCGGGCTGCTTATGATCGTCCCATGAGTCGAACTTGACGCCGTCGGCGGCGCGCCAGCCGGTGTACTTGAGGTGCCAGAGCTTGCCGGACTCGCCTTCAGCACCCTTGCCGACGGTGATGTCTTCATAGCGCAGGGCGAAGGGCATCTTGACCAGAAGGTGAGTCACCCTGGGCACGCCGGGAGGGAGCTTGAGCCAGGGCATGGGCGCGGGGGCAGCGGCTGCGGCCGAATTGGCGGTGGCGGGCTTGGCGGCGGTGGACGCGGGAGAAGAGCTTTTGGGCGTTGCTGAGCCGGCAGCGGGCGTTGCGGCGGGGGTTTGAGCGAATACGGCAGAAGCACATGCCGCCAGGAAGAGGATGGGAACAAAGCGATTCATGGTTGCGAATATCTCCGAGTGGATTACCCACCGAAGTTTATCAGGCCGAAGGCGATGAGCGTGCGTCAACCCGCCAGCATGGCCGCGAGGAGCGCGGTGCGGGGAGCAAGATGCTCGACGAAAACCGATTCGTGCTGGGCGTGCGCACCTTCGCCGACTGCGCCCATTCCGTCGAGGGTGGGGATTCCGAGAGCGGCGGTGAAGTTGCCGTCGGAGCCGCCGCCAGTGGAGGCTTCGTTGAGCGTGAAGCCCAGCTCGTGAGCGAGCGCTTGCGCTTTGCGGAAGAGGCGCACCGTTCCGCGGCTACGCTCCATGGGCGGGCGGTTGATGCCGCCGGTGACGGTGAGCGAGCAGCGCGGGTTAGTTAATTTAAGCGATTTGAGGGCAGCGAATTTGCGTTCGATGCGCGGGCCGTCAGTGCGGCGCGCGATGCGGGCTTCGACTTCGGCCCAGGCGTGGGCGGGGATTACGTTGGTCTTGGTGCCGCCGCCAGCGATGCCGACGCTGACGGTGAGGCCGCGGTTGAGATCGGGCGACGTTTCGGACCAGCCGCTGACGGTTTCGATGACGCGAGCCAACTCGCGAATGGCGTTCGCGCCTTTTTCGAAGTCGACTCCGGCGTGGGCTGCGACTCCTTTTACGTCGACGCGCCAATTGCCGATGCCCTTTCGGGCCGTTTTGTAGGCCAGGCCTTGCGCGGGCTCGAGGACGTAGACGGAGGCGCAGGTCTTCGCGAGTTTTTCCGTGATCGGGCGCGAAACGGTGCTGCCAATCTCCTCGTCGCCATTGAGGAGGACCACGATTTCATGGCAGAGCAAGTCCGCCTCGGTGAGCATTTCAATAGCGGTGAACGCCATGGCGACACCGGCCTTCATGTCGAGGGTTCCGGGGCCCCAGAGACGGCCGGCACTCAGACGGCAGGGCATGGTCTGAAGCGTGCCGAGAGGCCAGACCGTGTCGAGATGGCCGAGGAGCAGGATGGGTTTGGCGGCGGGCGGGGTTGATTTCCGCGGGCCAAAGCGGAGTTCGAGGACATTGCCGAAGCCAGTCTGGCGGTAGGTTTTGACGCGACCGCCCAACTGCTTGCCGCGCGCAGCGGCCAAGGCCACGCAAGCATCGACTGCGGATTTTTCGTCGGAGGGGGATTCGACCTGAACCAACTGGCGGGTGAAGGCGATCAGACTCGCCTGCTTGCGGCGGGCGCCGGCCAGCAGAGCGCGCATGGGAATCTTCGAGTTAGGTGCCAGCGACATTCGTGCCTTTTTCGCCAGATTCGAGTCGATCGAGTCCGAAAGACTCTCTGATTCTACGACAGTTATGGGCAGTTTCCGGAGAGGTTACGAGAAAGGCTCGGTGGCTCAAATTGACGCATGGTGTGGCAAAAATGCCACACAACCCGATTTCTGTGCGGCGTCTATTCTAAACAAGGGAAAGGCTTTCAAAGCCGGAGAGGCACTTTGGGTCAAAGAGCACACCAGGAACAGACGATCGCAGAGGCACTTGAATTCTCGGGCGTGGGACTGCACTCGGGCGCTCCAGTGACGATGCGGCTACTGCCCGCACCAGCGGGGTCGGGAATTGTTTTCCGGCGCACCGATCTGGACAACTTTGAGATTCCTGCAACGGGCCGCAACGTGGCCAAGGTGAGCTACGCGACGAGCTTGATGCGACAGAGCGTGCTCATCTCGACGACGGAGCATCTGCTCTCAGCGCTGATTGGGATGGGCGTCGACAACGTGATTGTGGAGATCGACAATCTGGAATTGCCGATTCTGGATGGGAGCGCACTGCCCTATGTGGAGGCGTTTCAAAGCGTGGGGATCCGCGAGCAACGGCGCAAGCGCGAGACGATTCGAGTGCTTCAACCGGTCGAGGTGCGCGAGGGCGACAAGTTTATTGGCGTTTACCCAGGGGCCGGCTATCGCGTCTCCTACACGATCGACTTTCCCGCGCCGATCGGCCAGCAGAAGACCTGCATCGATCTGGCGGCGGAGACTTATGGGAGCGAGATTGCTCCGGCGCGCACGTTTGGCTACAAGGCGGATGAGGGGAAGCTGCGCGACATGGGGCTGATTCGCGGAGCGAGCGCGGAGAACGCGATTATCTTAGGGGCGAACGGGCCGGAAAATGGACCGTTGCGCTTTCCGGACGAGTACGTGCGGCACAAGGTGCTTGACCTGATTGGCGACCTGGCGCTGGCGGGGCGCAGGCTGGAGGGTCACGTGGTGGCCGTTCGGGCTGGGCACGCAATGCACACGGCGTTTGTGTCGCGGCTGATGAAGGATCGCTCGGCGTGGGAGCTGGCCCATGTGCCGGTGGACGCGCCTGCGGCCACAGAGGCCGAGCCGGATGTAAATGGCAGCATGGGTGAGGCTGCGCTGGCGGGCGCGTAGAGCGTAGTGTTTGGCCGGGCGCGTTCGAGGCGCGGATTCCCTTTTCAAAAAGAAATCAGGTGAGTCGCTCGATTGCAATGGCTGTGGCTTCTCCACCGCCGATGCAGAGCGAGGCGATGCCGCGGCTGAGATTGCGTTGCGCGAGGGCCGCGAGCAGCGTGACGATAATGCGCGCGCCGGAAGCGCCGATGGGATGGCCGAGCGCACAGGCGCCGCCGTGGACGTTGACGTTTTCGTGGGGCAGGCCGAGGTCGCGCATAGCCGCCATGACCACAACGGCGAACGCCTCGTTGATTTCGAACAAGTCGATATTCGGAAGAGACCAGCCCGTGCGGTCGAGCAGCCCGCGGACAGCGCCGATGGGCGCCGTGGGAAAGACCGCGGGCGTGTTTGCAAAGGTGGAGTGGCCAGCGATGGAGGCGAGCGGCTTGATGCCGCGGCGATCGGCTTCAGAGCGCCGCATGAGGACGAGCGCGGCGGCACCGTCAGAAATGGCGCTCGAGTTTGCGGCGGTGACCGTTCCTCCTTCGCGAAAGGCCGGCTTGAGGTGAGGTATTTTGTCGGGAGTGGCTTTGAGCGGGAGCTCGTCGTGGGAGACAATCCGGTCAATTCTTGGGGCCCCGGCGGTTTTGCCGGCGGTCACGGTGAGGGGAACAATCTCGCTGGAAA
The DNA here is from genome assembly GCA_003138515.1 of Acidobacteriaceae bacterium. Lineage (GTDB taxonomy): Bacteria > Acidobacteriota > Terriglobia > Terriglobales > Acidobacteriaceae > Telmatobacter. The sequence goes on along the minus strand of PLGG01000056.1, from coordinate 14,441 downwards.
AACTGCCTTCGGCGGTGGCTTTTTGCGCGCGGGTGAGGGATGCGAGCGCAAATTCGTCCTGCGCCTCCCGTGAAAACGCGTAGGCCTGGGCGCAATCTTCGGCGTATGTGCCCATCAGGCGGCCTTTGTCGTAGGCGTCTTCAAGGCCATCGAGAAACATGTGGTCGATGAGGCGGCCGTGGCCGATGCGATAGCCGGAACGGGCGCGGTCGAGGAGATAGGGGGCGTTGCTCATGCTTTCCATGCCGCCGGCGACGATGATTTTGGCGCTGCCTGCGAGGAGCAGATCGTGCGCCAGCATGACGGCCTTCATGCCGGAGCCGCACATTTTGTTGATGGTGACTGCACCGGTCGAAGCGGACAGCCCTGCAGCAAGAGCGGCCTGACGCGCGGGAGCCTGGCCGAGGCCGGCAGGAAGAACGCAGCCGAGGAGGACTTCGTCGAATGCGTCGGAAGAAGTTCCGTCGCGGGGAACTCCGGCGCGCTCGACACTGGCGCGGATGGCGGCGGCGGCGAGTTGGGGAGCGGCGAGGTCTTTGAGGTCGCCCTGGAACGCGCCGATGGGGGTGCGAGCAGAGCCAACAATCACGACGGGGTCGGGCACGATGGGATCGGAAAGGGGCATTCGTGTTCCCTCATTTCTCGGCGGGCAAACCTGACTCATCAACTCTCGCTCATTAGCGCGGAGCCATGCGCAGTGCGCCGTCGAGGCGAATGGTTTCGCCGTTGAGCATGGAGTTTTCGCAGATGTGCTTTACCAGTGCCGCGAATTCCGCGGGCTGGCCGAGGCGGGCGGGAAATGGAACGCTTTTCGCGAGCGCGTCCTGCACCTCGGGCGAGAAGCCGGCCACCATCGGCGTGGCGAAGACTCCTGGAGCGATAGTGACCACGCGAATGCCGAAGCGCGCCAGCTCGCGGGCAACGGGCAGGGTGAGCGCGACAACGGCGCCCTTTGAAGCAGCGTAGGCTGCCTGGCCAATTTGGCCATCGAAGGCCGCAATGGAGGCGGAGTTGACGATGACGCCGCGCTCACCGTCCTGGCCAGGCGTTTCTTTTGCGATGGCGGCGGCGGCAAGGCGGATCATGTTGAAGGTGCCGACGAGGTTGATGCTGACGGCCTTCGCAAAAGAGTCCAAGCCGTGAGGGCCTTCGCGGCCGATGACTTTTTCGGAGGGGGCGATTCCGGCGCAATTGATGAGCGAGTGCAGGTGGCCAAAGGCGCTGAAGGCGAGATCGACGGCGGCCTGCGCGTCGGGTTCGCTGGTAACGTCGGTGAGGGCGAAGCGGGCGGATGCGCCCAGATCGGCGGCCAAGGCCTCGCCCGCTGGACGGTTGGTGTCGGCGATGACGACGGATGCGCCTTCACTGACGAGCAGGTGCGCCGTGGCTGCGCCCAATCCCGATGCGCCGCCGGTGACAAGAAAGACGTGATTCGCAATCTGCATGGGAAGAGCGGGATCTTCCACGTCCCGAGCGCAGCATATCATTGCAAGTGCATCCGTGATCATAAGGAGCGGATGTTCGGAGGCAAAAAGCCTTGAAACCTGTTTCGTCTGGCGCGCCTATCACACAACTCAGCGAAGAAGAGACTCTCTTCCGTGACAGCATGCGGAAGTTCGCCCGCGATGAAATAGCGCCGCTTGTGCGCCGGATGGATGAGGAACAGCAGATGGACGCGGCGCTGCTGGGCAGGCTTTTTGAGCTGGGCCTGATGGGGATCGAGATCCCGGAGGAGTTTGGCGGGAGCGGAGGATCGTTTTTCGATTCGGCGCTGGCGGTGGAGACGCTCTCGACAGTCGACCCGTCGGTGGCGCTGGTAGTGGACGTGCAGAACACGCTGGTGGCGAGCGCGCTGCTCGATTGGGGCACTCCGGAACAGAAGCTGAAATATTTGCGGCGGCTTGCGGCAGATACGGTTGGCGCCTACGCGCTGAGCGAGGCGGGCTCTGGGTCGGACGCGTTTGCTTTGCAGACGCGGGCGGAAAAACGTGGCGGCGAGTACGTTTTGAGCGGGCGCAAGCTTTGGATCAGCAACGCCAAGGAGGCAGGATTGTTTATCGTCTTTGCCACCGTGGACGCGAGCGCCGGCTATAAAGGCATCACCGCATTCGTGGTGGAGAAAGATACGCCGGGATTCGCGATCGGGAGGAAAGAAGACAAGCTGGGAATTCGCGCGTCGAGCACCTGCGAGCTGATTCTGGACGAGTGCGCGATTCCAGCGGCGCAATTGCTGGGCGAGGCGGGCAAGGGCTACAGGATTGCGATGGAGACGTTGAATGGCGGGCGGATCGGCATCGGCGCGCAGATGCTTGGGCTGGCTGAAGGCGCGTGGGGCCACGCCGTAAAGCATGCGAAGGAACGGAAGCAATTCGGGAAGCCCATCGCGGAGTTCCAGGCGATGCAGTTTCAACTGGCGGAGATGGCGACCGAGATCGAGGCCGCGAGGCTGCTGGTCTACAACGCTGCACGATTGAAGGATGGGGGCCAAGAGTTCCGCAAGGAAGCGGCCATGTGCAAGTACTACGCGGCGCAGATGGCGGAGCGCGTGGCGAGCCTTGCGGTGGAGGTTCTTGGCGGGGCGGGATTTGTGACGGAGAGCCCAGTGGAGAAACTTTACCGCGACGCGAAGATTGGAAAGATCTACGAAGGCACGTCGTTCATGCAACTGGCGGCAATCGCGAAGGCCGTACTCTAGATTCTTGGGAAATAGTGGCTGTGGCGCCCGTCACAGCACTTTGGTCAGGTCAGGCCGGAGAGAGGCCGTAGACCGGGCCGCGGAGCTGGCCCCATTCTGGCGGCCGTAATTATTAGATTCTGAAAAACCTTCTGCAATCGATACCCCAAAAATGCTGACCCCGGTCTCGAGGGTTGTTTTGCCCGCCTGGGCAGGTAACACGAACGTGGGATTACCACTGCGGCCTAACATCCCCCAAACGTACTGTATAGTAACCTTCATCAGTACCCATCATTGTGCATATACTTGTACACATTAGTAATCTATATTGATTACCTCAGTTTGCCTTGGCGATAAAACTCGTTCGCGCGCCGATGAAGGATTTGCGCTCGTTCGGAGGGCCTATGCGCCATTTGAAGTTAAGTTTAATTGTGCTGCTGGCTTTTTCTTGCAGCATTGCTCTGAGCGGTTGCGGTGGGTCCATCGCCGCGACGAATTCGGCGACGGGAACGCTGATCACGTCATTGAGCACGGTCGATTTCGGCCAGGTGGCTGTCGGCAAGACCGCGAGCACGAGCATCACGCTAACGAATACGGGATCGGCGGCGGTTCAGATCTCCGCGTTGAATCTGACTGGGCAGCCCTTCTCGATGAGCGGCGGAAGCAGCGTGCCGATGAGTGTCGGCGCGAATGCCAGCGTTACAGTTACCATCCAATTCGTCCCCGCGGCATCAGGGTCGGCGACCGGCCAACTGACCATTGCCAGCAACGCATCGAATGCGTCCTCGGCGGCGGTTGCCCTGAGCGGCATGGGCGTGCCGGTGCTGACCGGGCTGAATTGCGAAAGCGGATCGATTACGGGACCATTCAGCGACACATGCACAGTGACACTGAATGCAAGCGCAGCCAGCGGCGGCCTGAATGTGGCCCTGGCAAGCAACGACAGCGCGGTAACAGTTCCGGCCTTGGTGATGGTGCCGACAGGCGCGAGCAGCGCGACCTTTGCCGCGAGTGTCTTGCCGGTCACGACAGTGCAAGCGGCTACGTTGACCGCGAGCGTTGGCGGCGTGGCGGAGACATTCGCTGTTGAGCTGGGCGCAGCAATCCCCGTTTTGGGGATCAGCGCCAACAACCTGACCTTTGGCACGGTACCGGTGAACTCGGCGGTTACGCATCCATTGGTTCTTTCGTCAACGGGAACGATGCCGGTGACGGTAAGCGCGGCATCTTTGACGGGCGCCGGCTTTACTATCACAGGCCAAGGCCTGCCGGTGACACTGGCCCCAGGTCAAACGACGACATTAAGCGTGCAGTTTGACCCCGGCGCAGCAGGCGCAGAAACAGGGCAACTGTCGGTGAACAGCAATTCTTCGAATGGGGCATCGATGGTGGTGGACCTGAGCGGCACGGGCGTGCCGGGGCTGGCTGGACTGAATTGCACAAACGGATCAATCATCGGGTCGGGAACCGATAGCTGCATCGTTACGCTGAACACGGCGGCGGCCAGCGGCGGATTTGCAGTAAGTCTCGCCAGCAGCAATTCACTGGTGACCGTTCCAGGCTCGGTGACCGTGGCGGCGGGCGCAATGAGCGCCGGCTTTACGGCGAATATCTCCCCGGTGAACTCGGCGGAGTCCGCAACGCTGACGGCGAGCGCGGGCACCTCGGCAGAGACATTTGGCCTGCAACTGATTGCCTCCGCGGCTAAGCTCAGCCTTAGCACTCCAAGCCTCTCGTTTGGCAGCGTCAACGTGAGTGCGGCGGCGGCTCAGTCGCTGACTCTCTCGTCAACGGGGAATTCGCCGCTGACGATCAACGCGGCAACGCTCGCAGGGACCGGTTTCGCGGCCACCGGGGCGGTTTTCCCGCTGACCTTGAATCCAAATCAAACGGCGACACTCAATGTGCAATTCAACCCGACCGCCGCGGGAACGACCTCAGGTTCGCTCACTTTCAACAGTAACTCGGCGACCGGATCCTCGACGGCCGTCGATTTGAGCGGCACGGGAGTTCCGGTGCTGACTGGCTTGAATTGCGCAAATACGTCGATGACCGCGGCGGGGACCGATAGCTGCACGGTCACACTGAACACCGCGGCAGCTAGCGGCGGCTTTGCCGTCAGCGTGGCCAGCAACAACCCGGCATTGACCGTTCCGGCCCAAGTGACCGTGGCGGGCGGAGCTACGAGCGCGACCTTTGCGGCAACCGTATCGGCGGTTAACGTGGCACAGGCAGTGACCTTGACGGCGTCGGCAAACGGCGTGACAGAGACATTCGGCCTGCAACTGGGAGCGGCGGCGATAGCGCTTAACGTCAGCACGTCCAGCCTTTCGTTTGGCAACATCAACGTGAATACGGCCACGACGCAGACACTGACCTTGTCCTCGACCGGGACTTCGGCAGTGACCGTGACTGCAGCCACCGTCGCGGGAAGCGGTTTCACCGTCTCTGGAATTACCTTCCCGATCACCCTGAACCCCAATCAGACTGCCACGCTCACTGTGCAGTTCGATCCGGCGACGGCAGGAGCAGCAACCGGCCAACTCACGTTGACCAGCAATTCGTCGTACGGGACCTCGACCTTGATCAGCCTAAGCGGCACGGGCCTGCCAATATTGAGCGGGCTGAGCTGCACGAGCGGGTCGATGACCGGTGCGGGAAGCGACAACTGCACGGTCACACTGAACGTGGCTGCGGCCAGCGGTGGATTCGCTGTCAGCCTGGCCAGCAATAACTCGGCGGTTACCGTGCCTGCTACTGTTACCGTGGCGGCAGGATCGACCGCCGGAATCTTCACGGCCACCGTGTCCTCGGTCAGCACCGCTCAGACCGTTACACTGACCGCCAGCGCCAACAGTGCAGCCAAAACCTTTGCATTGCAGTTGGGGGTGTCGGCGATTGGGCTCGGCGTGAGTTCGTCCAGCCTTTCGTTTGGCAATGTCAATGTGAATACGGCCACGACGCAGACATTGACTCTGTCCTCGACCGGGACTTCGGCAGTGACGATCAGCGCAGCTAGTCTGACCGGAAGCGGCTACACCATCTCTGGAATCACTTTCCCGATCACCCTGAACCCCAATCAGACTGCCACGCTCACAGTGCAGTTCGATCCGGCGACAGCAGGAGCGGCAGCCGGCTCGTTGACTCTGACCAGCAACTCGTCGAGCGGAAGCTCTACCTTGATCAGCCTAAGCGGCACGGGCGTGCCAATATTGAGCGGGCTGAGCTGCACGAGCGGGTCGATGACCAGTGCGGGAAGCGATAGCTGCACGGTCACACTGAACGTGGCTGCGGCCAGCGGTGGATTCGCTGTCAGCCTGGCCAGCAATAACTCGGCGGTTACCGTGCCTGCTACTGTTACCGTGGCGGCAGGATCGACCGCCGGAATCTTCACGGCCACCGTGTCCTCGGTCAGCACCGCTCAGACCGTCACACTGACCGCCAGCGCCAACAGTGCAACCAAGACCTTTGCATTGCAGTTGGGCGCCGGAGTACCCACACTCAGCATGAACGCTGCTACGATCGCCTTCGGCAATGTGAATTTGAATTCGCCGGCGACCCAGTCATTGATCCTGACGTCGACAGGGACCGCGGCAGTGAGGGTAAGCGCAGCGGCAGTGAGCGGAACCGGGTTCACGATCTCTGGAGGTCCGTTCCCGATGACCCTGAACCCGAATCAAACGGCCACGATCAGCGTGCAGTTCGATCCGGCCACAGCGGTGGCGTTCACGGGCCAGGTAACGATTACCAGCAATTCGTCTACGGGATCGTCCACCGTGATCGGCCTGACTGGCACAGGCATTGCACTTGTGTACCAGGTGAACTTGACCTGGAATGCGCCTGCGAGCTCCACGGACCCAGTCGCTGGTTATAACGTCTATCGTGCGCCGAGTGGAAGCACCACCTATCAGCAACTTAATTCCACCGCAGTTACCCAAACCACCTACGTGGATACCACGGTGCTCAATAGCCAGACTTACGACTACATCGTGGAGAGTGTTGACGCCTCCGGAGCTACCAGCGCTCCGTCGAACATGGCTGCGATACCGATTCCGTAGGAATGTTCGCCGGAGATCTGCCGCGTAACATTCAGATTCAGCAAGCGAAGCAAAGAACGACCAAGAGGGGCCCGCGCGGGCCCCTTTCTTTTAGCGGCTGCTCGAAGCAGAGACGGAGTGAGCGGCAGGCGGAATCGCACCTGGAAGAGGGCAAATTATACGTGGGTGAGTATAACTTACATGCTCGGCGGCCGCTCTGTGCATGAGCGAAGGCGCGCCCATACCTGCGCGCCGGACCTCAAGACCAGTTATATGAAGACGATGGAATAATCAATCCCGATGCGACTGGTTTGGCACGGGAATTGCGAATAAGGAATACAAGATCAAGTTTAGAAACTGCTCCAGTTATCCTCAATTTGGAAAGATATCTGCGTTGGTTGCAAGCGAAGGTTCGATGTGAAGGGATAGCTGTGCCAACGAAGCGGTTCGGTCACGCGGATGAAGCCATTTAACCAAGGCGCATGTCGCGTATCCGAAAAGCCGAGAAGGGTAGATACGAGGCCTTCACAATGTCGTTTGCGCAAATTAGAGATTAGAAAGCTCCGCCGTTGACGATTGCGACCGGTAAGTAAGAGTTTAACTTACCCGTTGAAACCAATCTCGAGCGAGTCCTTCAGGAATCCACTTACAAAAGTAATGAGCCAGGAGATAAGTCGTGACCTATCTCACTGCATAGTTTAACGAGTTAGCGCCAAATAGGCTAGCTAGATTAAACATGAGCATCGAGTCGCCAGCAGTCCCACGGCTGCGGGCCAAGATGCGGCACGATTCGTAAGAAAACCTGCTGCCCTGCGTTGTCCCGCCGATAGGCACTCAATGATCGACTTGGTTGACTCAGCATGAGCATCCGGGCGCCAGCAGTCCCATGGCTGCGGGCTATGATGCAACACGCTTCGAAAAGGGGCTGACAAATGATGCAATTGCGCGACATCCTTTCTTGCGCGCCGTTGAAAGATGAATTGACAACGGCAGAGACAGCTTGTGGCCGTACTAGACGGTCGAATTGCCAGGACACGCATGTGCGTGCTCACGGCGCACAGCAAGGCTGCGGCCTTGGAGTTTCTTTATTCTGCGTTTCGCTTTTGTTCTTATTCGGTGGAGCAACTATTAGTGCGGCCGCAAGAACAGGATTCCTGAAGGTATCTCCGAACCCGGTCAGTTTGGGAGGAGTAACGATAGGAACAATGGCCAGCACAAGCGTTTCTCTTGTGAATCAGGGATGGGCACCAGTGAAGGTTTCGCAAGTGAGTGTGTCGGGGCAGGCCTTCTCTATCAGTGGCGGAAGCGCTTTGCCAATTTCGGTTGCCCCCGGCGCCAAATATACCTTCAACGTGAACTTCTCTCCCACTTCGACGGGAACAGCGGCGGGCCAGCTGACGATTGCCAGCAATGCCTGGGGGAACGGAACGATAGTGGCCGGCCTCAGCGGTACAGGAACCTCCGCCAGCACAGCGGCTTTGACGAGCCTGAGCTGCACGAGCTCATCGATGACCGGGGCGGGTACCGATAGCTGCTCCGTAACGCTGAACGCGGCAGCGCCGAGCGGCGGATTTGCGGTCAGCCTGGCCAGCAACAACTCGGCTGTAACCGTGCCCGCGTCAGTGGCTGTGGCCGCTGGATCGACGACCGCGAGCTTCACGGCAACCGTGTCCGCGGTGAGCACAGCTCAGACGGTGACGCTGACCGCCAGCGCCAACGGTGTTGCAAAAACCTTCGCGCTGCAGCTGGGCCCGAGCGTGCCCGTGTTGAGCGCGCTGACCTGCGCCAGTGGGTCGATGACCGGAGCGGGAACGGATAGCTGCACCGTAACGCTGAACGCGGCAGCGCCGAGCGGGGGATTTGCGGTCAGCCTGGCCAGCAACAACTCAGCTGTTGTCGTCCCTGCCAGCGTGACCGTCGCTGCGGGAGCCACAACCGCCAGCTTCACGGCCACGGTATCCTCGGTGAGCACAGCTCAGACGGTGACGCTGACCGCAAGTGCCAACAGCGTGGCAAAGACCTTCGCGTTGCAACTGGGCACAGGAGTGGCCACGCTCAGCGTGAACGCCACCACGATTGCGTTTGGAAATGTGAACTTGAACACGGCCGCGACACAGTCAGTGACCCTGTCCTCGACGGGGACTGCGGCGGTGACCGTGAACGCAGCCACCGTGAGCGGAACCGGCTTCACGATCTCCGGGGGTGCCTTCCCGGTGACCCTGAACCCGAATCAGACGGCCACGCTCACCGTGCAGTTCGACCCCACCACAGCGATGGCGTTCACAGGCCAGGTAACGATTACTAGCAATTCGTCGAAGGGATCGTCTGCGGTAGTCACACTGAGCGGAACCGGCGCGGCGGTTTCCTACCAGGTTGGTTTGAGTTGGAGCGCGCCGGCCAGTTCGCCGGACCCCGTCGCCGGCTATAACGTCTATCGCTCACCAAGCGGCGCCACTTCGTATCAGCAGTTGAATACGACGGTTCTCACCCAGACCACTTATGTCGACACCGGTGTCCTGAACGGCCAGACTTACGACTATATCGTGGAGAGCGTCGATGCCGCTGGTGTTAGCAGCTCTCCCTCGAACATGGCTGCAGTACCCATTTCGTAGACGCCAAGCACGCGGAACAAAGTTAAAGAGGGCCAGCACCGCCGGAGTACCGGCGATCTGGCCCTCGGTTTTTTGGGCAACGGAAGCACGAAACGTCTCAACGTGCCGCTACGGGAGCCCCGCCACGACGGGTGTTTGCGGAGGCGCAAGAGGAAAAGCGGGAGAGCGGAATTCCATCTGGCCGGGGGAAAATAATACGCAGCTATGAATAAATTACACGCGGTATGGGCGATCAGCGCGAGAGCCAATTCGCGGCCTTCACTTTGTGCTGGGCTTAAAGGTGAGTTGTATGAAGAGCATGGAAAACCCGGTCCCGATGCGATTGGTTTGGCACGTTAATTGCGGACAAGAAACGCAAAACTACGAATAAGAACGACACGAGCACTTCGGGTTCGTTCGCATTCAGGTCAATACCTAGGTTTACAACATGGATTCTCACTACCTTTGGGGGATTCCTCTAGCTACGGCTGAGCCACAAAAATGGGTTCAATTAAGCAGGATCTGCAGCATCAATCCGGGAATCGATTGAGCGCAGATTCGAGAGCGGTGCCTTGTCTTTTTCCACAGTTCACGAAGTTTGGTTCTTGACGTAGCCGAGCCGGGGATATGAAAGTTTGAGTCTCCCCTACTAAATCGAATTCTGAGTGAGTTCTTCGAGGACTCATTTTAGGCAGTCAATTCCGGGACTCATATGGATAGGGAATGCCGCCGGGACATGAAGGCATAGTGACCTACCACACCGCTTAGTTCAACGAGTTGGCGCCAAATGAGCTTGCGGATTGACTCATAGTAAACATTCCGGCGCGATACCAGAGCAGCGGGCCAAGCAACAACACGATACGTAAAGGCCTCTTAAAGTGATCGATTTGCGCGACATCCTTTTTTGCGCGCCGTTGAGACGTGAGTCAACAGCGTTATCGGCAGCGTGTGACTATAATTCTCAGCGGAGATCGAACGCGGTGGATTCGCGAGCATGTGCCACAGCGCCAGGCCGTGAGCTTTCATCGCTTTTTCTCTTCATTCTCGCCGTCCTCTCATGCAGCTTGACCTTCACATTGTGCGGTTGCTTTGGGGGAACGATTATCGGGGCCGCCGCAAGCGCAAGCGGAGGCTCACTGCGCGCATCTCCGAACACGGTGAGTTTTGGCGGAGTGGCGCTGGGAACGACAGCGAGCCAGACTGTTTCTCTCGTAAACCAGGGATCGGCCGCGGTGACCGTTTCGCAAGTAAACGTGTCGGGACAGCCGTTCTCGGTCAGCAGTGAAGGCAACCTTCCTATCACGGTTGCCGCCGGGGCCACATTTAGCTTGAACGTGAACTTTTCTCCCAGCGCGGCAGGGTCAGCGGCAGATCAGTTAACGATTGTCAGTAATGCCACCGCCGATGGAACGCTGACGATCGGGCTCAGCGGCGTGGGAACCGCAGGCAGCGCGGCAAGCTCGCCGGAATTGAGCTCTTTCAACTGCGACCAGGTTGCTGTGACAGGAGCGGGAGGCGATAGCTGCACGGTCACGCTGAGCGCGGCTGCGGCCAGCGGCGGCTTTACCGTGAACCTGGCCAGCAATAACACCACAGTCACGGTGCCAGCCTCAGTGACCGTGGCCGCGGGATCGACCACCGCCAGCTTCACGGCCACCGTGTCCGCGGTGAGCTCGGCGCAGACGGTGACGCTGACTGCCAGTGTGGGCGGAGTGGCAGAGACCTTTGTTCTGCAGCTAGGCACGGCGATGGCGACGCTCAGCCTGAACGCCACCGCGATTGGCTTCGGCAACGTGAATTTGAACTCGCCGGCGACCCAGTCAGTGATTCTGACCTCGACAGGGGTTGTGCCGGTGACCGTGAGCGCAGCCACCGCGATCGGCAGCGGCTTCACGATCTCTGGAAGTCCGTTCCCGATCTCCCTAAACCCGAATCAATCCGCCGCGCTCAGCGTGCAGTTCGACCCAACAATAGCCGGTCCCGCGTCCGGCACACTCACGATCGTCAGCACTTCGCTGACGAACCCTATAGCAATCATCGGCCTGAGCGGAACTGGAGTGGTGGGAGTCGCCTACCAGGTGAACCTGAGTTGGGAGGCGCCCACGAGTTCTCCAGACCCAGTCGCAGGCTACAACGTCTATCGCTCCCCCGACGGCGCCTCTACGTATCAACAATTGAATACGGCGGTTGTCACCCAGACCACCTATGTCGACACTGGCGTCCAGAGCGGCCAGACTTACGACTATATTGTCGAGAGCGTTGACGCCAGCGGAATGGAAAGCGCACCGTCGAATACGGCTGCTGTCCCAATTCCTTAGGGCTGATTGGACAAAGCCGGCTTTGAAGGGGTACGAGTGAAGCCGAACTGTGGCGGGAACCAGGTCAATGATCTACAAGTTTCCGAACGGGACTTTAGCGAAATCGATACTGATCCGGCAGCGAGGCCCGCGCGAAGCATATCAACGAATAAAGGCCGGAAACCGGCAAAGCGGGCATCCGCTCGGCGTAGGTTTCCGGCCTTATTGTGTGTCCATTGCCCGGCGAATCGGGAATCGAATTCCCGATGGGCCTCGCTGGTTTCATTGCGAAGAGATCACCGCCCAGATGGCGTCCTGAGCGGTCACCGATACACCGGAACCGAGAGCCCAATCAAGAAACTCTCATTCAGGGGTTTTCCCGCTGACTGTCCCCGATCGACCTCGAATCCCGGGGAGCGCTTGCTCGCGGATACCGACCGAAAGAGACTCTCCGACCGGTCAGCACCTGACGATGTTTTCCGCTTCAATTCCTCCAGTGGCGTTCCGAGTGTCGACGACCAACTTCGCGCCGGCAACAATTTTGCGATAGTCGTACTGCGAGTGATCGGTGACGATGACTACGCAGTCGAATTCCGGGATTTTGTCCAGCGGAGTACTGGTCATATTCAGCGCGTACTTCCGTCCCTGGCCGACAGTGGGAAAGAAAGGATCGTTGTAAGCGACCTGCGCTCCGCGTTTCTGTAACAACTCGATGATCGTAAGCGACGGCGATTCGCGAAGATCATCGATGTCACGCTTGTAGGCCATGCCGAGAATCAGGATGCGCGAATCGCGCAGGGCCTTACCCTGCTGGCTCATGGCCTCAATGATATTCTCAACCACAAAATATGGCATGCCGAGATTGATCTCCCCGGCAAGCTCGATGAAGCGCGTACGGAAGTCGAATTCCTTCGCCTTCCACGAAAGATAGAAAGGATCGATGGGGATGCAATGACCGCCCAGACCAGGCCCCGGATAGAAAGCCTGAAATCCAAAAGGCTTGGTCTTCGCCGCGTCGATCACTTCGAACAGATCGATGTTCATCCGCATGCAAAGCTGCTTGAGCTCATTGACCAGCGCGATGTTGACGCAGCGATAGATATTCTCGAGAAGCTTGGTCATCTCCGCGGCGGCCGGCGAAGAAACCGGTACGGTGCGGTTGAAGATGGATTTGTAAACCATGGAGGCGAGGTCGCGCGCGATCGGTCCACAGCCTCCGACGACTTTGGGAATGTCGCGGCGAGCAACAGTGTCATTGCCGGGGTCTTCACGCTCGGGCGAAAAGGCGACATAGAACCCGGAGCTTGTGGCGTCGCGTGCGACGCGCAGCGCGCCAGGATTGCCCGCCTCCAGCAGCGGCAGGACAACTTCTTCCGTGGTACCGGGGTACGTGGTGCTCTCGAGAATGATGAGTTGGCCATCGTGCACGTATGGCGCCAGACTCCGAACTGTGCCAGTGACATAGCTCAGGTCGGGCTCATGGTACTCGTTCAGCGGGGTCGGCACGCAGATGATCACCACGTCCATCTGCGCAATCTGGCTGTAGTCGGAAGTTGCGACGAATCCATTTTGGCGCGCCATCCCGATCTCATCTGGGAGAATGCGCACGATGTAGGAGCCACCCTCATTCAGGGTGTTCACCTTGCGCGCGTCGATATCGAAACCAATGACGCGGAAACGCTCTTCGCTGAAGAGAAGGGCGAGCGGCAGGCCAACATAGCCCATGCCAACGATGCCAATGCTGGCCTGGCGGGACTGAATACGCTCCCGAAATTGTGCGGTTCTGTCGAGGGAAATCACGGACATGAGTCACCTGGAATTCGGGCAACGAAAAATTGCCCTGAAATGGTTATTGAGAGGATTGGGAACAGCAGACCTGCTCCACCTTGTGCCTCTGGTATGGCAGGCACCAGGAGAGGAATGCAAAGGGCCTGAAACCAAGATCCCGAACCGGCTTCCCCCCATGAACTTTGTATCACCTCGGGGAGAGTCGTGCGTCGCTTCTGGTTACAAGCTACTCGAGCGTGAGAGTGACGGTTAGGGTCACCGAGCCTGTAGCAGTGTTGTAGTCAGAGGCGTCGGTTGGCGTGAAAATCACGCTCTCGGTTTGCGAGCCAGCCGCCGGCGCCGTGGTTGGTGTCGCAAAGGCGAAAGTGCCCGGTACATTCGCGGTTCCGCTGACAGCGCCACCGCCGGTCAGTTTGGACGAAGTCAGAGTCTGACCGTAGGTGATGTCGCTGGCAGTCGGCCAGGTCACCGTGGGCGTGGCCTTACTCGCGACCACGTTGAAGGTGGCCGTCACTGGGTTGTAGTCCGTCGTATCAGTCGGCGTGAAGGTCGCACTCTCCGAGTCCGTACCGGCGGTCGGGACCGTGGTGTGCGTGGTGAAGGCGAAGCTGCCGGTCACTGGGCCGGTGATCACGGCTGCAGATTGCGCGGCCTCGGTGTAGTTGTTGATGCTGGAGAGCGCGGTGGCGCCGCCGGTGAAGTTCGTCACGAGTTGCGCGTAGATCGTGGCTCCGCTGGTGGGCAGATTCACGGTGGTGCTGGTGCTGGACAGAGGACCGATGTTGACCAGATCGGCGCCGCCGGACGTTGTGCCGACGTGGAGATAGTATCCGGTCACTCCACCGGTGCCTGCCGACCAATTGAAAGTGGTCGATGCGCCGCTCAACGGGCTGCCGTTCGTCGGGCTGGTGATGGCGCCTCCAGATTGCGCGGCCTCGGTGTAGTTGTTGATGCTGGAGAGCGCGGTGGCGCCGCCGCTGAAGTTCGTCACGAGTTGCGCGTAGATCGTGCCTCCGCTGGTGGGCAGATTCACGATGGCGCTGGTGCTGGTGCT
>PLGG01000025.1 GCA_003138515.1 Acidobacteriaceae bacterium | reverse complement strand
TTGATGCACCACAAATAGGGATTAGAAAACGGCCTTCAGCTCTCAGCTCTCAGCTATCAGCTTTCGGCTCTGCTTGCAACGAGCGAAACGAAGCAATCCGCAAAAACAATCGAACGAGAAAGGCAGCTTTTCGCTACTAGCGATTAGCTCGCAGCTTTTTGCTCGATTTGATGCGAGCGAAGCGAAAAAACTCCGCCGAAAACAAAAACTCAAAAGCAAAACTGTGAAACTGTGAAACTGTGGACAGAAGTTATTGATTCTAAAGGGTCCACAGTTTCACAGTTTCACAGTTTCACAAAACAGGTGGGGGGGGTGGGGTCTGAATGTATGGGGGGGGGTGCCGGAGGCATGGGGGGGTGGGTAAAAAACAGGGGTCAGGGATCAGGGATCAGGGATTAGAAAAACAGCCGTCAGATTTCAGCCAAAATTCCCTACCAACTAACAGCCGTAGCGTTTACCGGGCTGCGACGCCTTTCCGTTCCCGTCTCTCGAGCAGGTCGAGAATGAGCTGCAAAACCTGGGTTTCCTTCAGCATGTCGTCCCAAGGAAAGGCGAGCGTTGCCTTCCGGTTAATCGTCAGGCGTGCGGTTTCGAACTCAACCGCCAGGGATTCGCAATGGAATTGGCGCAGTATCATCTGCGCTTTCTGAGCTTGGATTCTGGGTTTGCTGATGACGAGTTCCACGGTTTGACCTCGGTTGGCGTGCTCCGGGGCCCCAGTCATGGTAAGGGGTCCTTTCTCCGCCGGGTTGCCGTCAGAGGGAGTGCGAGAGTGGGACTGTAACAAAGCGCGAAGCCCCCTGTCCGTTCCCTTTTGACCAGAGCCCCAAGCTCTCTGAGGTAAGTGAAAGAGGACGTTGGGTCGTCGATTGTCTGCTCGTCGATCATGGAACTATTTTGCGCTAAAGCGGGGTAATTATCGGCAAACTTGGCTGAGATCAGAGATCAGGGGCAGGGATCAGAAAAAGAACGAGTTAGGGGCGAGGTGGGCGGCTTTCGAGGCGGCTGGTGGGCTTGACAGAAAAGCGGGGATCAAGGGAACAAGGGAACGAGGAGACAGCTGCGAGGGGGGGGAGGACGTGAGCAGGCGGAGGTTGCGAGGAGGTGTGGGCGTTTTCGGCGTGTCGCCCGCGCATCATTCGGCCAGGCCAAGCAGGCGTCGCCAACCCTTCACGAAATAGCGGTCCCGCAGGACGCAGCTAATTGACAGTTCGTCCCACTCGTATCCGACCCTCTCAGGGTAGAGGGTTTCGTTTCCGCGTCGATGGTGTGGGGAATTCTTCCATCCATCGACCGGCCTCCAGTGCTCCTCAAACGGCATATTGGGCTCCATGTGGTACTCCCCAGCATGAAGGCAATACTGGCCTTGATCGTCACCCACTTCGATAACAGGGAGGACAATATCGACTGCCAGGAACTCATTCCTAGCTAGGTCGAAGAGCTCAGACTCTTCCAGGACGCTTGTCAAATCAAGCACGATGGCCGCGCTGTAGCTCTCAGGCCGTCGTGTCAGTGCCACGTGTTCAAATGGCGGTCCGAGTAAAAATTCAACTTCTTCCTTAGGAGTTGAGTGTGGCCCCGCAAGGCCAAGGCCTCCGTCATCGTAACGATCAGCAATCCATTTTGTTGTCGCGCGAATGAGTGAGCGAAGAGATTGAGTGTCGTCAAGGTTTGCAAGGAGGAGGATTGCAGGCACAAGCGAAATTCCCCACCGGTCGGAGATGGGATGAGCGGCTCCGACGTTTGCCCCAACGAAGTCCCGGACATATTCTGCGATTTCTTGAGCCCCTGCCCTATCTCCGCGAACATCCGCGCGAAGCAGTCCCAAAAGGCCCAGGATTTCGATGATGGTTGCGCATCGAACGGGATATGTCACGTAAGCTGCCGGATTGTTGTCGGCCATGATGATCTCGTCAGGATTGAGAAACTTTCCCTGGCAACTGGCCCACAGCTGTCCGGCGTACTCCTCAAACATCGAACGCGCGGCCGAAAGCGCCACGTCTGCCGAATCGGGCAAAGGTGTTTGCCCATGGGCAGTTGCCAGCGTTGATCTGAGCAGTAGAAGAGCGGTCCAGGAGGCTAGGTCGATCCTGTTCTGCCTCCTGCAATGGTTTGCAATCACAGCGGCTTCAAGTGAGTCACGTAGATTTAGCGTGCTGCAGGCGGACCTAATCCAACCGCGGGAGTGCTTCTCCAATTCCGAAAAACTGAGGTGCTCGCCTCGAGATCCGAGGGCCTGGAGCAGCGATACTGGAGAACCGCTGAGGCTCCTAGGGTCAGTCGCTAGCATCTCGACCAATGTGTCGCGATCCCAAACAAGGAACCCCGCCTCACTCAAGGACGCCAGGTGTTGCCCGTACTGTTGAGCCGCAGGAGCCGCAGCGCCGACCAGTCTTCCAGTGGTCACGAGCCTGGCGGCGCGCGGCATTTCCTTGTCGAAATTCGGGTGGGACAGCGTATCGGTGCGAAGCATATCGACTTGGCCTCTGCATACGTTCCATTCGGCCAGCCCGATGTCTCCCGCCTTTGTTTGAAACGTGTATTGGTACGGTTTCCCATCTTCGACGCGTTTTGCAATAAAGTCCTTCCCAAACTCGAAAGACCCGTGACGAAAATGAATGTCGAAGAAGCCGTGAAGACGCAGCAGGGCCATGAAGGGGGCGTCGAATTCGCGCTCGGTCAACGAATCAATGTAGTTTCCGATAACGTCGTCGAGCATTGAACTCCCTGCGCTTTCGTTCTATGAGGTCAGAGTAGGCCCTCTGCTGTTTTTCCGTTGGCGGCGGCAATGACGCCAGCTGTTTCGCCATTGTAGGATGCACAACCAACGTAGGCAGGATCGGCTGGCCGTCTCGGTCAAACTGCAGTTCGATCTTCTCCAACCCAGCGAGATACAACTCGAAGCTGAACGGCATTCCGTGCGCGTCTGCCCCAGTGCCAGCTGCGTCGCACGTTTTTTGGAACACGCTGAAGAAATGCGGCATCACGATCGCGAGCCGTTCATCAGCCATTGCATCCACTTGTTCCGCCAGTGCCTCAAGATTACAAGACCGAATATCGTCCCACTTGATTACGATCTTGCTTTCGATCATCAGCGGTTTGTTTTCAACCACCTCTCCTGACGGCATCGTGTTTTGCGTTGTCGGTATACCCTCTAGCGGCTGCGCCTCGGGGATGCTGGCGTAGAGGCTGTCCTTCGCCTTCATCAGCTTTCCTATGGCGGCATGGAGGAATCTGAACTGCGCGCACTCGTACTCTGGAAGGGAAAACGGTTCCGACTTGGTCTGACCAACGGTTGGCATCCTGTTGTGGCTGTTCCCTCCAGGCTAGGAAAACTTCCCTGAGCTTTAGACCCGCAGTGCCGTGCGGCCCCGCTGGCGCCAAATCGTAGGCTATCGACCTGAGGCGCGCGGCAGAATTGCCAGATCGCCCGGCCGAATGACCCACATCTTGCGGTCGTAAACGGCAAAAGACGAGCACCGCTCGTCAAAGGTTATGCTCGACGCAAATCCTGCCAGGGATGAAATCGCTTTAGAGGTCATGAAATTTCGACCGGCTGTGCTCTGATCGCCGCGGCCCGCAAGCAGACCGTCAACAGAAATGTCCTCGTCCAGCTCATCCCAATGCAGGCCCCGACTCGTAATCGTGACGCGCTCGCGCTGCTCTGGGGTGCCCAGCAGCAAGCGTGGAAAAGATGCCAGCGGCACGACGAGGGTTTGGCCGTCGCTTAGGTCGACCTGCATGCCGTCCGGAGTGAATTGGACATGCCGAGCGCTAATCGAAGAATTCATCCCAGGTCCTCTCGATCAGATGCCTATTCGTCTCAACGATGACGCGCAGCTCGCGAAGAGTCCGCGCGTCGTAACCCCTATTGTAGGCCAATGTGGCCACCGGATTCAGCCAAAACTTTGCTTCCGCACGATCCTTCCTGACGTGAATGTGCACCGGCTCGCGCGGAGAGCATTCGTTCGAGTAAAAGAAGAAGTTGAATCCGCGCTCGCAGAAGACGGTTGGCATGACGCCAGCAATTGTACTTCCGGCGATCAGGGGTCATCCTGACGGCACGCCACGGCAGGCGCCAATTCCCAAAGGCTCGCGCCATGGGGCTAATGTCTTGCGCCCGCTACGCCGGGCTTTGTGGCGAGAGGACATAGCGAAACGCGGAAAGGATGGGGCACCCCCGCAATCTCACTCCGGTGGGGCCGCGCGCTTCGGCGGCAGAAGCCAGAGCACCGCAACGATCCCGATGAGCGCCAGAGAGGCTGCGGGCCGGACCCAGGCCACGGGAATGGCGGCGAGATAAAGCGAAACGGACGCGATCTGCTTGCCCCAACTTGCGTGCGCGGGCGCAACACTCTGGCGGCGTATCTGAATCCAGAGCGCCATATAGCCGAGCCCCGGAAAAATGCTGACTGCGGCGTAGAGCGCGGTGGTGAACGACGAGAGGCCTTTGATGCCGATCCAGTCGGTAGCGAAGGGAAACAGCGAGAGGCAGAAGAGAAACACCAGGTTGGCCCAGAGAATTCCGTGGGTG
Organism: Acidobacteriaceae bacterium; assembly: GCA_003138515.1. GTDB lineage: Bacteria > Acidobacteriota > Terriglobia > Terriglobales > Acidobacteriaceae > Telmatobacter. Next base: position 12,904 of record PLGG01000025.1, on the reverse strand, counting down.
ACCGTCTCCACCTCGTCGACGAGATAGTGATGGTTGACCCAGTAAATCCCGATTTGCACGAAGGTGAGCAGATAGAGAAAGACGGCAGGCAGCGCCGCGCGCAGGCCGGCCAGGCCGTCGGCGCCCGGCACCTTGAGCTCGAGCACCATGATGGTGATGATGACCGCGATGACGCCGTCGGAAAACGCCTCAAGACGCGTCGGACTCAGGCCTTTTTTGCTCACGCCGATACCACCTTAGCATGGGGGTGGGATGACACGGGCGGCGGTTCTGGCGGAAAGCCGAGCTTGCGCAACGTGGCATTGCATCGGTTGTTTCCGGCATACTTGGCTCAATGGGGGCCCTATGTGGTCGAACTGGGAATTCAGAGGATGGAAGCTCTGCGCCACGGCCGTGGCTTCATTTGCTTTGGGATCGCTCATCACAGCCCACCTGACCCACGTGCAAGAGGTGAAGGCCGATAGCAATCGCGTCTTCGAACTGATGGTCTATCACACGGAGCCAGGCAAGGTGCCTGCGCTTGAATCCATCTTTAAGGATGTGTCGAAACTACAGGCCAAACATGGACTCAACGTGATTGGCTATTGGGTGCCAGACGACGACTCTCCCGCCTGGAAGGACACGTTTGTCTACCTTATCGCTCATCCCAGCCAGGACGACGCGACAAAGAACTGGGACGCACTTCATGCCGACCCGACATTTCTCCCTTACCGAACTGCGGCTGTGCCTCTAATCGAAAAGGTTGACGGACAGTTCCACGTCGACGAAGTGTTCATGCATCCCACCGACTTTTCAGAAATGAAGTAGAACGAGACGCGACGCTCAGGGATGGGGAGTTTTGGCCTGTGGGGTTGGCTGTCCCATCCCTGGCCTCCGCCGCGGGCGGATTTTCGGTCAGAGACGGGACAGCACAAATGAAACTCTATGGTCTGATCTACGTTCTGTAATTTAACCTCGGACGTCGCAGCCGGGCGAACAGGCTAAGAGCTGCATTTCCATGACCAAGCTAAAGGCTAGAAGCTAAGAGCTAAAGGCTGCTTCTCCACGGCCAAGCTAGCAGCTGGAAGCTGCTTTTCACGCCGTGCGCAAATGCACCAGCGTGCGCCAGCGCTCGCTGAGGCTCGGAACTTCAGGACACTCAAAGTAAACCTGCCGGTTGACTGCCATCAGCAGTTGTACCGCTTCCATTTGCGCGTTGTGCGTACTGAACGACCCTCCCGAGTGCACGAACTCGTCCGTCAGGTATTCGATCGCGTGTCCCAGGATCTCGAGAGCGCGGCCTGCCTCGGGTGAGATCCGCCGGCGGCGTGCGCGGCCCCCTTCTCTGGGAATGCTGGCGAGCGTTGCGGGAATCGGAGCCGAAACCGGGAAACTACTCATCTTTGAACAGGAGCCCATGGAGTCTATCCTCAACCCGGTTCTTCGGCGCGGTCCAGTGGATCGGACAGAGTACAAAAGTGATGTCCCAAATTGGCGCTGTGCTAGTTATGACGGATCATTAAGGGAAAACCAGTGACGACGCGCACACGGGCCTCGGAATCGATCACTTTGGTAACCCGGCGCGCGAATCAACTCTCACCTCCTCAGCCCGGCCATCCTCAGCGCAGCCATGCACTTCGCCGCCGTTCACCGAGCCTCGCCTTGACGTGAGAGGCGCGAAAACCTAATCTCAAACCAGGTTTCATCGCGCCGGAGCTGCCTTTTCCTTCGGCGATTCAGGCGTAACGCTATCCAATTCATTCAGGCTGGGCCATGAATCCAACCCCGTATGACTGGCAGTATCTACCTTTGCTGATGCAGATTCTTGCCGCCTTTCTCCTTGGGGTCGTCATGGTTGTGGCCTCGTGGTTCGTGGGCCGCCATCGCAACACCAAGGTCAAGCTCGACGCCTACGAGTGCGGCATCGAGGCCGTTGGCGATGCGCAGGGCCGCTTCAGCGTGCGCTTCTATCTGGTCGCCGTTCTCTTCATCCTCTTCGATGTGGAAATGGTCTTCATGATGCCCTGGGCCGTCATCTACCGCCAGCTTCCGCACATCACCGGCTCCCGCCTCTTCGGCTTTTGGGAGATGCTCGTCTACCTCGGCTTTGTGGCCGTCGGACTCTACTACATCGTGCGCAAAGGGATCTTGAACTGGAGCCACGATAGAGCGGACTTGTAAGAAAGTGGATAGTGATTAGTGGGTAGTGGTTAGTGATCGGTGGACCGTGATCAGTTCTTTTCGCGATTCACACGGTCATTGCGCAACTGGAAGCAATTCTTGAGAAGATAAGGCGGACGCTAAAGGATGACGAGCCAAACCCCTTCGCTCTCGGGCAAGCAAGCTGTCCTTGAAGGACTGCCGGATCATCCCGCCATCAAGGCGCTTCAAGCTTCGGATATTGACGGCTGGAATCCGCAGGCCTTCCTCGATGCCCGCTTCGACTTCGGCGAGCTGACCCTGACCGTTGCGGCGGCCGAAATCCGCGCCGCCTGCTCCGCCGTTAAGGCCGCGGGTTACAACTTCTTTGAGGACATGACCGCGGTCGACTGGTTCCCTGCCTCGCCCCGCTTTCAGTTGAGCTATCACATCCTTTCGCACGCCTTCAAAGAGCGCATCCGCCTGCGCGTGATGCTCGACGAATCCGATCCAACTGTCGACTCCATCGTTCCCGTGTGGGCCGGCGCCAACTATTACGAGCGCGAGGTCTTCGATCTCTTCGGGATTCGTTTCGCTTGCCATCCCGATCTGCGCCGCATCATGATGCCCGACGATTGGCAGGGCCATCCTCTGCGCAAAGATTATCCAGTAGAGGGCTACCGCTGATGACGGAGAATCCCGGCGCGCCTGTTCTCGAGCTCCCCGCTGCCGCAATCACCGGCGAGCGCCGCATGGTCCTCAACATGGGCCCGCAACACCCGGCTACGCACGGCGTGCTTCGCCTCATCGTCGAGCTCGACGGCGAAGTCATCGTCAGCGTCCAGCCCGAGATCGGCTATCTCCACACCGGCATCGAGAAAACCTGCGAGGCCAAGTTTTACCAGCAGGTGGTCCCGCTTACCGACCGGGTCAACTACCTCGATCCGCTCTCCAACAATCTCTGTTACTGCCTGGCAGTCGAGAAGCTCCTCGGGCTCGAGATTCCCGACCGCGCACAGTGGATTCGCGTCCTGCTCACCGAGCTGAGCCGGCTCAATTCGCACCTCATCTGGCTCGGCACCCACGCCATGGACATTGGCGCCCTCACAGTTTTTCTCTACACTTTCCGCGAACGCGAGGAGATTCTTCGCCTCTTCGAGGCCGTCGCCGGCCAGCGCATGATGACCAGCTACTTCCGCATTGGCGGCCTTGCAATGGAGCCGCCGCTCGACTGGCTCGACCGCGTTCAGCATTTCATCACTACATTCCCCGAAAAAATCGACGAATATTCGAACCTGCTCACGGGCAATCCAATTTTCATGAATCGCTTGAAAGGTGTCGGCTATCTCTCTGCAGCCGATGCAATTGCGCTCGGAGTCACAGGCCCGCCCCTACGCGCCTCCGGCGTCGATATCGACCTCCGCCGCGACATGCCTTATTCGAGCTACGAGAAGTTCCGGTTCAACGTGCCCACCTCAACCGTCGGCGACACCTGGGCGCGTTACGTCGTCCGGCTCGTCGAAATGCGCGAGAGCACGAAGATCGTCCAGCAGGCCCTCGACGGCATGCCCGGAGGTCCGGTCAAAGCCAATGCGCCCAAGATCGTTCTTCCCGACCGCGAAAAGATGAAGACGGAGATGGAAGCCCTCATCCATCACTTCAAAATCGTCACCGAAGGCTTCAACGTTCCCGCAGGCGAGGTCTATCAAGGGATGGAATGCGGCCACGGCCAGATGGGCTACTACGTGGTCTCTGACGGCACTTCCAAGCCCTACCGGGTCCACATGCGTTATCCTTCATTCGCCACTCTGCAAGCAGTTGAAACCATGTGCAAGGGCCGCCTGATCGCCGACCTTGTCGCCGTCATCGGCTCCATCGATATTGTATTGGGAGAAATTGACCGATAATTCTGAGAAAAATTTGCGGCAAGTAAGGGGAAGCCGTGATCAATTACGGTGTGTTAGCAGACAGGATAAATGGTTTGGTGCAGGCCGGCATCCCGGCCCGTAAGAGACTGGCGAGAAATGGTATCGATCCGGCCGCGTTTTATGAAAGTGTCAAGGCGCATGTCGAAGAGGAAGCTGAAAAGGCCAATGCGGAACTTCGCAAGCGGGGACTGTCAACCATTGAGCGGATCTTCATTCCCAGCTTCCTGGGAAAGCTCTCTCTGACCTTTGGAACCGCATTGCTATGCACCGTGGAGTTGAATGGATCGAAAGGACGAGTCAGAGCCGTGATTTTTGGCCCGCCAAATCGTGACGAGATCTCGAGAAAGGATTTTTTCTTGATTCCAGAGGCACTGGCCTTGCAATATTCACCGACTGACGAGCCTCAGAAAGCGGCGGTCGGATACAGTCCTGACAGGATCGCAGCCGAAATTGTTTCTGGGCTCCTTACGGGGAAATTCGCTTGACGCCGGAGTCTCCCGTGAGTTTCGCCAAGCCGGGCGCAGGCTCCCCGGTCGCTCTCGATCCACGATTATTAGCGGAGCTTTGGACATCTCTCGCTTCCCTTCTCCGCAGCTACACCGCGGCTCACGGCCTTCACTCGAATCGCGAGGCAACCGTTGAGCTGACCGAGGAAAAAATCACTGTTCGCCATGGCAAAAAATGGCTATGCCTCGACCGCAATCACGCAATCCTTACCTGGACGCGAGAAAATGGAAGCATGGGAACCTTGGAACTGACCGAGTCCGGAACCCTGCGCAGCGGAGCCCAAGAAGAAGCGATGGACCTGGCTGCGGAACAATGGGCGCGAGACCTGATGCTAAAGTCGTCGCAACTCGAGTCGCACGGGAGCGAATGAGATGAGCCCGAAGAAGGCCAAATCCGAACCCGCCACCGTCTTCTCGCCCGAGCTCGCGGCGCGCTTCGACGCGCTTGTAAAGAAGTATCCCGTCAGCCGCTCCGCGCTCATCCCCATGCTGCTCTACGCGCAGGACGAGGTTGGCTATCTCTCCAACGCGGTCGTCGCCGAAATTGCCCGCCGCATCGAAATCACCGAGCTTGAAGTGCGCAACGTCGCCACCTACTACTCGATGCTCCGCTTCAAGGCCGCCGGCAAATACAACATCCAGGTCTGCACCAACATCAGTTGCATGCTTCGCGGAGCTTACGAAGTGTACGAGCGTTTCCGCGAAGAGCTCGGCGTCGGTTCCGACGGCGTTACCGCCGACGGCCTCTTTTCTCTAGAGGAGGTTGAATGCATCGGCGCTTGCTGCTGGGCCCCGGCAATCCAGGTCAACTACGAATTCCACGACGAGCTCAAGCCCGATCTCGTGCCCGGCATCATCGGCGCGTACCGGCAGCGAATAGAGGATCGGGCACAGGATCCATTTCAGAACAAGGAGAAAGATGCCTAGGCTCGTCTCCCATCCCGATGAGGTCAAGATCGTCTCCCGCCGCTTCGGCATGGGAGCGACGGACATTGACCGCTACATCGAACTGGGCGGCTACGAAGCCGCGAGGAAATGTCTCGCCCAGGGCCCCGACTGGATCGTCGAAGAGACGAAGGCCTCGGGCCTGCGTGGGCGCGGCGGCGCTGGCTTCTCCACGGGCATGAAGTGGTCCTTCGTTCCCAAGCAATCCGCCAAGCCCAAGTACATTCTCGTCAATGGCGACGAAAGCGAGCCCGGCACCTGCAAGGATCACCTCATCTTCCTTCACGATCCGCACGCCGTCATCGAGGGCACCATCATCGCCGGCCTCGCCGTCGGCGCGAAGATGGGCTTCATTTATCTGCGTGGCGAGTACCGCTATCTCCTCGAGATCACGGAGCGCGCCGTCGCCGACGCCTACGATCGCGGCTTTCTCGGCAAGAACATCTTCGGCACTGAAACTGAATTCCAGATCATCACGCAAACCGGCGCGGGGGCTTACGAAGTGGGCGAAGAATCCGCGCTCATGGAATCGCTCGAAGGCAAGCGCGGCGTTCCGCGCATCAAGCCGCCCTTCCCCGCCGTCGTCGGCCTCTATGGCGGTCCCACGGTCATCAACAACGCCGAGACCATCGCCACCGTGCCCCACATCATCTATATGGGCGCGCAGGCCTACTGCGACGTTGGCACGCCGCGCAACGGCGGCACGCGCCTCTTCTGCATCAGCGGCCACGTTGAGCGTCCCGGCGTCTACGAGCTGCCCATGGGCTACAACCTCAGGAAGATGATTTACGACGTTGCGGGCGGCATTCGCGGCGGCCGGAAACTCAAGGCCGTTGTTCCCGGCGGCTCGTCGACGCCCGTTCTCCTCGCCGAAGAGATCGACATCGGCATGGACTTCGACCAGGTGGGCAAGGCTGGCTCGATGCTCGGCTCAGGCGGGCGTGGTGGTGATCGACGACCAGACCTGCATGGTTGAATTCGCCCTCCGCACCATGAGCTTCTACGCGCACGAAAGCTGCGGCTGGTGCATCCCGTGCCGTGAGGGCACCGACTGGCTCAAGAAAACGCTCACCCGCTTCCATGCCGGTTTCGGCACCAGGAGCGACATCGACAACATCCAGTACCTTGCCGAAAACATGTTGGGCCGCACCTTCTGCCCACTCGGCGACGCGGCGGCGATGCCGACCATCGCTTTCGTCAAGAAGTTTCGCAAGGAGTTTGAGGATCACCTGAACGGCATGCCCTGCCCCTTCGCCCGGGAAGGCGTGCCGCAACTCACCGTCGTATAAACAGAAAGAAGATCTCTGCAAAGCCGCGATCGAACGAGAAGAAGATGCCCGACGTAACCTTCACAGTCGACGGAAAAAAGCTCACCGCACCCGCGGGAACGCTGCTCATTGACGCCTGCCGCAAGGCCGGGATCGAGATTCCGGCCTTCTGCTACTATCCCGGCCTCTCGCTGCAGGCCGCGTGCCGCATGTGCGTCGTGCGCCAGGAAAAAGTTCCCAAGCTGCAAACCGCCTGCACCACCACCGTCGCCGAGGGCCAGGTCTTCATCACCGAGTCGCCCGAGATCGCGCAGGCGCGCAAGGCCACCATCGAACTGCTCCTCGGCAATCACCCGCTCGACTGCCCCGTCTGCGACGCCGGCGGCGAGTGCGAACTGCAGGACATGACCTTCAAATACGGCGCAGGCGAAAGCCAATTCGTCGAGGTCAAGCACCATCGCGACGAGCAGCAGTGGTCGCCCGCCGTCTTCTACGACCGTCCGCGCTGCATCCTCTGCTACCGCTGCATTCGCATGTGCGGCGAAGGCATGGACGTGTGGGCCCTCGGCATTCACAATCGTGCCGCGGACTCCGTCATCGTCCCCAACGTACTCGGAACGGAAAGAGGGGGCCAGCAACTCGACTGTGAGCAGTGCGGCATGTGCATCGACGTTTGCCCCGTAGGCGCGCTCACCAGCGGCAGCTATCGCTACAAAACGCGTCCCTGGGAGATGAACCACGTCTCCACCGTCTGCACGCATTGCTCTGATGGCTGCAAGGTCACGCTCGGCGTGCGCCAGGCCAACGACGGCTCGGAGATCGTTCGCGCCGACAATCGCGACAAGAGCGGCATCAACGGCGACTTCCTCTGCGCCAAGGGCCGCTTTGGCTTCGATTTTGTCGAGAGCCCCGATCGCCTCACGCAGCCTCTCGTCCGCAACGCGCGAGGCAGGCTCGAGCCGGCTACATGGGAGCATGCGATCCGCGTCGCCACCGGCAAGCTCAAAGAAATCCGCGACACGCGCGGCGGCAATGCCATCGGCGTCGTCGGCTCCAACCGGACGACAAACGAAGAGAACTACCTACTGCAAAAGTTTGCGCGCACCGTCATCGGCACCAACAACATCGACCACGAGCGGACCACGGATTACGCGTCCTTCGCGCGCGCTCTCGCAGGCCACACCGGTAAAACCGCAAGCCTGCGCGACATCGCCCAAGCCTGCGCCGTCCTCCTCGTCGGCGGTAGTCCGACCGACGAGCATCCGCTTCTAGCGTGGCTGCTTCGCACCAACGTGCGTCTCAACCGCGCCCGCCTTTACATCGCGAATTCCAAAACGATCAAGCTCGCGCGCCAGGCCAAAGCCACGCTCGATCTCCGGCGTGGCGGCTACGACAAGCTCATTACCTCTCTCGACTCCGGTCGAACCGAATTCAGCAAAGCCATCTTTGCAGAAGAATCGCTGATCGTCATCTTTGGCGAAGAATTTCGTGGCCCCGCCGTCGAAAATCTCATCGCCTGGGGCCTGAAGCGCGATAACGTCCGCTTTGCCTATCTCGGCGACCACTCAAACTCTCGCGGCGCTGCCGACATGGGCCTCTTCCCCGACCTGCTCCCCGGCTACATCCCGGTTACTGCGCCTGGCGCTTTCGCCGAATACCCCAACCTCCCCGCGGCGCCCGGCAATTCGCTGCCGCAAATGCTCGATGCCGCAGCCGCAGGCGATCTTGGCGCCCTTCTCGTCGTCGGCGCGAATCCTGTCTCGCACGCCAAACTCGACCCCTCGATTCTCCAACACACCTTCCTCATCGTGCAGGATCTTTTCCTCACCGAGACAGCGGCGCTGGCTGACGTCGTTCTTCCCGCCGCGAGTCTCTACGAAAAATCCGGCACCGTCACCAATACATTCGGCGACATCCAAATCGTCCGCAAGGCCGCCGACCGCGCAGGCGTCAAACCCGACTTTGAAATTCTCGTTCGCCTCGCTGGTGGCATGGGCATCGACGTCAGCACGCTCGTTCCCTTCGGCAAACGCGGCACTACCGGCGATCTCGGCCAGTCGCGCGGCGCTCAGTCCGGCGAGGCCGACCGGCACTCCGTCTGGCTCGAAGCCAACGGCCTCGAACCCAAGCTCAGCCCTTTCGATCCACTCGCCGCGCTCGACGAAATCGAGCGCCTCGTCCCCGGTTACACTCTCGATCGCGTCAACCTTTTCGCGGGCAACGACGTGCACACCGAGCCGGCCTCACCCGGTCCCGAGTCCGGATTTGTTCCCGTCTCCGCGCTCACTGCACCGGAGCTCGTTGTTCCCGCGCACGACACGCTTTTCACCTCAGGCGCGCTGGGCCGCTATAGTCGAGCGCTCGGGCAACTTGAGCAACATCAGGCAAATGAACTCGCAAAATCGGAACTCGCAAAATCCGCGGCCGACTGAAATTGCAGCCGCCGCTGACTTGCTAACTTGCTGACCGCTGTTCGAAGAAGGCCAAACGCACGTGACGATCCTCGCATTCTTTCTTTGGAGCCTCGCCAAGGTCGCCGTGGTCACGGTGGTGATGCTCATGGGCATCGCCTACACCGTGCTCCTCGAGCGCAAGCTCGTCGGCCGCATCCAGAACCGCTGGGGCCCCAGCCGCGTCGGTCCCTTCGGCCTTTTGCAGCCGCTGGTCGACGGCGCAAAGTCCTTTCTCAAGGAAGATCTGATTCCCACCGCCGTCTATCGCCCTCTCTATCTGCTCGCGCCCATCATCTCGCTCGGCTGCGCGCTCATCGCCATCGCGGTTATTCCCTTCGGCGCGCCTGGCATGGGCCCGCACGGCTTCGATCTCTTCGAGATCTCCAACATCAACGTCGGCCTGCTCGTAATTCTCGGCATCACTTCCATCGGCGTCTACGGCATCGCTCTCGCCGGCTGGTCGTCGAACAACAAATATTCCCTGCTCGGCTCGCTTCGCTCCTCGGCGCAGCTCATCAGCTACGAGTTGGCACTCGGCCTTTCGCTCGTTGGCGTAGTTCTCCGCGCTGGATCGCTCAATCTGCGCACCATCGTGGAGCAGCAGTCCGCATACGGCTTCTTCAGCTGGAACATTTTTGGCGGAGGACAGACTCTAGCCTTCTTTATTTATTTGATGGCCGCATTCGCCGAGACCAACCGCTCACCCTTCGATCTACCCGAAGCGGAAAGCGAACTCACCGGCGGCTATCACACCGAATACAGCTCCATGAAGTTCGCCATGTTTTTCATGGCCGAGTACGGCAACATGATCAACGTGGGCTGCGTGGCTACGCTGCTCTTTCTTGGCGGCTGGACGAACCCCTTCGGCGAGATGCACCTCCAGAGCACCCTCATCAACGTCATGATGCCCCTGGTCTGGTTCGTCCTCAAGGTTCTTTTGTTTCTCTGTCTCTACGTCTGGGTGCGCGGCACGCTGCCCCGCTTCCGCTATGACCAACTCATGAACTTTGGATGGCGCTATCTGCTACCGCTCGCCATCCTCAACATTGTGGCAACAAGCCTCTGGCTTGCCTGGCGCTGAGCGCAGGCATCCGGGCAATGTCGGTGCCCCCGGTCCCTCGCATGTGGGGACCGGGAAAACGAATTCGATTGGGAACAACACCACCAAACGAGCCGCATGAGGCTCATTTACAATCGGGAGGGATTTTCCTCGAACAACGATGCATCTGATCCTGTTCTTCCTTTTTGCCGGATTCTGCCTCGCTGGAGCCATCAATCTCCTGTTGCAGACCCATCCCATTAATAGTGCGCTCTCGCTCATCGTCGTCATGACCTCCCTCGCCGTTCTCTATCTGCTCCTCGGCGCGGAGTTCCTCGCCATCGCGCAGATCATCGTCTATTCCGGCGCTGTCATGGTGCTCTTCACCTTCGTCGTCATGCTGCTCAACGCCGGCCGCGAAGAGCGCACCCTGGGCAGTCGCGCCGCGGCTCGCGTTGGATTCCCCGCGGTCGTCGTCATCTTCGCTGTTCTCGCCACCATCGTTCTTCACATGCAGGGCATCGGCTCTGCCCATTTCGGCCAAGGTCTCTCCAACGCGCCCGGCCAATCGAACCTCGAGCTTCTCAGCCAGGTGCTCTTTCACGAATTGCTTCTTCCTTTCGAAGTCACTTCGGTGCTCATCCTCATCGCCATTCTTGGCGCAGTCGCGCTCGCGCATGTCGAAGGCTCCAAGATCCCCGAATCGGGAAGGACGGCCGAAAAGTGAGCTTCCTTCAACATGACGTCCCGCTCTCCTGGTATCTGCTCCTCAGCGCCGTCCTCTTTTCGCTCGGCGTTGTCGGCTTCCTCATCAAGCGCAATCTCATCACAGTTTTTATGTCCATTGAGCTCATGCTCAACGCCGTCAATCTCTCCTTCGTCACCTTTGCCTACCAATGGCACGAGGTGCGTGGCCAGATCTTTGTCTTTTTCGTCATGATGGTCGCCGCCGCTGAAGCCGCTGTCGGCCTCGCCATCATCATCGCCGTCTTCCGCGCGCGCTCCACGTTGGCTGTTGACCGTATCGACCTGATGAAATTATGAACGAGTCCGCATATCTCTGGCTGATTCCGCTGTTTCCGTTTCTGGGCTTCCTGCTCAACGGAATCCTCGGCTCCCGGCTGCCCCGGCGGCTCGTCTCTGCCATCGGCGTCCTCGCGCCTCTCGCATCTCTCGCCTTGGTTCTGAGCGACTTCGGAGCCACCGTCATTTCCGCGGCTTCAAACTGTCACGGTTGCGGGCAGGTCACTGCGCTCGCCCTCCCCGCCGCCGAATCGCTCTCCTACCCATGGCTCGCCATCGGCGCGCTCCGCGTCGACTTCACCTTCGTCCTCGATCAGCTTTCCGCGGTTATGCTCCTGGTGATCATGGGAGTCGGCTTCCTCATCCACGTCTACTCCGTCGGCTACATGAAAGACGAGCCGGGCTACGCGCGCTACTTCAGCTTCCTCAATCTCTTTCTTTTTTTCATGAGCGTTCTGGTCCTCGCCGGCAATTTCCTTCTCATGTTTGTCGGCTGGGAGGGCGTCGGCCTCGCCTCCTATTTGCTCATCGGCTTCTGGTTCCAGAAGAACTCCGCCGCCGACGCAGGCAAGAAGGCCTTCATCGTCAACCGCATCGGCGACTTCGGTTTCCTCATCGGCATCTTTCTCGTGCTCTCCACGTTCGGCACGCTCAGCTTTGCCGACATCGCCGTCAAACTTGCGCTCGCCCCCGGCTGGCAGGGCATGGTTCTCACCGTGATCTGCATCTGCCTGCTCGTCGGCGCAGCTGGCAAGAGCGCGCAGCTCCCGCTCTACATCTGGCTGCCCGACGCCATGGAAGGCCCCACGCCCGTCTCCGCGCTCATCCACGCCGCCACCATGGTTACTGCCGGCGTCTACATGATCGCCCGCACGCATCTGCTCTTCGATCGCGCCCCCGTCGCGCTCTGGACCGTCGCCATCGTCGGCGCGGCCACCGCTCTCTTCGCCGCCACCATCGCCCTCGTCCAGAACGACATCAAGCGCGTTCTCGCCTACTCGACCATCTCGCAGCTCGGCTACATGTTTCTCGCCTGCGGCGTTGCCGCCTACTCGGCGGCCATCTTCCATCTCGTCATGCACGCGTTCTTCAAGGCGCTGCTCTTCCTCGCGGCAGGCTCCGTCATTCACGCCATGGGCGGCGAACAGGATCTGCGCAAAATGGGAGGTCTGCGCACCAAACTCCCCGTCACCTTTTGGACCATGACCGCGGCCGTCTTCGCTATCGCCGGATTTCCGCCCTTCGCAGGCTTCTTCTCGAAAGACGCCATTCTCTACGCCGCATTTCTCGATGGAACCGGCGGGAAGCTCCTCTGGTTTGTCTCGCTCGTCACGGCTCTCCTCACGTCGTTCTACATGTTTCGCCTCTGGTATCTCACATTCATGGGTGAGCCGCGCAGCGAAACCAGCCATCACCACGCGACGCCGCTTTCGATGCTCGTTCCCCTCGTCATTCTCGCCGTGCTTTCCGTCTGCGGCGGCTGGATCGGTCTCGATCGTTTCAGCGCTTACCTTGCTCCTGCTGCCGCCGCACATCGGCCCATGCCCGAAGGCAATCCCGGCCTGGAATTTATCCTGAGCATCGCCGCCGTTCTCGTCGCACTTGAAGGCTGGCTGATCGCCGA
>PLGG01000029.1 GCA_003138515.1 Acidobacteriaceae bacterium | reverse complement strand
GTTGATGCACCACAATTAGGGAACAGGGATCAGGGAAGAGCAAAAGCAAGGACAAAGACAAAGGCAAATTCAAATTCCACTACAAAGGCTCGCCCGAAGAGGGTGGGCCTTTTGTGTGAGAAGCAGGGAATAGGAAGAGCAACAGCAAAGAGAAAAGCAACGGCAAGAGCAAGGGCAAAAGTAAAAGCAAAAGCAAAAGTAGAAGTAGAAGTAGAAGTAGAAGTAGAAGTAGAAGTAGAAGTAGAAGTAGAAGTAAAGGCTCGCCCGAAGAGGGCGGTTGCGGCTTCGATCCGTTCTGATTCCTTTTTTCAATGTGGGACGCATGCGGGAGCAGTGTGACTCCTGTCACCCGGGAGCAAAGCTACCAGCCCCTATGATCACGAACGTGAGGTTCGCAGTTGATGCGGCCGCAATGAATTCGCGGATGCGCACGATGCGGGCCGCCAAGAAAATTTCGTATGGGGAGAATGGAATGGGACTCGTTCCGATCATGTGGGCAGTATGGGGTGTGTCGTTAGTCTTTATGGCCGGCGTAAGCATTTTTGCGGCGAGATTGGGAAGGAATGAGGAGGCGCAGATTTTTCTGGCCGATTCATCAAGCCATGTAAAGTCCGAGCAGGATGCCATTCTGGCTCGGGTGAACAAGTTTCGTCCGGTGAAGACGACGGCGCTGTGGATTGCGGGAGCGATGACGGCGATCGTGTTGGTGTACTACCTCTTCGACATCTTCCATCAGTTCTGAAGATTTTGGTCTGACGTTTTGGGAGATTGGAACCGCGATGGGATGCAACCGCGGGCGGGGTGACGCGCGCACACCGTTCGGGAGAGCGAAGGCTGAGCACATGCGAGGCCGCAGAGGCCTCGCACGCCGTGACGGTCGGGCCGGTTCCCGGTCCTATTCGACGATGTGGAGCTGGATCATAATGTCGCGAACGTAGTACGCGACGACGACGACGGTCATGCCCACGACGAGCCACCGGGCGATGCGCACCATCGGCTCGACCCTGGCTACTTTTGAAGCGATGACCGCCTGCTCCGCCTGCTCATGCGAGAAGGAGTCGTCGAGGAAGATCTGGTCCTCTTCATTCTTTGTCAGGTTGGAGCGATAGATGTACATCGCAGCCATGAAGACGACGAACGCGGACCAGACGGTCCACATCACTGGGACAAAAGTCATACTCCACCTCCGAACGAATTCCGGTCCCAGGAACCAGCGGGGTCGTAGGGAATTGCGGTCTCGCGGCCAGAGGGGCCCCTTACGGTTGCATCATAGCCCTAATTGGGTGAAAAAGTGAACCCATTTGCGTGAAGTCTTGTAGTGGGCGGGGTGGTGAGCGGCCAGGCGAGGGTTCAGCGACCATTAGAGCGGGGGCGCATCTAATGGGATGTGTACCGAAAGTGGGGCTTGTCGAAAGGTTATACTGGAAGGTACAGTACGAAGAGAGAGCAAGAACTTCAAGTTACCGAGGGAGAATCCATGGCCACGACAACCGTTACACCGGGAACAGTAGCGCCAGCCGAGGAAACCGTTAAGAAAGCGCCACTTGAGCTGACACCGCAGGCGATCGCCAAGGTACGCGAGATCATGGCCACCCAGGACCCGCTCCCGGCCGGGCTGCGGATTGGCGTAGTGGGCGGAGGGTGCTCGGGATTCCAATACTCCATGGCCTTTGAGAACCAGGGCGGCATGATGGATAAAGTGTTCAATTTCGAGGACTTGAAGGTCTTCGTGGACGCGACCTCGCTGATGTACCTGAACGGCTGCACCGTGGACTACGTGGAGTCGCTGGAAGCGGCTGGATTCAAGTTCGAGAACCCCCAGGTGAAGTCGACCTGCGGATGCGGTTCGTCGTTCCAGGTGTAAGAAAAGCAGGGAACAAGGGACCGAGGGAACAAGGGACCAAGAAGACCGAAGATCAGAGGCTCGCCCGGGAGGGCGGGCCTTTTTGCGTTTGTGGGGTCGAGATTTCGCGGGATTCGGGGCGGACCCACGAGTGATTCGTCGCGTGGGACCCCTACTGCTGCGGCGTGGTTTCGGGCGGCATGGACCCGCCAGGGCCGGAGCCGCTGCCTTGGGCTCCCCCGCTGCCTTGGCCACCGCCGCCACCCTGGCTTCCGCCATCGCCTTGGCCTCCGCCACCGCCAGACAGGCCGGAGCCGGACTGGCCGGTGCCCGACTGGCCAGTGCCAGACTGGCCGTTCAGGCCAGTGCTGCCGCCGCTGACGGTTTTCGCGTCAGAGAGCGGGTCGTAGGTGAACTCCCACTCGTTGTAGTGATTCTTCTTCTTGTAAATCAGAATGGATTGTTTGGGGCTGGCAGGCTCAAATCCGATGATGCCCGCGCCGCCGAAGGTTTGACTGGCGGCTGCAGCGCTTGTGGCGTCGCCTGATATTCCCGAGGAGGTCGTTCCTGAAGAAGGGCTGCCGGTGGATCCGGTTGCGCCGGAGTTGTCGGTCGAGCCGGACGCACCAGCGGACGGCGGTTGACCATTGCCGGAGTCGGACGGGCCGAATATCGAGCCCGAACCAGAGGAGGTTCCGCCGAAGGCGCTGCCGTTACTATTCGTGCCTCCCTGCAAGCCGCCGCCGCCGCCGGGGCCGGTGCCGGCGAGAGTGGATGCGTTGCCGGCGAGCGGCTGGCCAAAGAAGCCCATAGCGGTGGGGGTTTTGTTCTGGCCGAACATGACAGGCTTCCAGTCGTCCTGGCCGGTGATCGGATCCTTGTATTTCTTGCGCAGGAAGCGGACTTTGTTGGTCTCGACGAGCGCCTGGATGTTGGGCGGGTAGGCTTTGAATTTGCGGTAGTAGAGCTGAATGGCGCGGCGATATTGCATGCCTCGATGAAAGGTTTCGAGGTCGCGGTCGCGCTGGATGGAGCGGGCAATTTTGGGCGCGGCGATGGTGAGCGAGAGGGCGAGGAGCGCCATGAGGAAGATGGCGATGAGCATGACGTAGCCCTGCTCGGCGGCGGGGATGGGCTTGCGAGCGCGATGTGAAGCGCTCAGTGGCACCCACCCTTTCCGCGACCGTTCTTCGCAACTCCGAGGAATGGATGGGGCACCCAGCGCGGAGGACGAGCGAAGAGGCACGGAGTGAAAGGCGCGGGGAATTGGAAAGGTAGGAGTCATGATGCCATTCAGGGCTGCGAAATCGCGATCGTCTGCGTGTTGTTGTAAGCGAGATCAGTGATCTCGACGTTGAGGGGGCGAATGACGCCGATCTTGTAGCGATGGTCGACGATGTCGCCGGTTTTTGCCATGAAGATGTCGTCGCCACGGGCGAAGAATGCTTTCAGCACTTTTTGTCCGTCCTGAGAGTAGCCGAAGTATTTGAGATCGATGGCCGGAGGCTTGGGTGGTGGCGGCGGCGTATTTACCGCGGCTGCAGCCTGGGCGTCGGGGCGGGCCGACGCGATGGCCTTGGGGATGGGAATGGGGGCCGACTCGGCGGAGAAGATGTTGCGGCCGGAGCCCAAATATTCGATGTCTTCGCTCTGCGCCAGCTTGTCAAAGTGGAGGGAGGGATCGATGCCTGCGTTATTGAGCCGCTGCGCCTCGTTACCCGATGCAGAGGGTTTGCCGGACGATGCGCCGGTTGGGGCGGGAGGGTTTTGCAGCGCGGGCGCGACGGGCACGGAACCGGAGTCGGCCGGCGAAGATGATCCAAAGAACATGCGGTAGACGAAGAAGGCGCAAACAAGCAGGATAACGGCGAGCACGCTCGCGATGATCACCTGGCGCTTGTTTTCGGTTCCAAGAGCGAGGGCCATGATTACTCGCCCTCCTTGCCCGGCGCGGCAGCATTGGGCGATTCATCGCCGGGAGATGGAGCCATAGGCAGACCGCTGGCTGCAGCGTCGGCGGGGCGCAGCCAGGTGGAGACGCGAAGGCGAAGGTTGACGAGGCCGCCCTGTTGGCCGGTCAACGACATGCCACGAATGATGAAGAAGATCTGATCGCGCTCAAGGCTGTTCATGAAATGCATGATTGCGCGATAGTCGCCGCTGATGCCCGCGTCCATGGAAATCTCAGTGAGGGCGGAGCCGGGCTTGCCCTGCGCGTACTGCACACGCGAGAGGCGGACGCCCGATGAGACCGCCAATTCGCCGATACGAGTGGAGATGAGGGAGTAATCGGGCGGAATGCGCTTTTTGTAGAAGGCGTCAATCTGCTGGCGAGATTTTTCGACGCGTTGATCGAGGCCGCGAAGTGGAGCCGTCTGGATTTCAAGGGCCTTCAACTGAATCTGCTTGCCGGCGAGGACGTCGCCGGAATTGCTGTTCATGGCAGCCCAGTCCAAGCCGAGGCGAACGGCGAGGACGATGGCGAGAACGAGCAAGACGGCGAAGCCGGCAACGTGCCAGGTGAGTGGAGAGGCCAGGCGCTCACGCCAAGTCGAGGATGATCCGTCAGCGCTCATTGCGGACCTCCACGTTTGGGTCCTGTGTAGGGCGGGCGGCCGTTGCTTTGCGGGACTCCGGGAGCGGTTGGCGAACGATTGGGGTTGGCGATGCCGAGGGGTACTGTCGAATAGGGTTTATGCGCGGGCCTGGCAGCGACATGTACTTCCTCTAACGTGGGCGGATTATAGTCGGCAAGCAGGTCGAAGTCGAAGCGGTTGGAGATGCTGATGGCTTCCTGGCGCTGCGAGGGATTGTTGCTGGACTCGGCGTTTTCGCCAACGATGCGGGGCAGGAGGAATCGGCGGGAGCGCTCGAGGTTGGCGACGAGTTCGTCGGCGCGATCGCGGGGGCCGACGACGCGCACGTGCACGGTGATGTGACCGTCTTCGGCGCGGATGGGCTCGATGGAGGTGACCTGCACGCCGCCGGGGAGCACCCTCTCCATGGCTTCCATCGCAAGGGTCCAGGAGAAGGCTTTCTCGTCGAAGAGCCGATTGAGAGCTTCGGCCTGGATGAGGACCTGAGCATTGTTGGGGTGGTGCATCATGGCTTCTGCGGCCGCGCGCTCGGCCTGGACGCGGGCGATCTGGCCGTCAAGAGAGTGGTCGCGGGCGCGCGCATCATTGGCCTGGCGGTCGAAGAGATGGAGGCCGAGGAAGAAGAGGAGACAGAGCACGAAGAGCGCCGCCATGGCGATGCGCAGACGCTTGAGCGCCGGACCGAGATTGGCGTAGGGACGGGAGGCGAGATTGATCGTAATGCGCATGATTCAGCTCGCTCCGGCCAGCGCGCCTGCGACGCCGGCAAAACAAATTTGAGGGAGCGCGGTCATGGCGCCTTCATCGGGGCGCGAGGCCCATTCGACGACGGAGAGGCCGGGGTCGTCGATGGAGGCCGCGAATTCGGCGGCGTCCTGAATTCCCGCGTAGTAGAGCGTGCGAGGACGCGAACCGAGCTTGTCTTCAAAGTAGGCGGATGCGACGGCGATGCTGCGCTGAATTTCGGCGACACGCTGCGTGAAATCATCGGGAAGGTCGAGGGTGCGGTAGAGGAGCAGCTCCTGGCCATTGGCGATGGAGGTGGTGATGGCGTGCGCGCTGAGGTTGGCGGCCATGATGGCTTCCATGGAGTCGAGGGCCTCGAGCGCGGCGAGCGACGAGGAGAGGACGGCTCCGGGCTCATAGCCGGCGGCACGAACGGCGGCTTCGTACTCGGCGAGGACGGGGCCGGGTACGACGGCGGCGAGGACTTTACATTCGGATTCGGTCTGCGACAACAACTGATAGCTGACGCCCGCGTGCTCGACTTCGAAAGGGACCATCTTGCGCAGGCGGAAGCGCACGACAGGGAGGGCCTCGGCGGCTTTGGCGGGGAGGGTATCGAAGTCGAGGACGAAGACGCGGACGATGGTGTCGGGGAGGACGATGGTGACGGAGCGGGTGCGGGGGGAGACGTCGTCGAGGGCGGAACGGATGGCGTCGGTGACGGCTTCGGGCGCGCGCAGGTTGGGCTCTTCAATGCCGGGAACGATCGCGCCTGGGGGCAAAGGAACGAATGAGTAGACGTGGCCGTGCGCCAACTCGGATGCGCCGCGCTTGGCGGGACGCGCAGCAACGAGGACGCCTTCGGGCGAGATCTCGACGGCGACCGGCGGACGGCCAGCGGGCAGCGGGGTGGTGCGAATTTTGCTAAACATCTGTGGCACTAGCGTGACGCCTCAATAAATGTAACCTTGTTGATCTCTTTGAGTGTAGTGACGCCGCGGCGAACGCGCTCGATGGCGGACTCGCGGAGGAAGCTCATGCCCTCTTTTTGCGCTTGCCTGCGAATCTCGGAGGTGGGTTTTTTGGCGAGGATGATCTCGCGGATGGTGTCGGTGAGGTCGAGTAGCTCGTGGATGGCGGTGCGGCCGCGATAGCCGGTGCCGCCGCACTCCATGCAGCCGGAGCCCTCGCGGAAGTCGAAGTCGCGCCACTCGGCAGGATCCATGCCGCTGGAGAGGAGGAATTCGTCGCTGTGATGAACAGTGTGGCCGCAGTACTCGCAGACGGTGCGCACCAGGCGCTGGGCGAGGATGCAGTTGAGCGCGGAGACGAAGTTGTAGGCTTCGACGCCCATGTTGAGGAAGCGGCCGAGGACGTCGACGACGTTGTTGGCGTGGACGGTCGTGAATACGAGGTGACCGGTGAGCGCGGAGTTGATGGCGATTTGCGCCGTCTCCTGGTCGCGGATTTCGCCGACGAGGATTTTGTCGGGGTCGTGGCGGAGGATGGAGCGCAGGCCGCGAGCGAAGGTGAGGCCTTTCTTTTCGTTGACGGGAATCTGCGTGATGCCGCGAATCTGATATTCGACCGGATCCTCGATGGTGATGATCTTGTCTTCGTCGCTCTTGATCTCGTTCAGTGCGGCGTAAAGGGTGGTGGTTTTGCCGGAGCCGGTAGGCCCGGTGACGAGAACCATGCCGTATGGCTCGCGAATGTAGCGGCGGAAGCGGCGAAGGTCCTCTTCGGCGAAGCCTACAACATCGAGCGTGAGGTTCTTAAATTTCTCGCTCATCGATTCTTTGTCGAGGACACGGAGGACGGCGTTTTCGCCGTAGATCGTGGGCATGATGGAGACGCGGAAGTCGATGAGGCGGTTCTTGTAGCGAACGCGGAAGCGGCCGTCCTGCGGGACGCGCTTTTCCGCGATGTCGAGCTCGCTCATGATCTTGATGCGGCCAAGGATGGTGCCGTGGTGCTCGCGGGCGATGGGCGCCATGGCTTCCTGAAGGACGCCGTCGATGCGGTACTTGACGTGGACGGAGTCGTCGTAACTTTCGATGTGGATGTCGGAGGCGCGGCGCTCGAGTGCGGTGAAGATGGTGGTGTCAACGAGGCGAATGATGGGGCTGATGTCTTCAGTGTCGCTGGTGAGCTTCTCGATGGAGATGTTTTCATCGGAGTTTTCGTCGCCCGTGAGCACGTCGAAGGTGAGGCCTTCACTGGCTTCGTCGAGGACGCGCTGCGACTGCTCGGTTTTCTTGAGCAGATCGGTGATCTGCGAGAGCGTGGCGACGCGGGCGGTGATGCGAGCGCCGAGAAGGCCGGCGATCTCATCGAGAACCATGAGGCGCGAAGGGTCGCTGACGGCGATGATGAGGGTGTCGGGGGTCAGCTCGATGGGGACGAAGTTGTAGCGGAACATGAGCTCGACGGGGACGGTGCGCAGGAGCTCGTGCTGAATTTTGAAGTTCTTGAGGTCGACAAACTCGGCATGATAGCGGCGGGCGAGGGCCTCGGCGTTGGCGCGCTCGTCGACTCGCAAATCGGGGCTGCCGGGAACAGGGAGCGTAATAACGTTGGTATCGGGGTTGGTTTCGGCCATAAAACAACTCTCCTAATGCGGGAGCAGTTACATCCCAGTGGTCTGCCCAAGCGAGAAGATGGGCAGGTAGAGGGAAACGAGAATGAAGACGACGACAACACCCATGAGGACGAGGATGGCGGGCTCAATGAGCGCGAGCGCGGCAGCGAGCGCATTGGCCACGTCTTCCTCAAAGAACTCGGAGACGGAGTTGAGCATTTGGGGCAGAGCGCCGGTTTGCTCGCCGACGGCGATCATTTCCGCGGCGAGATCGGGGAAGACGCCGGTTTTGGTGAGGGAATCGGCCAGGTTTTTGCCCTCGCTCACGGTGACGATCGAGGCTTCGATGGCTTTGGAGACGCGACGCGAGGAGATGGAGCGGGAAGCGGTTTCAAGAGAGGGCACCAGCGGCAGGCCGCCGGTGAGCAGCGTGGAGAGCGTGCGCGCGAAGAGAGCGACCTGATATTTGAGCCAGATTTTGCCAAAGACCGGCATCTTGACGCGGACACCGTCGACAAAGTCGCGGCCACGCTCGGTGATGGCGAAGCGATAGAAGGCGAAGCCGGCGATGAGAGCGCCGATCGCGAGCCAGAGGATGTTGTGCTGCATCCATTTGCCGAATTCGAGGAGGTCGACGGTGAGGGCGGGGAGCTTGCTGCCGAGCTGGTCGTAGAGCTTAGCGAACTGAGGAATGACGACCGTGAACATGAAAATGAGCAGGCAGAAGACGAGAACGAGCAGCACGCAGGGATAGATGAGGGAACCGACAAGCTTCTTGCGCAGGGTGAGGGCGACCTTCTGGAAGTTGACGTAGCGGTCGAGGACTTCAGTCAGGTTGCCGGAGCGCTCGCCGGCGAGGAGCGTGGTGGTGTACATGACCGGGAAGCCGCTCTGGGCCTCGAAGGCTGCCGAAAGAGCCTCGCCACGCTTGACGCGGCTGGCGACGTCGTCCAACTGGCTGGAGAAGGAGGCTTGTTTCTGGATTTTGCCGAGCATCTGGATGGAGCCGAGGATGGGCAGGCCGGCGCGAATAAGGGTAAGGAACTGCTGGTTGAAGATGAGGAACGGCTCAAGCTTGATTTTGCGGCGGCCGAGGCCAATGCTGCCGCGCGCGCGGACAGAAAAGACGTGATAGCCGGCATGGGAGAAACGGGCGCGCAGCTCTTCGGCCGTGGCCGCGGACTGGACCTGCTCCTGCACGTGGCCACGCTCATCGGCCAGCTTTATGACGAAATCTGTCATGGTCGCGCTTGCCGGTTGCACACCCTAGGCGCAGCCGGGAATCCTCGAACGAATGCTCCAAATCAAGGGTAACAGTCTTAACTGCAAGATAGACGAGCAGAAGGGGCCGGGCGTTCGCGGGGTTGGGGCTCACCTGTCGACGTGCTCTAGGCAAAGCGGATACCGGGGCGGAGGTTTTGAGGCCGGGAGAGGAAGGGTGCCTGTATGCTGGGACCAATCCCGGTTATGTATGGTGAGACGGGCCGGGTTGAGATGGCTGGGAGCGAGGGGCAAGCGTCGATGATGGACTCGGTTTGGAGTGGTCGTCGAATCGGAAGAGGTGCTGGACCGCAGCGCGGACCGGGTGTCGCTGTGGGGACGCGTGGCGCCGTTTGGGGTGGTCCCGGCAAGCGCTGGCGGTGGATGGCTGGGGCGATTCCGGTGCTGGCGGTGGGCGCGGCGCTGATTCCGACGGTCCTGATTCCGGCGCTGCACGGGAGACTGCACGCGGCGGTGGTTGCGCCCTATCCGCACGACCTGGCGCAGGTGAATTTTGCGGTGGCGGGGGACGTGATTCCGCACGAGGCGGTGAAAGCGTCGGCTGCAGCCGCGGGCGACGGCGAGCAGGGGTGGGCTGCGCTGTTCAGCGATGTGGCGGACGTATTTCAGGGCGCGGATTTTGGATTTGTGAACCTAGAGACGCCGGAGGCGCCGACGCACTCGCGCGGGACGAAGGCGTTCCTGTTTGACGCGCCGGTGGAGCTGCCCGAGGCGCTGAAGGCGAGCGGGATCAAAATTGTGTCGTTCGCGAACAACCATGTGATGGACCAGGGATGGGCGGGATTCGAAGAGAGCCGCGAGCACTTGAAGGAAGTGGGGCTCGAGTTTGCGGGGACGAGCGACGATGCGGCAACCGCGTGGCAGCCAGTGATTACGGAGGCGAACGGGATCAAGGTGGGCTGGCTGGGGATGACGCGGTGGCTGAATGGAAACCGGAATCCGGACAAGGATGACCAGCCGCACGTGAATTTCTATCCGTATCCGGGCGAGGCGAACGGCGCGCCGGGAGCGGACGAGGCGACGGTGCTGGCGGCGGTGAAGGCGGCGAAGGCGCAGTGCGATCTTCTGGTGGTGAGCGTGCATTGGGGGATCGAATACGCGACTGCGCCGCGGCCGGAAGACGTGGACCTGGCGCACAAAATGCTTGAGGCGGGAGCGACGGTGATTGTGGGCGGGCATCCGCACGCGCTGCAGCCGATTGAGACCTACCAGACGCAGGATGGGCGCGACACGGTGATTTTTTATTCGATGGGGAATTTTTTGTCGAACCAGTCGCGCAGCTATGTGGATGGGCTGAATCCGGACGCGAATGGCGAGCCGCGGGACGAGATGATCGGGCTGTTTTCAGCGGTGAAGAGAGATTACGGACCGGCGGGAATTCGCGTGGAGCTGGGGCATGTGGGTGTTTTGCCGGTTTGGGAGGACAACAACCGCAACGAACTGGCGGCGGGACATGAAAAGAAGCCGTTGATTCGGCCGGTGCTGATCGACCGGGAGATTCCGGCGCTGGAGGCGCGGCTGGATGCGTTGAACAAGCTGGCGGGTTCGAATACAACGCAAGCAGAGGTGCCGGTGGGCGGGCCGAATGCCGAGGTCGAGCCGGGCGCGAATGGCGCAACGCCGGGACAGGGGAGCGCGGGGCTGACGGCGGACCAGAAGAAGGAATTTATCGAAGTGACGAAGCGGCTGAAGCTGCTGACGGATCGGCGGGCGCAGATTCTGGCACGGGTGGGCGACGATTATGTAATGGCGCCGCCGAAACTCGCCACGAAGCCATGAGGGGCGGCGATGATGCAAATGCCGGAATCGGAAAACCTGCGCGACCAGAAACTGGGGACCGGGTATTTCGCGGCGATCCTCGGGCTGCTGATGCTCCCTTTTCTGTTTGTTGGCGCTTGTTTTGCGATGCCTTACGCATTTCTTGTTCGATGGAGACAGCAACACCGCGAGGACGCGCTCAAGTCGCTGATGAAGTCGCAAGGAAGGTTCATCGGGTGGGCGGAATTCGTGCGCGCGATGCGTGAAACCGGAGGCACCTGCATCGAGGAGAAATTTTCGGCTAAAGGGCCGGTTCGGTTCTGGTGGACGCCCGAGAATGTTTTTGGTGAATCGCCGCACGAAATCATTGATTGGTTCACGATGCGCAAGGGCGGCCGGTTTGTGCCGTTCATTCTGTGGTGCCGCGAGCGCTACACCGGAGCGGATGGGGGCAGCGCAGTGCTTGTGGAGACGTGGGGAGTGTCGAAGAAGGAAATCTACGCGCTATGGGCAGAATGCAGGCCGGAGTCGGGCAAGGATTCGGGCAAGGAGTCGAATAAGGCGCGGTGGATCGAGATTGCGCCACCGGAGATTTTGCCGCGCGGGCCTGATCAATAGCCGTTCGCAACCAGCCACGCTGCCGTGAGGTCGAATTCCGATTTCTTCGCGGATTGCATCTGCATGGCGGCGAGCTTGACCAGTACATCGGCTTCGATGTTTACCGGCGCGCCAATGGCGAGCGTATGGAGATTTGTGCGCCAGTAAGTGAGGGGCAGGATTGCAATGGCGATCTCATCGCTGATGACGGTCGCGATGGTGAGGCTGATGCCTTCGACCGCGACTGAGCCTTTGTGGACCATCCACTGACGGAGGTTTTCGGGAACGCGGACTTTGAGTGTCCAGTCGGTTGTCTCGCGGTGGAATTGCGGGCTTGATTCGGGGATGACCGGGTCGAGCGCTGTGAGGACGCCTGTTCCGTCGACGTGGCCTTGAACGATGTGGCCTCCGAGAGGGCTGCCGGCGGTGGTGGGCAGCTCGAGATTGACGTTGGCGCCGGGAGCGAGAGAGCCGAGAGAGGTGCGGTCGAGCGTTTCCTGGGCGAGATCGGCGTGGAAGTAGGTGGGGTCGGGATCGAGAGCCGTGAGACAGACACCGGAGACACCGAGGGAGTCGCCTTCGCGCAGGCGAGAGGCGATGCCGGGCGCCTTGACGGTGATGCGGCGAACACCCCCGCGATCGGTGAGGCTGACGAGGGTTCCGGTCTGCTCGATGATGCCGGTGAACATGGATTGATTTTAAGGGAACAGGGAACAGGGAACAGGGAATAGGGAACAGGGAACAGGGAAAAGGAAGACACTTCGGTGGCCGCTGTCGGATTGGCTTTGCAGGCTGGCGGGTCAGAACTTGATTGCGACGCCCTTTTCGCACATATCGCCGAAGAGGGAAAGAAGATTCGTGATTCCGAGGAGTTCACGGACCTGCTTGCCGAGATTGATGAGCTCGAGGCAGGAGCCACCGGATTTTGCCGAGACGTAGAGGCGAACGAGAGTGCCGAGTCCCATGCTGTCGACCGAGGCGAGGTCAGTGAGATCGAGGATGATGCGCTTCGAGTTGGGGATGAGGGGATGGACCGTGTTGTAGAGGTTGTTGCAGACACCGGCGTAGAGGCGGCCGTGGCAGTGGACGATGGCCGTCGAGCCTTTGCGCTCGATGTTGAAAGTGAGCGATTGCGCAGCCGCTGCTTGGGGCATCGATGTTTTCCTTGACGGGTAATTGCTGGGGGAAACGCGTTGCGGACGATTGTCTCATAAACGGCAGAGATCAGAGACCAGAGATTAAAGAGCAGGGATGAGAGACTCGGTGACTAAACATCCGCTCTCCGTGATCGACTCAGTCCAGCGATCGCGGGGATCATTCCACACGCCGAAACCTCAATGCCTGGTATGGACGCCCCGTGAGTTTGAGCTTTGTCTTGCCCTCAAAGATTCCGGGAATCGGGCTCATTGTCATCTCCCAAGGATCGACGTACTCCGCGGTGAATTTTCCCTCGGGCAACGGAAACTCATAAAAGATGGGCTCATGGAGATCGAAATAATAGAAACCCTCTTGCTTCTTGGTCCCAGTCGAGTCAAGGGTCCAGGCGTTCAAGTAGTCATGTTCGACCTGTGCATCAAGCCCGGTCCGCTTTGCATCTTTGCCTGCCGTGAAGGCGGTCTCTTCCACCAGCTTTCGCAGAAACCCGATGCGCTCAGGGCTGCTGCCATGGAGTTTGCCACCGTGAGACCACCAGATAACCGGCGTGCTGTTTTCATTCAGAGCCGACAGAGGCAAGTCGGGGTCAAGAAATGTCTCTCCGTGGGTGACGTAGCAGCCAGCAATTACACCGAGCCAGAAGCGGCGCGCCATCTCCGGGCCGGAAAGATTCCCCCACTGGCTGTTGAGGTTTCCCTCGTATTGCACCTCGTCGAAGCAGATTGGCTTACGCCACGCCTCCAGCCATTCAGGAGCAGAGTCGAATTTGGCGGTCTGCAGGCTAGCGTGAGTCACCCACGGCAAAGCGTAGTCGTACATCGTGTTTCCGTAGTGAATCGAACGAAGGTGCGACACCGGGTCGTTCTGTTCCACGATATGGAAGAAACGGTCGAAATCCTGACGTGACTTGGCCTTCATGAAGTCCCACTCGTTGGCCAGAGACCACCATATGTTTCGGTAGGCCGACATGCGCGCGAGCACATAACGCAGATAGCGGTCGTCATCGGCGGCGGGCATGCTTGCGTAGCCCCAGCGGTCGTAGGGATGGAAGAGGATCAGGTCGGCTTCAATATTCATCTTGCGAAGCTCGGCGATGCAGTCTTCAATATGGGCGAAGTACGCCGGATTCAGCCGCGTGAAGTCGCTCTCACCCTCTGCGTTGCGCTCGAAGGGATAGAGCGCCGGCTCATTATGGTTGTACTCGTAACTCTTGGGAAAGACGCACATGCGGATTTTGGTGAACGGGGCCGCAGCCAGCGTCCGCAAGGTTTCCTGCTGAACGGCCTCTGTCTGGTTCACCCACGCGTAGCAAGTGGTACCGAAGGGGAAGAATGGCGTTCCGTCCGCATAGGCAAAGTGTTGAGTGTTGCAGACTCCGACCGGACCATGTGCGCCGCCAAGAGCAGCGATGCAGGTGAAGGCGCCCGTCTTTCCTGAAAGTGCAGGCGCGGTGCTGCTGGTGGCGTACGTCCATTCGCCTTCAGTGTCGGGCATGAAGCGGATCTTGTAGACGCCTGCTCCGTCGTAGAACCCATCCACCTTCACCGTCCGGTGCTCGAGTGTAAACGTCGCCGCAAGCTGAACATCGGTGAATGGGTTTCCACTGGACGGTCCCGTCAGGGCCAGCTCAAACACTTCCCAGCGCGGCACAGGCGCGTGATTGTCTTCTGCTTTAGGCGCCTCAGCCAGTGAGGCTGTAGCAGTGGCGAGCGCAGCCAGCGAGCAGGCCGAGCCTATCTTCAACATCTCGCGACGATTGATTCTAGTCATAGTGAGGTTGCCCTCTCCGCGGCTTTCGGGTTGAGTTGGTCGATTAAGCCAGTGAAGGCCCGATAAGCTGCCGCAACAATGCCTCCGCAGCATAGCGCGCAATCACGGGGTCCGACAACAAGGCGGGTTCTCGCGGGGTGCATCGATGTTGCGAGGTGGGCGAGATGCGGAACTTCCGCGGGTTAGTCGTTGGCGGGCACTTCTTCGGGGTTTGGGGCGCTCGTGGGGGCGGAGCTGCTGGTGAGCGTGCGCCAGGCGAAGAAGAGCTTGGCGCGCCAGCGGAGGATCATGCCGAAGGCGAGCAGATAAAAGAGAGCTCCGGTTTGCTCGAGCGTGAGGAAGCGGTCAAAGAAGCCGCGGGCAAGGTAGCGCACAACGGCCAACACGATGATGACAGCAAAAAACGCACTCGACCGCTTCATCATGATGACGCCGTTTTGAAGATGGAGGTCAGAGGTGAGAAGCAGCGGATAGGCGAAGACGACCGCGCCGATGAGAAAGGCGCCGAGGCCCCAGGCCCAAGGAACACGGAAGGCGGGGACGATGAACATGCAGAATCCTGTGGCCATGCCGAGCGGCGGCATCACGATTTTCTTCAGTGTCACGGCGCTGCGGCCTTCGCGCACGCGCCAGGCGAGTACGCCGGCGAGGCCGATGAGCGAGACGATAGCCGTGATGAGGGGAGTGGAGAGCATGAAGTTTAGTGTTCGATTCTCGCTACCTGTTTTGCCATAGGCCGCTCTACGGGCAGGCCGGCTCCAATTATGTAGTTCGGGCGCCAATCCGGAGCCGTACTTTTCTATTGTATTGGAGTAGACAGGTGTATTGGACTTGACGGGTCCGAAATGGGCTTAGGAATTTTGCGCGGGCGGCCAGGGGTCGAGCAGGAGCGACGATAAGCCAAGGTCGTCGCCGTAGCGCTCGACTTCGACTTCAGTCGTGTGGACGAAACTCGGCAGACCTTTGAAGGCGGGAACGGCGTCGGAGCCCATGATCTGCGGCGAAATGAAGAGGTGAAGGCGGTCGACGAGGCCGGCGGCGAGGAAGGCGGTGTTGAGGCGCGTGCCGGTTTCAGTGAGGAGAGTGAGGACGCCTTCTTCGCCGAGTTTGTCGAGCACTTTTTCGAGCGGGACGCGGCCTGCGTCGGCGGGAAGGACCTCGACGCGGACGCCGTGGCTCTCAAGCTCGCGGATGCGCGATTCGTCGTGGGAGACGGTGAAGATGACGACATCGTTCTGGGGGTCCTTTTGCGCGGTCGAGATGAGCTTGCAGTCAAGAGGCATGCGGAGGGCGGAGTCGAGAACGATGCGCAGGAGGGGGCGACGGCGGCGAAGACCGCTTCGGTCGGTCATCCAGGGATCGTCGGCGAGAACGGTGTCGACGCCGACCATGGTGGCGTCGGCGGCCCAGCGGAGAGGCTGGACGGCGGCGCGCGCGAGTTCGTTGGTGATCCAGTAAGGAGCGTGGGGAGTTTGCTGAGCCGGCGGCGGCGCGATGCGTGCGTCGAGAGTCATCGCGACCTTCATGAGGACGAATGGGCGCTGATGCTGGATCCAGCGGGCGAAGCCTTCGTTGAGGCGGCGGGCTTCCGCCTGGCAGGGGCCGACGGCGACTTCGATTCCTGCGGCGCGGAGGGCGTCGAGGCCGTGGCCGGCGACGGCGGGGTTGGGATCGATGGTGGCGGCGACAACGCGGCCGAGGCCGGATTTGATAAGCGCATCGGTACAGGGCGGAGTGCGGCCGGTGATGTTGCAGGGCTCGAGGGTGACGTAGGCGGTGCCGCCGTGAACGCGATCGCCCGCATGAGCTGTGGCCTCGCGGAGGGCGACGATTTCGGCGTGGTCAAGGAGATCGTACTCGTGCCAGCCCTCGCCGACGACTTGGCCGGCCCGGTCGAGAATGACGCAGCCGACAGCGGGATTAGGCGAGGTGACACCGATGCCGCGGCGCGCGAGCTCGAGGGCGCGGCGCATCCAGTGGAGGTCGAGGTCTGGCGGAGCGTTCATGTGCGGGCGAGAGGAACAATCAAGTGTACATGGGTGGGGACGACGGCGGATAACGTAGGATTTCTTTCG